>JAMPIE010000010.1 GCA_023663135.1 Alloprevotella sp.
TGAATAGTCACAAAATAAATCATATCTGTTAATTTGTGTTAATCGTAAAAAATCAATCCTCTTCTTGTAAGACCATGAGAGACATGTTGATTACTGGTGTCAAAAACTGGAGTCATTTAACATTTGTTAATTCATTTGTTCTAATTTGTTAAATATGAGTTAATTATGTTGATATACAATAAAATAGCCCTGACTTTTGGATAGTCAAGGCTATTATAATATACTGACTTACAGGCTATTATTTATTCCCACTCGATGGTTGCCGGTGGCTTGGAGGAGATGTCGTAGGTGACGCGGTTGACGCCGCGCACTCCGCGGATGATCTTGTTTGAGACGTCGGCAAGGAAGTCGTAGGGGAGGTGAGCCCAGTCGGCGGTCATGGCGTCGGTGGAGGTGACGGCGCGGAGGGCCACGGCGCGCTCATACGTCCGCTCGTCGCCCATGACGCCTACGCTCTGGACCGGGAGGAGTATCACTCCGGCCTGCCACACTTTGTCGTAGAGGCCCGCGTCGCGCAGTCCCTGGATGAAGATGTCGTCGGCGTCTTGGAGGATGCGCACTTTCTCGGGGGTGATGTCGCCGAGGATGCGTACTGCCAGGCCGGGGCCGGGGAAGGGGTGGCGCGAGATGAGGCGTTCGGGCATGCCGAGCTGACGGCCCACGGCGCGCACTTCGTCCTTAAACAGCAGGCGCAGGGGCTCGCAGAGGCGGAGATTCATTTTCTCGGGCAGGCCGCCTACGTTGTGGTGGCTCTTGATGACGGTGCCGGTGATGGAGAGGCTCTCGATGCAGTCGGGGTAGATGGTGCCTTGGGCGAGCCACTTCACATCTTTTATCTTGTGGGCTTCGCGGTCAAAGACGTCGATAAAGCCCTTGCCGATGATCTTGCGCTTGCGCTCGGGGTCGGTTACCCCCTCGAGCTTGTTGAAAAACTCGGCTGAGGCGTCGACGCCTATCACGTTGAGCCCCAGTCCCTCATAGTCGCGCATCACATTGGCAAACTCATTTTTGCGGAGCATCCCGTGGTCAACGAAGATACATGTCAGGTTGCTCCCTATGGCGCGATTGAGGAGCACGGCGGCCACTGAGGAGTCGACGCCCCCGGAGAGGCCGAGGACCACCTTGTCGTCGCCCAGCTGCTCGCGCAGGGCGGCCACGGTGGAGTCGATGAATGAGGCGGCGCTCCAGTCTTGCTTGGCTCCGCAGATGCCCACGGCAAAGTTGCGCAGGAGCTGCATGCCACAATCTGAGTGATAGACCTCGGGGTGGAACTGCACGCCCCACACTCGCCCGGGGGCAGCATAGGCGGCCATCTCCACCTCTTCGGTGGAGGCGATGATGCGGAAGGAGGAGGGGATGGCGGTGATAGTGTCGCCATGGCTCATCCACACTTGTTCTCCGGCCGTGATGCCGGCCATGAGGGGGTTGGCATCGTCGACATATGAGAGGCGGGCGCGCCCATATTCGCGCGTGGGCGCCGGCTCCACCTTGCCCCCCTCTTCGAGGGCTATGAACTGGGCTCCGTAGCAGATGCCGAGGATGGGGAGGCCGGTCTGGCGCAGCTCCAGGAGGTTGGTGCGGAAGGCCTTGTCGTCATACACCGAGAAGGGGGAGCCGGACAGGATGATGCCTATGACCGACTCGTCGCCAAAGGGGTATTTGTTGTAGGGGACAATCTCGCAGTAGATGTTGAGCTCGCGGATGCGGCGGCCTATGAGCTGGGTGGTCTGCGAGCCAAAGTCGAGTATTATTATTTTTTCCTGCATAGAAAGATGAGGGGATGGTTGAAGTCGGTCACTTGATGGCGGCTAAGGCCGAGGGTGAGCCCACGAGCCAGAGGATGTCGTGGGGCTCGAGGCGGGTGTTGGCCTCGGGCTGGATGAAGTCGTCGCCGCGGGCTATGCTCACGAGCAGGGCCTTGTACTTGTCGCGAAGGCCTGACGAGGCCACTGTTGTGCCTATGAGGGGGGAGGTGTCGGATAGCTGTATGGACGTCAGTTTATAGTCGTCGGGGCGCGGGGCATCTGCCGGAGCGTCGGGCAGCGGCGCTTCCACTAAGGGGAGGAGGCGCTGGAGCTCTTCGTCGGTGCCGGCCACGGAGATGATGTCGCCGGGGAAAAGGCGTGTGTCGCCGCCGGGGACGGGGATTACGGTCGAGCCTCGCTGGATGGTGGCTATGTTGGCCCCATATTTGCTCCGCAGCTGGCTGTCGGCAAGTCGCTCTCCCACAAAGGGACAGGCATAGCTCACCTGCATGAAGGCCAGATGGATGTTGCTCACAAGATTGTTGTTGCGGCCGCTGCGGCGCAGCTCGCGCTCGTTGAGATTGTTGATAAATTTGGCCTCCATCTGCCTGAGCTGCCGCCCCACTCGCTTGCTGAACATCACGACGATGAGGATAAAGATGGCTATGCCCAGGGCCACTCCGGCGGCCACGGAGTAGAGGCTCACCATGAGGTAAACTATGAAGGCCAGCGCTATGATCATCCTGAAGAGGCTCATCACTATCAGGGGCACGTCAAAGCGAGCGTTGGCGGCCACCAGGCGCTTGCGCTCTGTACGCTTCGATGCGGGCAGGGAGAGGGCCAGGAGGAAGGGCGACATGGCGGCGAGGGCCACTGCGGTGGTCAGCAGCCGGCTCCATGAGGGGATAATGCCGTCTATCCAGGGATAGACCCACCGAAGAGTAATCATCACTATGGAGGCGAGCATCACGGAATAGAGCATGATGCGCCACAGATAGCGCTTGAGGACTGTCTTCCAGAGTATGGCTGTCTCGCTCTCGCTCGCGGCCTGGCTCGTGTAGCGGTCAAGGAGGAAGTGAAAGCGCTTGGGCAGATGTCGCTCCACCAAGGCCGAGAGGGGGCCGGACAGACGGATGAAGTAGGGGGTGGTGAAGGTGGTGAGCACCGACACTGCCACTATGATGGGGTATAGGTCGGCATCGAGCACTCCCAAGCTCATGCCCAGGGTGGCTATGATGAACGAAAATTCGCCTATCTGTGTGAGCGAGAGGCCCACTTCGATCGACACTTTGAGCGACTGGCCGGTCAGCAGCATGCCCAGGCAGCCAAAGATGGCGCTCCCAATGATGACGGCGGCCGAGATAAGCAGGATGGGAGCCCAATAATCGACCAGCACGGCGGGATTGACCATCATGCCCACCGAGATGAAAAAGACGGCCCCGAAGAGGTCTTTGACCGGCGACACCACATGCTCTATCCGCTCGGCAAAGCTCGTCCCGGCTATGATGGAGCCTATCACAAAAGCCCCTAAGGCCATGGAGAAGCCGCAGTAGGCCGAGAAGACGGCCATGCCGAAGCAGAGCCCCATCGACACCACAAGGAGGGTCTCGTCGCTCAGATAGCGGCGGGCGGCGTTGAGGGCCGACGGAAGGATAAACACCCCGACGGCAAACCACATGATGAGGAAAAATCCGAGCTTGGATATCGACTTGAGCATCTCCCCCCCCTCTACGGTGTTGTTGATGGCTATCGACGAGAGTATCACCATCATCACTACGGCAAAGAGGTCTTCGACGATGAGCACGGCAAACACCAGCGGGGCAAATCGCCGGTGCTGCAACCCCAAGTCGTTCAGCGCTTTGATGATGATGGTTGTCGAGGCCATCGATATCATGCAGCCTAAGAAGATGGAGTTGATGGGGGAGAAGCCGAGGCCGTGGCCTATGAGATAGCCCACGACTATCATCCCTGCTATGTTGAGCAGGGCCGTGACTATGGCCGACCCGCCGGCATTGAGCAGCTTGCGAAACGAAAACTCCAATCCGAGGGCAAAGAGGAGCACCACGATACCTATCTCAGCCCAGAAGTCGATGTTTTCCATCGTCGACACCGAGGGGAGATAGGTGAAATTGGGGGAGGCCAGGAAGCCGGCCACGATGTAGCCGAGCACCACCGGCTGTTTGAGCCACTTGAAGAGCAGTGTGGTGATGCCTCCGAGGATGAGGATAAACGCGAGGTCGAAGATCAGGCCCTCTATGTCGAGGGCTCCGGCTGCTGCCGAGGCTATTATCATCAGATGTTTGTCTGGCTTGAGAGGGTTATGGATGTGGTGTCGGGCCGCAGCTTGTGGAGCAGGGCAAAGAGCGACACATAGTCGGTCGATGATGGAATGAGCACCACCAGATTGAGCCGCGTCGAGGGCTCGGTGTAGTCATAGTCAACAAAGGTGTTGACCGGCGTCACCTTCTGGCTCATCAGGCATGTCCGATAATCATTGATGTTGTCCACGATGCCGGCCACGCGGATGCGTATGATGCGTGTCTCTGCCCCCACTCCTATGCGATGCTCGATGCGCTCAAGTGTGAGCAGGATGAAGAGGATGAAGGCTGTAGCCACCAGGGCCACGGTATACATCCCCACTCCGACGGTCATCCCAATGGTGGCCACCATCCAGATGCCGGCGGCGGTGGTGAGCCCGCGGACCGACCCCTTCATCTGTATTATGGCGCCGGCGCCGAGGAAGCCTATGCCGGTGATCACCTGTGCGGCTATTCGACCCGGGTCGCCATTTTTGAGCCCCATATATTCCTGAGGGACATATATGGAGAGTATCATGGCGAGGGTGGCTCCCATGGAGATGAGGGCAAATGTCCGTATGCCGGCAATCTGCCCTTTGCGCTTGCGCTCCATCCCGACGAGCGAGCCGAGGATGAGGCTCAGAGTGAGGCGCACTATGGCCGAGGTCGTAGTGATCTCCACTCCGTTGATTTCTGCGATTAAGCGGTTGAGGTATTCCATGGGCAGGCGTCGCGGCGGCTGAGGGGATTATTTTTTGAGGGTGAAGTGGCGCGAGGCGAGGCGATAGTTGTCGGCAAAGAGCTCTACGGTGTAGTCGCCGGGGGTGAGGGCTGTGTTGACGTTCCAGTAGATTTTGAGGCCGCCAATCTCCTCGCCGCCATAGTCAAAGCTCAGTTTCTCGGTGTAGGGGATGGAGCCGCCTTCAAAGGAGAAGGAGCCGGCGCCCCCTAAGAGGGTTCCCTCGGGGGAAGTGATGCGCAGATAGACGGTCTTGGGCCCTACGGGGGTGGAGTTGTTTTGCGGGATGGTAAACGACACCATGAGCTGCCGGGCCTTGGTGACATTTTTCTCGGTCTTGCCATTGCCTTTGAGGGGGGTGAGGGTCACTCCGGTCACATTGAGCTTCTCGGCCAGAGTCATCCGCTCCGAGAGGTTTTTGTTTTGCTTCTCAACGGTCGACACTTGGCTGGCGAGCTGCTGATTGCGGTTGGAGAGGGAGGAGTTTTCGTCGCGCAGGGCTGCGTTTTCTTTGTTGAGCGAGTCCACTTGGGCCACGTAGTGCTTGAGCAGGGCTCTCAGGGTGGCAATCTCATCTTTGAGCTTCTTGATCTGAGCGCTGCTCTTGGCCTTCTCGGAGTTGAGCTCTTTGAGGAGCTCCTCAATCTTGTTTTTGGCGGCTGCATATTTGGCCATGATGGTGTCGTTGGCCATCATGTTGGCTTGGTCCTCATATTGGGCAAACTGGGAGTTGATGGCCTCAAACTCGTTTGAGAGCGAGAGCTGCTCATTGGTGAGCTGCAGCTGTTCGTTGGCGGCTCTCTCGGCGTTGACCTGCATCTTCAGTGAGGTCATCTGCCAGATGGAGATGCCGACAACGATGAGCAGGAGGGCCACGAGGATGGCCGCTCCTGTCATCAGTTTCTTGTTGTCGGTAAAGTTCATTGCAGGGGCTGGTTAGTCAGTCGTTCTGTTTGGGGTGGGGGTCAGAGGCCGCGTCCGTGGCAGTTTTTATATTTCTTGCCTGAGCCGCAGGGGCATGGGTCGTTGCGCCCAATGCGCGGAGCCACGTTGACGATGGGCTGGTTGGGCCTGGGCTGTCCCTGCCGGGCTGAGGCGGCTGCACGCTGGGCGCTCTCGCCGGGATAGGCTTCTTTGGAGGCCTTCATGTTGGCGTTGGGGTTAGTCGTGGCGCTCTCGGGCATGGCTCGCTCCACTTTGGGCTGGGGCTTGGGCTGAGGCTGGGGCTGGGGCTCGGTGCTCTCTGGGGCTTCGGCGGCGGGCTGTTGTGCCGGGGCCTGGGGCCGGGGGCCGGCCGGGGGCGCGGGGGTGTAGATCTGGCCGCGCATCAGCGTTGAGATGGCCTTGACGTTGAGCTCGTTGAGCATCTGCTCAAAGAGGTGAAACGACTCTACTTTGTAGATCACCAGGGGGTCTTTCTGCTCATAGGAGGCGTTGCGGACGCTCTGGCGCAGCTCGTCGAGCTGCCGCAGGTGGTCTTTCCACAGCTCGTCGATGGTGTGGAGCACCACATTCTGGTGCCACGACTTTACGATTGAGCGGCATCCGGTCTCATAGGCTTCTTTGGCCGACACTACTATCTGGTAGACGCGCTTGCCGTCGGTCAGGGGCACCATGATGCGCCCGTCATAGTTCTCGACGGTCACTACGTTGGTAATCACCGGCATGGCCATGTCGATGATGCGCTGGCTCTTGCGGTCAAAGGCTTCTACGGCGGCGGTGTGGATCTCTTCGATGGCGTCTTCCTTGCTCTTGCTGCGATACTCCTCTCCGGTGAAGGGGGGCTCTATGCCGAGCACCTTGAAGAGCTCGAGGCGCAGGTCGTCGTAGTCGTTGGGGCCGGAGTAGGTGTTGACGATGTTTTCGATCACGTCATATACCATGTTGGCAATGTCGATGCCTATGCGCTCTCCCATGAGGGCGTGGCGGCGGCGCGAATAGATGTAGGTGCGCTGCTTGTTCATCACGTCGTCATACTCCAGGAGGTGCTTGCGGATGCCGAAGTTGTTCTCCTCCACGCGCTTCTGAGCCTTCTCGATGGCATTGGTCACCATCTTTGACTCTATCATCTCGCCATCTTTGAGCCCCATGGTGTCGAGCATCTTCATCACGCGGTCGGTGGCAAAGAGGCGCATGAGCTGGTCTTCAAAGGAGACGTAGAAGACTGAGGAGCCGGGGTCGCCCTGACGGCCTGAACGGCCGCGGAGCTGGCGGTCGACGCGGCGGCTCTCATGGCGCTCGGTGCCTATGATGGCCAGGCCGCCGGCCTCTTTCACTTCGGGCGGGAGCTTGATGTCGGTGCCTCGACCGGCCATGTTGGTGGCTATGGTCACGGTGCCGGTCTTGCCGGCGAGGGCCACAATGTCGGCCTCCTTCTGGTGGAGCTTGGCGTTGAGCACATTGTGGGGGATGTGGCGCATGGTGAGCATGCGCGACAGGAGCTCGGAGATCTCCACGGAGGTGGTGCCCACCAGGACGGGACGCCCGAGGTCGACCAGGCGCACTATCTCGTCAATCACGGCGGCATATTTCTCTTTCTTGGTCTTGTAGACGCGGTCTTGGAGGTCTTTGCGCGCTATGGGGCGGTTGGTGGGGATGGTGACTACGTCGAGCTTGTAGATGTCCCAAAACTCGCCGGCCTCGGTCTCGGCTGTGCCGGTCATGCCCGCAAGCTTGTGATACATGCGGAAGTAGTTCTGGAGGGTGATGGTGGCAAAGGTCTGTGTGGCGGCCTCTACGGTCACTCCCTCTTTGGCCTCGATGGCCTGGTGGAGGCCGTCGGAGTAGCGGCGTCCTTCCATGATGCGGCCGGTCTGCTCGTCTACTATCTTGATCTTGCCGTTGTCTATCACATATTCCACATCCTTGTCAAAGAGGGCATAGGCTTTGAGGAGCTGGGTGACGGTGTGGACGCGCTCGGCCTTGACGGCATAGTCGGCCAAGATCTCGTCTTTGCGTGTCTGGCGCTGGGACAGGTCGGTGATGTTCTCGGTCTCGGAGAGCTGGGCGGCCACGTCGGGCAGGACAAAGAACAGGGGGTCGTCCTGGGTGCCGGTGAGCTCATCGACTCCCTTGTCGGTGAGCGACACGGAGCGGTTTTTCTCGTCGATGACGAAGTAGAGGGGCTCGGTGGCCTTGGGCATCTCGCGGGCGTTGTCCTGGAGGTAGTAGGCCTCGGTCTCGAGCAGGATGTTTTTCATCCCCTCTTGTGAGAGAAATTTGATGAGGGCCGAGTTTTTGGGCAGTCCCTTGAAGGCGCGGAAGAGGGCCAGGGCGCCTTCTTTGCGTGTCTCTTTGTCGTCGGAGGCAAGCTTGGCTTTGGCCTCGGCTAAGAGCGTGGTGACCAGGCGTCGCTGGGCTGCCACGACTTTCTCCACGTTGGGCTTGTAGGTGTTAAACATCTGGTCGTCGCCCTTGTCCACGGGGCCTGAGATAATCAGGGGGGTACGGGCGTCGTCGATGAGCACTGAGTCTACCTCGTCGACGATGGCATAATAGTGTTTGCGCTGCACCAGGTCGGCGGGGCGGGTGGCCATGTTGTCGCGCAGATAGTCAAAGCCAAATTCGTTGTTGGTGCCAAAGGTGATGTCACACTCATAAGCCTGGCGTCGCTCGGGGGTGTTGGGCTGATGCTTGTCGATGCAGTCAACTGTCGAGCCGTGGAACATGTAGAGCGGGCCCATCCACTCTGAGTCGCGCTTGGCCAGATAGTCGTTGACGGTCACTACGTGTACGCCCTTTCCTGAGAGGGAGCGGAGGAAGACAGGGAGGGTGGCCACGAGGGTCTTGCCCTCGCCGGTGGCCATCTCGGCTATCTTGCCCTGATGGAGCACTATGCCGCCGATGAGCTGCACGTCATAGTGGATCATGTCCCATTTTATTTCGTTGCCGCCGGCTTTCCATGAGTTGCGCCATATGGCTTTGTCCCCTTCGATGGTCACGAAGTCGCGCCCCTGGGCGGCCAGGTCGCGGTCCATCTGGGTGGCATTGACGGTGACGGTCCCGTCGGGGGCTTTGGCAAAGCGTGCGGCTGTCTCGCGCAGGGCTGCAAAGACGGTGGGCAGGTGGTCGTTGAGCTTCTCTTCGATGATGTCTATTACGGCCTTCTCGTGGCGGTCAATCTTGTCCCAAAGGGGCTGACGCTGGTCGAAGGGGAGGGTCTCTATCTCGGCTTTGAGGTCTATGATGGCTTTCTCGTCATCGGCCACGGCGGCGCGTATGTCGGCGCGGACATCGGTGATTACTTGACGGAGGTCGTCGATGCTCTTGGCCTCCATTTCGGGGCCGAGGGCTTTGATTTTGTCTACTATGGGCTGTATCTCCTTGAGGTCGCGGGTAGATTTGTTGCCAAATATCTTGCTTAGAAATGATGTAAGCGACATATATATTACGTAGGTGGGGGTGGTCGTTATTTAGGTTATATGTTTTAGGCCTTGGGCCTTAGGCTTGAAGGGGTGGCCCGGTCAAAATCTCACGGGGCCGAGGGCGGCAGCGTTGGGGCTGCGTATCCTCAGCAGCCGGGTCACCGACGGGGCTATCCTCCGCGCGTCGATGGGCTCTGTTATGCGTGCCGGGGCCACCCCGGAGCCCCATATGATGAAGGGCGATGCGGCGGTGCCGAGGCGTGAGAAGTGTGACGGACCTCCCTCGAGGTCGTCCACGGCTGTCCAGCCGGGGTTGATGTCGAGGATTATGTCGCCCGTGTAAGATACTGATGTGTTGCGGCGTATGGCCTCGGGGTCGGTGCCCACTCGGCCGGCCATGATGTCGTCGATGGTGTATGCTCCGCTCACTCCGCTCATGCGCGAAAGAAACTGGGCAGCCTCGGCTCTGACGGCCGGGATGTCGAGCTTGTTTTCCTTGATGAGCGCGTGGTTGAGGTAGAAGTGGCGGTCATGATAGCCTATCACCCATTCGCCCGTGCCATGCAGGGCCATGAGATACATGTTGAGCAGCGAGCGGGCTTTGCGCGACGAAAATTCGCCTGAGGGGAGGCGCCAGCGCTCGTCGTCGGGGCGCGACGAGGCGGGGGCGGGCAGGCCGGCCACGAAGATGAGGGTGTGGTCTGAGCCGGGGCTCTTGTCGATGGTCCTCATCAGCTTCTGAAGGTCGCGGTCGAGGCGCAGGTAGGCATCGAGGGTCTCGGCTCTCGGGGTGGCTTCGCCGGAGTAGGGGTAGGGGGCCAGGGTGTAGGAGAGGGAGAGCATGTCGGTGCCCTGATGTTGCCCGAGCATCTGATAGTGTATCAGCTCTGAGGCCATGTCGGTCACTTCTTCGTTGCCTCGTGGCGAGGCTTTGAAGGAGCGGTAGCGGTCGCGGGTGTTGCGGGGGAAGGTGTAGCGAAATCCGGCCTGCTTCATGGCGGGGGTCAGGTCGGGATAGCCCTGGAGGGTGCCGAAGAGGGGTGTCCAGGCTATGGAGTCGAGCCGCTTGTCGAGGGGGGTGTTGTAGTTGCGCAGCGAGATGCTTTGGGGCAGGTCGCGGTAATATGTGGTCGAGGCCCAGCGACCGTTGATGTCGTCAATCCAGTAGCCTCCGTTGGCGGCGTGGCCGGCCATGATGATGGCCAGGGAGGGGTCGGCGGCGAGGGCATAGACGTGGGTGGGGCCGTTGCCGTCGATGCGCACTTCGTCGGCTATCGTCGACACTTTGATGGCTGCGGGCGAGAGGGTGGCGTCGGTGAAGTTGCCCATCTGGGCCGAGTCGGAGAGCACGGGGCGCGACCGATGGCGCGAGGGCTGGTAGACGTAGGCTGCGGGGATGCCGTTGACGCTCGGGGGCGCTCCGGTGTAGAGCAGGGCCGTGGCGGCCACGGGGTCGAGCTCCGTGCCATAGTCTATCTGCTCGGCCACTGCCCCTTCGCTCATCAGCCGCTTGAAGCCGCCGGGGCTGAGCTGACTGTCAAGCACTTTGAGCATATCCTCGTTGAGCCCCTCCACGAGGATGCCTATGACGAGGCTCGGCCTCTCCGGCGCTTGACCGGAGGCCGGCATCGAGGCCTCTACGCGTGCCGGCGCTGCGAGCAGCACCGTCGCGGCTACTATCGTACAGAGGATGCGGACGGCACCCACTTTCGATATAGCACTGGAGGGCGATGGCTTGACGGGGAGATGCATCGAGTGTGGAATATGAAGAAGAGCGAACGTATTATGTCGCTTATTATCAATGGGATAAATGCAATGTTGCAGGCTTGTGCGCCGGCAATCCACACGACGCATAAGCCCATCATGGCCACAAAGTTAATAATTTGCCACCACATAAGCAAACGCCGCCCTTTGTATGTCCATATAAGGAGCAAGGGAAGAAGGCACAGGGGGTTGAGCCAGAGCAACAACCAGTTGGGCGACGCGGCTTCATGTACTGAGATAAAGACTAAGAAGGCTATGACGCAGCCGGCCAGTCCGAAGAGGGTGTATAGAGCCACGTCATATCCCCGCGAGAGGCGCCCTTTGACCAGGTCCCACAGTGTGATGGCTATGGTGAGAGCCAGCACTATGAGGGAACAGAAGAGGGGCGAGTAAATAAAGGGTGTAGGGGGCGCGGCCTCATAATGCGTGGCGGGGGGGATGACGGTGGTGCCGGTCACCATCGGGCGCCCGTCGGCTCGGCAGCTGCTTTCCATCATCTTCCCTAAGGCCACGGGCGAGAAGGTCATGGCGCGTGGACTGATGGGACGGTCAATTGTCGAGCCTAAGGCCAGGTCGATGCCAAATTGATACCAGGGGTAGGCGCGATGATAGTTTCTCATGGCCTGGCGGAAGGTGTGGGCTGTGGCGGTAGCTTCGTCGGGCGCGCTCAAGGCGATGGTGTCGCCCAAGGCGCGCTCTATGATGGACAGGGGGCGGGTGGCGCAGTTGTCGGCTATGTAGTTGTAGCGATAGACGCGGTTTTCGGGACGGAGGTTTTGCTCGATGAGGGTGGCTGCTCGCGCGGCCTCTTCGGGGCTGAGGGCGAGCCGCTGCTCTGTGACGCGGCGACCCTCCATGCTGTATTGCCTCAGGAAGAGGTCGGTGGGGCACGAGGCGGCCATATAGTCGGTCTCCCCCTTGGTGAAGCGGTAGACAAAGCCGGGCGAGGCAAAGTCAAAGACTCCCCAGTTTACCACTATGTCGGGCCCGTCGCCCGCCTTCTTGAGGCGCAGGGCACTGTGCCCTTCGAGCTCATATATCTCGGGGCCGGGCTCTACGGTCAGAAGGCTCAGGCGCCAGGGCTTCTCTACCGTGTCGGTGGGGAGGGTCTGTGCGTCGGCTCGGCTTGATAAAAGAGCTAAAATGAGGATGATGGTTGATGTGATGATGCGCGGCATGATAGTGGTCGTGGGGGGCTATTTGAGGCGGGCTTTGAGGCATGGGTGGCCATTGAGTGCGGCCTCGATGGTGAGGCCGGGTGCCAGATGGTAGGGGGTGGCGAGGGTTGCGGGTGCTATGATGTCGCCGGTGCGGATGGTCATGAGGCTCCCGATGGTGGCTATTGCCTTGAAGGGGAGGAGCTCGCCGGGCAGGAGGGTCTGTGAAAAGCCGTCGGTGGCTTGGATGGTCAGGGGCTGCGTGAGGTCGATCTCCTCTATGGGGAGCCATTGGCCCTGCATGATGCAGTTGTCGAAGGCCGAGGCCAGCCCTCCGGTATAGACGGGGGGCGGACAGAGCCGGAGCAGCAGGGTGATGGCGTCGACATAGCGCGTGGCAAACCGCTCGCTCATCCCCTTGCCCAGCCGGCTCACCCGCAGTGCCGGCAGCAGCTCGGCTGTGAACTCCCCGGCAAAGTCGGGGACAAAGAGCGGCCTCCCCTGATTGACTATGGCCGAGTCGGGGATGATGGCAGCGTCAGCAAAGGGGGGCAGGGGCTGCGACGGGCGGCGATTGAGGAGTATCAGTTTCACCGGCGTGGAGTTGAGCTGTGGAGGGTGGCCAGGCGGTTATACATCACGGCCAGGTGGGAGTAGATCGAGGTGTTTTGGATCACGATATCTTCGCGTGTCCGGATGCGGAAGGGGGTGAAGTTCCAGAGCGCTTTGATGCCGGCGGCCACGGCGTGGTCGGCTGCTCTCTGGGCTTGCCCTACGGGAACGGCTATGATGGCTATCTCGGCGCCGAGGGCGCGGCGCTTCTCTTCGAGCGAGGTCATGGGGTGGATGGTCACTCCCCCTATTTCCTGCCCGGCCAGGGAGGGGTCGGTGTCAAAGCCGGCCACGACGCGCAGCCCGTAGTGGGCCAAGCCGCTGTCGGCCATCAGGGCGCGCCCAAGCGAGCCGCAGCCTATCATCACGGCAGGGTGGCTCACCTCAAAGCCGAGGAAGTCGCGCAGCTTGCGTTCAAGGATGGCCACTTCATAGCCCACTCGTGTGCGCCCCTTGATGTGGAGAAAGGATAGGTCTTTGGCCGTCTGCGAGGGGTCGACGTTGAGCTCTCTGGCTATGGCTGTCGAGGATATATGCTCCACCCCCTCTTGCTTGAGCATACTCAGATAGGCAAGATACCAGGGGAGGCGTCTAAGGGTGGGCTCGGGGATTATGTCGCTGGTGAAATGGGCTGTCATCGATGTGTGTGGGGGGATTACCTTATCTGTCCGCCTGAGGTGTTGTTGCGGAAGCCGCCGCGCTGCATCCCGCCCCGGCTACTGCCTCGCCTGCCGCTCGATGAGCTTTGTGAGGCTCCGAAGGGGTTGCGATACTCGCCGGCGTTGATGGGCCGGCCAAATTCGTCATATTCTATCTCTTCCTCCTCTTCGGAGTCGTCGGCCTCGCCCTCTTTCTTCTTGGGCTTATTCTTCTTGATGTCTGAGGGTTTCTGCATGTCCAGAGGGGTGTCATAGATGTTCCAGCTCTGCTGCAAGTCCCAGTTTTTTTTCAGGGGGATTTTCTTGGGGTAGTAGGCCACCTCTTCGGGCTGGATGGAGTCGAGCAGCGAGCCTGTGTCATATTTCCCGTTGTCGTTGGCATCGATGAAGAGGCGCGCGTAGTAGGTGGCGGGCTCGAGGTAGGCAAAGGTGGCCTTGCCGTCGCGCCCCACGGCGGCCTCGGCCACCGGCTCGTCGCTTGCATTGAGCAGTTGGGCTATGGCAGCCTTCCCCTCTAAGCCGCTTATGTCGAGCACTATGGAGGAATATTCGTCGCGCTGACGGGCCTTAAATTCTGAGCTGAAAGGCTCGAGAGCCTCGCCATAGATGCCGGTCATGGCGGCTGAGTCGACTGTCAGCCGATAGGATGCGCCTGATTCCCAGTCGACATGGCTCCCTTGCAGCTCCAAGAGCTTGCGCTCCGCAGGCAGGGTGAGATGAAACCCTTTGACGGGGGTCCAGACGGTATCCCCCTCGGCCTTCATTTCGAGCGAGGCTTTGAGGGTGTCTATGTCGGCTAGGGGGCGGTCTATCTTGAGCCGCAGGGGCTGATTGAGCTGCTGGGTGTTGGATTGCAGGCTGATGCGCATCGTCGGGGCCTTGGGGGGCAGGGTATCGGCCTTTGCTTCTGCCTTCTTCCCCTTCTTGCCGGGGAGCCCGTCGGCCTTGGTGCGCGCGCCTTTTTTTAGAAACATCTTAAGGGTGTCGGTGCCCCACGTCAGGTTGTCGGCGGTGTCGGTCTTCAGGTAACGGACCGAGATGAAGAGCGAGTCGCGCGAGATGATGTCGCGGTTGCTCACCCAGATGTCCATCGTGTCGCGCCCGGCCGAGATGTCGGCCACGCCCCATTGTGCCAATGGGGCTCGGTCGAGGTGGGCAAGGGGGCCTTCGGGGGCCACCACGGCTATCTCGGCCGTGGAGTCCATCGGGGCGTTGAATTGCAAGGTCAGTCGGGCGGTGTCGGTCCGCTCATATTTGGTGATGTAGGAGGGACGATAGTTTTCGTTAAACCAGGTGAGGATAAGGTCGTTGGGCAGGTATAACACGCCCGGATGGGTCGAGACGGAGTCGCGCCCGTCGGCGGTGGCGATGGTGTCGGTCACGGTGATCTCCTCGGCGCGTGGGGCGACGGCCTCTGTCAAGAAGGCAATGTTTTCTGAGCGGTCCCAGTGATAGTCGCTGTTGGCGTCGCCCAAGGCATAGAGGCGATAGCTCCCCGGGGCGAGGTTGCGAAGGGTAAATTGGCCATACTGGTTGGTGCGCGTCACTCGCTGGAGCGGCATCGAGGTGATGGCGCTGTCGGGGGCGTCGGCGCGGTAGGCTCCGACTATCATCCCCTGGGCGGGCTCGAGGTTGGCGGCTTCAAACACCATCCCCGAGATGCAGAGGGTGTCGATGGTGGGGCCGGTGGAGAAGGCATAGGAGAAGCCGTCGAGGATGTTGCCTTCGTTCAGGTCCACTATGGCGCTGCCAAAGTCGATGGTGTAGGTGGTGGAGTCTATGAGGCTGTCTTTGAGCTCCACGGTCACTATATGTCCATTGCCGGTGATGGCGGGCTGGCGCTTCTGTGCCGGCGACACTATGACGTTTTGCTGGATGTCTTTGAGCTGGATGTTCTCGTCGAAGCGCAGGCGGAAACGGGTGGATTTCACGTTGAGCGCCCCCGGCTCGGGGTCGCCTTGCAGAAACACCGGCGGCAGCTCATCCTTGGGCCCTCCCTCGGGCCTCCCCATGGAGGCACACCCTGCGGCGAGGGCACACAGGAGCATCACGGCCAGCGGGAGGATGGCCATGGCGCTCAGGCGCGTGGGGCGTGGGGCGGGGTTGCTTGTCATTTGGCTATGGGTGTATCGCTTGCCTTGGGGCTGCAAAGTTACTAATTTTTCCCGGCCGGCCTCGTGGCTGATTGCCGCAATTTGTCGGCATGCTCCACTCGTCCTTTGACAAACTCGGGTATGTTGTATGACCGGAGCAGGTCGTCGTAGTGGTCGGGGTCGTCCTGCGGGAGGATGAAGGGGGGCGAGAACCGCCCCGTGGAGGCATCAAAGCGAGCTATGTAGGGGCGGGCGAAGAGGCCGTCGTCGCGCTTGGAGCTGAAGACCATCCAGCGCCCGTCGCTCGACCATGAATGGTAGCTGTCAACGGCTCCGGGGGCGTTGATCTCGTCGATGGCTCGCGGGGAGGCCTCGGGGCTGTTCAGGTCGAGCAGTATAAGCTCGGCCTCGGGGTGCCATATCATGAAGTTGCCATAGTCGGCGCGCGTAAGAGCCATCCAGCGTCCGTCGGGGTGGATGCGGGGCACGGTGATGCTCTTCCCCTCGGCTGAGGGGGCATAGATGGTGGCCGGTGCTCCGGTAAACTCTCCCGTGGCGGGGGAGAAGGGGCGCACGACAAGGTCGTAGCGGGCTGAGTCGATGCCTGAGGGACCGTAGATGGGGGCGGAGCGGGTGTAGTAGAGGGCCTTCCCGTCGGGGGCCCAGCAGGGGAAGCTCTCTACCCATTCGGGTCCTGACATGAGGGAGTCGGTGATCCCGGTGCCTCTGTCCGCGTCATAAACAATCATGTCGCCTGCGAGGTTCACCACCTCGGTGGTCTTCGGCCCCGAGGTGTGGAAATATTGCCTTATCTCATCGGCCGCAAAGGCTATGAAGCGCCCCGAGGGGTGCCATGAGGGGTAGGCTGAGCCATGCTGGGTGCCGGTGGCGGTGGGGGTTATCTTCTGTGGCTCTTTTCCGGGGCGGAGGATTATCGTCCCCCCTTTGGGCCCGCGGACATGGAGCATCATGGTTTCGGGCATCGAGGCGGCGAAGCTGTGGCAGTTGAGGCACTGTCCGTCGGCCTCGGCGTTCTCCAAGAGCGGCTCGGTCAGGTAGCTGTATGGGCAGCGTTGATATATGCCCATGTCGCTCCAAAGCTCATAGCCGGGATAGATGAGGCGATAGACGAGCCAGTCGTCGAGCCGGGCGGTGTCCACGTCGATGGTCATCGTCGGGTAGCCTGTCCATAGGCCGTCCTCTTCGCGGGTGGCGAGGCTGATGTCGATGGAGCTCCCGGCGGCTTTGTCGAGCAGTGCGGCCCATCCTTTTTCGGGTATCATTATGCGGCCGTCGGTGCTCTCTACAAGGAGCTGAGGCTCTTGGCCCGTGGGGCCTATCCCGGCGCGATAGGCCTTGGCCTCGTGGATGATGCGGAAGCGCAGGGGGGCTATGTTGCGCGGGATGATGGGGCGCCCCGAGTAGTCGGGGCTCATGGCCGGGAGGGTGTCACTCATCCTGTCGGGGGCGGTGCGCGAACTGTGGGCGCATGATGCCAGGATCAGGAGAAGGATAAGGGGGATGAGATGTGGAATGAGAGGATGTTTCATGAAGCGGAGAGGGGTGGTGTCATTTGGCCGTGTGGCCATAGGGGCTGAGGTTGTTGATGTAATACCAGTAGGTGTCTCCAAAGGTGGGAGCTAATGCGTCGGGAGGGGTGGCTGCGGCGCGTCTCATATATTCGTGGAAGCGAGCCGAGACGGCCGGGCTGATTCCGGCGGTGGCTGTGGTGTCGGCTCCGGGCTTGAGCGAAAGGAGCGCTAAGGCTTCCTGATAGAGCGTCGGGAGCTCTCCCTTGGGCCCGTAGAGGGGGAGGAGGGGGGCGAAGCGGGTCACTTCGTTGCGCAGCAGCAGCTCGCAGAGCAGATATTGGCGGGCCACGTCGTTTGTCGGGTCGGCGGCGCAGATGGCCTCTAATTCGGGGGTGATGTCGAGGATGTTGGCCCAGTGACTGATCTCTCCCCCTTGCCCGGCCAAGGAGTGGCGCAGGCCTGAGGCCTCGGGGTGGTCGGCTCGGGCGCTTAGCTTGCGGGCAAGGGCGCTCTTAAAGGGGGCATTGGCCAAGTGGCGCAGATATTTGCGGGCCACCTCAGGGCGCCCCATGGCTATGTTGTAGCGCGCCAGGGCTTCGAGGCGTCGAGGTGTCGCGCCCCACACCACCAGCGCCTCGCTCTCCCATCGGTGGGCTTCGTTGATGTGGCCTATCGCCTCATAGGGGAGGGCGCCATACTCGCTCTCGCGCGAGTCGCTGTGCCATGCAAAGCTCAGTGCCTCAGCCCCCATCGGCAGTGGATAGTCGAGCAAATGATCGGCGAGCTCCCCTTGCCGGGCGAGTGACAGATTGCGCAGTAGGCTCATCAGCTTGTTGGTGCGCCCCGAAGAGAGATAATGGTCGGCGCGGGCAATGGCTGAGGCATAGTTGCCGGCGCGATAGTCGCGCTCGGTGAGCAGCATGGTGCGCTCGCTGACGTTGATGCCCCTGAGTGTCACGACATATCCCGCCGCGGCCCACGCTATGATGCATCCCACCTCAATCATCTCTTGGGCTCTCTTGCCCGGCCATGGCCACGCCTTGACGCTTCCGCGATGGGCGAGGCGGTTGATGATAGCGGCCACAATGATGATGACGGCGAGGATTGCAGGGGCAGCCCATGCGGCCGTCGCGCTTCCGTCGGCTTCTCTCATCGAGGCGATAAACACTCCGACGGAGGCTGCGGCTGAGAGCCCGAGGGTGTCGGGGCGGCGGGTCAGAGCCCTCCATGCCCATCCGAAGAGAAAGAAGACCGCCATGCACAGCAGAGCCATCACGGCGCCCCCCGCCATCTCGTTGGCCATCAGCCCGGAGAGCCACGAGTCGATATAAGCCGCCCACCCGTGGGCCGACACAATCTGCTCGCGATACCATCGGCCGAAGAGAAAAGTCGAGTGCTCAGCCCGATAAAACACTATATGGGCGAGCCATGTCTGACATGCAATATAGTAGAGCACGCCGAGTCCCAGCCCGGCGGCCAGTCTGATCCATTTCATTCCGCAAAATTACATAATATAAATCTTTCGCGCCCCATCCCATCCCCTAAAACTTACCAATGTCTATCAACCTCATGAAATTTAACCTTTTGATAGCTAATTTTCTGGGCCTATTCGTCACAGATGGCGCCGATGAGTGTCAATGTCTTCTCGGCCTTGGACGTCTTATCGGGTAACAGCCTGTTTTCTTTAACTTTCGGTGGATTCCTGAATATTTCATTCTCCTCTCGATTGTTTATGTCGCAAAGCTTATGTTATTATTTATAATAACAAATTCTCTTACAATATTTTAGGGCATTACTGAGCGTAGGAAAATGAGCAGGGACATTCTGCCGAGAAGGTACGGGCAGAATATCCCTGCTATGGAGTAGATTTTTCCGACTTATTTTTTGCGGCCGAGGATGATGTCAACGAGGGTGGTCACGTCGCCCACATCGATGTTGCCGGTGTTGTCGATGTTTGCTGCGGCTATCTTGTCAGGATTAGTCTCGCGGCCGAGGATAATATCCACCAAGGTGGTCACATCGGCCACATCCTCCTTGCCGTCAAGGTTCACGTCGCCACGCATCCCGGGCTCGGGCTCGGGCTCAATGGGCTCTTCGCCCTGCCCGACGCTTATCGTCGCTGCGGCAACGACTCCTGTCGGAGGTGTCACGTCGCTCCCCCCGCGCCCTATCACGGCATCGGATATGCTTATTGTGGCGCCGGCCTCCATGGCCGGGGTAAATGTGATGGCGGCTATGTCGCCGCTCCCCGTCTCAATGACGGCCCCGACCGCTGCCGGATAGAGCATAAAGAGCCACGCGCCTGAGGCTTTCTGGCTCACTTGGGCCGTCATCCCTTGTGCGCGTGATGTGACAGTCACTGCGCTTTCTTCCACCCCCTCGGGAAGGGCGAGGACAAACTCCAGCCCATCCACCGGCCCATAGTTGTCGAGGGCGATGGTCATGGTGGTGGCCTGGCTGTTGTTCTCAGCCTTGGCGCTTATCACATATGGCTCGTAGAAATCGGCTGAGAAGGAGGCGAGCGGCGTGGCGGCCACTATGCGGCCGGGTTATGCTCTGGTGAGTCGAAGATGGCTCCGGTGCGCACTGCGCGATAATAGTAGTTGTAGGCCGTCCGGGGGGGCGCTTCATAGTCGTGCCACTCAGCCTCGTCGGCAGCTATCAGCTTCTGGCTTAGGCGGGTAGGATTGGCCTCGTCGCCGTCGGTGTAGCGATAGGGATTATATCCGGCCAGGCCGTCTATCTCTTCGCTCAGGTCGTCCCATTGCAGGTTGACGCGGCCCAGGCCGGCCTCGGCCATGAAGCCCCCCGCTGCGACAGATGGCCTCCGGCCATCTGCCGCAGAGTCGATGTGTTATTAGGCTTCTGCGGATGGCGACAAAAACGATGGGCCCGGCGAGTGGTGGTCGCCGGGCCCAAGGATTATAGTGGGGATGGATTAATATCCGGGGTTCTGGGTCAGCTTGTCGTTGAGGTCAATCTGATCCTGGGGGATGGGGAAGAGATAGTTGTGGGGCTGGTAGGTGATCACCTGGTTGAGGATCTCGTCCTGCTGGCCGTCAGCAACGTAGAGGAGGCACACCTGGCCGTTGTCGCCGGGCTTGGCGTTGGCGGCGTCGTTGACAATCTTGTAGCGATAGGTGTAGCGGGGGGCATTGAGCACGTCGGTGGCGATGTTCCAGCGACGGGCATCCCACTGGCGGTGGTCACCCTCGAAGCAGAACTCTACGCGGAACTCATTGCGGATTCTCTGACGGAGGTCGTCCTGGGTGGCGCAGTAGGTGGGCTTGGAGGCGTCGCTGTTCTGGAGGGCGGGCATGCCCACGCGAGCGCGTACGCGGTTGACGGCGGCGAAGGCGTCGGATGAGAGGGGCGAGATTTCGTTCTGGGCCTCAGCATACATCAGGAGCACCTCGGTGAAGCGCATCGAAGAGGGGGCGGCATCGTGGTTCCAGCCCTCGGTCTCGGGATATACGGCGGGGTTGAGCCACTTCTTGGCCTGGTAGCCGGTGAGGGTGGCGTCGCCGCAGCCCACGGGATAGAGGGCGCGGTCGCCCGACGAGGGGAGGGGAGTGGTGTTGACCTCCACGCCATACATCACGTCGCCTGAGAAGATGACGTTGACGGCCAGACGCGGGTCGCGGTTGGCGGCGGGGTTGAGGGGGTCATAGATGGTAGACTTGGAGATGGGAGCGCCCTCGCAGTCCTCAAAGGCGTCGACGAGGCCCTGGGTGGGGTTTGTGCCGCCCCAGCCGAGCTTGGGGAAGCACTCAAAGCCGATAAACTCGGTGCCCTTGTTGAGGGAGGCGATATAGTGGGTGGAGTAGAGGCTCTCGTTGGAGTTGTCCATGTTCAAGCCCCAGAACATCTCGGCATACTTGCCGGTATAGTCCTTGGCGGTGCCGGTGTAGCCTTCGTCATAGAGGCCATAGTGGCCTGAGTCGATGACGGCCTTGGCCTCGGTGGCAGCCACCTGATAGCCGTCGGCGATGTAGTGCTGGCAGTCGGGGTTGGCGAAGTAGAGGGCGGTCTTGGCCTTGAAGGCGCGGGCGGTCTGCTTGTTCACGCGGCCATTGGTGGTGTAGTCGGGCAACATGGCGATGGCCTGGTCAAAGTCGCTCATCACGTGGCTGTAGACTTCCTTCCAGTCGTTGCGGACAATGCCTTCCTGCTCAGAGAGCTCCATGGGGCTCTCGGTGTAGGGCACGTCGCCAAACTGACGGATGAGGTCGGAGTAGACCAGGGCGCGGAAGAAGTGGGCCTGGCCGAGGATGTCGTTGCGCTCGCTGTCGCTGATGGTGGTCACGCGGTCGATGTTGGCAAAGACGAGGTTGGCCTTGCGGATGTAGGCATACTCAGTGCCCCAGGCAAAGTCGGTGGGGTTCCAGACGCCATGGGCACGCTGGCCGACGGCCCACTTGATGCCATGGACGGCATTGTCGGTGTAGACATCCTCGTCGTTGAGCCAGAGGCCGTCGTGTGCGTCGGTCATGTAATTGTATAGATACGACACGGCCTGCTCGGCGTCCTGGGCAGTCTGCCACATGGTGGCGTCAGACTTCTGGTCGAGCGGCGCGGTGTCGAGGTCGACACATGAGCTGGCTCCTACGGCGAGGGCCAGGGCTGCGCATATGCTGATAAATTTGGTTTTCATTTCTTTAGACACTAAGGAGATTAGAGGGTTACTTTAAGGCCGAGGGAGAACTTACGCACGTTGGAGTAGTAGGCGCCGCGACCTGCGGGAGCCTCGGGGTCGATGCCCTTGTCGTAGATGTCGGAGAATGTGAGGAGGTTCTCGCCATTGAAGTAAACGCGGAGGCGCTCAAGGCCGATGCGCTGAGTGAGCTTCGTGGGGATGGTGTAGCCGAGGGTGAGGTTTTTGAGACGGACGTAGGAGGCGTCTTCACACCAGAAGGAGTTGGTGACGGAGACGTCGGGGGAAGAGGCTGAGTTGGAGTAGAGGCGGGGATAGGTGCCGTTGGGGTTCTCGGGGGTCCAGCGCTGCTCCATCTGCCAGTTGTTCATGGTGCCGCCATTGTAGAAGGCCTGTGAGGCCTCGCCCTGCATGTAGCGCTCGTAGTCGAAGGCGCCCTGCCAGAGCATGGAGAAGTCGAAGTCGCGGAAGGTGACGCCCACGTTGAGGCCGCCCATCCATGAGGGGTTGATCTTGCCGATGACGGCGCGGTCTTCAGTGGTGATCTTGCCGTCGCCGTCGAGGTCTTTGAAGCGGATGTTGCCGGGCTTCTCCTGGCCGGTGCGCACGGGGCCTGCGAGCACCTCAGCCTCGTTCTTGAAGAGGCCGTCGGCTACGTAGCCGTAATATGAGCCGATGGCTTCCCCCTCGAGGAACCACATCAGCTTGTTGTTGGGGTCGGGGCCTTCGGTGCCGGCGAGGTTGGTGATCTCATTGTGGTTGTAGCCCACGTTGAGAGCCACGTTCCAAGCCCAGTCTTTATTGAAGCGGTGGTTGTAGATAAGAGAGAGGTCGACGCCCTTGTTGACAACGGAGCCGGCATTCTGAGCGGGGGCATCCACGCCGAGCACGCTCTGGATGGGGAGGTTAAGGAGCATGTCGTTGGTCTTACGACGATAGACAGAGCCCTCGAAGACAAACATGTTGTTGAGGAAAGCAGCCTCGAGGCCGAGCTCCCAGTTGGTCACGCTGGCCCATTTGAGGTTGCTGTTGACATAGCGGCTCTCATAGAGCGAGCTGTAGAGGTTGGGGCCGATGAGGAGGTTGTTGTAAGCATAGGTGGCCACGGCGGGATAATACTCGTCGAGCTCCTCGTTACCGGTCTTACCCCAGCCGAGACGGATCTTGAGGTTGTTGAGCCAGTCGGAAGTGCCCTCCATGAAGCTCTCCTGGCTTATGCGCCAAGCAGCCGACACAGCGGGGAAGTAGCCCCAGCGGTTGTCTTTGGGGAAGCGGGAGGAGGCGTCGGCACGCATATTGACCTCAAGGAGGTAGCGGTTGTCAAAGGCATAGTTGATGCGGCCAAACCATGAGCGGCGGTTGAGGTCCCAGCCGCCATCGTCGTTGCTCATGCCGTTGGTGGAGAGGGAGGCGAGCACCTCGTCGAGGGCGTTGTCGCCGCCGCCTTCGCGGGCGAGGGTAGAGTAGCGATACTGGTTGCGGACAGCCTCATAACCGAGGAGGACGCCGATGTCGTGCTTCTCGGCGATGGTCTTGACGTAGTTGATGGTGCCCTGATAGGTCATCCAGTCCCAGTTGTAGTAGTTGTGTTCGCCGCGGCGGGTGCCGTTGTCGCCGCCGTTGTAGGAGCCGCCGTAGAGGAGCACCTTGCGGAAGCGGTAGTAGTCGCGATAGTCGTGGCGCCAAGAGAAGAGGGGCTTGATGGTCAGACCTTCGATGGGCTTGATCTCCAAGTAGATGTTGGTAAAGAGCTGGTCATCTTTCTGGCGCATGATACCGGTGGCATATTTCTGAGCCTCGGCCACGGGGTTTTGCATGGAGGCGGGAGCGATAAACTCGCCGTTCTCGTCGTAGGGCGAGAGGGTGGCGTTGAGGCGGTTGACGTGCTGGACAATGCCGCTCACGCCGTTGTAGCCGTCCTTGCGGATGCCACGGTAGAAGGAGGTGTTGACGCCAAAGGTGAGCCACTTGCGGAGCTCGCTCTGCAGGTTGACGCGGGCGTTGTAGCGGTTATAGTCGTTTTGGCTGAGCATACCACCCTGGTAGAGATAGCCGAGGGATGCCATGTAGGTGGTGTTGTTTGAGCCGCCGTTGACCTGCACGGTGTGGGCAGTCTCGAAGCCGCCTTTCTTAAAGGTGGCATCCCACCAGTCGGTGCCTTCGGGGTCGAGGGTGCCGTCGGCATACTGCTGTAGGCGGGCGTCATACTGGGCCACGTTGGCGTTGGGGTCGTTGTTGAGGATGGCCTCACGCATGAGCATGGTGTAGTCGCGGGCGTTGACGGGGTCGAGGCGGGCGGTGGGGTTGGTCCAGGTGACGGTGCCGGAGTAGGTGATCTTGGGGGCGGAGTTGAGCTTGCCTTTCTTGGTGGTGATGAGGATAACGCCGTTGGCGGCCTGCACACCGTAGATGGCGGCCGAGGCAGCATCCTTAAGCACGGAGAGGCTCTCGATGTCCTGGGGATCGATGTTGTTCATCGAGCCGGGGACGCCGTCGACAATCACCAGGGGAGAGGCAGAGTTGATGGAGTTGTTACCGCGGACGGTGACAGTGCCGGTCTGGGAGCCGGGGGCACCCGACGACTGCACAACCACCACGCCGGGCATCTCGCCGGCCATGGCAGCAGAGACAGAAGCCACGGCGCGGTCCTCGATGGCGGTGGCGCTCATGGAGGATACTGAGCCGGTGACATTGACTTTCTTCTGGACGCCGTAACCGACGACAACCACTTCGTCGAGGGCATTGCTCATCTCCTGCATGGTGATGGAGAGGGGCTGTCCGGTCCAGGTTACTTCAACGGGCTCGTAGCCGATGGAGCTGATCTCGAGGACGGCCCCGGGCTTGATTCCCATGATGGAGAATTGGCCGTCGATGTTGGTGCTGGTGGCTTTATCAGTGCCTTTGACCTTGACGGTGGCGCCGATGATTTCTTCACCAGTCGATGAGACGATGGTGCCGGTACAGGCCCCTGCTGTTTGCTGGGCAACTGTAATGGCCTGAGAATAGGCAAGGTTGGCTCCGGAAAGGAGAGCCAAGCCGCTCAGGATGCCGGCAGCGATGAAACGTTTGGGCATAAGTCTTTAAGGTTATGAATGAGAGTGTTTTGGTATTTTCAATCAGTGATGAAGGGGGGTGACGTGAGAAGCCACGCGGCGCAAATTTACATATTGTTTTGAAACTGAAACGAATTTTAACATAAAAATCGCGATATTAATCGGCGCGTTTGCGTATGTCGCGAAAAATAGCGACCTTTGCGCCCTATATACAGGGATTGTCCGTCGATGGTGGATCTCCCCCCTTCCTCCCTCGTTTTTTCCTTTTACCCCTGCTATGAGGATGGGGCCATCATCACCATTATTCTCGCCCTTTTGACGGCACGGCTGTGAGGCTCCGCCGCCGGAGGGCGGAATTTTTTTCATCGTTAAGTGAGCCTCAGATTGCTTTTTTGTCTATTTTTGTGGATTAAACGTGCGCAGCCACTGGGGCCTGCGCCTCAAAACGTATGCCCATGGACACCAAACGCCTCTTTCTCCTCGATGCATATGCCCTGATTTACAGGGCCTACTATGCTATGATGAAGACCCCGCGCATCACCTCGGCCGGCCTCAACACTTCGGCCATCTTTGGCTTTGTCAACACTCTGGAGGAGGTGATACGCAAAGAGAGCCCCACCCACTTGGCGGTGTGCTTTGACCCGCCCCATGGCTCCACCTTCCGCCATCAGGCCTATCATGAATACAAGGCCCAGCGCGAGAAGCAGCCCGAGGATATCACAGCCGCCGTGCCTTACATAGAGCGCATCCTCAAGGCCATGAACATCCCGATGGTGGAGCGCGACGGATATGAGGCCGACGACGTCATAGGCACCCTCGCCGTCCATGCCGAGCATCAGGGCTTCACTACCTATATGATGACCCCCGACAAGGATTATGCCCAGCTCGTGACCGACCATATACTCCAATACCGCCCCTCGCTCCGCGGCGAAGGCTTTGAAGTGAGAGGCCCCAAAGAGGTGTGCCAGAAATTTGAGGTGCCCGCCCCCGACTATGTCATAGACCTCCTTGCACTCGAGGGGGACAAATCCGACAACATCCCCGGCTGCCCCGGAGTGGGAAAGACCACAGCCGTAAAGCTCATAGCCGAGTATGGCCACATAGACAGTATCATTGCCCACGCCGGCGAGATCAAGGGTAAGCTGGGCGAGAAGGTGGCCGCCAATGCCGAGCAGATTGAGTTTTCTCGGTTCTTGGCAACAATCAAGACCGACGTGCCCACCCTCGAGGGGTTTGACATAGAGAGCCTGCGCCGGCGCGAGCCCGACATAGATGCCCTTGTCAGCGTCTATGAGGAGCTGGAGTTTCGCCAGTTTATCCGCCGCCTGCGCCAAGAGACCAAGGCAGCAGTCCCCGCGCCCGACGCCTCGGGGATGGGGTCGCTCTTTGACCTCCCCGAAGAGCCCGCCGAGGCCATCGCCCCCCAATGGACTGAAGCCACCGCTGACATCGATATTGCCGCAGCATGCCGCCGCGCCGCCCTTGCCGGCCCCTGCGGCATAGCCTTCATTGCCCCCGGAGCCGACGCCATGACAGCCGCGATAAAGGGAGTGGCCCTGGCCCCCTCCGACGGGAAAGAGCCGGTGGTGGTGACCCTCCCGCAAGGGAGCGATGAGCGCACAGCCGCCATGAACCACCTCAAGGCTTTGCTGACCGACCGCAAGGCGAGCCTCGTGGCCCACGACTTCAAGCGCTCCCTCGTGGCTCTGATGCGCGAGGGAATAGAGGTGGAGGCTCCCTTCTACGACACCGCCCTGGCCCACTACCTCATCGAGCCGGAGATGAAACACACCCTCTCGGTCGTGGCCGCCAAGTATCTCGACATCCATATGGCCGACGACCCCGAGGCCGACACAAAAGAGGGCGCCGTGGTGACTGCCACCCTCGCCGCTTCGTTGCGCCCCCTTCTGCAAGCCGAGATTGAGGCTGGCGGCCTGAGCAAGCTCCTCGACGAGATAGAGCTCCCGCTGGAGAAGGTCTTGGCACGGATGGAGCATAACGGAGTGAGAATCGACGCAAAGGAGCTGGCCCGCCTCTCCGACGAGTACACCGCACGCCTGCGCGAGATGGAGCAGGAGGCTTATACACTGGCCGGCACCAAATTCAACGTGGCCAGCCCGGCACAGGTGGGCGAGGTGCTCTTTGAGCATCTCAAGATAGACGTCAAGGCCAAAAAGACCAAGACAGGCGCCTACTCCACCACCGAGGAAATCCTCGTCAAATATGCCGCCGAATGGCCCATCGTTGACCTCATCCTCCGCATCAGAGCCCTCCGCAAGCTCCTGACCACATATATCAACGCCTTGCCCGCCTTGGTCAACCCCGCCACCGGCAAGATACACACCACCTATAATCAGACCGTCACCGCCACAGGGCGCATATCCTCGGCCAACCCCAACCTGCAGAACATACCGGTGCGCTCCGACGACGGCCGCGAGATACGCCGCGCCTTCATCGCCGACCCCGGCGACCTCTTCATGAGCGCCGACTACTCCCAGATAGAGCTCCGCCTCATGGCCGACCTCTCCGGCGACCCCGACATGATTGCCGCCTTCCACTCCGGCACCGACATCCACCGCGCCACCGCCGCCAAGATCTATCATGTGGCCGACGCCGACGTGACAGACGCTATGCGCCGCAACGCCAAGACCGCCAATTTTGGCATCATCTACGGCATCTCGGCCTTCGGCTTGGCCGAACGCCTGAGCATCCCCCGCGCAGAGGCCAAGATGCTCATCGACGGCTATTTCAAAACGTATCCCCATATTGCCGACTATATAGGCAACGCCATCAAGCAAGCCCGCACCGACGGCTATGTCACCACCATCATGGGGCGCCGCCGCATCCTCTCTGACATCAACTCGCGCAACGCCACCGTCCGCGCCTTTGCCGAGCGCAACGCCGTCAACGCCCCCATCCAAGGCTCAGCCGCCGACATCATCAAGCTCGCCATGGTCCGCATCGCCCGCAAGATGGCCGAGCAGGGGATGAAGTCGACGATGATAATGCAGGTCCACGACGAACTGATATTCAACGTGAAGCCCGATGAGATGGCAGCCCTTCAGTCACTTGTCGTGACCGAGATGGCCGGTGCCTATTCCGGGCGCGTAGCCCTCGAAGTGGCCGCCGGGACTGCCACCAACTGGCTTGAAGCCCACTGATACATCAACGAGTAAAATCATACCATCATCAAGATATGCGACCATCCATAGGCCAAGTGATATTTAAGTATGGAGTCCCGCTGGCCATCTCCGTGGGGCTATGCTGGCTCCTCTTCCGCGACATCGACATCCATGAGATGTGGGAGATAATCACCACCCAGTGTGATTTCTCCTGGATTCTCCTCGCCTTAGCCTTCTCAATCCTGAGCCATGTCATCCGCGGCGCGCGCTGGGGCATCCAGCTCAGGGCCCTCGACATCCGCCCCGGCCTCTTTGCCTTGACCCTCTCGATATTCGGCACGTATGCCGTCAACCTCGTCCTCCCGCGCTTGGGCGAGCTCTGGCGCACAGGCTGGATTGCCCAGCGGCAGAAAGCCCCCTTCACCACCGTCTTCGGCTCAATGGTGGCCGACCGACTGGCCGACACCGTCACCGTGGCCCTCATCACCGCCGCCACATTCGTCATAGCCCGTCGGCAGCTCACCGAGTATCTGAGCTCCAACACAGCCGTCTACGACTCCGTCATAGGCCTCCTCTCCTCCCCCTGGCTATGGAGCGGGCTCATCATCATATGCGCCGCCGTGGCCTTCATCTTCCTGCGCTTCCCCGCCAATCCTCTTATAGTCAAGATAAAAGGCGTCCTCCGCGGCCTCTGGGAAGGCTTTGCCGTCATCGCCTCCATGAAGGGGAAAGGGCGATGGCTGCTGCTAACCGTCGGCCTTTGGGGCTGCTACTTCCTTCAGCTCTATCTGGCCTTCTTTGCCTTCCCCGCCACCGCCGCCGTCGTGGAGCGTTACGGCATAGTGGCCCCGCTGGTGTGCTTTGTCCTCTCATCCATCTCCATGGGTGTCCCCTCTAATGGCGGCATAGGCCCTTGGCAATGGGCCATCATCTTTGGCCTGGGCATGTTCTCGGCCGGCATCCCCGAGCTTACCGAGAGCTATGCCACCACCTTTGCCAATCTCGTCATGGGGTGTCAGACCCTCCTGCTCATCCTCTTGGGCATCTTCACCTTTGTATGTATCGCCGTGATGAAGCGCCGCCAAGGCTCCTCGTCACCTCAACCCTTATCCTCTCAGAATGTTTGACTTAGACGAAAGCAAGCCCGACTATTTCAGCGAGCCGGAAGAGGAGGGGCCTCAGGCACCCCCCACTCCCGGCGACAGCATCGACTTTGGCGGCGACGACGGCGAAAAGCCCCCGCGGCGTCGCAGCGGCTTGAAGCGTTTCCTCCTCTGGGCCGCCGCCATCTGCCTCATCGGCTTGGCCATTGCGGGCTATCTGCGCTACCTTAACCCCTATGCCACCGACTCGCTCATCAACGGCTATATAACTAAGGTGGAGCGGCGCGGCATCATCTTCAAGACCTATGAAGCCGAGGTGATATCAGAGAGCGCGCTGACCGACACCACCCGCCTCTACTCCGAGCGTCTGACCATGAGCATCCCCTCCGAGGCCTTGGCCAAGCGGCTGCAAGCCCTTCAGGGCACAGGGAGGCGAGTGGAGCTCACCACCGAGCGATTTTATGGCATGCTCCCCTGGCGCGGAGAGTCGACCACCATCATCACCGCTGCTGAAGATAAATGATAATCCCTTATAACTGAGTTTGCTCAGATGAATATTTCCTTCTTGCGGCAACATGCCGCAGTCTTTGTGATTGCCACCCTTGCCTTGACCGCCATCGTCGTCGGGGCACTCCTCTATCTATTCTCGCGCCATGATGGCGAGGCCGCCTGGTTTTACCTCCCCCGTAATGCCTCAGCCGAGGCCGTGGCCGACTCCATCCGCTCTGCCTTGGGCGAGAGCGAGGGGAGCCGCGTTGTTACCCTCTGGAAGCTCCAGGGGGGCGACCCGGCCAAGGCTCATGGCGCCTACCGCGTGGAGCCGGGACAGAGCGCGCTGGCCACCTCGCGACGCATTGCGCAGGGACGCCAGACCCCGGTGAAGCTCACCTTCAACAACCTGCGCACCCTCGACCAACTCGCATCGCGCATCGGTGCCAGGATGGAGTGTGGCCCCGAAGCCTTCATGGAGGCCACCGACTCAGTCCTTGCCGAGCATGGCTACGACGCTCCCGAGTATGTAGCCGCCTTCCTCCCCGACACTTACGAGATGTATTGGACCTCCGAGCCCGCCGATATCGTCGAGCGGCTGCTCTCTTATCGCGACGCCTTCTGGACTGACGAGCGGCAGGCCAAGGCCGATGACTTAGGCCTCACCCCCGTCGAAGTGGCCACCATCGCCTCCATCGTCGAGGAGGAGAGCAACAAGACCGACGAGTATCCCAAGATAGCCCGCCTCTACCTCAACCGTCTCAACAAAGGAATGCGTCTTCAGGCCGACCCCACAGTGAAGTTTGCCGTGGGCGACTTCTCGCTCCGCCGAGTAAGAGGCAAGCACCTCTCAACCCCCTCGCCCTATAACACATATCTCAACGCCGGCCTCCCCCCCGGCCCCATACGCATCCCCGACTCCCGAGCCATTGATGCCGTCCTGGAAGCTCCCGAGGCCCCTTATATGTATATGTGTGCGCGCCCCGACTTCTCGGGCTATCACGACTTTGCGGCCGACTATCAGACCCACCGCCGCAACGCCCGTCTCTATCAGGCGGCCCTCAACAAAAGAGCCATCCATTGACTTGTGCCAATCCTTTAATCCATCACATATATGAAAAAAATTTTCCTTGCTATGCTTATGGCCGTCATAGGCCTCTGTGCCTCGGCCCAGGAAGCCGGCGACATGGCCGCCGGCCTCAACATCGGCTTTGCCCCCTGCACTGAGAGCGGTGCCGACCTCACCAACTTTGGTCTCGGCGCTAAGTTTCAGTATAATATCACCGATCCCATCCGCCTCGAGGCCGACATGGAATATTGGTTTAAGGCCAAACACACCCACCAGTTTGACATCACCGTCAACGGTCACTACCTCTTCACCGTGGCCGACGGCCTGCGCCTCTATCCTCTCGTGGGCCTCGGTTATGCCCATGTAGGCTTTGGCGTTACGTATGAGGGTATTAAGTACTCAGATGGTATGGACAAGTTTTTGCTTAACTTCGGTGTCGGCGGCGAATATGACATCACCGACAATCTGGCCCTTGGCATGGAGATCAAGCTCCAGTATATACAAGATTTCACCCGAGTGCCCGTGCAGTTTGGCATAGCCTACAAGTTCTGATATGAAGCTCCGCGCCATTATTGCCGCCGCCGCAGTGGCGGCAACGGCAATGCTCTCCATCCCCTCGAAGGCACAGGATGCCCGCGACGCTTGCACCTCCATCATGGTGGGCAAGAAGGCATCGGCCGACGGCTCGGTGATGACGAGCCATACGTGCGACTCCTGGTATCGCACCTGGATGCAGTCAGTCCCCCCGGCCGACTATCCCTCTGACACCGTCATGACCATCTACAAGGGGAGGATGCACACCGAATATCCCTCCAGCCGCGACGGCATGACCGAGGCCGGCGCCATCCCCCAGGCGCGCCACACCCTCCGCTTCCTCGACACCGCCTACCCCTGCCTCAACGAGCGTCAGCTCGCCATGGGCGAGACCACCTATTCCGGTCGCCGCGAGATGGAAAATCCCGAAGGGATGTTTATGATCGAAGAGCTCCAGAGAGTGGCTCTCCAGCGTTGCTCCACCGCCCGCGAAGCCATCAAGCTGATGGGTAGCCTCATCAAGGAATATGGCTATGGCGACTCCGGCGAGTGTCTCACCATTGCCGACCCCAACGAAGTGTGGATCTTTGAAGTCCAGGGCGAGGGCCCCGGCAAGAAAGGGGGCGTCTGGGCCGCCGCCCGCATCCCCGACGACCATATCGCCGTCTCGGCCAACATAAGCCGCATCGGCGAGATTGACTTCAACGACCCCGACAACTTCATGTACTCATCCAACGTGAAGGATGTGGCTGAGAAGATGGGCTTCTGGGACGGCAAAGAACCCTTCTCTTTCTGGAAGGCTTATAGCGGCGCCAACTACTTTGGCGAGCCGAAAAACTATAGCACCCGCGAGCTCTATATCATGCAGCAACTCGCCCCCTCGGCCGGCTTCACTGCCGACATGGAGGAGCTCCCGCTGAGCGTCAAGCCCGACAGCAAAGTGTCTCTCGACGACGTGGCCCGCCTCCTCGGCTCTTATTATGAGGGTACGCCGCTCAACCTCTCAGGCCGCCTCAAGGTGAAAAATCGCGCCAAGAAGGCCGATGACACTCCCGAGGTGCCCGACAGCATCGTAAGCCCCTTTGCCAACCCATGGATGCAGGCCGACGAGATTGCCGTCTATGAAGCTCTGGGCGACTCGGCCATGAAGAATATCCGGACAGTGAGCGTCCCCTGGTGTGCCTACTCCACCATCATCCAGTGTCGCGACTGGCTCCCCGACGGCGTGGGGGGAGTGGCATGGGTGTGCCTCGACAACCCCGGCCAGTCGCCTCGCTTCCCGGTCTTTGCCGGAGTGACCGACCTGCCCCCGATGCTCCAGGTGTGTGGCCAGCATCGCGACCGCGACGACTCGGCCCTCTGGCATTATCGCAAGGCCAACCGCCTGGCCACCGTCCGCTGGGGCGATGCCCGCAAGAGCCTCGAACCCGCCCGCGACTACTTCCTCGCCAAGGGCCACCGCGAGCTCCCCATGGTGGAGAGCGCCTATCAGGCTCTGCTCGGCCAGGGTAAAGAGCAAGAGGCCGCTCAGCTCCTGACCGACTATACACGCGACTTTGTCGGCGCCACCGTCATGACTTGGGACGACCTTGCCCGCTCCCTGTGGCGCGCCCGCTGGAAAGCCTTCTAAGCGCATTCAAATAGATTGGTTACGCCCCTCATCGCGCTGCGCGATGAGGGGCGTAAGATTATATGGTCGGAGAAGAACGGGGGGAGACTATTCTTCGGAGACGGAGAAGAGGTCGGCCTCATCGTCGTCGCCAAAGTCGTCGGGGAGCTCAACGTCGTCGCTCACTTCGGTGGCTTCAATGTCGAGAGTCTCCTCGCTATCGTCGGCGGCTTCCTCCTCTTTGGCTGAGGCTTTCTTGGCAGCTTTCTTCTTGGCGGGGCTTGTCTCGGCGGTCTTCATGGCCTCGAGTATCCTGGCTTCGAGCTCGGCGGCAAGGTCGGGGTTTTCCTCGATGACGCGCTTGGCCGACTCGCGGCCCTGGGCGAGCTTCTGGCCGTCGTAGCTATACCATGAGCCCTTCTTGTCGATGATGTCAAACTCTTCGGCGAGGTCTACAATCTCGCTGGAGCGAGAGATGCCTTCGCCAAACATGATGTCAAATTCGGCTTTCTTGAATGGGGGCGCCACCTTGTTCTTGACCACCTTCACCTTGGCGTGGCGGCCGAGGATGCGGTCGTCGTTCTCCTTGATGGTGGATGATCCGCGTATCTCGATACGGACGGAGGAGTAGAACTTCAGGGCGTTGCCGCCGGTGGTGGTCTCCGAGGGGCCAAACATCACTCCTATCTTCTCGCGGAGCTGGTTGATGAAGATGCAGCAGGTGTTGGTGCGGGCAATGATGCCGGTGAGCTTGCGCATGGCCTGCGACATGAGGCGCGCCTGGAGACCCACCTTGTTGTCGCCCATTTCGCCTTCAATCTCCCCCTTGGGGGTGAGGGCGGCTACAGAGTCGATGACGAGGATGTCGATGGCCGAGGAGCGGATGAGCTGCTCGGCAATCTCGAGGGCCTGCTCGCCGTTGTCGGGCTGGGAGATGAAGAGGTTGTCAACGTCAACGCCGAGCTGCTCGGCATAGAAGCGGTCAAAGGCGTGCTCAGCGTCGATGATGGCGGCAATGCCGCCGGTCTTCTGTGCTTCGGCAATGGCGTGGATGGCCAGGGTGGTCTTGCCCGAGCTCTCGGGGCCGAAGATCTCAACGATACGGCCGCGGGGGTATCCGCCGACGCCGAGGGCGTGGTTGAGGGCGATTGAGCCGGAGGGGATGATGTCAACATCGACGATTGATTCGTCGCCGAGCTTCATGATGGCCCCCTTGCCGTAGTTTTTCTCAATCTTCCCTAAGGCTTGGCCCAGGGCTTCGAGCTTTGCCGTGCGGGGGTCGAGGGGGTCCTTCTTAGCCGGGGCGGCTTTTTTCTTTGTTTCTTTAGTTGCCATTTCGTTGATGGGTTTGGGAATGGGTGTTTTCTTGTTTATGATGCAAAGGTAGCGAAAAGGGGTGGCATAAGAATTGCCCAATGCTGTTAATGTGTGTTAAACATCCCTAAGGAAAGAACTATTCAGCCCGGTGTGCGTTTATCAGGTACATAGCAGAAATTACTTTTTCCATTGCAAGAAATGTGATAATGATTGGTTTATTATCTAAGCGAGGAGACGTTGTGAAACATCTCCTCGTTTAGTTTTTTAATAACCAATCGTCGGCTCAGGCCATCTTGGAGGCGATAAACGCTTTCATCTCCGGCTCGTGGGCGAGGGCGGAGTGGAAGAGGGCCATCTGATTGCGGGTGCGGACGAGATTGTGCTCGGGATACTTTATCTTGTAATAGGTGTCGCCGTTGATATAGTCGGCCAGGAAGCGGACGGCCTGCATGTAGGGGAAGAGCATGGCGGCGTAGGGGAGGTTTTCAACCTCAATGGGGAGGAGGAATGAGCGGGCGCTCTCGAGATAGCCCTCGGTGAAGGCGCGGAAGATGTCCATGTCAAACTCCACCTTGTCGATGGCGGGGTCGTCTTCGGCCACTCGGTTGGCGCCGGTGCGGAGGAAGTCGCCGTAGTCGGAGAATACAAACGAGGGCATGACGGTGTCGAGGTCGATGACGCAGAGCACATTGCCCTCCGCGTCAAACATCATGTTGTTGACCTTTGTGTCGCAGTGGCAGATGCGCTTGGGGAGCTTACCCTCGCGGTGGAGACGCTCGGCCTTGGTCATCTCGTCGGCATACTTCTCGATGTCGTCGAGGATGTCTTTCACCTCGGCTACGCGCCCCTTGGGGTCGGTGGCGACTGCCTCGCGGAGCTGACGCAGACGGAGCTCCATGTTGTGGAAGTCGGGGATGCTCTCGGTGAGGGTGTCGTTGATGTCGGTGAGCGAGGCCTCAAACTGGCCGAAGGCGCGGCCGCAGTCGCGCGAGCTGTCGGGGGTCACGGCCTCCTTGGTTACGGCGTCGGGGATGAAGACCATCATACGCCAGTAGGCGTCGCCACCGGCGTCGTAATAATAGGTCTTGCCGGAGCCGTCGGTCAGGGGCACGTAAGAGAGCACCTTGCGGTCGATGTCTTCGGTGCCCTCGGCTTCGAGTTTATGGCGGATGTGGGAGGTAACAGCCTGGATGTTGCGTTGCAGGCCTTCGACGTCGGTGAAGATATGGTGGTTGATTTGCTGGAGCACATAGTCGGGGGTGTCGTCTTCGGCGGTGGTCACCTTGTAGGTGGTGTTGATGAGGCCATTGCCGAGGGGCTTGACAGCCTTGACGGTGCCCTTTATGTTGAAGCGGGCAATGATGTCGTTGAGATTTTGGGTCATGATGTATATTGCGATTTAAGGAAGTGGGGCGGCGACGGGATGATGGCCGTCGCCGCCCCCGGGAGAAATGATTCAGAGGGTCATGCCTTAGCGAGCAATGAACTTGCGGCCGTGGCTGGTGATGTAGAGCTGGCCGGGACGGAGGCTTGAGGCATCGACGCGGCGGCCATAGAGGTCATAGAAGAGCTCGGGGCCGTCGGAGGGGGATGCGGCGGGAGTCTCGGCCTCTACATTCTCGATGCCTGAGAGGCCGGCAGCGATAGCCTTGGAGATCTCCATGTCGGGGTCGGGGATATAATCGTAGCGTCCCTTGGTGATCTGCTTCAGGGAGAGCTTGCGGAACATCTCGGTGAAGGTCTGTCCCCAGGTGCTCTCCTCATAGATGAAGGCGATGTTGCCGTCGAGCATCTGGGCCATGGTGGAGTAGGCCGAGCTCATGAAGGATACGCGATAGCGGTCGGTCCAGTTTTCGGCTATGGCTGTGGGGGAGGCATAGTCGGCGGGCTTGTCGATCTTCTTCCAGACGATGGAGACGTCGGAGCGGTTGCCGTTCCAGGGCACGGACTGGAGGAGGATGTAGCAGCGGACATGAGTCTGGGTGTCATAGGCGGGAACCATCAAAGGCTCGCCGTTGCAGGCGTTGATGCCCTGGCCGAGGAGGTTGCGGTTGACCAAAGTGCCCCATGAGCCTTCGCCTTTCTCCACATTGGTGAATGTGAAGATGTTGTAGTTGCGGTTGCCGCCGTGGCCGCGGGCAATGAGGGCCACTGAGCCGTCGGGCATCTCTTCGGTCTTGGGCTCGTCGCCGTTGCTTGGAGCGGCGGGGTCGTTGACGTTGTGTCCAAGGAGCTCCCAGTTCTCGCCGAAGTCATCGGAGTAGAAGACATAGTTTTTGGTGCCTCCCACATTTGAATTGCGGACAGATATGGCGTGATATAGGCGCCAGTACTTGCCCACCTTCACATGGCGGCTCTGGTGGATTTTACCGGAGCCCCAGAACATGCCGTCGATACCGTCGCCGTCATATGCGTCCTTGAGGAGGTCGGCATGAATCTGGTGGGTCACGTCGTAGTCGGCGTCAGTCCAGGTGTCGCCGCCGTCGTAAGAGAACCATCGGGCCACCTCGGTGGGGTTTTCGGGATACTGGCCTGAGAAGAATCCGGCGGTTCCGGCGGGGCTCATGACGATGATGCGTCCGCTCTCGCGGTCGGCGGCCACGCAGGGGTCGGAGAAGGAGTTGTCGCGGCGGTCGGTGGGGTCGATGAGACTGACGCCGTTGCGGGCCAGGGATACGGGCTTGCCGTTGGCGTCGCGCATCCAGTCGGGATGTTTCCATGTTTCGCCGCCGTCGTCGGAGTAGGTGTAGTGCTGGTCAATGTTTGAGTTGGGGCTTATGTCGCCGTCGCCGTGCTTGCGGTAGTCAGAGAAGGCGATGATGCGGCCTGCGTGCTCGCCTCCGCCGACAACGGCGATGGCCGGGATACGGTAGCATACATTATAGGGCTTCTCGCCGGTGCGCGGGAAGATGGCCGGGGCCTTGAGGTATTCGGCTGTCTGGGGCACATTCTCCGGGGGGTAGAAGAGGAAAGTCGAGCCCTTGTCGGCGCCGCCGGTCCAGAAGGCGAGGATGTTGCCTCGGTTGTTCATCTTGTTGGCGGCCACGCCATGCTGGCCTATGTAATATCCGGGCTTGCCGGCGAGGCTGGAGGAGCTGTACATATCCCAGGTGTAGACATAGTTGGGGTCGCCGGGGGCCTTGAGGATGGTGTATGACTCCATTCCGGTGGTGCCTTTCATCTCCTTGGGGGAGGCGAGCACCATGCCGGGTCCGGCTGCCTTATTATATAAGGTGTAGCCGTCGGTGGCGTTGCCGGTGATGCAATATTGCTGGGCTTCATCCTTGGCCGACTTGGCCGCGGAGAGGGTGATGCGGTCGGCGCCCTCCACATATGGGAGCGAGTATTCGTTCTCGGCCAGGGTGAGGACATACCACTTGGTGTCGGGGTGGAAGCCGTCGGACGAGCGCGAGCCGGTGGGCGCGGGCGACACCTCAAACTCCACGGGGTTGCCTCCGCCGATGTAGCCGGGCTTCTCGGGGATGGCGGGTTCCTCCTCGGCATAGGGGTCCTCGACGAGGGTCACATATATGTTGCGGAGCTCGACGCCCTTGTTGCCCTCGCTGATGCGGATTGAGATGCGGTCGCTGTTGTTTCCGCTGACGGTGATATGCTGGTCGTCGGCCGTGCCGGTGTAGGTCTTGCCGCCCACGGTGATGGTGGAGGCATTGTCGCCATGGATGCGGTAGTCAAAGGAGAGGTCGGTGAGGAAATATCCGTTCTCGGCAATGAAGTGATAGTCGAGCTCAGAGCCGCCTGAGTGGAGGAGGAAATATTCCTTGGTGCGTCGGTCGATGTTGTTCTTGTCGTTGCCGCCCTGGATCTTCACGGAGGGGGTGGTGGCGGAGAGGAGCGACTGGCAGTAGTTGGTTGAAGGGAGGGAGCCTTGGAGTTCCTGGCACTGGTTGCGGAAGATGCGGAAAGGCTCGCCGAGGACGGGGTCGGGAGTGGGCTCAGGCCCGGGGTCGGGTGTGACGGTGGAGCCGCCGGCGAGGGTGAGCACGATTTTCTTCACCGAGAGCGACTTCTTGGAGCCGCCGGTGTCGAAGTTGAAGGTGCTCACGGGCTCTGCCCAGGTGTAGGGCAGGGTGTGCTCTGCGCCGTCGGCGGTGGTGGTCACATAGTTGTTGCCTCCGGTGGGGAGATTGAGGCGGGGAGTGCCATTATCGGTGGCGGTCATGGTAAACTCGGCCTTCGACACCTTGACATTGTCGGGGACGGAGAGGGTGAATGAGCCGTTCATGAGGAAGGCGTCGGTGTCGCCGTCGGCGGCAAACTGCTGCTTGCCCTCGGTGCCTGAGGTGCCTGTGCCCTTGAGGGTGACGGTCACCTCGACGCCGTCGACGGTGCCCACCCAGGTGCGGGGCATCTCGGTGCCCTGGGCGTCGGAGCCGCCGGCAAACATGCCGTAGTTGTTGCTGTCGATGGTGATGGTCGAGCCGGTGGGGGTGGAGGGAGTGGTGGCCTGTCCGGGCTCGATGCCGTTGGGAGTTGCTGTCACCACAAAGTTGGTAAACTCAATGCCCTTGTTCTGTCCGTCGAGCTTGAAGGTGGCGGGGGTGCCCTCCTCAAAGTCCACGTCGATGGTCTGCGCCGTTGCCGAGGCGGTGTAATCCTTGCCTCCGATGGAGAGGGTTACAGTCCCGTTGGAGTCATAGTCCTTCATCACCATCTTGACGTGGCTGATGTAGTGGGTGTCGCCGGCAGAGATGGTGTAGGTCTGGCCCACGGCTTCCTGGCCGGTGTAGGCAATGACGTGGCCGTTGGCGTAGATCATGTTGTTTTTCTTCGCGCCGGCAGCCACTGAGATCTGAGGATTGGAGCTGGTGGATAGCCACTCGCCTGAGAAGGTGGTGGCGGATGCGGCGGGCTGGCCGTCGCGATAGAGGGTGCCGTTGGCTTGGTTGACGTTGACGGAAACCTCGGTGCCCACGGAGAGCTGTCCGCCGCCTTGGCCGGGCTTCTGGCCGTTGGGGGTAGCGGTGACGTCGAGCTTCACAAACTCGAAGCCTTTGTTGTCGCCGGCCATCACAAACTGAGCGGGAGTGCCTTCGGTGAAGTTAAACTCATAGCTCTGCTCGGCGGTGGTGGGGGTGATGGTCTGCCCGGCCATGGTGAAGGTCACGTTGGTGCCCTCCTCTACGAGCTTGACGGTCATCTTCACCTTGCTTACATAATATTCGTCGCCGGCGGCGATGGTGTAGGTCTTGCCGGCGTTGTTGGAGCCGGTGAAGCATTGGATATGGCCGTTGGCAAAGAGCATGTTTTTGGCCTTGGTGCCGGTGGTGAGGGAGAATTGCGGCGAGGAGGCATTGGAGAGCCATTCGCCGTGGTAGTTGCCGTTGTCGGTGAATGAGCCGGTGGCCTGGCTGAAGGAGCAGGTGGCGTCGGCTATGGTGCCTTTCTCGACCTCCTTGACGGTCACCTCAAAAGTGGGGAAGACGACTGACTTGTTGTCGCCCTTGAGGTTGAAGGTCACGGGGTTGCCGTGGTTGTAGTCGCTCTCATAGGTCTGCTCATCGTCGGTGACGGTGAAAGCCTGGCCGTTGATGGTGAGGGTGATGCTTGGTGCGGCGGGCTGGTCGGTCTCCTTGATTTTAAAGCCAATCTTGAGGTGTGAGATATAGTGCTTGCCGTCGGTGGCCACGGTGTAGTCGCTGGTCTTGTCGTTGCCTGGTGCGCATCCGAGGAGGCCGCCGGTGTTATCGTAGCCCATGTTGTTTTTGGCCGTGGTGATGGTGAGCTGCGGGGTTGAGCGGTTGGAGGTCCAGATGTGTTGCCATGCGCTGGAGCCATTGCCGGAGAGGGCGCCGGAGCTGCTGTTGACCTTGAAGATGGTGGTCTTGGAGGCCAGCTTCTTGGTGGTCATGGTGGTCACCTCAAAGGTGGTGAAGACGATTGACTTGTTGTCGCCTTTGAGATTGAAGGTTATGGAGCTGCCCTGCTTATACTCAGCCTCGTAGGTCTGGTCTTCGTTGGTGAGCTTGAATTCCTTGCCGTCGATGGTGAGGGTGATGTTGGGGTTGTCCTTTTGGTCGGAGGGCTTGATTTTAAAGGCCATCTTGACCTTTGAGATATAGTCGGCGCCCTCGGCCTCTATCTTGTAGTTGCTGTTTCGGGCGTTGCCGGGGGCGCAACCGAGGAGGCCGCCGGTGTTTTCATAGCCCATGTTGTTAGCGCCGCCAACGACGTTGATGGTCACCTTGGGGTCCTCGGTGTTGGAGGTCCAGATGTGTTGCCAAGCGCTGGAGTTCTTGCCGGATAGCTTGCCGGTGGAGGCGTCGATGACGGTGGTGTGCTCTTCGGTGATGGTGGTGGAGATGGTGCCGGAGTGGACAAGCTTGAGCTTCTTGACGAGCATGCGATGCTGGCCTGAGATTTCAAAGTCAAAGCTCTTCACCGGCTCGGCGAAGGTATAAGATATGGTCTTCTCAGAGCCGTCGGGGGCGGTGGTGACGGCTTGGGCCGATGAGGGGAACTTGATGGAGGGTGAGCCGGTGTTGGTTGAGGCTACGGTGATTTCCACGGCGTGGAAGGCGGCATCCTCGGGGGCTGTGACGGTGAAAATGCCGTTCATGAGGAAGGCGTTGCCGGCACCGAGGGCAAACTGTTGCTGTCGGTTGGTGGTGATGCCGGTCAGGGCGATGGTCAGGCCGTCGGTGTTGCGCCAGGTGCGGGGCACTCCGGTGCCCACCTGGGCGTTGCCGCCGACAAAGACACCCTTAGCGCCATTGCCCACTTCGTAGGTCAAAGTCTTCTGGGGCTCTGAAGCATCGTCGGCGGCGATGAGAGCCACCGGCAGCCCGGCCAGGAGGCATATCATCAGAGCCGACAAGGCAGTGAAGATTTTTTTCATGATAGATGTTAAGGTATTATGTTTTTTTAATTTCGGATGGGGGTGTCAGCTTGACATTTTGTCAAGATGACAAGGGGAGAGGATCAGTAGCCGGTGTAGGAGTGTGGCGTCAGGCGGCGCAGCTCCTCCTTGACAGAGAGCGAGACGTCGAGAGTGTCGATGAAGGCGGCAATGCTCTCGGCGGTCACTCCGGTGTTGACGCGTGTCAGGGCTTTGAGGGTCTCGTAGGGGTTGGGATACCCCTCGCGGCGCAGGATGGTCTGTATACCCTCGGCCACTACGCTCCACATCCGGTCGAGGTCGGCCGAGATGGCCTCTTCGTTGAGGATGAGCTTGCCAAGGCCCTTGGAGGTAGAGGCCAGGGCGATGAGCATATGTGCTAAGGGGACGCCAATGTTGCGGAGCACGGTGGAGTCGGTCAGGTCGCGCTGCAGGCGGCTCACGGGGAGCTTCCCGGCCAGGTGGGAGAGGATGGCGTTGGCAATGCCGAGGTTGCCCTCGGAGTTTTCAAAGTCGATGGGGTTTACCTTGTGGGGCATGGCCGAGGAGCCCACTTCGCCGGCCTTGATGCGCTGCTTGAAGTAGTCCATCGAGATGTATTGCCATATGTCGCGGTCGAGGTCGATGAGGATGGTGTTGATTCTCTCCAGACCCTGGAAGATGGCGGCAAAGTTGTCGTAGTTGGATATCTGGGTGGTCCACTCCTCGCGCTCAATGCCCAGGCTCTTGGAGAGGAACTGCGCGGCGAAGGCCCTCCAGTCGATGCCGGGGAAAGCGGCGAGATGGGCGTTGAAGTTGCCCGTGGCGCCGCCAAACTTGCCGCTGACGGGGATGCGCTTCAGGGCGGCGAGCTGGGTGGAGAGACGGTAGGCAAACACTTTCAGCTCCTTGCCCAGGCGGGTGGGGGATGCGGGCTGGCCGTGGGTCTTGGCCAGCATGGGTATGTTCCACCACAGGCGGGCCTTCTCGTCGAGGAAGGCAATGACGGCCTCAATGGCGGGGTAGACCTCGGCCTTGAGGGCCTCGGCCAGGCTCATGGGCACGGCGGTGTTGTTGATGTCTTGGCTCGTCAGGCCAAAGTGGATAAACTCCTTGCAGGGGCCGAGGCCGAGAGAGTCAAACTTCTCTTTGAGGAAATATTCCACGGCCTTCACGTCGTGGTTGGTCACACTCTCTATCTCCTTGATGCGGGCGGCATCGGCCTCGCTGAAGTTGCGGTAGATGTCGCGCAGCTGCTCCAGGGTGGCCTTGCTCACGCCGGCGAGGGCGGGCAGGGGGATGTCGCATAGAGCGATGAAATATTCCACCTCCACGCGGACGCGGTAGCGGATCAGGGCAAATTCAGAGAAGTAACCGGCCAGAGCCTCGCATTTGTTGCGATAGCGGCCGTCGACGGGAGATATGGCTGTAAGCGGCGTGAGCTGCATCTGTGTTTGGAATAGGGGTTGGTTTATCGGTGTTGTGTCGGGGTCAAAAGGCCGGGGCGCGTGCCTCCGGGGTCTTTTTCGCATTATAAGGCACAAAGATAGGAAAAAATTTTTTTCCGCAGACAAACCGACACATCTTTTTGCGTGTATTTTATAAAGAGGAGCGGCTCTTGCGGCATATTGCGAAATTTTGATTACCTTTGCGCTGACTTATGCCCCGGCATGAGAGCTCATCCTTGTAACCATTCTTTCCCAACGACTAACAGTCATGTCGATCGACAACATCATATCGCAGGCCGTGGCCACAGCCCTCAAGGCTCTCTACGGCATCGAGGCCACCCCGGCCTCCGTCAACCCCCAAGCCACCCGCAAGGAGTTTGAGGGCGACCTCACCGTCGTGGTCTTCCCCTGGGTGAAGACCGCCCGCCGCAGCCCCGAGGCCCTCGCTAAGGAGCTGGGCCGGTGGCTCGAAGATAACGAGCCCGCCGTGGCCTCCACCAACGTAGTCAAGGGCTTCCTCAACATCGTCATCGAGCCCTCGTTCTGGGGCGCCGTCCTGCGCCATGTGGCCGCCGACCCCTCATGGGGCCTCACAGCCCCCGCCCCTGGCGCCCCGCTGGTGATGGTGGAGAGCGCCAGCCCCAACACCAACAAGCCGCTCCACCTGGGCCACGTCCGCAACATCCTCCTGGGCCACTCCCTGGCCAAAATCCTCGCCGCCTGCGGTAACAAGATAGTCCGCACCAACATAGTCAACGACCGCGGCATTCACATCTGCAAGTCGATGCTCGCCTGGCAGAAGTGGGGCAACGGCGTCACCCCCGAAAGCTCAGGCAAGAAGGGCGACCACCTCGTGGGCGACTTCTACGTGGCCTTTGACCAGCACTACCGCGCCGAGGTCAAGGAGCTTATGGACAATAAAGGACTCACTAAAGAGGAGGCCGAGGCCGCCTCGCCGCTCATGGCCGAGGCGCGCGAGATGCTCCGCAAGTGGGAGGCCGGAGATGAGCAGGTGCGCTCCCTCTGGCAGATGATGAACTCGTGGGTCTATGCCGGCTTTGACGAGACCTATTTCCGTATGGGAGTGGGATTTGACAAGATTTATTACGAGAGCCAGACCTACCTCGAGGGTAAAGCCAAGGTGCTCGAAGGGCTTGAAAAAGGGATCATGTATCGCAAGGAAGATGGCTCCGTCTGGGCCGACCTGACCGACGCCGGGCTCGACCACAAGCTCCTCCTCCGCTCCGACGGCACCTCGGTCTACATGACCCAAGATATAGGCACCGCCAAGCTCCGCTACCAAGACTATCCCATCGACAAGATGATCTACGTCGTGGGCAACGAGCAAAACTATCATTTCCAAGTCCTTTCCATCCTCCTCGACCGCCTCGGCTTTGCCTGGGGCAAAGACCTGGTCCACTTCTCCTACGGCATGGTGGAGCTCCCCGAGGGTAAGATGAAGAGCCGCGAGGGCACGGTGGTCGACGCCGACGACCTCATGGACGAAATGGTCGCCACAGCCCGCGCCGTCTCCGACGAGCTCGGCAAGCTCGACGGCCTCACCCCCGAAGAGCGCGACTCCATCACCGAAGCCATAGGCCTGGGCGCCCTCAAATATTTCCTCCTCAAGGTTGACCCGCGCAAAAACATGACCTTCAACCCCAAGGAGAGCATCGACTTCAACGGCAACACCGGCCCCTTCATCCAATACACCTATGCCCGCATCTGCTCGCTCCGCCGCAAGGCCGCCGAGGCAGGCCTCACTGCCGGCGACTTCACCGCCGCCACCCCCGGCGAGCGCGAAGTGACCCTCATCCAGCGCCTGGCCGACTTCCCCTCCGTCGTGGCCGAGGCCGGCCGCAGCTACTCCCCGGCCCTCATTGCCAATTATGCCTATGACCTGACCAAAGAATATAACCAATTTTACCACGACTGCGCCATCCTCAAAGAGGAAGAAGAAGCCGCCCGCTCCCTCCGCCTCACCCTCAGCGACGTCACGGCCCGCACCCTCGCCGCAGCCATGGACCTGCTCGGCATCACGATGCCCGAGCGCATGTAATCATCCTCGAATTTTAATCAAACACACATCAGACACATAAGATGAACAACTACAATCTCCCTCCCGAATATCATGGCGCTCATCAGTCGCAGGCTTATGACGCCGTCTCCCTCGACACCCGAGTGAGCCGTGTGATGCGCTCGGTCTACGTCAAGATGACCCTCGGCCTCCTGGTCACCGCCCTCACCGCCCTCTTCTGCTACACCTCCCCCTCCGTCATCAACTTCTTTGCCGCCCATCCCGCCACGATGTGGGTGCTCATCATCGTTGAGCTCGGCCTCGTCTTTGGCATCTCAGGCGCCATCAACCGCCTCTCCTCCCCGGTGGCCACAGCCCTCTTCTTCCTCTTTGCCATCGTCAACGGCCTGATGCTCTTCCCCATCTTCATGGTCTATACCCACACCTCTATAGCCAAGACCTTCTTCATCACAGCCGGCACCTTTGGCGCCATGAGCATCTTTGGCTACACCACCAGCCAAGACCTCACCAAGTGGGGCAACTTCCTCTTCATGGCCCTCATAGGCCTCATCATCGCCTCGCTGGTCAACATCTTCACCCACTCCTCAACCCTCGACTGGATCATCTCCATTGCCGGCGTGATAATCTTTGTGGGCCTCACCGCCTGGGACACCCAGAATGTCAAGAAGATGGCAATCATGGCCCCCGACGGCATGACAGGCCGCCTGGCCACCATCGGCGCCCTCTCCCTCTATCTCGACTTCATCAACCTCTTCCTCTATCTGCTCCGCTTCTTCGGCAGCAGCCGCGACTAATCAAATGAAAATAGCTATCATAGGCTACGGCAAGATGGGCCACATGGTGGAGCGCATAGCCCGCGAGCGCGGCCACGAGATTGTCGCCATCATCGACGTGGACAATCAGGCCGACTTCCAAAGCCCCGCCTTCGCCTCGGCCGACGTGGCCATCGAGTTCTCAACCCCCGCCACAGCCCTGGCCAATTATGAGCGAGCCTTTGCCGCCGGGGTGCCCGTTGTCTCGGGCACCACCGGCTGGACCGCCCGCTTTGACCTCGTCAAGGGGATGGTCAATTCCATCGGAGCCTCTTTCTTCTGGGCCTCCAACTTCTCCGTGGGTGTCAACATCTTCTTTGAGCTCAACCGCCGCCTGGCCCGCATCATGGAGGCCTTCCCGCAATATCGCCCCTTCATGTCGGAAGTCCATCACATCCATAAGCTCGACCACCCCAGCGGCACCGCCGTGACCCTCGCCGAGGGGATCATAGCCGAAAACACTCGCGTCAACTCCTGGACCGAAGAGACCCCCTCCCCCGACGATGCCCTAATAGTCAGCCATATACGCCAAGGCGAGGTGCCAGGCACCCACACCATCACATGGGACTCCTCCGTTGACTCCATCGCCATCACCCACACCGCCAAGAGCCGCGAGGGCTTTGCCCTCGGTGCCGTCCTGGCCGCCGAGTGGCTCCCCGGCCACAAGGGGGTCCACGGCATGGATGAGCTGATGGCCAGCCTCCTCAATCCCTAAACTCCCGCCTTCTTCAATGGAAAAAGATAATCAGAGCGACAAGCAACTCTCAGCCCCTCAGCCCTCATCTTTCAGCGAGCGCATCGCCGCCGTCAGGCCCACCCGTTGGGTGAGGTTTGCCCTCGTGGCCATCATCTTCCTGGCCTGGGTGGCGTGGCTCGGCAACTGGTGGGTGGCCCTCGTCCTCATCCTCCTCTTTGATATCTACATCACCGGCTACATCCCCTTCACATGGTGGAAGCGGAGCAAGAGCCCGGCGGTGAGAGCTGTCATGGGATGGGTCGACGCCATCGTCTACGCTCTGATCCTTGTCTACTTCATCTTCCTCTTCATAGGCCAAAACTACACCATCCCCTCCTCATCGCTCGAGAAGACCCTCCTCACCGGCGACTACCTCTGGGTCAACAAGATGGCCTACGGCCCGCGAGTGCCCAACACCCCCATCCACTTTCCCCTGGCCCACAACACCATGCCCGCCCTTCTCGGCGGCGGCAAGAGCTATCTCGACAGCCCGCTCTGGCCCTACCATCGCCTCAAGGGATTCTCCTCCATCAAGCGGGGCGACATAGTGGTGTTTAACTTCCCCGCCGGCGACACAGTGGCTCTGAAGATGCAAAACCCCGACTATTACACCCTCTGCGAGATCTTTGGCCGCGATGCCGTCCGCTCCAACCCCGATAAGTTTGGCCAGATAGTTTTCCGCCCCGTCGACCGCCGCGAAAACTATGTGAAGCGCTGCGTGGCCCTCCCCGGCGACTCCATCGCCATCCGCTCAGGCGACATCTATATCAACGGTGAGAAACAGCCCCTACCCCCTGAGGCTCAGTATAATTACATCTTCCAGCTCACAGGCCCCACACTCACCGACACGGAGCGCGAGAGCCTCGGCATTGCCGCCGCCGACCTCCAGCTCCTCAATGCCACCTTTGCCCCCGGCGATGCCGAAAACCTCCTCCGCCTCGGCTTTACCGTCAACCCCGACGGCACCATCCCCCCCGTCTACCGCGCGCCATTGACCGCCACGATGCTCTCTCAGCTCCAATCACGCGGGCTCACCAAGGCTATGCGCCAGGAGGCACAGCCCGGAATGGAGCTCCTCTACCCCCGAGGCCTCACCGACGACTGGACCCGCGCCGACATGGGGCCGCTGTGGGTCCCCGCAAAGGACACCACCATCCCCCTCACCCTCCAAAACTGGCTCGCCTACTCGCGCTGCATCCGCAACTATGAGGGCCACCATGACGCCTACTTCGACTCAGCCCTTGGCAAGGTGATTATCGACGGCCAGCCCGCCGACACCTACACCTTTGCCCTCGACTATTACTATATGATGGGCGACAACCGCGACAACTCCCTCGACTCCCGCTATTGGGGCTTCGTGCCTGAAGACCATATCGTTGGACGCCCCGAGAGAGTCCTCATCTCCTTCGACCCCGAAAAGAGTTTCCCGGCCAACATCCGCTGGAACCGCATCTTCCGCAACGCCCGCTCGTGAACCCCCATCCACTGGTGACTCGCCCGGCCGGCGACGTCGTTACACTCCCCCCGCGTCTCCTCCCTCCGGCGGCTTATTACGCCCTCTCGGCCACCTTTCCCACCACCGTCATCGACTGGGGCTGTCGCTTCGACCGCCGCTGTAAGGCGACCCACCGCTTTGCCATCGCCGACACCCGAGGGGAGCTCACCCTCACCGTCCCCATCCTTCATTCACGCCTCGGCTCCCCATGGGCCTCCGTGGCTCTGAGCGATCATGGACGCTGGCAAGAGACCATCCCGACGGCCCTTGAGAGTGCCTATGGCCGGACCCCCTTCTTTGAGTTTTATGCCGACCGCCTCCTCCCCCTCTTCCGCCATGCCGCAGAGGGAGAGCCCCTTGTCGACTTTGCCGAAGCCCTCGACCGCGAGGTGCGCGCCATCCTCGGCTTCACACAGACAGTCATCTACAGCCGCGAGCCTCAGCCCATCGCCCCGGCTTATGCCGGCCCGTGGCCCACTATCGCCCCCTACTGGCAAGTGAGGCAATCCGCTCTCGGCTTCATCCCCTCCCTGAGCATCCTCGACCTCATCTTCAACCACGGCCCCGAAGCTCCCCTCCACCTCCGCCTCGCCCAACTGTCTCCACGACCAATTTGACAATTTGACAAATTGTCCTTCCCCTCCAGAAAAAACAATTGGCCCGGGGGCCTCCTCTCATCGAGGGCGCCTCCGGGCACTTACCTTTTGGTCAGGTCCCGGCTGTTGGCGCGGGACATTTTTTTTGTTAAAGGAATTCGTTTATCTTAGCCTCAAGCTGGTCGGCTTGGTGGAGGCCATAGCCTCTCCAGAGCGCCTCGCCATTCTTAAAGACAATCAGAGTGGGGATGGAGCGCACGTTATAGCGCGAAGAGAGCTCGGGGTTACGGTCAACGTCGATCTTGATGATATTGACCTTATCGCCCAGCTTATTCTTTACCTCTTCGAGGATAGGTGCCTGCATCTTGCAGGGGCCACACCATGTGGCGAAGAAATCGACCAGCGTTGGCTTGCTGTCAGCTATAAATTTATCAAACTCGTTCATATCGGTAGTGTATTGGGGCTGCTTTCGCAGGTGTTCAAATATAAAACGCACGCCCCTGAGCTGCGGTTCACTTCGGTGGCCATAAAAAAATCACGCCCCATATTGCCAAATTCACATAATTATAGCTACTTTTGCAGCTCACTACAGCGCAGCCCCCTTATGGCACGACCAAACCTACATGGCATGGGAGTGGCCCTCATCACTCCCTTCCACGCCGACAAGAGTATCGACTTCGATGCCCTTGCGCACCTCCTTGAGCATCAGATTAAGAGCGGAATTGACTATCTCGTGGTCCTCGGCACAACGGCCGAGACCCCGGCCCTCACCCCGGCCGAGAGGGTGGAGGTGCGTGATTTTGTGGCGCGCCGTGTGGGAGGCCGCGTCCCGCTGGTGCTCGGCTGCGGCGGCAACTGCACCGCGGCCGTTGTCGAGGAGCTGCGCCAAGTGCCTGTCGACGACTATTGCGCAGTCCTCTCCGTGGTGCCTTATTATAACAAGCCTTCCCAGGAGGGGATTTATGCCCACTATGCCGCCATAGCTAAGGCTTCGCCCCTGCCCGTGGTGCTGTATAACGTCCCCGGGCGGACCGGCGTGAACATGAGCGCCGACACCACCCTCCGCCTGGCCCGCGACTTCCCCGACACCATCATAGCCATCAAAGAAGCCAGCGGAAATATCACCCAGATGGACGACATCATCAAGCACAAGCCCGACGACTTCATGGTGATTTCGGGCGACGACGGCATCACCTTCCCGCTCATCACCCTCGGTGCCGTGGGCGTCATTTCGGTGATAGGCAATGCTTTCCCCAAGGAGTTTGCCAAGATGGTCCGCCTGGCCTTAGCCGGCGACTACGAAGCCGCCCGCGCCATCCACCACCGCTTCACCGAGCTCTTCTCCCTGCTCTTTGTCGACGGCAACCCCGCCGGCGTCAAGAGCGCCCTCAACGCCATGGGGTATATCGAAAACGAGCTCCGATTGCCGCTCGTCCCCACCCGCATCACCACCTACGAAAAGATCCGCGCCATCATCGATGGCCTCTGATACCCTCCTCCTCCTTTCTCTCCATCCCCTCATAACCATCGCCAATTTTATTTGACACAATATTGCACTGACTGAATTTTGTGAATTGCAGAAATTTCACTATCTTTGCCAGCTCAAAATAAATATGTCAGCACGGGTTAAACAATTCGCGCCGACAGTACGTTTATAAAGAGACTTGGGTCTCTCGCCAGCCTCCGGCTTCGGCCTTCATCTCTTAACTGCCTATCTTTGAAATAAATAACAGTTATACATAATCGCCACATTAAGCGTATGAAAACATTCTTACTCCTCTCTGCCTTGGCAGCCCCTCTGCTGATGGTCGCCAACGATGATGCAACCGCCGGCGACAACACCGGCAATCAGGATCCCGCTCCCGCCACACCCAAGGAGGTGACCTTGCCAGTCAACCCCCTCGCATATAAGATGCCCGCCGGCACATTCTTCCCCGTAATTGAAGCTACTGGCAATGGCATCGAGTATGACGGTAACAATCCCGCGCTCATACCCCCCACGACCCCTCTCACCTGGATTAACAATAGCCAGACCAGCGACGGCGCCACCGGCGTAGTCATCCCCTGGGCTGAGGGTGTCTACACATGGTATAACGGCCCCCTGTACAATGCTCCGGGAACATTCGCCGCCGCAGCCATCGGTCGCAATCAATATGATCTGACTACTGCCGCCACTGCCTCCATCTGCAAGCCCGGCCTGTTCACCTCCGCCTCCCTTGCTCCCGTCCTCACCGAGGAGACCTCATTCTATCCCGGAGCGGATGGCAAAACCACCTATTATGAGGGTGAAGCCAAAGGCGTTAAGTATGTTACTCCCGACTGCGACTATGTCGGCAACAGCAAATATTTCCCCTTCAACGCCGCTGCCCTTGAGGAGGCTGCTGAGGGCTCTAATTTCAAGTCTGTCTTTACTTATGATGCCTTAAATGGCGGCTTCAACGAAGGCTGGTCAAACATCGGCGAGGGCGAGACCAACTACGCCGGCTTTGCCCAGCGTGTTGACTATCCCGGATGCAACTACATCCTCTCCACCGTAAAATTCCAGGGCATCACCGAGCAAGGTGGCGAGAACAGCGGCTCCTACACCCTCGCTATCTACGAGGCTCCTGCAGAGGGCTCCGCTACTCTCGGCAAGAAGATTGCATCTGTCAGCTCCACCAGCAAGAGCTGCAACAATGGCGTGTTCACCGTTGGTAAGATCATCGATTGCGACATCGTAATCGTGGCCGAGAACATCACCGTTGATGAATTTGCCCCCACAATCTTCACCGGCAGCTACGTAGTTGACAAGCAGCTCCCCGTCGAGAATCAGGGTCTCTATATCGTAGGCGTTGACAACGAAGGCACAGCCAATCTCATCGAGTGGAACCTCGAAGAGCAGCAGGAGGTCATCGTTAAGATGGAAGGCGAAGATGAGGCTCTCTCCGGCTCCTATTATCAAGCTACTCTCCCCGTGGCCATGGGTGTAGAGCTCGGCGTTTCTTACCCCCTCCTCCAGCCCTATCAGGAGATCGGCGGCTCAGGCACTCTCGATGCTTCTCAGCCCGTGACTGTCAACCTCTCCACCTTCACCTCCACCATCTCTTACCGCGTAATCTCCTCCGAGAAGGCTGAGTATGGTGTTAACCAGTATGGCGAGAAGGTGCCCTTTATTACCACCACCGGCGCTCCCTCATGGCTCGCTGTGACCATCAACGATCCTCAGGCAACTAATCCCGATGAAGAAGGCCACATCCCCTTCCCCGATAACGGTTACGGAACCTTGGAAACGACCGCAAAAAAGAACCTTGAAAAGATCGGCATCACCAAAGAGAATCCCACTTGCCAGTATGTCGTTGTCACTTTCACTCTCTTGAGCGAAGTGAAGAATCAGACCGGCAATGTGAAGCTCTCTATCCCGGGTGCTGAGTGTGACTTCATCGTCAACGCCAACAAGACCGACGGCATCAGCGACGCCATCGCCTCTGAGGCACAGGTGACCGGGCGCCAGTACTTCGACCTCTCCGGCCGTCAGCTCAAGGGCGCTCCCGAGAGCGGCTTCTATATCGAGAAGGTGACCCGCGCCGACGGCACCACCACCGCCACCCGCATGATGCGCTAATCTTCAGCGCTCATCCCGCATAATTAGCGGGGCCCCATGGCAGCAAGCCGCGGGGCCCCGCCTCGATTTTTTTCAGCCTTGGTAATCGTGACAAATACTTTTTGCCTATATTTGTAGCTAATTCCATTTCTATTACAATGAAACGCCTCATAGCCCTCACCCTCATCATCTTCTCCCTGGCCCTGACAGCCCTCCATGCCGCCGGCCCCGACGGGGAGATAAAGTGGGAGACGACCTCCCACGACTTCGGCACCATCAAAGCCTCCGACGGAAAGGTGACCGCCCACTATAGCTTTGTCAACGCCACCGGAGCCCCTGTGGCCATCATAGCCATGACCAACGGCGGATGTGGCTGCACAGAGCCATCCTTCCCCCGCAAGCCCATCGCCGCCGGCGAAAAAGGCACCGTGACCATCACCTTCGACCCCGCCCGCTTCAAGGGAGAGTTTAAGCGTCAAGTGACCGTCACCATCATGGACGGCAGCAAGAAATCCAAGACACGCCTTAAATTTTCAGGACACATCATCCCCAACTAATCCATGAAGCCCCTGACCATCATAGCCCTCCTCCTCGCCCTCCTTGCCCCCTCGGCAGCTATGGCCTCCCCCCGCGACGACTCCCACATGATGAAATGGGATGAAGAGACCCACGACTTCGGCACCTTCAACGAAGACCTCGGGCGTGTGACCCACACCTTCCGTGGAGTTAATGTATCCTCCGACACCCTCATCATCTCGGCCCTCCGCGCCTCCTGTGGCTGCACCACCCCCAAAGCCGATAAGGATGTGATTGCCCCGGGCGACACCCTGGCCATAGCCGTTGCCTACGACCCCTCCAATCGTCCCGGTCGATTCAACAAAGATATTACGCTCAACACCATGGACACCGACCGGAACCCTTCTTATCGCACCCGCCTTATCATCACCGGCAATGTAATCCCGGGACGAAAAAAAATCGTATGGCAATTCCCGACAGAAGTGGGCCCGGCTATGCGCGTCTCCTCTCGCGCCATCTCCTTTGGCAACATACGCCAAGACCAGACCGTCTCCTCCCTCCTCAAAGGGTTTAACGACGGCGCCGAAACCATCAAGCCCGTCATCCTCCACAAGCCCCACTTTGTCACTGCCATAGTGGAGCCCGACACCGTGGCCCCGGCCCGCAAGTTTGCCGTCTCACTCACTGCCGACGGACCCGCCGTCGGCCTCCTCGGCCTCACCACCGACTCGCTCGTCATAGCCGATGCCGCCATGCCCGACTCCTCCGTCGCCCTCCCCGTGAGCATCTACCTCTACGAGGACTTCGGCGAGCCCACAGCCGAGGAACTCGACCACGCCCCATGCCTGGAGCTCGCCACCCCCATCGTAGAGTTTGGCGACAACCTCTCCCCCCGCTCCCGCAAAGAGATCAAGCGCAAAGCCACCGTCAACAACATAGGCCAAGAGCCCTGCATCATCCGACGCGCCTACACCCTCGCCCCCGGCGTGACAGTCAAAGCCCCCGGCAAGCCCATCCCCCCCGGCAAGAGCGCCGAGATAGAGATTATCCTCACCCCCGCCGAGGCCTACATGGGCGCGGAGAAGCTCGACACCGGCGTGTCCATCATCTCCAACACCCCCCTCAACACCGTCTTAGAGACCCGCGTCCGCGCCACCTTTGCCCAACCCTAATCCCCACCATGGAGCATCCCGAGAACGACAGCAAATATGCCGGCCTGACCGTCAACTCAGGCGTGGCCCAGCCCCCAAGCGTCAACCCCTACCTCACCCGCCGTAAGCGCAAGCCATTACCCACCCCCGGCGAGATGGTGGAGGGGATCCTCAAAGGCGACGTCACCACCCTCTCACGCGCCGTGACCCTCGTCGAGAGCCTCTCACCGGCCCATCAGGCCATCGCCCAAGAGGTGATAGAGAAATGCCTCCCCCATAGCGGCAACTCCCGCCGCATTGGTATCACCGGAGTGCCCGGCGCCGGCAAGAGCACCAGCATCGACGTCTTTGGCCTCCATGTCCTGAGTCGCGGCGGCAAGCTCGCCGTCCTGGCCATCGACCCCTCCAGCGAGCGCACCAAAGGCTCAATCCTCGGCGACAAGACCCGCATGGAGAAGCTCTCGCTCCACCCCAACGCCTTCATCCGCCCCAGCCCCTCGGCCGGCTCCCTCGGCGGCGTGGCCCGCAAGACCCGCGAGACCATAGTGCTCTGCGAGGCCGCCGGCTACGACAACATCTTTGTCGAGACCGTCGGAGTGGGCCAGAGCGAGACCGCCGTCCACTCCATGGTAGACTTCTTCCTCCTGATCCAGCTCGCAGGCACAGGCGATGAGCTCCAAGGCATCAAGCGAGGCATCATGGAGATGGCCGATGGCATCGTGATCAACAAAGCCGACGGCGACAACATCGACCGCGCCCGATTGGCTCAGGCACAGTTTCGCAGCGCCCTGCGTCTCTTCCCCACGCCTCCCAGCGGCTGGACCCCCGAAGTGCTCACCTACTCAGGCTATTACGAGCTCGGCATCCCCGAGATATGGGAAATGATCGACCGCTACTTTGCCTTTGTCAAAGAGAATGGCTACTTTGAGCGGCGCCGCGACTCCCAGAGCCGCTACTGGATGTATGAGACCATCGACGACCGCCTCCGCTCACGCTTCTACAACGACCCCGAAGTGGAGGCCCTCCTCGCCGTCAAAGAGCGCCGCGTCCTCGACCGACTCCAGAGCCCCTTCACCGCCGCCGCCGAGCTCCTCGACTTCTACATCTCCCGGAGATGACACATCGGCGGCTTTTACCCCTCAGTTTTTTATTATTATGAGGATATTGCTTACCTTTGCATCACAAAATGACACCCGCATCGACATTTGACGCCATCAAAGAGAGCATAGCCCCTGAGCTCGCGCTGCTGCACGAGGCAATAAGCCACACCCTAAAGTCGTCGTCAAACCCGCTGCTCAACACCGTCATTAACAGCTACCTCACCTCTAAAGGTAAGCTCATCAGGCCCATCCTCGTAATCCTTACCGCCCGCCTCTTCGGCTCTGTCACCCCCCGCGTGATTGCCGCCGCCTCGGCCGTAGAGCTCCTCCACAACGCCTCGCTCATCCACGACGACGTGGTAGACGAGTCGAAGCTCCGTCGGGGACAGCCCACCATCAACGCCACGTGGGACAATCATATAGCCGTCCTTGTGGGCGACTTCTTTGAGGTGGGTGCCCTACGACAGGCCATCGCCACCGGCGACATCCGCATCGTCGACTCCCTCTCCTCCCTTGGGCGCCTCCTCTCCCTGGGCGAGCTCGACCAGATATATAACGCCCGCTATCGCACCATCAACGAGGATGCCTATTTCAAAGTCATCAGCCAGAAGACCGCCTCGCTCTTCGTCTCATGTATCGAGATGGGAGCCTATGCCTGCGGCATCAGCGAAGACTCCCCCCGCCTTGAGACCATGCGCCGCTATGCAGAGGCCCTCGGCCTCTGCTTCCAGATACGCGACGACATCTTTGACTACTTCCCTCAGGGCGACGACCCCGACGTGGGCAAGCCCACCGGCAACGACCTTCGCGAAGAGAAGTTTACCCTCCCTCTGCTCTATGCCCTCAACCGCCCCGATGCCCCCGACAAGGACCTTCAGGCCGGGATGAAAGAGCTGGCCTATGCCGGTGGCGAGCTCTCAGACGAGGCCATCGACGCCCTCTATGCCTATGCTCGCAGCCAGGGCGGTATCGAATATGCCTACTCCACCATGCAGCGACTTCACGACGAGGCACAGTCGCTCCTCGACCAGACCTTTGGCTCCGACGACCCTGCCCTCGCCCCCTTCCGCTCCATCTTTCGCTTCATCATAGAGCGACGTTACTGACCCATCCCCCCCCCCATTACCAATCATCCCCCCATTATGAAAATCATCAAAGGGCTCATGACAGCCCTCCTCGCAGGAGCTTGCTCCTTGGCCGCTGATGCACAGGAGGCCAAGTATATCTTCTACTTCATCGGCGACGGTATGGGCCCCAACCAAGTGGCCTTAGCCGAATATTTCCTCGGCGAGATGGCCGACTCCGTCGGCATCTCCCCCATAGGCTTCACTCAATGGCCCGTGACCTCCCTGGCTTCCACCTACTCCATGACAGCCCGCGTGACCGACTCGGCCGCCTCAGGCACGGCCCTCGCCACCGGCACCAAGACGGCCAACGGTTGCATCGGAGTGGCCAGCGACAAGGTGACCCCCCTGAAGAGCATCGCCTACCGCGCCAAAGAAGCCGGCAAGCGAGTGGGCATCTCCTCGAGCGTCGGTGTCAACCACGCCACCCCCGCTGCCTTCTATGGCCACCAGGCCAAGCGCAGCAGCTATAACGAGCTCGGCCACGAGCTCGCCGAGACCGGCTTTGACTTCTTTGGTGGCCCCGACTTCTATGGCCACGGCAAAGACACCGTAGGGGTCTACGATTATGCCCGCGCCCACGGCTACGTCATCACCCGCGGCGTCGACGACTTCAAGGCCCAAGCCCCCGCGGCCGAGAAGATCATCATGCTCCAGCCCGCCGAGGCAACGGCCATCGTGGGCGCCACCCTCCCTTATGCCATCAACCGCCGCGAGGGCGACATGAAGCTCCGCGACATAGTCGAGGGGGGCATCGAGTTTCTCACCCGCGACGGCAAGGCCGACTCCAACGGCTTCTTCTTCATGGTTGAAGGGGGCAACATCGACTGGCAGTGCCACAGCAACGACGGAGCCACCGTGGCCCGCGAAGTCGTTGACTTCGACGACGCCATCTCCGTGGCCCACGACTTCTACCTCGCCCACCCCGACGAGACCCTCATCGTGGTGACCGCCGACCATGAGACAGGTGCCCTCGGCCTCGGCACCGGCCCCTATGCCCTTAACCTCAAGGCGCTGGCCAATCAAAAGGTGAGCGAAGATGAGTTTAGCCGCATCATCAACTCCATCCGCCAGGCCAACGACGGCAAAATCACCTGGGCACAAGCCAGCCAGGCCCTCGCCGACAACTTTGGCTTCTTCACCGAGGCAGTGACCCTCACCGAGGCCCAGGAGAAGCGCCTCCTCGACGCCTTCAATACCTCCTTTGGCCCCGATGCCAAGATTGTCGTGAGCGAGTATAAAGAAAACTATCCCCTCTCGGCCGTGGCCAAGGAGATTATCAACGAGATAGCCCTCATCGGCTGGGGTAGCGGAGGCCATTCAGCTGCCTACGTCCCTGTCTTTGCCATTGGCGCCGGTGCCGACCGCTTTACCAAGCGCAGCGACAACGCCATCATCCCCCGCATCATTGCCGCCGCCGGTGGATTTCCCGTAACCGACTGATAATATGTATTATACTTCAATGAAAGCACTTCAAATACTCAAAGGCGCAGCCTTAGCATCCCTCCTGCTCTTCACCGCCACCGCCTGCGACGGCGGCGACCCCGACGAATATTACATCAAATATACTGTGGGCATCAACCCCGGCGACAACGTCAACATCCGTTACAACGACGTCTACCACACCTTCCACGACATCACCGGCGTGCGCGACAGCGAGACCGTCGAAGAGATTATGGGCCCGGTGTGGGGCGGCTTCCATGCCACCATCAACGCCACTGTCAACGACGGCGAAGCCCCCCGCTTCATCCAGATTGACGTGAGCGTCAACGGCGCCCCCTACGTCACCAAGGAGTATGTTGAGAAAGGAAAGACCGCCACATGGGTCGTCCCCATCGCCGACTAATCCCCATCATTCACCCCATAGAATAGGGCTGCACCCCAGAGGAGTGCAGCCCTATTTAGTAATCTGCTCTATGGATCATGTGTAGCCGGCCTTATCCTAATTAGCAGCAGCGGATGAGGCGGCGAGGGCGAGAGCCTCGGCGAGGGTGGGGTGGGCGTGGACGGTGGCGGCGAGCTGCGCGGCAGTCAGGCGGCATGAGACAGCCAAGGCGGCCTCGGCGATGAGGTCGGCGGCGTGGGGGCCGCATATGTGGCAGCTGAGGATGGTGCCGTCGGGGGCAGTGACGAGCTTCACCATGCCGTCTGTCTCGCCGATTGCCATGGCATAGCCGTTGGCGCGGAAGGTGGCAGTGGTCTCGGTCACTTCATATCCCATCTCGCGCAGACGCGAGGCTGTGGGGCCCACGGAGGCCACGGCTGGGGAAGTGAAGCAGACGGCCGGGATAGCGTCGAGGTTGACGGGGATGCCGAGGATATGTCTCCCCTGGGCCTCAGCGGCGTGGGCCAGCATGCATTGGCCGTTGACGTCGCCTATGGCATAGATGCCGGGGACGGAGGTTGTAAAGTCGTTGTCGACGGCGATGAAGCCGCGCGGGGTGAGCTCGATGCCTGCTTCGGCTGTGCCCTGAGGGACGATGGGGCGACGGCCGACGGCCATGAGCACCTTGGCGGCGTCGAGGCTCTTCTCCTTTCCCTTGGCCTCAAAGGAGACTCTCATCATATCATAGCCTGAGGGGGCAACGGCGGTGACCGCAGCGCCGGTGTGGAAGTCAACGCCGCGCCGACGAAGAGCCATGCGCAGCCTTTTGGCTATCTCAGCGTCGATGCCGGGGAGTATTTCGGGGCAATATTCAATCACTGTCACCTTGACGCCCAAGGAGTTGAGCGCCGATGCAAACTCCATGCCTATCACACCGCCACCAATGATTGCCATCGACTCGGGGAGCTCCGCGAGCTCGAGGAGGGAGTCGGAGTTGAGGCAGAGCTCGGCTCCGGGGATGGGGAGAGAGGCGGGAGTCGAGCCGGTGGCTATCACCACCTTATCGGCGCAGACCTGAGTCATGTCGGGTCCCTCGATGGCAATCACGTGGGGGGAGGGGGTGAACAGGGCGTTGCCATGATAGATGGTCACATCGCGGAGGATTGTCTCCACCCCCTCGCGGAGGGCGGGGATCACCTCGGAGATGCGCCTTCGGATGTCGGCATAAGGGAGGCCGGCCTCGGCGCCGTGGCATATCACCTTAGTCGGGATGCAGCCGCGATTGAGGCAAGTCCCGCCGAGGCGATCGCGCTCAATGAGAGCCACACGCGTGCCGCGCGAGGCGGCGGCAGCGGCGGTGGCATATCCGCCGGGGCCACCGCCAACGACAATGAGGTCAAAGCTTTCCATTGCGCAGAGCCGAATAAGTCACAACGGGGTTGAGGGCCGCGGCAGTGTCGTCGGGCTTCCTCACCGGGGTGTCGAGCGGAGCGTCATGGAGCTTCTGCGGCTCCTCGGCGGCCTCGCGGGCAATCTCGCGCATGGCATCGATGAAGGCGTCGAGGGTCTCGAGGCTCTCGGTCTCGGTGGGCTCTATCATCAGGCTCTCATGGAAGAGGAGCGGGAAGTAGATGGTGGGGGCGTGGAAGCCATAGTCGAGCAGACGCTTGGCCACATTGAGGGTGGTGACGCCGGTCGACTTGTCGATAAGCCCGTCAAAGACAAACTCATGCTTGCACACACGGTCAACTCCGAGGAGATATTTGTCGCGGAGGCTCTCCTTGATATAGTTGGCGGCGAGGGTCGACATGGGGCCCACTTCGGCCAGCCCCTCGCGTCCCAGAGAGAGAATGTAGCTCAGGGCGCGGAGCTGGACGGCAAAATTGCCCAGAGTTGCCGAGATGGAGCCCAGTGAGGCAGGGGATGAAGTGAGCGAGAAAGAACCGTCGGCATTGGCCACCACGCGCGGATTGGGCAGGAACTGCTCCAGACCCTTGCGTACACCCACCGGGCCGGAGCCGGGGCCGCCGCCGCCGTGGGGTGTGGAGAAGGTCTTGTGGAGGTTGATGTGCATCACGTCAAAGCCCATGTCGCCGGGGCGTGCCACTCCCACGAGGGGATTAAGGTTGGCACCGTCGTAATACATCAGTGCGCCGGCCTCATGGACCATGCGCGCAATCTCGGGTATGTTGCTCTCAAAGATGCCAAGGGTGTTGGGGTTGGTCATCATCATAGCCGCCACGTGGGGCCCAAGGAGGGGCTTGAGGGCTTCGAGGTCAACGGTGCCGTCGGGCAGGCTCTTCACCTCCACCACCTTGTAGCCGGCCATGGCAGCCGAGGCGGGGTTGGTGCCATGGGCCGAGTCGGGGATAATCACGGTGTCGCGGGCGGTGTCGCCGTTGGCATCGTGGAAGGCATGTATCACCATCATGCCGGTGAGCTCGCCGTGGGCCCCGGCAAAGGGGTTGAGGGTAAACTCGCTCATGCCGCCTATCTCGCTCAACAGGCGCTGGAGAGTCCAATATGCCTTGAGGGCACCCTGGGCATGGGAGGCGGGGGTGGAAGGGTGGAGGGCAGTCATCCCCGGCAGGGAGGCCATCTCCTCGTTGATCTTGGGATTATATTTCATGGTGCACGACCCGAGGGGATAGAAGCCGGTGTCGACACCAAAGTTGTTGGTAGACAGGTTGGTATAATGGCGCACGACCGTGGGCTCATCTACCTGAGGAAGCTCCGGTGCCTCGGCTCTGAGGAGCTCAGGGGGGAGCGCATCGGTCGAGAGGGGGGCGTAGACACCCTTGGGGACGGCACATCCGCGCCTGCCCTCGTGCGAAAGCTCAAAGATGAGCTTGTCATAAAATTTTCTGTTCATGGAGAGGGTCAGGAGTTGGTGATTATGTCGATGAGGGAGTCAATATCGGCCTGAGACTGCATCTCTGTTACGGCAATGAGAAGCCTGTTAGAGCCGAGCTTCACTCCCGGGAGGATGCCGCGGGCCATGGCCTTTTCCATGATGGCATCGACCGGGGCCATGGTGTCGATGGCCACCTCGTTGAGAAAAGGCTTGTCAGGGAAGGCCGCCTTTGCCTTCCCTGTGGCTTCGAGCTGTCGGAGGAGGTAGTGGGCGCCTCGGTAGCCGGCTTCACACACCTCGCGAAGCCCTTCGGAGCCCATCAGCGAGAGGTAGATGGTGGCATAGAGAGCCATGAGGCCTTGGTTGGAGCAGATGTTGGAGGTGGCTTTTTCGCGGCGGATATGCTGCTCGCGGGCTTGGAGGGTGAGGACAAAGACACGCTGGCCCGAGGCATCGGTAGTGGCGCCCACGATGCGTCCCGGCACCTTGCGTATCAAGCTCTTGGAGGCGCAGAGGAAGCCGAGGTAGGGGCCGCCGAAGCTCAGGGGCATTCCGAGGCTCTGTGCATCGCCGCAGGCAATGTCGGCCCCCCACTCTCCGGGGGTCTTGATGACGGCCAGGTCGCCGGCAATGCAGTTGACGGCAAGGAGAGCCTTGGCGGCGTGGACCTCATCGGCCAGGCCGGTATAGTCTTCGAGGATGCCGTAGCGATTGGGGGTGGCCACGATGACGCCGGCCACGGGATTGCCCTCGCAGAGCATGCGTGTGAGAGCCTGACGGTCGGTCACGCCCTCGGTCTCGGGGATGACTTCGAGCTCGATGCCATGATAGCGGGCATAGGTGGCGGCCACGGCGCGCGTGGCTTCATTGACGGTGGAGGAGATGAGCACACGGCTGCGTTTACGGGCCGCGGCCACGCAGAGCATCATGGCCTCGGCGGTGGCCGTAGTGCCGTCATACATGGATGCGTTGCTCACCTCCATGCCGGTGAGCGAAGCCATCATGCTCTGATACTCAAAGATATATTGGAGAGTGCCTTGGCTTATCTCGGGCTGATAGGGGGTGTAGGCGGTCAGAAACTCCGAGCGGCTGATGAGAGAGCCCACGGCCGCCGGGGCCATGTGGGAGTAGAAGCCGTTGCCGGCAAAGCATACTGAGGCGGGGCTGTTGAGAGAGTCGAGGGCGTGGAAAAAATCGCGCACCTCCTTCTCGCTCATCTCCGGCCCGACATCGTAGGGGCGACCTAAGAGGAGCTCTTGGGGCACGTCGGCATAAAGCTCCGCCTCAGAGGCCATGCCGCAACGGGCGAGCATGGCGGCGCGGTCGGCGGGGGTGTGAGGGATGTATCTGTGCATCTCTTATGCTTTGGCGTGAAATCAGTGTTTGGCTTCAGCCTCGCAGAGGGCTTTGTAGCCGGCCTCGTCGAGGAGAGCATCAAGCTCGTCGGGAGAGGTCATCTCCACCTTTATGATCCAGTTTTTGACGGGGTCGTCGTTGAGGAGGCGGGGATTGTCGAGGAGGAGCTCGTTGCTCTCAATGACGGCACCGGAGACTGGGGCAATGAGGTCGCTGGCGGCCTTGACGCTCTCCACGGCGCCGAAATCTTCGCCGGCGGTCACGTCGTCGCCCTGTTCGGGCATGTCTACATAGACGATGTTGCCTAAGGCGTGCTGGGCGTAGTCGGTGATGCCGATGTAGGCAATGTTGCCCTCGACGCGGGCATATTCATGGGTGGGGCTATAGTAGGTCTTCATTTATGGGTGTTGTTTTGTCAAGATGTCAAAATGACAAATTGAAGGATTGATTTTATTTTTTGTAGCTTTTCTTGTAGAAGCGCTTTGCGGTGACCTCCACGGGGAAGGTCTTGCGGCGCACACGGACAGAGAGCCCCTGAGTGCCTTTGGCGGCATATCGGGCATCAATCAGGGCCATGGCGATGCTCTTGTCAACGGAGAGGCCTCGATAGCCGGTGGTGACTTCGCCAATCACCTCCCCCTCGGGTGAGAGCACTTCGGCGCCGTGGCGGGCAATGGCTCGGTCGAGTATCTCGAGTCCCACGAGCTTTCGGGCGGGGCCTTGCTCCTTTTGGGCGGCGCAGACATCGCGCCCTATAAATCCCCCCTCCTTGTCGAGCTTGACAAAGATGGCGAGGCCGGCCTCGATGGGGGTGATGGTGTCGGAGAGCTCGTCGCCGTAGAGCGGGAGGCCCACCTCGAAGCGGAGGGTGTCGCGGCAGCCGAGGCCGCAGGGCTCGCATTGGCCGCTCTCCACGAGGCGATCCCAGCAATAGGCAATCATCTCGGGGTCGCCATAAAGCTCAAAGCCATCTTCGCCGGTATAGCCGGTGCGGCTCAGCAGCAGGGGGCGCCCGGTGTGGGGCTCGGTGGTGTCTATAAAGGTATAGAAAGCGAGGGAGGAGCCGTCGATGCGGAGCACCTGGCTAAGCGCCTGCTCGGCCAGCGGGCCCTGGACGGCAATCTGGGCCGTGAGGGGGCTGAGGTCGGTTATCTCCACGTCATATTCGGCGGCGTGGGAGTTGATCCAAGCCACATCTTTGTCGATGTTGGCGGCGTTGATAACCAGCAAGAAGCTCAGCTCGCCGGTCTTGTAGACCAGCAGGTCGTCGACGACGCCGCCGTCGGGGTGGAGCATCATTCCGTAAAAGATTTTGCCGATCGGAGCGCCGGCAATGTCGTTGGTAAAGATATGATTGACAAAGCGCTCGGCGTCGGGGCCGGTGACGGTCACCTCGCCCATGTGGCTCACGTCAAACACGCCGCAAGCCTCGCGGACAGCCTTATGCTCCTCGGCGATGCCCTTATATTGTATGGGCATGTCAAATCCGGCAAAGGGGCTCATCTGTGCGCCTAAGGCCACGTGGCGGCTATGGAGCGGGGTGGTCTTTATTTCTTGATTGTTTTCCATTGGTGTAGATGGTATCGGTATCCTAAGGTGTTGAATTTATCGGCAATGAGGGTCGGAGAGAGTGTGGGGGGATTAGAAGAGGAGGTTGACGAGCTCATCGCGCGTAAGGCCATAGATGGTGTCGGCGGGGTCGATCTCCTTGAGGGCTAAGGCTGCCATGACGCTCTCGCGGTCAAAGTCGATCCCTTTGAGGTGGTCGAGGAGCGAGCTGTCGAGGTCGGCCAGGAGGAAGAAGTCGCCTTTGAGGTCTATCGAGTCGATGCGTCCATTGCGAGTCTGGACATCGACATAAAAGTCGCCCACCCCCTCAATCCGCTTGGAGAAGGCAGCGGCGCCTCTTATGTTGTGGCCTCTGAGCCATGAATCGTCATAATAATCCTTCTCAATCTCGGCAATCTCATTGAGCTGTCCCGGCGAGAGGTCGATGGCGCCGTCGGTCATGAATCGTCGAGCGGCCTCCATGAAGTCGTCAATCGATAAGTCGGGGCGGAAGCGAGTGATGGAAGTGACGCGAGAGCGCACACTCTCCACCCCCTTGCTTCTGAGCTTGGCCGAGGAGGGGGTGAGGGCAGCGGCCATGCGCTCGTGGTCGGCGGTGTAGAGCAACGTGCCGTGGGCAATGGAGCGTTGGCCCATGCGGTAGAAAGAGTTGCCGGAGACCTTTCGCCCCTCCGTGCCGACGGTGACGTCGTTGCGGCTGCCGGCATGGGCATCGATGCCGAGCGAGCGGAGCAGGGCGGCCACGCGCTCGGTGTAAGCGGCAAAGGTGGTCTGAGTGTCGGCCCCGCGGGGGGTGATGTAGCTCATCATGATGTTGCGCAGGTCGGCATAGACTGCTCCACCGCCGCTCTTGCGGCGATAGATCTCAATCCCGTGCTGTCGGCAGTAGTCAACGTTGACCTCGGTGTCCATCAGCTGGTTGCGGCCAATGATCACTGTAGGCTCCACAATCCACATGAAGAAATAATCATGGTCGGGCACAAGGCAGCGGGCCACATACTCTTCGGCGGCAAGATAAAACGGGAGCCTGCGGCGCCCTCCGGGGATCGAGACATACTTCATAGCGCAAACTTACTAAATAGTTTAGAAAAGGCGGCATAAGATGTGAAAAAAATCTCATCTCCCCATGCAAGTGTGATCGGAGATTTGGAAGGCGCAATTATTTTCGTACCTTTGCCTTACGTTTGCCATGGTGTCTATAATGTCCAAAGAACGCTTCTGCCGGGCAAATCGTGCTTTAGTATCATTTTATGCGACAAATGGATATGCTCAACGGCGTGGAACGCCGATTGTTGTTTCCTGAATACGACAAGGTCCCTTTCCCTAACCCGGAGGCTTACAGATTCACGTTCGTAGACCTGTTTGCCGGCATTGGAGGAATAAGGCTTCCGTTCACGGAATTAGGCTACAGGTGTGTGTTTTCCTCAGAGTGGGACAAACACGCCCAGCAAAGTTATATGGCCAATTTTGGCGAGAGGCCGTATGGCGATATTTGCAGTGAAGACACAAAGAGGCTTATCCCGGAGCGTTTCGATTTGTTGCTGGCCGGTTTTCCTTGCCAGGCCTTTTCAATCATGGGAAAGAGAAGGGGGTTTGAGGACACTCGCGGGACCCTTTTCTTTGAGGTGGCCACGATTTTAAAGACCCATCGCCCAAAGGCATTCTTGCTTGAGAATGTAAAGCAGCTTGTCACCCATGACTCCGGCCGGACTTTCAAGGTGATTCTTGACACTCTTTCAGAATTGGGTTACTCATACAAGTGGGCTATATTGAATGCGCTTGATTTTGGAGTGCCTCAAAAGAGGGAGAGAGTGATTATTGTGGGCTTTGCCGAGCAGTGTATGATTGACGAGTTTGATTTTGACTTTGAGAAACAAAAATACTCATTGTCTGATATATTGGAGGATGAAAAGGATGTTGACCCATCGCTGTTTGCATCGGAAAAGATTGTCGAAAAAAGAGTTGACCGTACAAGAGGGAAAAAGATCTTTTATCCATCCATATGGCATGAAAACAAGTCGGGAAACATCTCTGTCTTAGACTATGCGTGTGCCCTGCGTACCGGGGCTTCCTATAACTACCTCCTTGTCAACGGCACACGCCGTCCATCGTCGAGAGAATTGCTGCGCTTGCAGGGGTTCCCCGACAAATATGCCATAGCTGTCTCGCATGCCGAGATAAGGCGCCAGACAGGCAACAGCGTCGCAGTGCCGATGATACGTGCGATTGCGAGGAAGATTGACCATATACTTAACCGACATTATCTAAATTACTTGCCATGAAGCATCCGCGACTTCGAGACGGCCGCAGGCTTGTCACCTCTGAATTTTATCCCCTTAATGAGATTCCTGATGAGATAATAGTAAAGATTGCCGGTTACATCACTTATCTACTTTATGTGGGAAGAAAGGATATTACGGGCGAGGATTGGGGCGACGCATTTGCCAGGGCTGTCGATGGCGTCCACCTTGGCTCGCCGGTAGGGATTGCCGATGTGGTGAAAGGCAAGATGGCCTGGTCAATGAAAACGGTTAAAAACGCCAAGCCTTTGACTGCCAAGAAACTGCGGCTGATTAGCGGACGGTGTTCTCCTGATTATTCCTATGGCATAACAGATCCTCACCAGGACATTGAAATGACGGGTCGTGCCGTCCTCGGAATATGGAATGAGCGCATCAATCTTGCCCTTGACAATTATAATCCCGTAAGGACAATGACACTCGTCCGTTCAGACGACTGCCTGTCGTTCTGTCTCTTTGAGTATGACACCCATAGATATGCCACCAACGACTATCGCTGGGAGGTTAATGCAAACGGCAATCTTATCGGAAAGTCAATATCATCCGGCAAGACTAAGTTCACATGGCAGCCTCATGGCTCGCAATTCACCATTCACGAGGATGTGCCGGTCAATGCCGTGAGGTTCACTATTCAAAGGCCGCCTACTCTTTCCGATGAGGCAATATTGTCTTCCATCGGCTTTGACGCCTCGTGGGTCAAGATAGTAAGGTAGCTCATGCGGGACGTCAGAGGGTGCCTTGGCGCAGGCTCTCGACAAAGCGGTCGATGCGATGGAGCTCGGCGGGGATGTCGATGCGCTGGGGGCAGTGGGGTGCACACTGTCCACACCCTATGCAATGGCTGGCCTGCCGCAGCTTGGGCACACTCCGGTCATAGCCTATGAGGAAGGCGCGACGCGCCTCGCGATAGCCGGGCGATTGGCTGCTCTCGGGGGCGTTTCCCTCGTTGACACATTTGTTATAATGGAGCAGGATGGCGGGGATGTCTATGCCGTAGGGGCAGGGCATGCAATATTTGCAGTCGTTGCAAGCCACGGTGGGATATTGCACCATCAGGTCGGCAGTGTCATAGAGGAAGCTCATCTGCGCGTCGGTCAGGGGCCGGAGGGGGGCCAGGGAGCGTATGTTGTCTTGCAGATGCTCCATGTAAGTCATGCCGGAGAGGACGGTGAGCACTCCGGGGAAAGAGGCGGCATATCGGAAGGCCCAGGAGGCCACGCTCCGCTGCGGCTCCTCTTCCTTGAGCCGGGCCACTATATGGTCGGGGAGCTTAGAGAGGCGACCGCCCAAGAGGGGCTCCATGATTACGGCCGGGATGCCTCGCTTGGCGAGCTCGCCGTAGAGATACTCGGCGTTGGTGTTGCGGGGGTTAATCTCTTTGGCATGGGACCAGTCGAGGTAGTTGAGCTGGATCTGGACGAAGTCCCACTTGTATTTGTCGTGGTCGGCCAGGAGACGGTCAAAGACGGCAATGTCGCCGTGATAAGAGAAGCCGAGATTGCGTATCCGTCCGGCACGTCGCTCCTCCAAGAGGAAGTCGAGGATGCCATTGTCGATATATCGGGCCTCAAACTCTTTCATGCCATCCTCACCCATTCCCACACCATGGAGCAGCAGATAGTCGATATAGTCGGTCCGGAGCTCCTTGAAGGAGTTTCGATACATCTCTATGGAAGCTTGTCGGCTCCAAATGTCGGGGGAGAAGTTGGAGAGCTTGGTGGCAATGAAATAGCTCTCGCGGGGATGGCGGGAGAGGGCAATTCCGGTGGCGGCTTCGGAGCGCCCCATGCAGTAGGCCGGGGAGGTGTCAAAGTAGTTGACGCCATGCTCTAAGGCATAGTCCACGAGGCTGTTGATGGTCTCTTGGTCGAGGGGCGCGTCGGCGTCGCGTCCCACACCGCCGTTGACGTCGGGCCATCGCATACATCCATAGCCGAGGATGCTGACTTTGTCGCCCGTCGAAGGGTTGTCGCGATATGTCATCTTGCCTGTCGGGGGCTCGGAGTCGGCGGTGGTCGCGGAGGTTAGCGGACTGTTTTTGCTGTGACAGCCTGTCAGGGCGGCAGCCGAGAGGGCAGCGGTGCCCAGGCCCAGGCGGCGCAGGAAGTCTCTGCGTCCTATGTCGTGGTGGTGTTGGTTCTTCTCCATAATGCTGCTGTTCAGATGGTTCGGTGGACTTGGTGCCCCTCCACGTAGATTGCGCTGAAGGGTCGTGACGGGCACAGATTTTCACATGCTCCGCAGCCAATGCAGCGCTCTTCGTTGACTGCCGGAATCTTGCGCGATGCAGGGTCGGCCTTGTCTAAGGGCACCATGATGATTGCACCGGCGGGGCAGTGGCGTGAGCAGTTGCCACACTCCACCTCGTCGGTCACCGCCACGCAATTTTCTTTGACCCACACAGCGTGGCCCACCTGGATTGACGACTTCTCGTCGCGCCCAATGGGGAGGATGGCGCCGGCGGGGCAGACGTCGGAGCAACGCGTACACTCCGGGCGGCAATAGCCTCGCTCATAGGAGGCATGGGGCTGGAGGAGGGTGGAGAGCTCGCCCGAAGGGCGGAGGACGCCGTTGGGGCACTCGGCCACGCAGAGCTGACAGCCGGTGCAGTGGTCGGTCAGATGACGCAGCGACACCGCCCCCGGAGGGACAATGGGCACACTCCGCTCGGGCGCCTTCTTGTCGGCAATGACGGCCAGGCCGCCGTCGACTTTCTTGCGGGCGTGGAGCATCGTGGCAGCCCCCATGGCGGCGGTCACCGTCAAGAAAGAGCGTCGGCCACCGTCGGGCGCGCTCCCCTCGGGCGCGGCAACGGCCGGGCGAGGGCGGTGGGTGTAAGATATGGCGCCTTTGTGGCACTTGTCGATGCAGTCCATGCATGCCACGCAGCGCGAGAGGTCAATCTCATGAGCCTTGCTGTCGATACACGAAGCCTTGCAGTTGCGCGCACAGAGGCCGCAGCCGTTACACTTGGAAGTGTCAATCACCGGGTGGAGCCAGGAGTATCGGGCCAAGAAACCAAGGACAGTCCCAACGGGGCAAATGGTGTTGCAATACGTCCGGCCGTTGCGCCAGGCCAGGAAGGCGAGTATAATGAGCGTGGCGGCGGCCACCCCCACCAAGGCGCGGCTCCGCGTCCACCACTCAACCTGATAGAAGGCATAGTCGCCTCTCATCTCCGACATGTCGGCCAATATATTGTTGCCCCACACCCAAATGGGCTGGAGCAGCGACTGCGCTATGCGGCCATAGGCGCTATAAGGCGCAAGGAGAGCCACAATAGACCCCACGCCGGCCACAATGGCCAGGGCCATCACACCGAGCATGGCCCATCTCAGGGCAGTCTTTGCCTTAGAGAAAGTGTAGCGATTGCGCTTGGCTCGCTTGCCGGCCCATCCAAAGATGTCTTGCATCACCCCTAAGGGGCAAATCACCGAGCAATAGACTCTCCCTAACAGCAGGGTGAGTGCCACAACGAAGGCGAGCGCCACGAAGTTGAGCGCCATCAAGGCCGGCAGGAACTGTATCTTGGCCATCCAACCGAAGAGGCGCGGGGCAGTGCCGGAGAAGTCAAGAAACAAGAGAGTGATGCAGCAGAGGAAGGCCACAGCGGCTGCCACGCGAAAATTTCTCAGCATTGGGGAAGGGGGGTATAATCGTGATAATGACAGACAGATGGGCATCGCGGCTTGCGGAGCCGGGCGCCCTATCCCTTTGAAGTGCAAATATACTCAAATATTGGGCATCAAAGCCCATCGTGAAATTTTTTTTCAAAAAAACGGCATGAAATTTGGTGCGTATCAAAAAAAGCCCTACCTTTGCAACGCCTTTCAGGAAAAGAGAGGGCGCTTAGCTCAGCTGGTTCAGAGCGTCTGCCTTACAAGCAGAGGGTCGGGGGTTCGAATCCCTCAGCGCCCACCTCCACAACTCATCTCTTTCCCGAAAGCCTCGCGGGCGCTTAGCTCAGCTGGTTCAGAGCGTCTGCCTTACAAGCAGAGGGTCGGGGGTTCGAATCCCTCAGCGCCCACCCCGCCAACGGCGTCGAGTCATTCTCAGACTCGGCGTCATCTTTTTTTATGCATCGAGCCACACCCGCCCCGTGAACATTGGGCGGCCCTTGGCTGTTGATAACGATGACATCTATACACTTTCATTCCACTTCTACATCTATGGACAAGTATGTATGCACCGTATGCGATTGGGTCTACGACCCCGCAGTAGGCGATCCAGAGCATGGCATAGCCCCCGGCACGCCCTTTGAAGAGATACCCGACGACTGGGTGTGTCCCATCTGTGGCGTAGGCAAAGACCAGTTTGAGCCCGTGAAGTAACAAGCATCGTCGCTTGACCGGGCGCGGAAGCGAGGCCCTTTTTGCCTCCCCCGCGCCCGGCCCGCTTGCGCCTCTTGCTTTTTGCGAAAAATTCACTTATCTTTGCCTGTGCAAAATCATAGCCACCTTTACTTATGCCAATGAAAACCAACCTCAGCTCCCAAATCAAGCTCGAGCATATCCCGCGCCGCTACTACGACCCTCAAAATGAGATAGAGCTGGCCGCCCTCACGCGCGACGAGCACCTCTACACCCGCATCTTCGAATCCCCCGACGACGGCTCGGAATATCTGGCCGAGCAGGCAGTCCGCGCCATCAACCTCGCCATCGAGAAGAAGGGCCATGCCACAGTGGCACTCGGTGCCTCGGCCGGCATAGCCAACACCTATGCGCGCCTCGCCGCTATGGCCAAGGAGGGTAAGGTAGATTTCACTAAGGTCACCGTCTTTAACCTCTGCGAGTTTTTCCCCCTCAAACCCGAAGGCCCCTCGACCCTCAAGCGCCTGCGCGAGATGCTGCTCGACCATATCGACATAGCTCCCGAAAACGTCCACTCCATCCTCCCCTCCGTCACCAAGGAAAATATGTTTGAGCACTGCCGTGCCTACGAGCAGAGCATTGCCGAAGCCGGCGGCCTCGACCTCACCCTCCTTGAGTTGGGTCCCCAAGGGTGTCTCGCCTTCAACGAGCCGGGCTCCCCGGCCTCGTCGCTCTGCCGCCTCGTGCTCATGGGCAAAGAGCTAAGCCATTACGTGGGGAGCGACTATAAGAGCGACTGGGCTCCCACTACCGCCATTACCCTCGGGGTGGCCAACATCCTATCCTCCACCCGCATCCTCGCCACGGCATGGGGCGAAAACCGAGCCGAAATCGTCCGCCGCACCGTCGAGGAAGAACCCACGACCGACATCCCCGCCTCCTTCCTTCAGGGCCACCCCCACACCAAGCTCGTCATAGACCTCGCGGCTGCCGATGCCCTTACCCGCATCTCCACCCCCTGGAAGGTGACCTCATGTGAGTGGACCGACAAGCTCACCCGCCGCGCCATCGTCTGGCTCTGTCATCAGATCGGCAAGCCCATCCTCAAGCTCACCGACAAAGACTATTCTGACCATGGCCTTGGCGAGCTCCTTGCCGTCTATGGCTCAGGCTACAACGTCAACATCAAGATATTCAACGACCTCCAGCACACCATCACCGGCTGGCCCGGCGGAAAGCCCAACGCTGATGACACCTATCGACCCGAGCGCGCCAACCCCTATCCCAAGCGCGTAATCATCTTCTCGCCCCACCCCGACGACGACGTCATCTCAATGGGAGGCACCTTCAAGCGCCTCGTTGACCAGAAGCATGATGTCCATGTGGCCTATGAGACCTCAGGCAACATAGCCGTGGGTGACGAAGACATGATGCGCTACGTCATGCTCATGGACGGCATCGCCGACAAGTTTGGCATTGACACCCCCGACTGGAAAAAGAAGAGCTCCGAGATACGCTCCTTCCTCGCCAAGAAAAACGCCGGCGACGTGGACACCCCCGACATACGCTACTTCAAGACCATGATACGCCAGGCCGAAGCCACCGGCGCATGCAACTATATAGGAGTCAAGCCCGACCATATCCACTTCCTCCGCCTCCCCTTCTACGAGACCGGCACCATCAAGAAAGGCAATCTCTCTGAGGCCGACATAGCCATCGTCCGCGACCTGATCCTCTCCGTCAAGCCCCACCAGATCTTCGTGGCCGGCGACCTGGCCGACCCCCACGGCACCCACCGTGTCTGCACCGATGCAGTCCTTGCCGTCATCGACGAGCAGAAAGATGAGCCTTGGATGAAGGATTGTCGCATCTGGATGTATCGTGGCGCCTGGGCCGAATGGGAGATAGACCATATCGAGATGGCCGTGCCCATCTCGCCCGAAGAGCTCCGCTTCAAGCGCAACGCCATCCTTAAGCACCAGAGCCAGATGGAAAACGCCCCCTTCCTGGGCAATGACGACCGCCTCTTCTGGCAGCGCGCCGAAGAGCGCAACCGCGCCACCGCCTCCCTCTACGAGAGTCTCGGCCTCGCCTCCTACGAAGCTATCGAGGCCTTCGTCGAGTATCATCCCATCCGATAACATTGATAAACAATAGGTTGACGACAATCCCCCGCTAATGGCAAGGGCCATTGGCGGGGGATTGTTTCTCATGCTGTCGGAGTGACAGGATTCGAACCTGCGACCTCCTGCTCCCAAAGCAGGCGCGCTACCGGGCTGCGCAACACTCCGAAAGTGTGTGCAAAGGTAGCCACTTTTACCGACATTTGCAAGTTTAGTAATCTCCAAAAAATAACTTGGTAAATTTTATTCGTCTTTTCGGTGCTTTTCGTCTTATCTTTTAGTTACATAGCTTGCTATGCGCCTGCAAGATAATGACGAAAGTCCCTCGAAAATCCTTCATAAAATTTTTACCAACTTATTTTTTTTACGATTACTTAGCCTCCATATTGCCGCATTTTTTTTGCCCATTTTATCTTCATAATTTTGGCAGATTGAGAGAAAACCCTTACCTTTGCGTCCACAATACAGACCGATTGCCTTATGGTGTAATGGTAGCACTACAGTTTTTGGTTCTGTCTGTCGAGGTTCGAATCCTCGTAAGGCAACGCACAGGGGCCGAGACGCATCAGCGTCTCGGCTCTCACCTTGTTATACCGCGGCAGGGTGTATCAGATGAGGCCTTTGTCGAGGAAGGAAATGTAGGAAGAGGGGCCGACGATGATGTGGTCGAGGAGGCGGATGTCGAAGAGCTCGCAGGCACCTTTAATCTTGCGAGTGAGGGATTTGTCTTGCTCCGAGGGAAGCATGTTGCCCGAGGGGTGGTTGTGGGCGAGGATGATGCCTGAGGCGAGGCGGTCAACGACATTTTTCATCAGGATCTTGACATCGACCACGGTGGCGGCGGTGCCGCCGTCGGAGACGCGGAAGCATCCGGTGATGCGGTTGGCGCGGGAGAGGGTCATGACCCAGAATTGTTCGTTGGCAAGCCATTCCATGTAGCGGCGGATGTAGTTGTAGGCCACATTGGAATCGTCGACTTTGGGCTGTTCCAGGGGCTGCTCGTCTCGACACCTGATGCCGAGTTCAAAGGCGGCGGCGATGGATACGGCCTTGGCGGGCCCGATGCCTGGGTTGGAGCGTATCATGGCGTGGAGCGACTGGGAGCGGATGCCGGAGAGCTTGCCGCCGGCAACGCGGAGCATTCCGCGGGCCATGTCGAGGGCTGAAAGACCGGGCATGCCGGAGCCTATGGCGATGGTGAGGAGCTCGGTGTCGGAGAGGGCGCTGATGCCATGCTGAAGGGCCTTCTCGCGGGGCTTGTCGTCGTCGTTGAGCTCGCGGATGGGGATGGAGGGGGATGATTTGGGGGTGTCGGGGGTCATTTTCCACGTCGGAGGTTAATCTCTTGCTCGAGGTCGCGGCCTCGGCCGAGGAGGATGTTGTTGACCCAAGCACGGATGAAGCCTGTGCCATAGCCGATGATCTGGACGGCCGAGGCGGGGAGGGCCAGGAGGGCAATCTTGAGTGAGCGGGAGGAGCGGAGGGCGTCGATAAACAGAGCCAGGGCGTAGAGGGCGAGGGGGAGGAGCCACCATGGGGAGACAAAGATGGCCAGGAGGATGAGAGCCAGGAGGATGGCCACGGCGATGGCCGGTAGGAGGTGGACAGCTTTGAGCGAGCCGGGGTAGAGGAGGTGGAGGGTGATGCGGCTCATGCCGAAGACATGTACTTGTCGGAAGAACTTGGGGAAGGAGACACGACGCTTGTGCCACACCATAGCGTCGGGGATGAGGCCGATGGAGAAGCCGGCTTGTCGGATGCGGGTGGAGATGTCGATGTCTTCGCTAAACATCTCGCGGAAGCCTCCGACGCGGTGGGCCACCTCGCGGGAGAAGCCCATGTTGAAGGAGCGCGGGGTGAAGGACTCGAGCGAACGCCGGCGACCGCGAATCCCTCCGGTGGTGAGCATCGAGGTCATTGCAACGGAGATGGCTCTCTGGAGGGGGGTGAAAGACTCAGAGGCGCCGTCGGGGCCGCCGAAGCAGTCGAGAGGGTGGGCATCAAGAGAGCGGGAGAGGGTGGCGAAATATGATGGTGGGATTACGCAGTCGCTGTCAAAGAAGATGAGATATTGTCCGCGGGCCTGCTCGATGCCGGCATTGCGGGCCGGGGAGCGCCCCTCGTTGGGGCGGAAGATGTAGCGGGCATTGGCGGCGGGCCCGAGCTTCTCGACGATGTCGCGGCATGGCTCGGGGGAGCCATCCTCGACGATGATGGTCTCAAAAGAGTGCTCAGTCTGGGCGGCGAGGGAGCGCAGGAGGTCGGCCACCTCGTCGCGCCGGTTGTAGACGGGGACGATGACGGAGTAGCGTGGGGCGGGGATTGACGTCATGACATGCGGGAGCGATAGTCTTCAAAGGTGAAATGCCTGAGGAGCTCCAGGGAGCCATCGGCGCGGGAGAGGATGATGTCGGGGTGTTGTATGCCGTTAAACATGGTGGTCTTCACGGTGGTGTAGTGGTTCATGTCCTCGAGGGTGAGGCGTTGGCCGGGGTGTAGGGGTTCTGGGAAGGTCCAGTCGCCGACAAAGTCACCTGAGAGGCAGGAGTTGCCGCCGAGGCGATATGTGGGGAGGGAGGGGTCGACGTCGGGGAGGGCCTCGGAGATGGCTGGCTTGTAAGGCATTTCGAGGCAGTCGGGCATATGACAGGCAAAGGAGGCGTCGATGATGGCAGTGGATATGCCGTCGTTATGGACGATGTCAACGACGGAGGTGATGAGGTCGCCGGTGCGCCAGGTCCATGCTGAGCCGGGCTCGAGGATTACGCTGAGATTGGGGTGTCGGCGGCGGAAGTCTCTCAGGAGGCCAATCAGATGGTCGGTGTCATAGCCTTGGCGGGTCATGAGGTGTCCGCCCCCCATGTTGACCCACTTGAGGCGGGGAAGGTATTGGCCGAATTGCTCCTCGAAGGCAGCGAGCACCTTTTCAAGGTCGTAGGACGACGACTCGCAGAGGGCGTGGAAGTGGAAGCCCTCGATGGATTGCGGGAGGCGCTCGGCGGCGAGACGCTCGGCGGTGACGCCAAAGCGGGAGCCGGGGAGGGCGGGATTGTAGATGTCGGTGTCGATTACCGAGCATTGTGGGTTGACCCTCAGGCCGGTAGATACTCCTCGATCAAGCGCCGTTGTGGCAAAGCGGAGGGCTTGGGGGATGGAGTTGAAGGTGATGTGGGTCGAGAGGGAGAGATATTCGTCGATGGAGTCGTCGGTGTAGGCGGGGCAGTAGGAGTGGGCCTCCCCGCCGAGGGAGTCGGCGCCGAGGCGGAGCTCGTTGAGCGAAGAGGCAGTGAAGTCGCGATTATACTCGGCAATGATGGGGAAAGACTTCCAGAGGGCATTGGCCTTGAAGGCCATGATGATATTGACGCCGGCGCGCCGCTCGACGTCGGTGATTAGTTCCAGATTGCGCCTCAGGCGGTCTTCGTAGACGATATAATAAGGCGTAGCCGGGGAATTGGCGAGGGGATGGGACATTTAGCTGAGGATGCGGAATTTGGCGAATTTAAGCAAGAGATTTTTCTCCTCCCCCGAAGCTCGGAACTCCACCTTGACACGGTCGCCGCCGGGGAGGCCGGTCTGGACGGCGAGGATGGTGCCGAGGCCGAGGAGGGAGTGCTCAATCTCCATCCCCTCGCTGAGCTCATAGGCCTGATGGACAGACATGTCGGAGCCGGGCGCGCCGGCGGTGGCCACGAATCGAGGGGGCGTGGGAGCCGGGGCCGGGGCATCGGAGGGCTTGAGGGGACGTGGTGAGCGATAGTCGGTGGAGCGGCGGAATGAGTCGACGCGCGTGGGGGAGCCGTAGCTGCGCGGGGAGGCGGGGGGCGCGATGGAAGAGCCGTTCATGAGCTGGAGATAGGCGGGGTCGATGTCGCGCAGGAATGGAGAGGGGCGGGTTATGACGGTCTGGCCGTAACGGAAGCGAGAGGTTGCAAAGGAAAGCATGCAGAAATTGCGGGCGCGAGTGATGGCCACATAGAGCAGTCGACGCTCCTCTTCAATTTCCTCCACCGAGCTTTTGCTCATGGAGGAGGGGAAGAGGTCGTCTTCGACGCCGACGACAAAGACATTGTCAAACTCCAGGCCCTTGGCCGAGTGGACTGTCATGAGGGTCACGCGGTCTTCGCCGGCGGTCTCGTCCTTGTCTTGGTCGGTGGCGAGGGAGACGTCGGAAAGGAAGTCGGAGAGGGAGGTCCGGTCGGCAAGTCCCTCTTCAATCTTTTGGTCGACAAACTGCTTGACTCCGGCGAGGAGCTCAGAGAGGTTTTCTTGCTTGGAGACGCTCTCGGGGGTGCGTTCGCTTTTGAGCATGGAGAGGAGGCCTGTGCGCTCAATGATGGCCGAGGCGACGGCCATGGCGTCGGAGCCGCCGGCCTGCATGGCGATGAAGCCGTCGATCATGGCGCGGAAGTCGTCGATTTTGCGGCGAGCGGCGGGGGTGATGCCGGCGTCGAGGGTGTTGCCCCCCTGCCCGGTGATGACGCTCCATAGGGAGGCATCGTGGTCGGCGGCATATCGGCTGAGGCGGGCCATGGTGGTCTCGCCAATGCCGCGGGCGGGGAAGTTGACGATGCGTCGCAGGGCCTCATCGTCGTCGGGGTTGACGGCCAGGCGGAAGTATGCGATGGCGTCTTTGATTTCCTTGCGCTGGTAGAAGGAGAGGCCGCCGTAGATGCGATAGGGGATGTTGCGTTTGCGGAGGCTCTCCTCGAGGATGCGGCTCTGGGCGTTGGTGCGATATAGGATGGCGGTCTCTTGCCATGATGCGCGGCCTTCGTTGTGGAGGGAGGAGAGGCGGTTGGCCACGAGGAAGCTCTCTTCATAGTCGGAGTAGCTCTGGACCACCTCGATTCGGCTCCCTTCGTCGCCCATGGAGTAGACGTTTTTGCGTATCTGCTCGGTGTTTTTGTCGATGAGGGAGTTTGCGGCGCCGATGATGTTGCGTGTAGAACGATAGTTTCGCTCGAGCTTGAAGATTTGGAGGTCGGGGTAGCTCTGCTTGAGGTTGAGGATATTGCGGATGTTGGCGCCGCGGAAGGAGTAGATGCTCTGGGCGTCGTCGCCCACGACGCAGAGGTTGTGATGGTCGGCGGCGAGCTGGCTTACTATTACGTGTTGTGCAAAGTTGGTGTCTTGATACTCGTCGACGAGGATATAACGGAAATATTCTTGATAGTGTCGGAGGAGGTCGGGGTTGTCGCGCAGGAGTATGTTGGTGTAATACAGGAGGTCGTCAAAGTCCATTGCGTTGGCCTTGAAGCAGCGGTCGCGATAGTTGCGATAGACGGCATAGGTGTCGGGGCGGCGAGCGTCGCGGTCGGCCTTCATGATGTCGGGGAGGGAGGCATATCGCTCGGGCGACACCAGGGCGTTTTTGGCCGTGGAGATGGCGCTCATCATGGCCGAGACAGTGTAGATCTTGTCGTCGAGGCCCATCTCCTTGACAATCATCTTTATGAGGCTCTTGGAGTCGGCGGTGTCATAGATGGTGAAGGAAGATTTGAAGCCTATTCGGTCGGCGTTGGCACGAAGGATGCGGGCAAAGATGGAGTGGAAGGTGCCCATCCAGAGGGAGGCGGCGGTGCGCGGCCCGACGAGCTGCTGTATACGCTCGCGCATCTCTCGGGCGGCCTTGTTGGTGAAGGTTAAGGCGAGGATGCGCCAGGGCTCGAAGCCGAGGGCGAGGAGGTGGACAATCTTGTAAGTGAGGACGCGCGTCTTTCCGGAGCCGGCGCCGGCGATGACGAGAGCCGGGCCGCCGACATACTCGACGGCGGCGCGCTGCTGGTCGTTTAAATGCGAGAGATACTCTTCCATACAAGGGACAAAGGTAATAAAAAAAACGGTATAGTAGAGCATTGCTGAAAAATTACTACCTTTGCAAGATAAAGGGGAGGCAAAAGAGCCATCTCCATAGCCATCAGCCCATCAAAGTGTCACGGTCACAGGTGTTTATAGGTGTCATATGGGCCTCAACCCAGCGATTTGGGGCTATGTTGGTCAACTTTGTCGCCAATTTAGTCCTGGCTCGCTTTTTGTCTCCTGACGACTTTGGTCTCATCGGGATGCTGATGATCTTTATGGCGGTGGCCAATGTGTTTATAGACAGTGGATTTGGGTCGGCATTGATTCAAGACAAGAATGCCGGTCAGCGCGAGTATTCCACTGCTTTTATCATCAACATATCCATCTCACTGGCGGCATATCTGATAATCTTTCTCGCGGCGCCTCTTATAGCGCGTTTTAACGAGGTGGAGATTATCACACCTCTCCTGCGCATCGAGGGATTGGCGTTGATTGCCAATGCCTTATCAATCGTCCAGACCTCCATCTTGAGGAAAAGGATGGACTTCAAGCGACTGGCCACAGCCAATCTGGCCGCCAACGTTGTGGGCACCATCCTGGCCATCGTTGCCGCCAGCCTCGGCATGGGTGTATGGAGCTTAGTGGTGAGGGTGGTGGCAGTGGCCGTCCTCACCGGTGCAATGCTATGGCGCGTGAGCGAATGGCGACCGACGATGGAGTATGATCGGGCTTCGGCTAAGAAGATGTTTAGCTTCGGCGGGTTTATCTTTATGTCGTCGCTGCTTCATGCCATCTCCAACAATGCCCAGCTGATGCTCATTGGCAAGATCTTCCATCCACGCCAGGCGGGGCTTTACAACCAAGCCAACATCATACGCAACTCAGCCGCCGACGGCATCTCGCAGGTGATCTCCCAGGTGCTTTATCCCGACTATTCGCGCCTTGACTCTGATCTGGAGATCATTGAGAAGCTCAATCGAGGCTTTTACATCATCTCTTATCTCACCACTTCGCTGATGATTTATTTTATCATCATGGCCAAGCCGCTGATATTATGGCTGTTCAAAGAGGAGTGGGTAGACTCTGTGCCGTTTTTTCAGATACTCTGCTTCGGAGGTATCTTCTCAGCCATCCAAGACATCAATTATTACGTGGCAGCGGCCAAGGGGAAAAGCAAGATACTCTTTGTCACCACGGCCATAAAGCTTCCCTTCTATGTAGCGGCGCTGTGGATAGTGGGGAAGATGTGTGGAATAATGCCAATGGTGTTTGTGGTGGTGTCAAACAGCATCATATCATACCTAATCTTCTCTTATATAGCCAACCGACTGCTCCACTATCACATTTGGGGCCAGTTATGGAGCATGGTTAAGAGCCTGCTGCTTGCGGCAGTGCCGGCCATGGCCACATGGGTCTTTGACAGGTATGCAATCATAGAGACAAACAGCGTGAAGACCATCCTGGGGGCCTTGCTTTTCTTCGCACTCCTGTGTGTCATCTCATTGCTTGTCAAGGCAATGCCGTTTTCATATGTCGTAAATATGATCAGACAGAAGCTATGAAACAAGATGGTCGATTTAAGAAAGCGATGGGGAAGGCAGAAAAGATGCTTTACGCCATTTGCAACAACCTCTTACGGAAGCCGTGGTTGCTCTTGGGCCACGTCATGCACCCCAATAGGGTCATAGCCAAGTCATATTTCCCCGAGAGGGAGCGCAAGGGCTCGCTCAGGATATGGCTTGACCAGGCGCTGAATATCCTCCGCCACGGCTCTATTGATGAATATTATTACATGTATGGGCTTGATGTTGCCGACGGTCATAAGCCGGGCGACTATGTGGTCTATAATGAGTTTATGGACAGCCGCGACGAGCTCAACCTCAGCAATCCTCACAACGACTCGGCCATCCTCCGCAACAAGATTTTTTTCGGGGCCGTGGCACGCGGGACAGGAATCCCCACCCCCCGCGACATGGCCATAATTGAGCATGGACACATCACTCTGCTCGACGGCGTCAAATCGTCCACAGCCTGTCTCAGCTCCCTGTTGTGTGCTCTTGAGGGGTTAGTGGTGTTTATTAAGCCTATCGACGGTGAATGTGGAGCCGGGATAGAGAAGATGCGGGTAAAGGATGGCAAGCCCATAATAAAAGGGGAGACGATGGGCGAGACGGAGCTCGCCCATCGTCTCTCGGCCGGCCGTCTGCTCATCCAGGAGGGGATCACTCAACACCCCGAGATGGCCCGTCTTTATCCGGGTTCGGTCAACACTTTGAGAATTATTACGGTAAGGAACCCCTCGACAGGCGAGATAGAGGTGTTGCCCCCGACGCTCCGCATCGGGGCCCATGGGAGCGACATCGACAATTTCTCGCAGGGGGGTGTAATAGTGGGCATGGACGCCGCCTCAGGCAAGCTCTGCGAGTATGGGTTTTTCAAACCCCACTATGGGCTAAAGCTGGCTGCTCACCCCGACACCGGGGTGGAGTTTGCCTCATTTTCTATCCCTTATTATCAAGAGGCTAAGGCGATGGCTATCCGCTTCCATACCTTCCTTAATCTCCACTCCATCGGATGGGATATAGCTATATCGCCCGGTGGGCCGGTTTTTATCGAGGGTAACGACAATTGGGAGATCAATCTCCCCCAGAGGGCCGACAATCCATTCAGGAAAGAGTTTAATAGACTATTCAAAAAGTAACAACATATGGGCAGAGGAATCAGCACTCGGATATTCAGAGCTATCGACGCCTTTCACAACCGATATATAATATGGCGCAGACTAAGCCAGTGGCGCAAGCTCACAGCGGCGAGAGTTGCGGCATCGGCAAAGCCTGAGACAGCCCTCTCTGACGATGAATACTGTCAAGCCACGGAGTTTTTCCGCCCCTTTGGCATTAAGCCCGGAAGAGATTTTGTGGCTCTGTATAAGCATGTCGCCGGCAGCGTGGACCCAAGGATGGTGCCCGACGATATCTATCACTCATATATCGACCCTTTCTTCTGCGACTGGCAGCTCGCCTTGAAGCTCGACAACAAGACCCTCTATCCCATGCTTTTCCCGGAGGTGGAGCAGCCGGAGACGATTGTCTACCGTCAAAATGGTTTTTGGAAAGACAGCCGGGGGGCTTTTGTTACCGCTGAAGATGCAACCCAACTTATCATACAGTCGCCCAAGGCGTTTATAAAGCAAGCGGCCGACTCTGAAGGGGGCAACAACATCTTTGTCATCGACGATGCTTGCCGCTCTGAAAGGCATATCAATGAGGCTATTGCAGCCATCAAGGGCGACATCATGGTGCAGAGGGGCATCACCCAGTGCAAGGAACTCAATGCGGTCTATCCCGACAGCATCAACACTCTGCGTATATTCACCTTCCTGCGTCGCGACGGCTCTGTCAAAGTATGCTCGGCCATCCTCAGGATGGGTGTCGGCGGGGCTAAGATTGACAATTCAAGCCAGGGGGGCATCAATGTGGGCATAGCTCCCGACGGCCGTCTTAAGAGCATGGGCCACGGATATAATGGCGTTGACTATCCCACCCACCCCACCACTCATTGCCATTTCGATGAGATAGTCATCCCCTCTTTTGATAGGGCCATTGAGATAGTGAAGCGCGAGGCGGCCAAACTCCCTTATTTCAGGATTATATCATGGGATATAGCTATTGATGGCGATAATAGGCCCATCTTGATTGAGGCCAATTTCAAGTATAGCGGCATTGAGGTCCATCAATACAATAATGGCCCGATTTTCGGCGATGAGACTGTAGAGATTCTCTCTGAGGTGTTTCCTCGGCGGAGGGGGGAGTGAGTATTACGGTGAGGATTACGCCATAAAAGAGGGCGCGGCGGGGTGTAGTTTTGCGGAAATTTTTGATTTCCGCTATGAAAAGACACTCATTTATTGAAATCCGCGCGGGACAGGGACGGCCTGTCGACATGGCATCGCTGCGCCCGTCGGGCGATGGCGCGGCGCTTGAGGCCACGCCCCTCCCTTCGCTCCTCTATGGCCGCGCCCTGAGGCCGCTCTGCTGCGCCTCGGGCATGATAATCGCCTCGCGGGGGAGCGACATATATGCGTTCTGCCGCGACAATCCCGAGACCAATCCCACCCTCATCGCTGCGCTGCCGCCGGGGAGCGAGGTCTACTGCGCCATCGCCGGGGGCGACAAGGCTATCGTCATGACCTCCGACGGCCCTCGGCATGTCGTCGTGACAGGCGGCGAGGCTGTCTGCCTGGGCCAGATGCCGGGTCTGCCTTCCGTGGATATTTCGCTGAGGGAGGAGGCGGTGATCACCGAGTCGGTGTCGGGCATCACGCTCTCAGAGCCCGAGGCAATCCGCGACGGGATGCTCGCGGGTGCCGACGCCTCGGCACTCACTTCGGCGTTGACCGAGGCGTGGGGGCGGCTCCGGGCGCGGGCGGCCGCCATGGGCTGCGTGATGTGTCCCGACGGCGGGAGCGGTCTCATGGCCGAAGTGAGGCGCATCGATAAGGCCGGGGCAGCCATCGACTCCACCGGTCGACGGCCTGTGGCTGCACCCTCCGAGGGGATGGCCACGGCCTATGCATCAGTCGACGCCGGGCGCGTGATGCCCTTCACGCTGTCGGTGGCCCTCTATCGGCTCGCTATCTCCGTCGGGGCCATCTCGGCGGAGGCTGCTGCGGCCTGGGGGGCCGAGGCCGGTGGAGTGGAGGTGGCTTGCACTGCTGCGCCTGTCATCACCCCCACCTGGGCCTTCCGCGCAGAGCGTCAAGGGGGAGGGAGCGTGAGAGTGGCTGTGGTGACTCGCCTCTCAGCTCCGCTCATAGCGTCGGGCGAGCCGATGGAGGCTGTGGCTCGGGCCGAGGTGGGAGCCGAGGCGGCGGTGATAGATGTGGCAATCCCCACGGCGGTGGTTGCGCCGGTGGCTCCTCTCCCCTCGGCGGCCATCTTCACTGCGCGCCATGGCTGCGTGAGCGGCGACGTGGTGCTCTGGGGCGGCCTGGACGGCAACGAGGGGGAGGTGGGGGCTGCGCCGGCCTCGTCGCCGCTGGCCCTTTTTGCACGTAAGAGTGTCTCCTTGGCACCCATAGGGGCACTGGAGGCGGCGCCGCGGCTCGGGACGGCGGCCCTCAGCCCCGGCTGTGCCCACTTCTATGCGTTCACCTCTGAGGGAATCCTCTCCGTGGCCATCGGGAGCCGCCGCGATTCGCTTGCGGCGTCGCTGCTCGACCGCGGGGCAGTGAGTCGCCGCGAGGGGGTTAGTGCGGGGGCCGGCATGGTGGTTGCGCTCTCCGACGATGGCCGCCGCCTCTTCGCGCTGCGAGGGGGGAGGGCCGACACCCTCGCCCGCTTCCACGACTGTTACCTCCCCGTGGCTGCGGCTATTGAGCCGCGATTGGGCGAGATATATCTCCTTGACGCGAAGGGTAATGTCAGGGCGTTGTCGGATGGAGGGAGGGAGCTTGGCCGTCGTCCGCTCCCCTTTGCGCCTTCGGCGATGACCTCATGTGGCGGGCGTCTCTACCTCTCCGGGGCTGAGGCGATTTATGATGCCACGGAGGGTGATCTGTCGACGCCCGTGGCCGTGGAGTGGCGCGTGGCACTGGGGCGTGTCGCGGGCCGCGTGAGGGTCACGGCGGGCATTGAGGCCCCCGGCGGTTTTGACGGGGAGCTGCTGCTCATCCCGCGAGGCTTCCCCACGGGGTGCACCTCTTCGGAGGCCCCGGCCATAGCGATAGCCATCAAGGGGCGCCCGCGCTCCCCCATCAGCTTCTCTTCAGCCATCCCTCCGCGCGGCGTGGCCGAGGCAGTCGTCAGGGGCTTTGCCGCGCCCGGCTCTCTTATCCACCACCTTAATATATATAGGGAATGAACAAGCGTGATATGACCATTGAAGAGATACTCGAGCTCGACCTCCGCCGCGAGGCCGAGCTGCGGGCGATCGAGGAGCGTTATGACCCCATTGCGGGCCTGGGCTCCCCCATCCCCCGCGTGAAGACGCTCCTGCCGCCCCGATTGGCCGAGGTGGATGGAGAGGAGGCGGTATATCTGCCGCAGACCATGGTGGACGACCCGGAGTGGCGCCCCGGGGAGATGGATGCCCGGGGATATGTGATGCTCCGCTTCCGCCACGACTTTGAGTATTGGGCCTTCGTCTGCGTGAAGATACGCGACAAGGTGAGCGGCCGGCGTGTGGCTCTGCGGCTCAATCGCCCCCAGCGTCGCTACCTTGCCCTGCTCGAGGAGCAGCGGCGCGCCGATCGGCCCATAAGGGTCATCATGCTCAAGGCCCGCCAATGTGGCAGCTCCACTCTTACTCAGATGTATTTTGCTTACATCCAGATAATCCACCGCTCCTGTTGGAACTCCATCATCTGCGGCCATATACGCAACACGGCTGCCACCATCCGCCGCGTTTATCGCCTGATGCTCGACTCCTACCCTCAGGAGCTCCGGCCCGGCCCCGAGCCGCTGCGCCTCAAGGGGACATCGGGGGGCTCGTCGACGCAGCAGGAGATTGCCGGCACCGGCTCCACCATCGACCTGGGCACTGCCATGGCCCCCGACTCACTTCGCGGCAACGACTTTGCCCTGGCCCACCTCTCGGAGGTGGCTTTCTGGGAAGACACCCCCGGGCATAGCGCCGACGACTTTATCCGGACGGTGAGCGGCTCGGTCCCCCTCGTCCCCTGCTCGGCCATCATCATGGAGTCGACGGCCAATGGCGTGGGCAATTTCTTCCATCGCGCCTGGCTCGAGGCCGAGGAGGGGAGGAGTGCCTACCGGCCCATCTTCGTCCCTTGGTATGAGATAGATATGTATCGCAAGGCGCTCTCTGATGAGGCGCGGCGCGAGGTGGCCTCGACGCTTACGCCCTACGAGACATCGCTCTTCTCCCGCGGCGCCTCGCTCGCCGGGCTCGCCTGGTGGCGCGACAAGCGCCGGGAGTATCACTCCGACCGGCAGATGCTGGCCGAGTTTCCCGCCTCGGCCACGGAGGCGTTTGTCAACACCGGCTGCGGCGTCTTCGACCGCTCGCTCGTCGAGGCCATGCGCGCCTCCTGCTCTCCGCCGCTGGAGCGCGGCGTCGTTGCCGGCAGCGGGCTGACGGGGCGCCCGGCCCTGCGCAATGTGGCCTTTCGCCCCTCTCCCGACGGGCCGATGCAGATATGGCGCCACCCCGATAAAGGCGCCCCGATGGGGCGCTATGTAGTCACGGTCGACATCGGAGGCCGCTCCCCCGGCTCCGACTGGTCGGTCATCGCGGTGATCGACCGCCTCAGCCCCTTGGACCTCCCCGAGGTGGTGGCACAGTGGCGCGGCCATGCCGACCACGACATCGTCTGCTGGCAGGCCGCCGCCATAGGGGTCTATTACGCCAAGGCGCTCCTCGTCATCGAGAGCAACTCGCTCGAGGGCGGGGGCGTGGCCGCCGCCAGCGATGCCTCGCTTTACATCCTCGGCGAGCTGCGAAGCGTCTACCCCCGCCTCTACGTCCGTCAGGCGCGCGAACGCGTCGGCATAGGGTATGAGAGCCGCCCCGGCTTCCACACCAACCGACAGACCAAGGTGGCGGCCATCTCGGCGCTCATAGCCGCCATCCGCGAGCGGGGCTACATAGAGCGAAGCCACGAGGCCATCGACGAGATGCTCACCTATGAGGTGGACCGGCGAGGAGCCTATAACGCCCGTGCCGGATATCATGACGACATCCTCATGACCCGCGCCATCTCGCTCTACGTCATCTCCCAGACCCCCGCGCCCGTGCCCTTCATCCCGGGTAGCAAGCCCCCCGCCATCGCCCCCCTCTGGTAGAGAGAGTCGCCGTGGTGAAGCGGGCCGGGTGTCGGAAGATGGCCGGGGGCATCTGACGCGGCGTGGGGAAGATGGCCGGAGGCATCTGACGCGGCGGGGGGAAGATGGCCGGAGGCCATCCACCGGGACATAGCCGGGGGTTGCGGAGCGGGCCCCG
>JAMPIE010000011.1:0-30405 GCA_023663135.1 Alloprevotella sp.
GTTCGATGATGACTTCGCCATCTGTCCCAACTTATTTTTTTACGATTACTTAGTATATCCTCAAGCGACTTATTCGTGATATCATCCATAGATCAAGCGCTTTGTAGAATCCAGCTCTTTGCGGAAATATTTGTTAGATATGGCTGTCTCGTCGACCATATCCACTTTTCGGCCAAGCAGAGACTCCAATTCCTCTATAAAGTCAAAAAACGTAATAAAAAGATCTTCAATCAAATGATAATCAAACACCACGGAGAAGTCTACGTCGGAGTCGTCGCGGAAGCGGTCGGTCAAGATGGAGCCGAAAACCCACAGCTTAGCCACCCTATACTTCTTGCACAGGGCGATTATCTTGTCGTGATTCATCTCAATCAGCTTCATGCGACAAAGTTAACCATTCTCCCGATAAAAACAAATCGAGCCGACACGAATGTCGACTCCCAGTTCATGAGTGGAGTATAGCGGACTCGAACCGCTCACCTCGACACTGCCAGTGTCGCGCTCTAGCCAGATGAGCTAATACCCCTTGTTACTTCGGGCGGCGGTATCGCCGTTTCCGTTTTGCGATGCAAAGGTATGGCTTTTTCTCTACATGACAAATTTTTTTGCGCTTTTTTTGAAAAAAATTTCATCATAGTCTACTCAGGCAATAAAATGAGGGTTAGATTCGTTATTATATCAATGATGACGCGCACATCTTTATTATATAAGTTGTGGGCGGCGGCTCTCCTTGCCGTCGCGGCTCTCGTCGTGGCCTCCTGCTCCCTGAAGAAAAACACAGCGGCCTCGCGGCGCTACACAGAGTTTATCACCCGTTACAACATCTACTTCAACGGCGATGAGCACTATAAGGAGACGCTTAAAAAGATGGAGACCGACTATCCCGACGACTATACGCGCCTGCTCCTCGTCCATCCCTCCGACGCTTATGCCGACGAGGCTTTCACGCGTCCCTCGGGCGACTTCACCCGCTCCATCGAGAAGGCACAGAAAGCCATCGAGCTACGCTCCATCAAGAAGAAGCCGCGCATCAAGGGGCGCAGCGAAAAGCAAAAGGCCTTCCGCGCCCGCGAGGAGTTTAACCCCTTCCTCCATAACGCCTGGCTCATGATGGGTCGCAGCCAGTATATGAACGGCGACTTCCTCGGTGCCGCCACCACCTTTGCCTACATAGCCAAGCATTTTGGCTGGCTTCCGCAGACCGTGGCCGAGGCCCGGCTCTGGGAGGCGCGCTGCTATGCCGCCCAAGGCTGGACCTTTGAGGCCGAAAACAACCTGAGGCGAGTGAAGCCCGACGACCTGACCAACTCCGCCCTCCGCGCCCTCTACCCCCTGGTGAAGGCCGACATTATGCTCAAGAGCGGCCGATATGACGAGGCCATCGAGCCTCTGCAGGAGGCCGCCCGCCTGGCCAAGGGAGCGCAGGAGACGCGCCTGACCTTCCTTCTGGGCCAGGTGATGGCCCGCCAGGGCGATAAGACCGGGGCCTACAAGGCCTTTGAGAAGATAGCCAAGAGCTCCACCGTCCCTTATGCCGCCCGCTTCAATGCCCGCATCAAGCAGAGCGAGGTCTATGCCGGCGACAACATTGAGCCCGAGGTGAAGAGCCTCCGCTCCATGCTCCGCTATGACCGAAACAAGGAGTATCAAGACCAGATCTATTATGCCATCGGCAACCTCTACCTCTCGCGGCGCGACACCGCCAAGGCGATCGAAAACTATATCTTAGCCGCCGAGAAGTCGACACGCTCGGGCATCGACAAGGCCCTGGCACAGCTACAGCTCGGCGAGCTCTACTTTGACCAACGGCGATATGACCTGGCCCAGCCCCGTTACAGTGAGGCCGTCCCCCAGCTCCCGACCGACTACCCCAACCTCAAGACCATCAAGCGGCGCAGCGACGTGCTCGACGAGCTGGCCGTCTACTCCGGCAATGTCACTCTCCAAGACTCGCTCCTGCGCCTCTCGGCCCTCTCGCCAGAGGAGCAGGAGAAGGTGGCGCAGAGACTCGTCGACGAGCTCAAGAAAAAAGAGAAGGAGGAGGCCGAGGAGGCCCGCCGCGCCGAGTATGAGGCCAATGCCTCGGCCACCAACGCCGCCAATGCGGCAAACGCTGCCCAGGGTAACGCCGCCGCGGCCAACTCCTTTATGCTCAACAACGACAAGAGCTGGTATTTCTACAACACAGCCGTGAAAAACGCGGGCAAGACCGAGTTTCAGAAGCGATGGGGCTCGCGCCGACTGGAAGATGACTGGCGACGCCGCAACAAAAGCTCCTTCTCCTTCTCTGACTTCGACACGCCCTCCGACTCCCTTGTCACTGACGGAGAGACTCCCGACGCTGAGATGCCCTCCGACTCCCCCGGCGAGGCCAACAACGCCGAGACCGACTCGGCTGCACAGGCTGCCCAGAGAGCTGCCGACCCCCACTTCATTGAGTATTACTTAGCTCAGATTCCCAAGACCGACGAGGAGCGCCAGGTGGCTCACGACGTGATCCAAGAGGGCCGCTACAATATGGGCCTCATCCTCAAAGACAAGCTCGAAGACTTTGAAGCCGCCCCCGAGCAATGGGGCATTCTCCTGGCCGACTATCCCGACAATATCTATCGCCTCGATGTCTATTTCAACCTCTACCTCATGTATATGAGGCTCGGCAACGAGGCTATGGCCGAGAAATATCGCGCCCTTATCCTCAGCGACTTTGCCGAGAGCGAGCAGGGACTGGCCCTGCGCGACCCCAACTATATAGACAACCTCCGCGAAATGAACGCCCGCCAGGAGGCCATCTACGAAGGGGCCTACGGGGCATATCTCGCCGACGACACTGCCGCCGTGCGCTCCGCCGCCGCCATGATGGCCGACAAGTATCCGATGAGCCCGGTGATGCCAAAGGTGATGTTTCTCGATGCCTTGACCCACGTCACGGCCAACGACGCCGAGGGCTTCTCGGCCAAGCTGCGCTCGCTCCTCGAGCGTTATCCCCAGGCCGACGTGAGCCCCATCGCCTCCTCTTACCTCAAGGAGCTGGCCCGCGGCCGGAAGCTCCAGAGCGGCTCCATGGGCGTCAAGGCTATGGTGTGGGACATGAGGCTCACCAACGACACCACCCTGGCCTACGACCCCGACGCAGAGATTGCCTTTGACATTGCCGACGAGGGGGAGCCCCTGCTCATCCTCACCTACGCCACCGACTCCGTGGCCCCCAACGAGCTGCTCTACGACGTGGCCCTCCACAACTTCACCACCTTCAAGGTGAAAGACTATGACCTGGAGCAGATGAACTTCGGGCGTCTCGGCCTTTTGATTATAAGCGGCTTTGACTCCTTTGACGAGCTCAATCACTATCGCTCGACGCTCCTCGACCGCGAAGATGTCAACGTCGTGCCTCCCCAGGCGCGGCCGGTGGTGATAAGCCGCAAAAACTTCGAGCTGCTCATGAGCAAAGGGCGCTCGTTTGACGACTACTTCCACGCCATTGAGGCAGCCCGCGTGGCCGCCCTGGAGGAGGAGAAGGGAGTGCCGCCCGAATCAGAGCAATCAGAGCAATCGGAGCAATCAGACCAGTCAGACCAGTCAGACTTGTCAGACCAGTCGGACGACCCCGAAGAGCCTCAAACCATTGACAACCCTATAGAAGACCCCGACAATGAACATACTTTGGGCCGATGACGAGATTGACCTCCTCAAGCCCCACATCCTTTTCCTGAAGTCTAAGGGCTATGACGTGACAACCGTCTGCTCCGGGGCCGACGCGCTCATCGCCGCTGACGAGAGGCCCTTTGACCTCATCATCCTCGATGAAAACATGCCCGGCATCTCGGGACTGGAGACCCTCGCACGCCTCAAAGTGGCCCACCCGCAGACGCCGGTCATCATGATCACCAAGAGCGAGGAGGAAAACATCATGGATCAGGCCGTCGGGAGCAAGATTGCCGACTATCTCATCAAGCCGGTCAACCCCAATCAGATACTCCTCTCCATCAAGAAGATACTCCACTCCGACCATCTCGTGACCAATCGCGCCGCCGACGACTATCGCCGCGAATGGCCCGAGCTCTCGGCTTCAATCAACTCGGCCGCCTCACTCGATGACTGGAAGGCTCTTTATCGCCGCCTGGTCTACCGCCAGACCGAGCTCGCCGCCGCCGGCCAGACCAACATGGACGAGATGCTCCGCGCTCAGATGGAGGAGGCCGACGGCGAGTTCTCAAAGTTTGTGCGCCGCAACTATGAGGATTGGGTCTCAGGCGTCATCAACTCTCCCGTTGCCCCCTCCACTCCCCTGATGAGCCCCACGGTGATGAGGCGAAAGGTGTTTCCCCTCCTCGACAAGGGGGAGAAGCTCTTCTTTGTCCTCATCGACAACTTCCGCCTCGACCAGTGGACCGTCGTCCGCCCCCTGCTCTCGCGCTTCTTCAACATCGACGACGACGACCTCTACACCTCCATCCTCCCTACGGCCACCCAATATGCGCGCAATGCCATCTTCTCAGGCCTCATGCCCGAGGCCATTGCCCGTATGTTTCCCTCCCTGTGGGTCGATGAAGAGGCCGAGGAGAGCAAAAATGTCAACGAGAGCCCCCTCATTGCCACTCTCTTTGAGCGCTATCGCCGCGCCGGAGTGAAGTTTTCTTACCATAAGCTCAACGACTCAACCGGAGCCGAGCGACTCCTGCGCGACCTCCCCTCACTGGCCCACAACGACCTCAACGTGGTGGTCATCAACTTCATCGACATGCTCTCCCACGCCCGCACCGAGTCGAGAATGATACGCGAGCTCGCCTCCACCGATGCCGCCTATCGCTCCATCACTGAGAGCTGGTTTCGCCACTCCACCACCCTCGACCTCCTCAGCGCCATTGCTCAAAGGGGCTACAAAGTGGTCCTCACCACCGACCATGGCACCATCCGCGTTGACACCCCGGTGAAAGTGATTGGCGACCGGAACACCAACACCAACCTCCGCTACAAGATAGGCAAGACCCTCTCTTACAACCCCAAACAGGTCTATGAGATAAAGCGCCCCGAGCGTTTTGGACTCCCCGGCGCCGGACTGGCCGGCTCTTATATCTTTGCCTACGGCCACGACTTCTTTGCCTATCCCAACAACTACAACTACTACGTCCAATATTACGACGGCACCTTCCAGCACGGCGGCATCTCCATGGAGGAGATGCTCATCCCCATCATCACCCTCTCACCCAAGCCATGACCCCCACTGAGACAATAGAGATACCCACCCCGGGCCACCTCCCCGAGGCCGCTGCGCGCTTTGCTACCCTCACCCGGGGATTTTCCGTCTTTGCCTTCGACGCCCCCATGGGCGCCGGCAAGACCACCTTTATCAACGCCCTGGCCCGACACTTAGGGGTGGAAGCCGACCCCACCGGCTCCCCCACCTTTGCAATCCTCAACGAATATGCCGACGCCCGGGGAAACCCCATCTACCACTTTGACCTCTACCGCCTCGACGGCCCCGAAGAGGTGGCCGAGACCGGCTTCATTGACTATATCGACTCGGGCCATCTGTGCCTCATAGAGTGGCCCGACCGCGCCGAGGGCCTACTGGTCGACGACGAGACAGTGCGCGTCACCATCGACCCCGACCCACTGACCGGCGCGCGCCTCATGACGCTTCATTATCCCGCCGGCTGAACCATCTGTCGCGCCCGCGCGTTATAACGGCAGACTGCAACGGGGCACCTCCCATCCCCTCCCCGCCCAAAATTCAAGATTATGAAGAAAATGATTTTAGCGGCCATGGCCGCAATTGCCGTCATATCAGCTCCGGCCATTGAGGCACAGAGCGTTGTGCCCCCTCAGGGCGCCCTCCCGCTACCCACCGGCGTAGGCCCCGCCGTGAGCGGAAGCGTCACCACCGGGCGCCTCCCCAAGAAAGCCACCGACTTCCTGGCCAAGCAGTTTTCCACGACAGCCATCGTAGCCGTCGACGAAGACTTTGACGACCAGACCTTTGAAGTAGACCTCGCCGACGGCACCGACGTAGAGTTTGACAGCCGCGGCGAGTGGACCGAGGTCGATGCCGGCCGCGGATGCCTCCCCGCCGCCACCGTCAAAGCCCTCCTCCCCTCGCGCGCCTATAGCGAGCTATCCCGACTGGGCTACACCTCGGCCATAGAGACCGTCAAGCGCTCGGCCCGTTACTATAAGGTGGAGCTCCGGTCGCCCGACATAGACGACCTCCGCTTTGACCGCGACGGCAAGCTCGTAGGCATCGAATTTGACTGACATCCCTTACACTATACCGTCATGACAACTGCCGCGCCATGGATATTTTCTTGGCGCGGCTTCGCCGTTTGACTAATTATGACTACCTTTGCAGACCCTCACGAGGCCCCGCAGCCCCATACCATCCTTGACAGCATGACATCCCCGGAGCGACCCTCTCTTGACAAGACCCTTACCGACACAGGGCGCCTCCTGGCCGACACCGCCGGGATGGGACAGCTATGGCTCAGCGCCGGCGGCGGCGAGCCCCTCCCCTCGGCCACGGACATCAAGCGCATCATCAGCCTCTGCCGCTCCTTAATATTCCCCGGATTTTTTGGCGACACAGCCACCACCGAGCGCAATCTCCCCTTCCTCACGGGGCTGCGCCTGGAGGAGCTCCACTCCCTCCTGACCGCCCAGATTGCCGCCGGCATATGCTTTGGCGACGGCACGGGATGCCCCCCGCTGGGGCCTCTGCGCGCTCGCTCTGAGGCCATCGCCACTGAGTTTATCGGTCGGCTGCCCGAAGTGAGAGCCCTCCTCATGGCCGACGCCGAGGCAACCTTCCGCGGCGACCCGGCTGCCAGGAGCGTCAACGAAGTGGTGTTTTGCTACCCCGGCCTCAAAGCCACAGCCAATCATCGCATAGCCCATGAGCTCTATCGATTGGAGGTGCCGGTGGTGCCCCGCATGATTTCCGAGATGGCCCATAGCGAGACCGGCATCGACATCCACCCCGGCGCCGAGATAGGGAGCGGCCTGATGATTGACCATGGCACCGGCGTGGTGATCGGCGCAACATCCATCATTGGCCAAAGAGTCAGGATCTATCAGGGCGTGACCCTCGGCGCCCGCTCCTTCCCCACCGACTCCAACGGCGACCCGATAAAGGGCATCCCCCGCCATCCCATCATTGGCAACGACGTGGTGATCTACTCCAACGCCACCCTCTTAGGGCGCATCACCGTGGGCGACGGCGCCGTGATTGGCGGCAACCTGTGGATCACTGCCGACGTGGCCCCCGGAGAGCGCATCCTCCAGCCCGCCCCACGCATTCCCCAAGCCAAGTAACCCACCGACTTCACACCGACACATTATTACATAAAGATATGGAAAATAAAGAGCCGATAGCCTCCGAGACCGTCACAACGCGGTTTGCCATGGTGGCCAAGACATTTCAAGGACTTGAAGACCTCCTGGCCGACGAGATCCGCGCCCTCCCCGGCGCACAAAACGTTGAGCCGGGCCGACGGATGGTGAGCTTTGACGGCACCTTGGAGACCATGTACCGGGCCAATATGCAGTGTCGAACAGCCCTGCGCATCCTCAAGCCCATCTGCTCCTTCAAAGCCTCCGACCCCGACGAGCTCTATTCGCGCGTCAAGGAGTTTGACTGGGGCTCTGTCCTTAGCGTCGGCTCCACCTTTTCCATCGACTCCGGCGCCGTCTATTCCGACGAGTTCACCAACTCGCTCTTTGTCACATATCGCGTGAAGGATGCCATCGTCGACTGGTTTCAAGACCGCCTCGGCCAGGGGAAACGCCCCGGAGTGCGCCTCCAGGATGCCGACGCCTGCATCAATGTCCATATCTCAGGCCACGACGTGACCCTCAGCCTCGACTCCTCGGGCGAGAGCCTCCACAAGCGCGGCTACCGCGTGGCTCAGACCGAGGCCCCCATCAACGAAGTGCTCGCCGCCGGCATCATCCTCCGCTCAGGCTGGAGAGGCGACCAACCCTTTGTCGACCCCATGTGTGGCTCCGGCACCTTCCTCATCGAGGCCGCCATGATTGCCGCCGGCATCATGCCCGGCGTCTATCGCTCCCACTTTGCCTTCGAGACATGGCCCGACTTTGACCGCGACCTCTTTGAGAGCATCTACAACGACGACTCCGCCGAGCGCATCCCCGCCTGCGGCATCTATGGCGCCGACATCTCCCCCAAGGCCATTGCCATTGCCGAGCGCAACATCAAGCAGGCCGGTGTGGGCAAGTATATCACCCTCGAGGCCAAGGCTCTGAGCAAGTGGACCGAAGCCCCCGAGGAGGGGCGCCCGGGCGTGTTGATCACCAATCCACCTTATGGCGAGCGAATCAGCGTCGACGACATGAGCGGCCTCTATTCCCTCATCGGAGCCAAGCTCAAAGAGCTCTTCAAGGGCTATCATGCCTGGATCATCGGCTATCGCGACGAGTATTTCAACGAGATAGGCCTCAGGCCCTCGCTGAAGCTACCCGTCCTCAACGGCAAGCTCGAGTGTGAGCTCCGCGAGTATATCCTCTTTGACGGCGACATGAAGAGCTTCAAGCGCAGCGGCGGCTCTACCCTCACTGAGCGGCGCCCCGAGAAGAAAGAACCCAGACGCGACAAGAGCCGCGACAAGAAAGATGCGCCTCGCCCCGGGGCATATACCAAGGTGCGCGTAAAGCAGCGGGAGGATGAGAGCGACGAAGATTTTGCCCACCGCCGACGCCAAGCCATCTTGAAGTCAATCGTCGGCAAGCGCCCTTCTCTCCCCCCATCCGACCAAGAGACCCAGACCCGCAAAGGATGGCGCCGCAAATAAAAATTAAAAAACTCTTTTGTCAATTTGAGACCTTGACAAGTTGACATCCCGAAATAAAAAACCTCCCTTTCCCACAAATGAATATCCTCCTTCTCGGCTCAGGCGGCCGCGAGTGCGCCCTGGCCTACAAGATAAGCAGCAGCCCCCTCTGCGACAACCTTTTCATTGCGCCCGGCAACGGCGGCACCGCCGCCTATGGCACCAACCTCCCCTTGAAGCCCACCGACTTTGAGGCCGTCATGGACGCCGTCGACACCCATAAAGCGGGTCTCCTCGTCGTGGGCAACGAAGACCCCCTCGTGGCCGGCATCCGCGACTTCTTTGCCGAGCATCGTCCCGGCCTCCTCGTCGTGGGTCCCGATGCCGCCGGGGCTGCCCTCGAGGGGAGCAAAGACTTCGCCAAGCAATTCATGACCGAGGAGGGGATACCCACCGCCGCCTATCGCTCCTTCACCGCCGACACCCTGGCCGAAGGGGAGGCCTTCCTGGCCACCCTCCGTCCACCCTACGTGCTCAAGGCCGATGGCCTGGCCGCCGGCAAGGGCGTCCTCATCCTCCCGAGCCTCGACGAGGCCCGTAAGGCTCTGCGCGAGATGCTCTCGGGCATGTTTGGCGCGTCGAGTGCCACGGTGGTCATCGAGGAGTTTCTCTCAGGCATCGAGTGCTCGGTGTTTGTCCTCACCGATGGCCATGGCGGCTACCGAGTGCTCCCCGTGGCCAAAGACTACAAGCGCATCGGCGAGGGCGACACCGGCCCCAACACCGGCGGTATGGGTGCCGTGAGCCCCGTAGTGTTTGCCGATGAGGAGTTTATGGCCAAGGTAGACGAGCGCATCATCCGCCCGACACTCGCCGGCCTCTCGCGCCGCGGCATAGACTATCGCGGATTTATCTTCTTAGGCCTCATCAATGTGGAGGGCAACCCCATGGTAATCGAATACAACGTGAGGATGGGCGACCCCGAGACCGAGGCCGTCATGCTCCGCATCAGCTCCGACCTCGTTCCCGCCCTCATCGCTGCCGCCAAGGGCTCCTTAGGCGACACCCCGTTGGAGATTGACCCCCGCGCCGCCGTCACCGTGATGCTCGTCAGCGGCGGCTATCCCGGCTCTTACGAGAAGGGCAAGGTGATCACCGGCCTCGACAGCGTTGACCGCGACTTGACCATCCCCTTCCATGCCGGCACAGCCATTGCCCCCGACGGCTCTCTCGTCACCGCCGGCGGCCGCGTCATTGCCCTCTCAAGCCTCGGCTCCACTGTGGAGGAGGCTCTAAGCCGCTCTTTCAAGGCCGCCGAAGCCGTTGACTTCCAAGGGAAATATTATCGCCACGACATAGGGGCCGACCTCCTTGCCCTGGCCCACAAGAGCTAACCACTCCCCTCCCCCCCGCCTCGGTGAGATTCAATCCTGCCCCACTGCTGCGCCTCCTCAGCTCGCGTGCCTTTGCCATCACGCTCATCCTTGCGTCGCTGGCAATGACTCTCGCATGCTTCGCCCCCTGGACCGACCTCGATGCCGCGCGAGGCCTTGGCCTCCCGTCGCCCGACGGCTGGATTGCCTCCCCCACCCTCTCGCTCGCCGCCGCCCTCCTGACGGAGCTTGCCGTCGTGGCCGGCATCATGCTGGCCAACAAGGCTTTTAACCTCCTGAGAGGCTTCCGCAACGGCAGCCTTCTGTGGAGCGGCCTCTTCATGCTCTTCCAGGGCGCATCCCCCGCCTCGGCCCATTTCGGCGGGGGCTACCTGCTGCTGGTCTGCGTGATGAGCTCCATCGCCATCCTCTACACTTGCTATCAACAGCCGGGCGCCACTCGCTCGGTCTTCTCCGTCTTCCTCCTCATCGGAGCCGGCGCCATGGTGGCCGATGGCTTCATCCCTTACATCTTGGTGATGGCTCTCGGATGTATGCAGATGAGGGTAATGACCCCGCGCGGAGCCGTGGCCATGCTCGCCGGCCTGGCCGTGCCCCCCTGGCTTCTCTGGGCCTTCGGACTTTGGACACCATCTTACAATCCGCCCGACATCAGCCTCTTCCTCCAGCCTGAGATGCTCCGAAGGCTCATCTACCCGGCCATCATGATGGGGATGACACTCCTCTTGGGCCTCTTCACCGGGCTGCTCGACATGGTAAATATCTATGCCCGCAACGCCATGACACGCGCCCGCTTTGGCATCATGGCCGCCACAGGCATCATGACCGGACTGATGTGCGTAGCCGACTTCAGCAACATCGACCTCTATACCCCCCTGCTCAACGCCACCACGGCCTATCTCATCACCCTCCTCTTCTCGCTCAGGCAGCGCGCAGCCTTCGGCCCCGGGGCCGCAGCCCTCCTCTTTGCCTCTCTTTCCTACCTTATATTATATATATGGCGACTGACCTCAAGCCTCGTGTAATCATCGAGTCACACATCCCCTTTGTCAACCCGGCTCTCGACGAGATGGCCAGCGTGACGCGCCTCGCCCCCGAGGAGTTTACTCCCGAGGCGGTGGCCAAGGCCGATGCCCTTGTCGTCCGCACCCGCACTCATGCGGGTGCGGAACTCCTGGCCGGCTCGCGCGTCAAGTTTGTGGCCACGGCCACCATAGGCACCGACCATATCGACCTGCAATGGTGTCGCTCCCGGGGGATAACGGTGGCCAACGCCCCCGGCTGCAACGCCCCGGGAGTGGCCCAGTATGTCCTGGCCTCCATCATGAGCCTCGGCTACCACCCCTCGCCCGATATAACCCTCGGCATAGTGGGTGTGGGTCATGTTGGCAAGGTGGTGGAGCGATGGGCCCGGGCTCTGGGCTATCGCCTACTGCTCTGCGACCCGCCCCGCGCTCTCGCCGAGGGGCCGGCTCCCTTCGCCACCATGGAGCAGATAGCCCGCGAGGCCGACGTCATCACCCTCCACACCCCCCTCTCCACCTCCGGCCCCTACCCTACACGCCATCTCATCTCCTCCGGCTTCTTAGACCAATGCCGGCGCAAGCCGCTAATAGTCAACGCAGCCCGCGGCCCCGTCACCGACACCGTCGCCCTCTGCTCAGCCATCGACAGCGGCATCATCCCGCCCCCCGTCATCGACTGCTGGGAGGGTGAGCCGGTCATCTCCGGCCGCCTCCTCTCCCGCGCCGCCATTGCCACTCCCCACATAGCCGGATACTCCCTCGAAGGGAAGATGAGAGCCACGCAGATGGCCCTCGATGCCCTCGTCAGCTTCTTCGGCCTCGAGCCCCTCCCCTCCATGGGCCACGACCTGAGCGCAGCCCCGGCTCCCACAGCCGCCTCCATCGCTGCCTCATACTCCCCCGAGGCCGACAGCACCCGCCTCAAAGCCTCCCCCGCCTCCTTCGAGGCCCTGCGCAATAGCTATGCCTACCGCCCCGAGCCCCGCTAATTCCTAACCCCTAATTCCTAATTCTTACTATGATTATCGCCTCAGCCAAGCGCAAGGAAAATATCGCCGAATATATCCTCTACATGTGGCAGGTCGAAGACATCATCCGTGCCAACGACCTCGACATCGACAAGATCAAGGCCAACGTCATCGACCGCTTCCCCGGCCTCTCCCCCGACGCGCGCCGCGAGATGACCGAGTGGTATGAGAGCCTCATCGACATGATGCGCCGCGAAGGAGTGGCCGAGACGGGCCATCTCCAGATCAACCGCAACATCTTGGCCGACCTCGCCGAGCTTCACCGCCGCCTGCTGGCCGACCCTCGCTTCCCCGACTATACCGCCCTCTTCTACAAGGCCCTCCCCTTCATCGTCGAGCTCCGCTCCAAAGGGGGCGACGCCCCCGCCGGCGAGATTGAGACCTGCTTCAACGCCCTCTACGGCATGCTCCTCCTCCGCCTCGGCTCCAAGGAGGTGACCCCCGCCACTCAAGAGGCCATCAAAGCCATCTCCACCTTCATCGCCGCCCTGGCCCGAGACTACCACCTCGACGAGGCCAACCGCCTCTTCCCCGCCGACGACGACAAGCCCTCCTGACCCGAAGGCCGGAAGGGCATATATAGCGAGAGAACGAAATTGTCAATTGTCAGTCAAAGTCGCAGTTGGGCTCAAGCCCATAAGCATTGTCGCTCGACTGCGACGGCAGCGTCAGCCAATAGACCAGCACAAGCCCCACTATGGGCACAAGCCCAAGAGCAGCCCACCAGCCTGAGCGGTTGATGTCGTGGAGCCGACGCACCATCAGACTCACCAGCGGCAGCGTCATGGTGAGATTGACCACCCATGCAATTGTGGGGCCCTCAGGCACTCCGAGCATGTTGATAATCATCGCCTCCACAATGCCCAAGGCAAAGAGGAAGAGCGCAAACCACCAAAACTCCGAGCGCGACGAGCGCCCTGTGAAGTTGGCATAATTTTCTATCAGGGCCAAATTGACGGCCTCGGTAAAGGTAAGTCTGTTTTGCATAGCAAGCGTCAGATAAAGATTTGATGGATGTATGTGTGTGTTTCGATAAGAGCGGACAGCCCGCTTTCAGAGATTTTCACAGTGATAAACATATGATAAGAAAAAAAGGTTTCACACCTGCTCGAATTTTTTATAATGGTTCACACACCCCCTCGTTAACACTTATGAATTAGCATTTTTTTACTTTTTTTGGCATTTTGGCTATTGCAAAACCCTCCTCCACTCACTACCTTTGCATTGCGAAAAAAATGAGACCGGCGCGAAGCCGACCTCTGGTAAGCAATGTTAGACGACAACACTTTATATATACTTGAATTTTGGTTATGAGGGAGGTGCGCATCTGTGAAGATGTGCACTTTCATTTTATAATGTAGCCGCGCCCCGTCCTCCCTCTCCGACTTGTCCTCCCTCTCCGACTCCTCCGCGACAGACCGCGTAGCGGTCTACGCCCGTAGCCGTGGGCCGCGCCCACGGTATAGCACATTTTATTGATTCCGACCGCGTTGGCGGTCGAAGCCCGCCACTGCGTCGACGCCCTTAAATGTTAACAGATATTAAAATTAGGGGGGGGGTAATTTTTATATACTACCTTTGATAGCTATAAAATTATCAGCTACTAAATACAATCAATCACAAGTCTAATATCATCAAACCAGCATGAAAAAATTTACCCTGCTGCTCACGCTGCTCCTCGCGGCCATCGTCAGCGCCCACGCGGACATCAACTTCCGCAACCACCGCTACGATGGCTTCAAGCCATTGGAAGTCAACGAGAACAGCATCGTGTTTCTCGGAAACTCCATCACCAACATGAACGAGTGGAGAGAATGTTTCGGCAATAATCCTCATATCCTTAGTCGTGGCAATTCAGGCGGCTTTGCCTATGAATGGCTCGATTATGTGGAGAGCGTGTTTGCCGGGCATCCCGCCAAGATATTCTACGGCCTCGGCACCAACGACCTTGGCGTGAGACACACCAAGGAGCAAATAGCTGAGGACATCCGCTCGTTCATCCATCGCTGCCACGCCGAATCACCCGAGACAGAGATCTATATCCAAAGCATCCACCCCTGCAGCAAAGGCGCAGTTGTGAGTGAAACAAACAACCATATAGAGGCAATGGTGGAGGCTGAGATAGCAGCCGGTGACGGAAAGCTCCACTTTGTTGACGTGGAGTCTCAGATGACAAATGTGACGTCGGGCGGCCTCTATTCCTACGACAGGCTTCATCTGACAGCCAAAAGCTACTCAATCTGGTGTCACGCCATAGCCGACCAAGTGGGTATCGCCTGCACACTACCTGCCGAAGATGCATTTACCGCCGACAATCAAATCAACCCGGGCATTGGCAATTCTGAGGGGATGCGAGCAACCCTCTTCTCAGCCCTCCCCGTCACCGGAACAGACATCCTATTTATCGGAGGCCATGTGGTCCACGGCGGCGAATGGCACGAATATCTCGCCAACAACAATGTAAAGAGCCGCGGCACAAAATGGGGCGCCGGCGACCTCACCCTTGCCGACCACAAGAAGCAACTCGTTGAATATATCCTCGGCAACATACACAACAACCAGACCGCCCCCGCAAAGATACTACTTTACCTCGGAGCGGCTGACAACGACAACGACGCCTTTAACACCGGTTACAAGGATCTTCTTACAGCACTCAAAGCTCGCCTGGAAACCCTTGCACCGTCCAACTCCACACAAATCTACGCCCTCTCGCTTCTCCCATGGAACGGACAGAGCGCCTATGCCTCCAAAAACACGCGCATACAGAGCGTCTTGGCCGAGATGAACGACGAGAACATCCATTACGTTGACCTAACATCGATGGTCGATGGCAACACCTTGCCGGCAAAATACTTTATGGGCACATATCCCGGAGGAATAGGCTATGCCAAGATGGCCGAGCTGATTGCAACCGGATGTGACATCCAGCCCGAAAGCGGACGCGAACCCATCACCGAAGAACGCGCCACCCAAAACCTCGCCCTCTTCAACGCCCGCACTCTGTTGGGCAACACGATAACCATAGCCGACTACAGCAGTGACCACGCACAAGCCGCCCTGGCCGAGATGGCCAAGCTCACCTACGACGCCGCACACAACGGAACAGACCTTGACGCTATCGTCAACGACGGAGTCGATGCCCTTAACATAATTACCGACGGGCAGTGGTACACCATCAAATCCCACCATGGGCCCTATGTTGCACAGACCGGGCCTGAGACCATGGCGGGATCAGCCGACGCATCCAGCACCGCCACAAGATGGCAGTTCAACAAGCGATCCGATGGTAAATATGACATAGTGAGCAAGACAGGCAAGTATCTCATCCCTGAAAATTTTGTCGTCACCAATGATTACAAATACATCAAGCTCGGCGACTCAGCTCCTGAGACCGGATGGGAGGTGAAACCATTGGCCAATGCAAAATATATGATTATCGTCAACGGCGACTACCAGCTCAACCTCAACACAAACTTTCCCAACAAGATTGTCAACCGTGGAAACGGGACCGACATCAACGACGCCGGCGGCAAGTTTATGATCACCGAAGCAGAGAATGAGGCCGTTGACAAATCATTTGACACATTTGTCGCCGACAACAATCTCGAAAAGGTCACCAACGGGTCAGATATAACCGACGGATGGTATATAGTGAACATCAACCCCAGCCATATTCCCGGCTACGCCGACACACAATACGCGATATTTTCCGGGTATCACACCATGTCATATGACCCGGTCGGAACGGTTCATGGCAACAACACATACAACTACGAATTCATTCCCTTTGCCGGACTTGCCCCAAGCATGCTAGTGCGCATCGAGCGCGACGGCAACAACGTCATATTCCGCCTCCCCAACGGCAAGTATACCACCAGCCAATTCTACACAGGCAACAAAGGAGGCAGCGCACCGACCGCCAGAGGTGATGCCGCAAACGGCGATTTCACTATCGGCGGAAGCTGCGTCTTCATGAAGAATGACAGCCACTTCCTCATTGGCCACACGAGCACAGACAGCAACCGCACATGGTTTAATTTCTACAAGGCCGACGGACTGGCCTCAACAGCCTATGATATCTACCAAGTGACAATCACAGGCGACAACAAGCCTGCCGACGCCTTCATCTCTGTCTCCGGCGCCACACCGCTCACTGCCTCCGAAATCTTTGACGGCGGCTTCCTCTTCTTAGAGAAAGGGACGCCCCTTACCGCCGATAATATCGCGGCTTCAACAGTGGGCATGAAATTCCCCACGGTGACAATCGCTGACAAGATAATAACAGTCGACTACTCAACCCTCACCGATGCAGATGAGGGAAAAACCTTTGACATCAACAAGGTGACGAATGTAGCCGACATCACCACCGGATGGTATAGGATCAAAGGAATCTCCGGGGCTGTGGCCGTCAGTGGGCTTAAGACCCTCGATGCGATGGCCGCCGACAACACCAATTGCATCATCAACTACGAGAACGAGTATGTTCATAACAACGACCCATATGCATTAGCCATAGGCGCATATAAGGAAGACAGACCCGCCTCGGCCTTCATCCATATAGAAAAGGAGGGAAACAACTTCTATTTCTCCTCTATCAACGGTCACTATATGACATTGAAGGGCATTTCAACCCTGTCAAAAGAAAACACTGCAATTGTCATTGAGAATGGAGGCGCGGCAAAGATTAGCGGCACATGGTGTCCTTTCCAGAACACCGCTGACGCCGAATACCCATTCATTGGCTTCACTTCGACCACCGACCCGGATTACCAGAGCAACCGCTTTGCAATCTCAAAGGCAACGGATGAGGGCGAGCTCGGCCTCTATGACATATACCATGTGTCAATCATCGGCGCAGACGCCGGCTCGGGAATCACCAACAATGTCCGTGTCACAATCTCTTCCGACGCAAACAAGGGTATCTCATCTGTCTACGACAACGGTTACTTCTTCGTTACGAAAGACACCGAACTGACCGCCGACAACTTCTCTGCGCCTATTCAGAACAACATGAAACCCATTATCACCGTCAATGCCGATGACAAGACTATACAAGTTGAATATCAATCGCCTCAAAACAACCCGTTCTATCGTATACGCATGACCTCAGGGGGAACTGCTGCAATACTTAACAGGTTCATCACCTCACCGGAGAACTATCTCACATATTCAGGCAACGCCAATCTTGACTTTGGACTGACATATGGAGAATCCACCGAAGCCAACAGCCCATTACAGTATATCAATCTGATCAGCTGCTCCAATGAAAATAAATATGGGATATTGTCTACCGATGGCCATTACATTGACAACCTTGGCCTCGCTCGTCTGGAACCCGTTGAAGTGACTTTTAACCCCATCTCAGATGACAAAGGCAAATATTACATTGGCAATAATAACAGTACAATCAACAATCAATGGGCGCATACCGGCAATAACCCGGTATATGTGGGTGGATCCAGTGGCTCAAATAATCACTGGGAATTGGTAAAGGTCCTTGATGCCGAAATTGAGACATATGATGTTTACCGAGTTTCTATCGTGGGTGTCAACAAGGTCTCCGTGGTAAAGGACAATGTCAAGGTGACGCTCGACAATGAGGCTAACAAGGGCCTGCAGTCTGTCTATGACGGCGGATATTTCTTCGTCACCAAGGGCACCGAGATAACTGCCGACGATTTCACCGCGCCCGCTCCCGCCACCGGCAAGAAGTATGTCATAACCCTCGGCGAGGCAGCCGACGGCATCATCCCCGTCACCGTGACCTTGACCGACACCGAAGTCACCGCCATCAAGGTGACCACCGAGGCTCCGGCCGACGCGCTCAACATCGGCGACAAGCTCACCGTCTCAGGCTCGCTGGAGATGGAGGAGGGCGCTACCGTTGATGCCTCGCTCCTCAGCGTCACAGGCGCCGATGCCTTCACGCCATCTGAGTTTACTTACGACAGCAATGAAAACATCTGGACGGTGACCCTCACCGCCGCCGCCGAGACCGCCGCCGAGGGCGCTACCCTTGAGTTCCACTACGGCGAGCTCACCCCGGCCACTCTCAGCGTGAGCGTACTCCCCAACGCCACCTCCGGCACCATCGCCATCAAGGAGGCGACTGAGGTTAAGGCCTTCACCACCGGCGACGTGATTACCCCCGTTCTAACATACGACAAGGCGAACCCCAACATCACCGCCGGCGAGTTTACCTTCTCTCCCGAAGGTGTTGCCGAGAAGAACGACGATGGCACCTTCACGCTCGTAAATGGTGTCGACGCGCTCACCATCTCTGCCACAGCAACCAACCCCGACAACAGCGCCATCACCATCGAGGCACTCACCATCAAGGTTGAGGCTCCCGCGCCGGTGATCGACGAAGAGCTTGAGAAGGTGATTGAAGAGATTGACGAAAACGACACCGAGGTTGAGGCCATCCTTGACGAAATCAAAGAGGCCGCAGCCGAGGGTGAGACCATCGACATCGAGGTGGCCGACCTCAAAGGCCACATCAAGATGGAGATTGAGATCAGCGCCGGAGCCGACGCCACCGTCGCCCTCCCCTCCACCGCCACCGGTGTCACCGGGAAAGAGCTGCGCTACTCCTCGTCAGACAATACCGTAGCCTCCGTTGACAACAAAGGCACCGTCACCGCCCACAAAGCCGGCCACGCCCTCATCACCATCCGCATCTTCATCAAGAAGAGCACCTCTGAACCTGAGACTCACCTCCTCTCACGCGCCGACGAAGAGCAGCCCTTAGCCGAGCATATCTACCTCCTGACCGTCACCCAAGACGGCGTCAAGATAGAGAGCGTGGAGATGCCCAAGTCGCTCAAACTGACTCCCGGACAGTCGCAGACCGTGACAGTAGCCGTAAACGAGGGCGCCAACCCCTCGACCCTCTCCTGGACTTCGAGCAACGAAAAGGTTGCCACCGTCAAAGTTGACGAGAGCAACCCCTCCAAGCTCATCATCAAGGGCATCTCAGCCGGCACCGTCACCATCACCGCCACCGCCCCCGACGGCACGACCTTCACCATGAGCGTCACCGTCAAGAGCCAGCCCACCGTCACCGGCATCGAAGCCGTTAACGCCGATGCCGCCAATGGCGACGCCACCATCCATGACCTCCAAGGCCACCGCCTGACACGCGTCACCTCCGCCGGCCTCTATATCGTCAACGGAGTGAAGACCCTCGTGAAATAACTGACCTTACACACCTCCCATCCGGGGCGCAGGCACTCTTTGCTTGCGCCCCGGCTATCTATAACCGCTAAAAAAGCTTGTTTAGTAATCGTAAAAAAATAAGTTGGGACAGATGGCGAAGTCATCATCGAACAGATTTCCATCTGAATTGCAGGCAATATCGGTTTAGTAGTAATCGTAAAAAATAAGTTGGTAAAGAATTTCGCAGGATTTTTTGTGCAGATTTTTTTAGCGAGAGTGCAGGAGTGTAGCGAGCTACATGACTAAACTGAGTTGAAAAAGATGCCAAAAAAGACAAGAAAGTCTACCAAGTTATTTTTGAAGATTACGTAACAGCAAAAAATAAGTAGACGAAGCGGAATGTCCCAAGTTATTTTTTGAAGATTACTTAACACAGAAATATTTTTGGCCGTATGAGGCGGTTGTTGTACCTTTGCAGAGCGGACGGCTTACCCCCGCCCCATTTTAGCTTTATGTATAATCATTCCGACAAGACGACCCTCGACTCTGCCGCCAACAATATCCGCGTCCTGACAGCCGCTATGGTTGAGAAGGCCCGCTCCGGCCATCCCGGCGGAGCCATGGGTGGCGCTGACTTCATCAACGTCCTTTACTCCCAGTTTTTGCTGACCGACCCCTCCGACCCGTCATGGTATGGGCGCGATCGCCTCTTCCTCGACCCCGGCCATATGTCGCCGATGCTCTACAGCGTCCTGGCTCTCTGCGGAATGTTTACCATCGACGAGCTCAAGGAGTTCCGCCAGTGGGGCTCGGCCACTCCCGGCCACCCCGAGCTCTGCGTGGCCCGCGGCATAGAAAACACCTCCGGCCCCTTAGGCCAGGGCCACACCATGGCCGTCGGAGCCGCCATTGCCGAGCGATTCATTGCCACCCGCTTTGGCGAAGTGTGGGCACACAAGACCTATACCTTCATCTCCGACGGAGGCATCCAAGAAGAGATTTCACAAGGCGCCGGACGCATCGCCGGATACCTCGGCCTGGCCAACCTCATAATGTTTTATGACAGCAACAAGGTGCAGCTCTCTACCGACGTCGATGCCGTCGACGGTGAGGACTACGCCGCCAAATATCGCGCCTGGGGCTGGCGGGTAGAGGAGATCGACGGCAACGACCCCAAGGCCATAGCCGCCGCCATCTCAGCCGCCAACTGCGAGAAGACCCGCCCCACCCTCATCATTGGCCACACCGTCATGGGCAAGGGATGCGTCAAGGCCGACGGCTCATCCTTCGAGGGGCAGTGCTCCACCCACGGCCAGCCCCTGAGCAAGAGCGGGGCCGACGTCGATGCCACCATACGCAACCTTGGCGGCGACCCGGAAAACCCCTGGGTGATACGCCCCGAGGTGAAGGCTCTCTACGACAGCCGCCTCGAGCACCTGAAAAAGCTCGTGGCCGAGCGCCGGGCCGAGCAGAAGGCATGGGCCGAGGCCAATCCCGCCAAGGCCATCGAGCTGCAAGGCTACCTCGAGGGTCGACTCCCCGAGATAGACTATGAGGCCATCGTAGTGAAGGCCAACGCTGCCACCCGCACCGCCTCCGCCGCCGTCCTCACAGAGCTGGGCAAGAAGGTGGGCAACATGATTGTCGCCTCGGCCGACCTGGCCAACTCCGACAAGACCGATGCCTTCCTCAAAGTCACAGGCCCCCTGCGCCATCACGATTTCTCAGGCGCCTTCCTACACGCCGGCGTGGCCGAGCTCACCATGGCCGCCATCATGAACGGCGTGATACTCAACGGCGGGATGCACGCCGCCTGCGGCACCTTCTTCGTCTTCTCCGACTACATGAAGCCCGCCATCCGCATGAGTGCCCTCATGCAGCTCCCGGTAAAATATGTATGGACCCACGATGCCTTCCGCGTCGGCGAAGATGGCCCGACACATGAGCCCATCGAGCAGGAGGCCCAAGTCCGTCTCCTCGAGCAGATACGCAACTTCTCAGGAGAGCGGTCAATGCTCGTCCTGCGCCCCGCCGACTCAGCCGAGACCATCCAGTGCTGGAAGATGGCCATGGAAAACAACTCCACCCCCACCGGCCTCATCCTCTCGCGCCAGGATGTCAGCGACCTCCCCGCCCGCCCCGGCTCGACCCGCATGGCCGACGCTCGCGGCTCTCTTCGCGGCGGCTATATCGTCATGGAGTCGGAAGGCGGAGTGCCCGACGTGACCCTCGTGGCCAACGGCTCCGAAGTGTCGCTCCTATGCGAAGTGGCCACTCTTCTCGAAGCCGAGGGGAAGCATGCCCGCGTGGTCTCCGTCCCCGCCATCGGTCTCTTCCTTGACCAGGATCCCGACTATCGCACCTCAGTCATCCCCACCGACACCCCCGTCTTTGGCCTCACTGCCGGGCTACCCTCCACGCTGGCCCCCGTCGTGGGGCCGCGCGGAGTCATCTGCGGCATGGAACGCTTCGGAGCATCAGCCCCCTACAAGGTGCTCGACGAGAAATTTGGCTACACCGCCCCGGCAGTCCTCGACCGCGTCAAAGCCATCCTCAACTGACTATATACACCCCCATAACACAAAAAAGTCCATGAGAAACAAGACTCTGGCCCTGGTGGCCGCAGCCTTCATCGCCGGCGCCGCCTCTCTCAGCGCCGTCAACCCCAAGCCCTTCACCGTCCCTGAAGTAAGGGAGTGGAAGGGGGCCGACGGCTCCTGGAGCCTCAACGGCGCCAAAGCCATCGTCTACACCAACCCCGCCCTCAAGCCCGTGGCCGAGCAGCTCGCCGCCAACCTTCAGGCACTTGGGCTCAAAGCCCTCCCCGTCAAGGAGCAGCGCAAGGGTGGCAACGGCGATATCATCCTCTCGCTCAAACCCTCGCGCAAGGCCAAGGCCGAGTCTTATACCATTGACGTAAACAAGAAAGGGGTGGCCATCACCGCCCCAACCGCTGAAGGTGCCCGCTGGGGAGCCATGACCCTCACGCAGATGGCCGATGCCGCCCCCGAGATACCCATGGGCCACATCGCAGACGCCCCAGCCTACGGCTATCGCGGCTTCATGATTGACGCCGGCCGCAAGTATATCCCCATCGACTATCTCTATCGCCTCGTCGACGTGATGGCATACTATAAGATGAACGAGCTTCATATCCATCTCAACGACAACGGCTTCCCCCGCTTCTTCCAGAACGACTGGGAGAAGACTCAGGCTGCCCACCGCCTCGAGAGCGAGACCTATCCCGGCCTCGCCGCTCAAGATGGTCATTACACCAAGGCCGAGTTCCGCGCACTCCAAGACTATGCCGCCGAGCGAGGCGTAAACATCATCCCCGAGATTGATGTCCCCGCCCACTCCCTGGCCTACACCCTCTACAACCCCGAGCTCGCCTCCCATGGAGCCAACGGCATGGACCACTTCGACATATCCAAGCCCGAGACCTACGAGTTTATCGACGCTCTCTTAGCCGAGTATCTCGAGGGTCCCGACCCCGTCTTCAAGGGGAAGGTGTTCCACATCGGCACCGACGAATATCAGGGCGACTCGCTGGCCATGGAGCAATTCCGCGCCTTCACCGACCACTACATCAAGTTTGCCGAAAAATATGGCAAGAAAGCCGCCATATGGGGCTCGCTGACCCACGCCAAGGGTCAGACCCCCGTCAAGGTCGACGACGTATTGATGTATCTCTGGAGCAACGGCTACGCCAAGCCCGAAGATATGATAGCCGCCGGATATGAAGTGATGTCGATTCCCGACGGATATGTCTACATCGTCCCCGCTGCCGGATATTACTACGACTATCTCAACACCAAGATGCTCTATGACAGCTGGACCCCGGCCAACATCGGCGGATATATCGTCGAAGAGGGTCATCCCCAGCTTAAAGGCGGCTCCTTTGCCGTCTGGAACGACCATCCCGGCAACGGCATCACTGTCCGCGACATCCACCATCGCGTGATGGACGCCCTCCCCACCATGGCCGCCAAGACCTGGGACGGCCCCGCCGTCACCGTGCCCTACGATGAGTTCCGCACCAAGTCGGCCGAGCTCTCCGAGGCTCCGGGCGTCAACCTCCTCGGACGCGTAGGCGAGCCCGAAAGCGTGGTCCTCGAGCAAGCCACAGTAGCCCCCGGCTCTACCCTCCCCATCAAGGAGATAGGCTATGACTACACCGTTGAGTTTGACCTCGAAGGTGCCCCCGAGGAGAAAGGGACCATCCTCTTCTCCACCCCCGATGCCACCGTATGGCTCTCTGACCCCATCACCGGCAATCTCGGCTTCTCACGCGAAGATAAGCTCTACCAGTTCCGCCATGACATTCGCCCCGGCGAGAAACACCACTATGCCATCGTAGGCACCAACGATGCCACCAAGCTCTACGTTGACGGCAAGCTCGTGGACAACCTCGACCGCAAGCTCATCTTCCACCGCACCGGCGACCCCAAGAACAAAGAGAGCCTCCGCTACCACCAGATGGCCGAGATGCACACCCTCGTCTTCCCCCTCGAAAACGTGGGCAAGTTTAACTCCGCCCTCACCAACCTCAAGGTCTCCAACTTCGCCACCGACCAAAAGTAAAGCACCCAACCCATACACACCCACGCCCCGGCAGCCGCGTCAGCGATTGCCGGGGCGCGCTTCAAATCCCCCCGAGCTCCCGGATCGATAGCCCCACCGCCGTAGCTCAACTGTCATTATAAGTCAGTGTAGGGATGTACAATATTAGTGCTCATAGTCACTTTTCAATATAATATATGTTATTATTAGTTAATATTTGTTAAAAGATGGGGGGGGTAATTTTTATCTTTATCTTTGTAATCGAAAACACAAATAATACTCTTTCAATCATATATCACTCTTACATGATAAAATTCCTTACACTCTTTACACTACTTGCCGTAAGCACAACCTTCTCGGCGTCAGCGGCCTCCGCCTCCTCCGGGCCCGACTCGCCGGCCCGGGAGGCCAACGCGGAGTTTCCCGTCATCTCCACCGCCGAAGACCCCGTCTACTACATCTTCGGCAACCCCAAGCCCCTCATCGGCAAGGAAGAATATGACTTTGAGGCCAAAGACAACGTCATCCGCCACCTACTCAACCGTCAAAAAGACGTTGAAAAGAAAAATGCCACAGTACTCGACCGTCACTGCGACTTCGACGAAACTTCGCAATGGCGCTTCGAACTCGCCGGCGACTCACGCGACGATGGATATCATATCGTCAACTTTGATGGCACCTATCTCGGAACTACAGAAGAAAAATACCAGGCATTCCGCTACGGAGTAAAGGAAAAGGCTCTCGCCAAGACCTGGTATCTTGTACCGGTTGCCGATATCATTATCAACGGCGAGGGCATCAACCCCAACTTTGACGGTTACGCAATCTCTCTCACCCCCGATGGCCATCGCTCTATCAACTCCTCCTGGGCATTCAACACTGTCCCTGACCAGAACGAGAAAGCCGAGTTTGACAAGGGTGGATGCATCTGGATCATTGAGGAGGTGGAGAAATACAAGCTCAAAGAGCTGGCTTACAAGCTGGCCAATGCCTCAGAGTGGACTGCCGATTTCTACCGAGACATCCTACAGGCCGTTGACGACGGCCTTGTCACCGAAGACAATATCCACGCTGAAATAGCCGAGCTAAACGAGGCTATCGAATCAAGCATCAACGATGAGCTTTTCGGCAAAATCCTCAAAATTGAGAGCGCACGCAGAAAGTATGGCAAAGATGCTACAAACAACGTCTGGTCCACTCACCTTGAAAGGACCACCGATGGCGACATAAAGGTTTCATACATGGGCAACCTTGATGATGAACATCTGGTGCGTTACTATTGGCAGGCCGAAAAAGCCGAGGGCGGCTTCTACCTCAAAAACTTCAATACCGACACATACCTCACTCTTCCCGACTCTGACCCTGCCTCTAAGGCCGACGATGACGCCAAAGGAACTGTCTTCAAAGCCAAGCTTGCCCTGGAGCCTCACCCGGGCGTTTATCTCTTCAACGGCGACCGATACTTAGGCGTTGACCCTGACAGCAACGGCTCCGGCACTATCCGGACCATGACCGAAGGCACCGACGGCACTCAATGGTATATCGGCCTTGCGCCCAATACAATCCGCAACATCTCCCTCAAGGTCAACGACAAGGTGGAAAAGAAGGCTATGACCATCATCGCCGGGGCTGAGGAAACCACCCTCACCATCACTCCATCTTACAAGGTTGAGAGCATCCCCGAAGCATTCCAAGGCATCTCCTCGCTTAAAGTAAACGGCGTTGAGGCCTACCATCCCGACGGAAAGGCAGAGGCCGAAATCACTGTCCCCAAACGCTTTACTTTTGAAAGTCAAAAGTCATTCACTGTTAAGGTGATGGCAATCGGCGGAGCCACTGCCACGCTTGTAATCAATGTGGTCAATCCGCCACTCACAGCCCTCACAGCCACCCGCATTGACTCTGAGAAGCTCGAGGAGAAGGGCAACACCGCTTTCAAAGCTATGGTCAAGGCATCTGACCCCGCTGACTTCCCCATCGACAATAGCAAGGTGACTGCAACATACCGCATTGCCGGCGACGAGGCTGCCACTCCAACAGATGTAGCCATAAGTCACATCGCCGACGACCAGTATGAGGTCAGGCTCCCGAAGTCCATTGAGGATGGGTCATATCTTATCACGATTGCTTACGCAACCGACGATAAGGGCGCCACAATTGAGGCTGATCCGATTGAGGTAGAAGTTGCCCCCTATCCCTGGGGCACCGTCATCGTAGGCATTGATCAGATTAACTCCGACTCTGTCGCAGGCGCGGTCTCAATCCACGACCTCCAAGGCCGTCAGCTCAAAGTCATCTCGGCCCCCGGCATCTACATCGTCAACGGAGTGAAGACCCTCGTCAAGTAAACTTCCGACACTATTCTATAATCGCGATGAGGCGGCCACCCGGTTGGTGGCCGCCTCATCGCGATTACCATCAATGCCTCAGAGGAGGTCGATAAGGCGTGTTGGAGCCGACTCGGATATGAGCCCGGCCATGGCTGCCACGCGCCCCAAGACATCTTCGGGAGTGAGCCCTGCGGCACGCAGCTCCCCCATGGAGAGCGAGGCATCGCGCTTGCTTAGGCGCTGCCCGGCTTCATTGGTGAGCAACGGGATGTGGGCCCACTCAGGCTCCCGCCACCCGAGGAGGCTGTAGAGATAGGCCTGCTGGTGAGCCGAGGGAAACAGGAGGTCTACTCCGCGCACCACCTCACTCACCCCCATCAAAGCATCGTCAACCACCACAGCAAGCTGATAGGCCCATGCGCCGTCGGCCCGGCGCACCACAAAGTCGCCCACTTCGCGAGCCAAGAGTGCCTCGCTTCGGCCATAGTTGCGGTCGGTAACGCTGACTCTCAGCCCCTCGGGCAGATAAAGACGCCGCGAGCCGGGAGTCATGTCGTCAACCCCCGGAAAGGGGGGAGCGGCGTCCGGACGGCATCTCCCGGGATAAATCAGCCGGCCATCGGTGAGATGGGGTGCCGAGGAGGCAAGGAGGTCGGCTCTCGTGCATTGACACGCATACACCAGCCCCATTTCGTTAAGCCGCTCCAAGGCCTCGGCATAGTGATGATGGCGCAAGCTCTGACAATACCCCTCGTCAATACCCCCCTCATCCCATTCGAGCCCAAGCCAATGGAGATCATCCTCTATCTGGCGCGCATACTCCGGCCGCGAGCGTTGTGGGTCGAGGTCCTCTATGCGCAAAATCCAGCGGCCGCCCGCGCGCCGCACCGACAGCCACGACATCAGGGCTGCATAGATATTCCCTAAGTGCATCCTCCCCGAGGGGGAGGGAGCAAAACGCCCGGTGACAGTGGACATATCAGTCTGATAGTGCCGTGTCGAGCAGCTTGTCGGTGATGGTGACGGGCCCGGTGATGAGCTCAGGGACGTTGTAGGTCAGCGATTGGTCGTCATAATACCTCGAGCTCTTCTGAGGCATCACGAAGGGCTTGCCGGCACGTCCGGTGGCGGGGTCAAAGCAGGCTATAAACGGACGGGCGGCCAGCCCGTCAAGCCGCTTTGACGAGAAGGCAAACCATCGTCCGGTGGAGCTCCATGTGTGGTAGGAATCCACACTTTCGGGGTCGTTGACCTCATCGAGCGGGCGCACCAGCCCGGTGGCCAGGTCGAGGAGCATGAGCTGCGACTCGGGATGCCAGATCGAGAAGGTGCCATAGTCAGAGAGGGTAAACATCAGATGGCGCCCGTCGGGGCTCACGCGGGGGAAGGAGACACTCTTGCCCATATCCGCAGCGGGGTAGACCGTCACCACCGTGTCGCCAAAGGCACCTGTAGATTGGTCAAACGGGATGCGACAGAGGTCATAGCGGGTGGAGGTAAGGCTCTCGTCGGCGGTGCGCGCTTTGGCTCGTGCAAACCATATGTCGCCGCTTACGGGGTCCCACGCCGGGAATGTCTCAAAGAAGGCAGTGTCGGCCACTGCCGGGGAAGTGAAGCTCTTGCCGGTCTCAGTGTCATAGACCATGATGTCGGCGCTCATGTCAACCACCTCAATGGGTTTTGTCCCGAAGGTGTGGAAGCCTTGCATCACGTCGTTGGTAGAGTAGGCAATGAACCGCCCGTCGGGGTGCCACGTGGGGTAGGTAGCGCCATTGGGCAGCGAAGGGTTGGATGGCATCACCTTGCTCACCTCGCCGTCGCGGGCAATAAGAGTCCCTTTATGCTTACCACGGAGATGAATCTGTAGGGTCGCAGGATTGTTGGCGGCAAAGGAATGGCAGTTGAGGCAGTTGCCATCCATATCCTTGTTCTCTAAGATTGGGGTCTGGGCATAGCCGGTGAGGTCGCGCTGATAGATGCCCACACGTCGCCATAACTCATATCCGGGATAGAGCATGCGGTAGGCTATATGGCTGTCGATGGAGTCGGGCGAGATGGTAGCGGTGATGTCGGGGTGTTGAGTCCAATGGCCATCTGTGCGAGTGAGAATGCGGAAATAGATGTCGCCGCCGGCAGCCTCTTGCAGCAGTTCATGCCATTGGTTGAGCGGCGGAAGGAGCGACAGTCCGTCGCCGCGCACCGAGATTACGGGCTCTTTACCTTTGATGCCCACAAGCAGATGGGCAGCATCGGCTCCCTCTATAAGCGGCTCAAAAGCCGGGGCGGCAATATTGACCGGAAATGTCACGGAGGCATAGTCGGGATAGATCTCCACCGGAGCAGCGGAGGTGTCCTCGGGGGTCGGAGCCTGGCTGCATCCCGTCAGGGCAATGGCAACGGCAATGGGTAAAAGGATATGGGAGAGTTTCATGTCACTTTTTCTTCTTGTTGGGACGATCAGGGTTGATAAAGTTGAAATAATACCAATAGGTGTTGGCATATCCGCTCTTGAGCAGCAGATTGTTGCGATCGGCCATGGCCTTGGCAAAGGTGCGATAGCGCTCTATATCGGCCTGCGACACCTTGAAACCGGCATCGACCCACCACCCACCCGGGTCGTGGGCCTGTATCATGGCTAAGGCTTCGCGATATGGGCGCGGCATCTTTTCGGGGTCGTGCATCCCCAAGAGGTTGAGGGCATTGATGAAATTGTTGTAGTCGCCGGCCAACAAGCAGCCCGTAAGAAACAGCTCGGCCACCATGGGGTCTTTGTCGCTATACGTAAGCATGCGCCCGGCCTCAGGGAGTATATCCCCCTGCGAGAAAGCGTTGATGGAGTCGGGGGCCTGAGCATAATAGTCCTTTACTCCAGGCACGGAGCCGGTGCCGAGCCTCTCTCGCAACTCCCGGGCCTTACTCCGATAGAAAAGGCTCTCGCCAAGATGGCTGATCATGCGCGAGGCCACTCTGTCATGGCCGTTAATGATATAGTATGATGCCAGGTCAGTAAGGATAGGGCCGGTCTCGCCAAGATTGGTCATCCCCTCGCTGCGCCATCGCTGAGCCTCATTGACGGCCCCGATGAGATGATAGATATGATAGCCATACTCGCGCTTGAGCACATGACCGTCCCAGCGGACATAGAGCGAATTGACACCAAAGAGGGGAGGGAAGTCAAAGGCGTGGACGGCCAACTGGCCGCGGCGCAGCAAGGCGAGGTTGCGGAAATATGGGATGACATGGACCCTGCCGCCCCCGGCCAAGTAGCGGTCGGCGCGGGCAAGCACGGCATCATCGTCACCCTGACGGTATTCCTCCTCTATAAGCACTATGTCGCGCTCCATCGGGTCATATCCCTTGGTCAACGACCAGCAAACAGCACCACCGGTGACTAAGACGCCGGCACCGAGTGCAATCCACGCCAAGCGCGTCGATGGCTCCTTGCCGGGGCGCTTCATAATTGCAGCTGCAATCAGAGCAACAAACCAGAATGCAATCGATGCTATGAGAGCCATCACCAAGGGCTCTATCGGAGCCTCTATGCTGCCCCCTTTGGCTATAAATAGAGCAGGGACCACCATCGCCGGGACGACACACACCAATCCCCTATAGCCCGTGAAACGTCTAATGCCGTCGGCCACACAGATAAACGCCGTTCCAAACGTCAGGGCAAGCACCGCGGCTCCAAGCCATGGATAATAGAAGAACTGCACAATAAAATCACCCATGAGCTTGGCCACGCCGGCCTGATGAAGCTCATCGGCTATATAAGCCATCGAGAAGCGGAAGAGTCGGTGCTGCTCCATATAGATGAGCAGGTGGGATAGGATGGTGGAATAAAGGATGAAGACGGTTATCGTCAGCACGATCCCCACGGCAAGGTTAACATGCCTTCTGAGCCATTTAGTCATCGTGATGGTTTTGCGTATGGTAGATAGATAATTATTCCACAAAGTTACTTTATCTCCCGCTATTTACAACGACAAGCCAATCATATTTCCCCATTTTTAATGATTATTCACTCATTGACCCCTTATCCCCCCTTGTCAATCCGCCTCAAATCACCTATCTTTGCAAAAAATCACGCTGACTCATATGGACAACGCTCATAGCTACATACGATTTGA
>JAMPIE010000011.1:30505-43485 GCA_023663135.1 Alloprevotella sp.
GACGTCCTCGACACCGCCCGCGAAGAAGGCATTGAAGAGGGCATTAAAGTTGGCCGCGAGGAGATGATTCGCGCCATGCACTCTAAAGGCATATCTATAGAGACCATCGCGTCTATCGCCGGCATCCCTCTCGACGAAGTAAAATCATTGCTCGACCTATAATTGTCATAGTATGGCTAAAAATCCACTGCTTCGCAAGTCAACTATTCTCCCGGCTATCCTTCTGATATACCTTTGCGTGATGGCCTACATCGGTAGATATGAATTTCTTGCCGGGCACTACATATATTATTTCAGCATTATAGGGCTTACCCTTATATGCATTGTGATGCTTCATTTCTTCCTACGCCGTAGAGAAAAGCAACGAGGCCAATAGCACTAATACTCAGAAATTAATTATCATTATCAACATATGGGCCTTAAATCAATCCTTAAAACCATTACCATTTCGGCGCTCTTTGCTCTGTCTATAGACACCGCGTCGGCCCAAAGGGTAATTTTTCCCCAGGAGAAGCAGCCTGGTGTGGCCGCTGTAAGCAGCACTGGCGACACTTTCACCCTTTCCAACGACCTCTTGTCGGCCTCCTTTACAAAGCAGAACGGTGCTCTCGTCTTTGGCGGTTGTGAAGCTATGGGCCTTCTTCCGGGCACTGAGTTGTTTATCCTTGAACTTGGCGATGGCACTCGTCTGCCGTCATCGGCCATGGCCATGAGCGACCTCCGCTCCGAGTCTCTCCAGGCCAACACCTCATCGCCAAAGGGTTCGGAACGCCTTGATGGGAAAGCCCTCTGCGCCACATTCAAAGGCCAAGGCCTGACCGTGGAATGGCGTGCCGTGCTCCGCGATGGCTCTCATTACCTACGCACCGAAATGAAGCTCACATCAGAGGGGGGCACTCCCATGCGTGCCATCACTCCGATGAACTATAATGTAGCGTCCGGCGAGCCTGCCGTGGCATCGGTGGGCAATACACGCGGCGCCATTCTGGCCTCCGCAAAGATATTTGCCGGACTGGAAACACCCATGGGTCTCAATAGTGTCGGCGGAAAGGCTGCCGCCGGTGGTGTGGTGGAAAAGGCCGAGGAAAGCGATGGCTTTTCTCTCACCGCCTGGAAACCTGAGACTTTCGCCTGGATACCCGCTCGCGAGACCCCGTCGCAGATTCTCGACTTGGGCTATAGCGACTCCGATATTTACGGGGCCTATGGCAAGGCTCGGTTTGAGAAGGCCGGTAAACAGACTGTTACCTTCACATACAAGAGCGGCACTCATCGTCTCAACATTGTGGGCGTTGACGTAGTCGACGATAAAGGTAATACCATTGCCAGTGACTATCACATCGGCTTCACCGGCAGCCAAAAGAAAGACAATGTCTACACTCTCGACATCCCTTCCGCCGGCGATTATACAATCCGCTATTTCATTGAAATAAAGAGCGAATCCATCACATCATCCGGCGAAATCACTTTCTCTGAGAAAGTCACTGCCGTAAACTCCTCGGCTGCCACAAACGTCACCCTCCCCGAGGATGGTATGGATCGTTTCTGGACCATCCGAGCAAACAGAGGCGAGCGTTACGTGGTGGAGCGCGACGGCAAAATCACATCCGAAACTGACGCCGCCTGCGCCGAGGCTCGATGGCACTTCCTCAAACGACCCGACGGGTCATGGGACATCCGCAACTCTGCCACCGGCAACTATATAGGCCTCTCCGGCAAGAACAATACCCAACTCCCCGCAGTCAAAGAAGCCCCGGCTACCGGCTGGAACATCAAGCCTTCCTCTGATGCCGCATTTATGATTATCACCAACGGCTCAGAACAGTTCAACAACACCCAGGGCGCCCAAAACTATGCTGTCTATAACTGGGGCTCAGGCACCAACACCACCGACACCGGATGCCAGTATCTCTTTGCCGAGGTAGAGGAATATGTTGAAGGCAAGGTGGAGACCTTTGCCCAAGACACCGGCATCTCAGGACGCTGGAGCCGCAATACGACCCTTGCAGCCGATAAGACATGGGCTGTGAGCGCCGTAGTGGGCCTCATCGCCCCCGGCCAGCAGCGCCGCTCCGTGGCCTGTTACGTTGACCGTGAGCGCGCCATGGCCTGGAAGCCCATGCCTATCTATAACTCCTGGTATGAGCTCAACATCAACCGCAACAACGACATCAACTACACCAAAAACTTCAACATCAACCAGTGTGTGAAGGTCGTAAGCCAATGGCACGAAAACCTATACGAGAAGCATGGAGCCAACATCGGAGCCTTTGTATGGGACGACGGATGGGACATCTACGGACCCTGGACTTTCAACCCCAACTTTCCCAATGGCTTCAAGGAAGCCGACGAGGTGGCCCGCGACATGAACACCGGCATCGGAGCATGGCTCGGCCCGGTAGGCGGCTACGGTCAAAGCGGCAACTACCGCCGCCAATATTGGAGCGACAAGGGTGGCATGCAACTCTCCAACCCGGCCTATTATAAGGTGTTTCTCGACGCGGTGACAATGCTCACCAGTTCCTACGACTTCCGCTTCTTCAAATATGACGGAATCTCCGCTCAGTTCTCCTCCGTAGGCCCCGACAACGGCACCACCGGCGAGGAAAACGCCGAGGCAATCATCGACATCGAGCAGCGTGTCCGTGAGATTAAACCCGACATCTTCCTCAACACCACCGTGGGCACTTGGGCTTCCCCCTTCTGGTATGCCTACTCCGATGCCACATGGCGTCAGGAAAATGACTTTGGCAAGACCGGCCCCGGCGACGACCGCGAGCAGTGGATCACCTATCGCGACCGCCTCGTACACCAAAACTATGTAACCAATTCGCCCCTCTGCCCCATCAACTCCATCATGACCCACGGATTTATCCTCTCGCGCTTCGGCGCCGTGTCAAAGACGATGGACTATCAGGGAGCCCTCCGCGAGCTTCGATGCGCCTTTGCATGCGGCGGCTCGATGGTTGAGCTGTATGCCGATTTTGAGCTGCTCAACACCATTGAGGGAGGTAAGTTATGGGGCGACATGGCCGAGTGCATAAAGTGGCAGGAGGCCAACGCCGACGTGCTCCCCGACGTCCACTGGGTGGGGGGCAACCCCTGGACCGGCTCCAAGGCCGAGGTATATGGCTGGGCATCATGGAACGGCGACAAGGCCACACTGGCCCTTCGCAACGGAGCCGACGAGCCCCAAGACTTCACCTTCACACTCCGTAAGGCCCTCGACATCCCCGACTATATCTCCACCTCCATCACCCTCAGCCAGGCCTTCAAGGAGAATGCCCCCGAGCTTGACGGGGTGGCCACTAACAAGCCCATCGACATTGACCAGACTCTCACAGCCAAGCTTCCCGCCCACACAGTCTATGTCTTCAACGGACGCGACGCCAACTCGGCCATCGAGCTCACCCCCGCCGACGCGGCAACTACCACCCCGACCGGCACATACGACCTCCAGGGACGTCGCCTCAGCGACGGCACCCCCACCACTCCCGGCATCTACATCGTCAACGGAGTGAAGACCATAGTAAGATAATCCTCGGTTCAATGCCCGAAAAAGATGGTTGCCGCAGCGCTTCGTATCGCTGCGGCAACCATCTTTTTCTGTAAATCAGATAATTACCCTTATCGCTTCTCCTTAGAGCGAAGGGCTGCGGGCATGGCCAGCGAGGCATAAGCCTCAAGGACACCGCCGGCCAGGAAGAAAGCGAGCCAGTCGGTGGGGCCGGCCTTGGGGTAGAAGATAAAAAACACCCCGACAGCCCAGACAATAGCGCTCCATAGCTCCATCTTCTTGAGACGACGCGCGCGCAGAGTGGGAGCATCCATAGGCTGGAACAAGCGGCAGACGAGAGTAATGGCAGCACCGGCGACATAGAGCCACTTCCATAGCGCAGGAACGCCGACGCGGAGCAGGGGCAGGGCTCCCGCCACAAGGAGGAGGAGCATACCGGTGTTGGCTCCCCATAGAGTAACTTGGCTGCGTGACTTTTTGATATCCATAGCGGCTTATTCAAAGATATATACATCCTCGGAGGGGCGCTGCATATGATATCGCTCGCGCACAATCCGCTCCATGGCTTCCACATCATTGTTGAGAGCCACATTGAGGGCATGATAATATGTCAGAGTGTCGCGACACTCCTTGATTTCAGCTTTAAGGCGATCAATCTCGCGCTCATGCTCATAGGTGTTGAGCAAAGAATTGTCGTTAAAGAAGAGCACGAAGGCAATGATAGCCGCCGTGAGGATGAAGCTGGGGCGCACGTAGCGCTTAATCCAAGCAATGGCCGGGTGTGACTGATTGAGATGCATCTTGCTTGCAAAGGTAAGAAAAATATCTGTTTTCCATCATCCCTTTCGCAGATAACAGTTGTAAATATAAAGCCTGCTTTCACGCATCTCAGAAAAATCGCTATCTTTGCACTCTGCAACATTCTTGTGTAGGCATTGGCCGCATATAATTAACATGTCAACTCAAATGTAAGGTAATTTCCCCGGAGTTGCAAGAGGCCTGTTCAATCGTCTGTACACAGGGAAAATAGCATTTTTATGGCACAACGAACGTTAACCCATATTGATTGTTTTGCAGGCCCCGGGGGGATTTGCACAGGGCTTCATGCATGCGGATTCAAAACCCTCGTAGCCATTGAATACATCAAAAGCTGCTGTGAGACATACGCTGCAAATCATCCCGAAGTTCATGTTATTTGGTCTGATATCCGAAAAGTGACTGCAGACCAGATTCTCCCATATATTCCGAGCGATGGTGTAGACCTTGTGACATCGGGAATGCCATGTGAAACCTTTTCTACCGCCGGTAATTCTTCGCGCTCCTTTTATGATGATAGACAAGTGCTATATCGGGAGGGTATAAGAATGGCAAAACTCTGTAATGCCAAAATGCTTTTGTTTGAAAATGTTCCGGCTATCACAAGCAAACGCATCGCCAAAGACTCTCCTAAATTGGTGGTGGATTTGATTAAGGAAGAACTTGCCGAGGCGGGGTATGGCAATTTTATACAAGTTATTTTGGATGCCGCAGATTTTGGAGTACCTCAAAATCGCAAACGATTTTTTATACTCGCGACAAGATATCCCGATTGGAATTTGAGATTTCCTACGATGCCAAATGTCGATAAGGTTACAATTGGAGACGCTCTTATAGATTTGCCTGATGTTATACCCAATTCGGGGATTGAAGGTAAAACCTATAATCTTGCATCATCATCTTATTCTCAACTTATGAGAGACGATGAATTCTGGGGCAGAACTCAAATGACTACTGACGAGATTACAAATCACTTACCAATGAAGCATAGAGATTGCACTCTCAAAAGATTTGCGCTTTTGAGTCAAGGAGAAAGTCTTAAAAGTTTGTTTGACAGATATACCGGAGAAGAACGCGAGAAATTACAATCTCAACGTATTCTTCCCAAGAAAATGTTTATAAAACGCAATTATAGGCTTCCACTTAACGAATTGGCCCCAACTGTAACCAGTCATTGTCTTGATGAATTTGTACATCCAACTTCAAACCGAGCATTGACTGTTAGGGAATGTGCACGTCTACAATCATTCCCCGATTCCTACAATTTTGTTGGTGGCCCGTATATCGTTCCTCATATCGACCGCACTGTTCAGGATAAATACGAACAAATTGGCGATGCTGTACCACCTTTGTTAGCTTATGCGTGGGGTAAAATAATAACATCTATCCTCAACGACTATGTCAAAGATTGATTACAAATCATTTTGCAGTGAAATATACACTTCCGTCTTTGAAAAGATGATGGAAAAACAGATTGCATCCTCTAAGGTAAGTACTTCTATTTCGGAAAAGAAGATGAACGAATTTGAAGTGGCTGCTCAAAAGGAGGCAATCAAACTAGCCATTATAAAAGCCTTGGCTACCTATCCCGAAGTTAATGCTGCCCTTATATGGCGAGCGATCTACGAAACCCACATCCACCACAAGAGCGGAATATATAACGCAGACATCATTCACAAGGTCATAAGTGCAGACCAAAGTTGGAAGAAATCAAGCGGACACGCATTTGAGGAAATGGTTAAATTGCTCGCCTCGGCAGCTCTTGCTGACAATGGCATTGAAATTATTCTCCAACGCGACCTCAGCACACTAATAAAAGCCGAAGAAATCAATAACGAGCCAAGAGACATCAGTTGGCTCAAAGAACAAATTGCCGGGGATGTCTTCGACCTTTATGCTGTCGTGAAAGTTAATGACAAGAAATACTGCTTCGGTTGTATTCAGTGTAAAACCAGCATTCGCGATAGAGTTACACGTGACAGAGAGCCTTCATTGAGAGCGATGCAATCTTATTTTTGGAGCGTTGCCATAGTTCTTGATGGCGATTTCCTCAAACTTAAGAAATTTAAGGAAATGGTTGATGGAGGCACGTCAACCCAACAAGCCAACGGTTGGCATGGAATGTATATATTCACAGAAGAGGAAATGAGTGAACGAATCTTCCACACCAATGTTGATTTTGAGATTTTCAAGCAGCACGCTGTTGAAGCTGCTAAAATGTGGTCCACACAACGTCAGTGGTTTAATGAAGATTGGAAGCCCACCACTTTTGCGTTAAACTGAGATGAGTCAGCGTGCATAGCAAATCACCATTTAGGGGGGGGAAGATGTAACTATAATCTTGGTCGCATTTTGTCTATGCATCGGGATGTCTTTGCATATTGGTGAAAGTTGAGTAATTTTGCTGCCTGTAATTCAACTCCTTCATAACTCACAATAGTGGTTTTTGCCGTAATATTGGCTATCGTCTTGATAGCCGCAGTGATAGTGGGATGGCACAAGGGTGCCATCCGTCAGGTTGGCTCGGTGGCCGCCGTAGTTGGCGCGCTGGTGGTGTGCCGCACGTTGGGCCCGCTGGCCGTGCCCCTCGTGGGGTCATGGCTTGGCGTCGACGATCCCTCTCAGGGGAGCTTCAGCGACTATTCAGCCACGATGCTGGCCTATGCCGCCCTCTTTATGTTGACATGGCTCATAGTGTGGCTGCTGACGAGGATGCTCCATCAGGCCATCCGCTTGGTCCACTTAGGCGTAATCGACAAGATAGGTGGCGCACTGTTCCTCTTGGCTAAATGGGCCTTAGTGGCCTCCATGGCCATGAATCTCCTCAAGGTGGTCCAGCCAGATGCGGCAGTGTTTGCAGCAGCCGCCCCCGGCTCGGGATGGCAGGCTCCGATGCTGGATGCCATTCTGGCCTTTGCCCCTTGGCTGTGGGGATGCCTTGGAATAAACCTGTGAGCCCCCATGTGGGTTATATATTATGCGGGCATCTATTGGCAGCTCGCGCGACACACTGGATACGTAATAAAAGAGACACATCCGCCCTATGAACCAACAGAAACGGACCGACGATGACGAGGCCTTGCGCGACGCCACCGAGGGTGAATATAAATATGGGTTTACCACCCACATCGACACCGAAATCCTCCCGCCGGGGCTGGATGAAGACACTGTGCGCTTCATCTCCCGGGCCAAGGGGGAGCCTGACTGGCTCCTCGACTTCCGCCTCAAGGCCTTTCGCTACTGGAAAACTCTTACTCCTCCCACATGGGCTCATCTTGAAATCCCCCCCATCGACTTCCAGGCCATAAGCTACTGGGCAGCTCCGCGCAAGAAGGAGAGTCCCAAGAGCCTCGATGAGGTTGACCCCGCCCTGATTGATACCTTCAACCGCCTTGGCATCCCCTTGGAGGAGCAGAAATTGCTGTCGGGCATGGCCGTCGACGCCGTGATGGACTCAGTGAGCGTCAAGACCACCCACCGCGACAAGCTCGCCGAGCTCGGCATCATCTTCTGCTCAATCTCAGAGGCTGTCAAGGACTATCCCGACCTGGTGCGCCGCTATCTGGGCTCAGTCGTGAGCTATCGCGACAACTTCTATGCAGCTCTCAACTCGGCAGTGTTCTCCGACGGCTCGTTTGTCTACATCCCCAAGGGGGTTAGATGCCCCATGGAGCTCTCGACCTATTTCCGCATCAATGCCTCAGGCACCGGCCAGTTTGAGCGCACCCTGATTGTGGCCGACGACGAGGCCTATGTGTCGTATCTCGAGGGGTGTACTGCTCCAATGCGCGACGAAAACCAGCTCCATGCCGCCATCGTAGAGATTGTCGTCGAGGATCATGCCGAAGTGAAATATTCGACGGTCCAAAACTGGTATGCCGGCGATGCCGAAGGGCGAGGCGGCGTCTTCAACTTCGTCACCAAGCGCGGGCTCTGCCGAGGCGACTACTCCAAGCTCTCCTGGACACAGGTGGAGACCGGCTCGGCCATCACCTGGAAATATCCCTCGTGCATCCTGGCGGGCGAGGGCTCGACGGGCGAGTTCTATTCCGTGGCCGTGACGCGCGGGCGCCAGCAGGCCGACACCGGCACCAAGATGATTCACACCGGTCGGAACACACGCTCAACCATCGTCTCAAAAGGGATCTCGGCCGGCCACTCCCAAAACTCATATCGCGGCCTTGTGAAGATAGCCCCGGGAGCCACCGGATGTCGCAACTACACCCAGTGTGACTCCCTCCTTTTAGGCTCAGACTGCGGCGCCCATACCTTCCCTTACGTCGACGTGGCCAATGACACGGCCGTGGTGGAGCATGAAGCCACCACCTCAAAGATATCAGAAGACCAGCTCTTTTACTGCAACCAGCGCGGCATCCCCACCGAGGAGGCCGTGGGCCTCATCGTCAACGGCTATGCCAAGGAGGTGATGGCCAAGCTCCCCATGGAATTTGCCGTGGAGGCACAGAAGCTGCTGGCCATATCACTCGAAGGCTCCGTCGGCTAAGCCCCCGCCTCTCCCTTTCCCCATAATCCCCCCAAAACTCCTACAATGGACCTACTCAAAGTATGCGAACTCCGCGCCGAAATAGACGGCAAAGAGATACTCAAAGGCATCAACCTCACCATAAAGCCCGGCGAAATACACGCCATCATGGGACCCAACGGCTCGGGCAAGAGCACCTTCAGCTCAGTCCTCGCCGGAAATCCCGCATTTACCGTCACCTCCGGCACAGCCCTGCTCGATGGGCATGAGCTGCTTGGGCAAGACCCCGAGACACGCGCCCACGAGGGGCTCTTCCTCTCGTTTCAATATCCCGTGGAAATCCCCGGAGTGTCTATGGTCAACTTTATGCGCGCCGCCCTCAACGCCAAGCGTAAGTATCAGGGCCTGGAGCCGATGAGCGCCGGCGACTTCCTCAAGCTCATGAGGGAGAAGCGCAAGATCGTGGAACTTGACAATAAGCTTGCCTCGCGCTCTGTCAACGAGGGCTTCTCGGGCGGCGAGAAGAAGCGCAACGAGATCTTCCAGATGGCAATGCTTGAGCCTAAGCTCGCCATCCTCGACGAGACCGACTCGGGCCTCGACATCGATGCCCTGCGCATCGTGGCCGAGGGTGTGAACCGGCTACACACGCCCCAGAACGCCGCCATAGTCATCACCCACTATCAGCGTCTGCTCGACTACATTCGACCCGACTTTGTCCATGTGCTTTACAAGGGACGCATAATCCACTCAGGCGGCCCGGAACTTGCCCTTGAGCTTGAGGAGAAGGGCTATGACTGGCTAATCAACGAGGATCAAAACCGCACCACGCGCCCGGAGGACGCCTGCCGATGACACCCACTGCGCTCTCCCAATATCTCGACCTCTTCCGCACTCATGAGGCTGAGATAATAAAGGGCTGCGGCTCCGACCCGCTCGATAACATGCGCCTGGCAGCATGGGCAGCTTTGACTTCATCGGCCATGGAGCTTCCCCGCAAGGGCGACGAGGGTTACAGCTCCCTGTCGCTCAACGATATGTTTATGCCCGACTATGGGCTCAACATCACGCGCCTCCAGGCCTCGGCCGATGCCTCAGCGGCATTTCGCCGCGACGTCCCGCGCCTGACGACAGCCCTCGGCATCGTGGTGAACGACACGCCCCACTTCGGCCGCATCACAGCTCCGTGGCTTCCCGAGGGGGTGTGGTTTGGCTCGCTCGCACAATTCGGGCGCGAAAAGCCCACCATTCTTGAGACCTATTACGGCTCCATTGCTCCGCTGCGGCGCGCCGAGGTGGCGCTCAACACCCTTCTCGCCCAAGATGGAGTGGTGATCCACATCCCCAAGGGGGTGAAGGTGGAGAAGCCGCTCCAGGTGGTCAACCTGCTGAGCGCAGCAGCTAACGTGATGGCCGTCCGCCGCATGATGGTGATCCTCGAGGCGGGGGCAGAGGCCACCCTCCTCGTCTGCGACCACACTATGGATTGCGACCACCAATACCTTGCATCATCTGTTGCTGAGGTTTTCGTAGGCCGGGGCGCCAAGCTGTCAATCTACGACCTTGAGGAGTCGAGCCCCGAGACCTCGCGGTGCGCCGGGATGTATGTCCATCAAGAGGCCGACTCACAGCTGCGCCTCAGGGGGGCCACCCTCTGGTGTGGACTGACGCGCAACGACTATGAAATTGCCCTGGCCGGCTCCGGCGCCGAGGTCAATCTCAGCGGCCTTGTCACAGGCTCAGGCTCATCCGTGGCTGACATACACACTAATGTCTCCCACCAGGTGTCCCACTGCACCTCGCGCCAACTCTTCAAATTTGCGCTCCCCGAGGCCTCGCGCGGCTCCTTTGAGGGGCGCGTCTACGTGGCTCACGGGGCCACCGCCACCGATGCCTCCCAGACCTGCCGCAACATCCTCGTGGGCCCCGACTCGCGGATGCACACCGAGCCACAGCTCGAGATCTACTGCGACGATGTCAAAGCCTCACACGGCGCAGCGACAGGCCAACTATCGGAAGAGGCGTTGTTTTACATGCGCCAGCGCGGCATTCCTGAGACCGAGGCACGCACCATGCTCTTGCAGGCTTTCATGGCCGACGTCGTGGACACCTTTGAGATGGATGGGCTGACCGACCGCCTGCGACATCTCGTAGAGAAGCGCCTATCCGGCTCAGGCCCCGAGCCCTGCGAGACCTGCGCCGCCACCTGCAACAGATCATGACCCCTCCATCCATGGCTTCCACGCTTACACCCGCCGATATCGACCGCCTCCGCGCCGACTTCCCCATCCTCGCGCGCAAGGTCTATGACCGCCCGCTTGTCTACCTCGACAATACCGCCTCCACCCAGACCCCGCGCCCGGTGGTTGAGGCTGTCACCGATATGTATTACAGCCATAAGGCCAACGTCCATAGGGGAGTGCACCGTCTATCCCAAGAGGCCACCGAGATGATGGAGGCCACGCGGCGTGCCGCAGCAGACTTCATCGGCGCAGCCTCTACCGACGAGATAATCTTCACCCGAGGGACGACTGAGGCCATCAACCTCGTGGCCGCCTCCTATGGGGCACTGCTACATGAGGGGGATGAAGTGATACTCTCGGTGATGGAACATCACTCCAACATAGTCCCCTGGCAACTGCTCCGCGAGCGGAAGGGAATAGTGATTAAGGTGATTCCCATGCATCCCGACGGCAGCCTCGACATGGAAGCATACAAAGCCCTCTTAAGCGAGCGCACAAAGGTTGTGGCCATAACCCACGTGAGCAACGTGCTCGGCACAGTCAACCCCGTAGCCGAGATTGCCGCCCTGGCTCATCAGGCAGGTGCCGTGTGTCTCATCGACGGCGCCCAAGCCATAGCCCACCTGCCGGTCAACGTCGAGGCGCTCGGCGCCGACTTCTACGTCTTCTCATCCCACAAGATGTATGGGCCATGCGGCGTGGGCGTCCTCTATGGGCGTCGCCACCTGCTCGAGATTATGCCTCCTTATCAGGGCGGCGGCGAGATGATCAGCCATGTATCGTTTGCCCACACCACCTGGGCCGACCTCCCCTTTAAGTTTGAAGCCGGTACGCCCGACTATGTCGACATTGCCGCCTTCTCCGCCGCTATGGCCTACATCAAAGCCATAGGCCTCGAGGCCATCGCCGCCCACGAGGAGGCTCTGCTCCATCATGCCTCACGCCGCATCGCCTTCGAGCTCCCAATGGTAAGGATTTATGGGACAGCCCCGGGCAAGAGCGCCATCATTTCATTTAATCTCGGCAAAGCCCACCCTTACGACACCGGGATGCTCTTAGACAAGCTCGGCATAGCTTGCCGCACGGGCCACCACTGCGCGCAGCCGCTAATGGAGGCCCTCGGCATAGAAGGCACCGTCCGCGCCTCCTTTGCGCTCTACAACACCCTCGCCGAGGCCGACGCACTCATCGACGGGCTCCACCGCATAGCCCCGCTCCTTACGTAATCAGTCTCGTAAGGGTGTGTGGGTTCTCCCCCCTCTTTCCGCAAAGAAAGAGAGGTTTGTGAACCTTTTATTTAACTCTCTGCCACATAATATCTTATGCGACTCTTGCAAATTTCTGTCGCACGGAAGTTGCAATATATCGTCTTGTGTGGTCAACCCGGTGTCAAACCATGTCGAACCCAAATCGCTCTTTGGGATTACAAAATTTCAAATTTTTCCTTAAATCGAACCTATCGGAAGTGTTAAATAATCTCTCTTTTTATCAAGAATTTATAAGGGTTCGATTATCTCACACCATGTCTATTTCTATAGGTGTTCGATGAGCACTTCGTGGTTCCAATTCAGATTGGAACGGGGCCCAAGTCAGATATGTCATCTTGAAAGAATGTCTTCAAGAAGAAAAGGAATCACTCCAACGTACATCACACCATCTTCATCGGTCCAAGCTTTCTCGTTGCTGTCAATAACCACAATCTTTTTGAAGAAGTCTCCAGTGTTTCGCAGCGAGAAGGTCTCCTGTTGTTTCTTTTCAGCAGTATCAATATTCAAGGCTGATTGAATATATACTTTGTCGTTGCCTATATTCACGACAAAATCAATTTCATACTGCGATACATTTCGTTTTCCGCCTACTATTTTATCGACCTCAACCACACCGACATCCACAGAATAGCCTCTTCTGACAAGCTCGTTAT
>JAMPIE010000011.1:43585-83426 GCA_023663135.1 Alloprevotella sp.
TGATACTGCGAAAGTGGGAAAGTAGGTAACCGCCCCCTTCAGAGAGCGCCGAGGAGACAATCCCCGGCGCTCTGCTTTGTTCGCCCGACATGGGCATAATCAAAAGGGTAGAAGTCCCTAACGCAGCCTAATATCGACCGCGCTAAGTCCCGACCGCGTAAATCAGCGATACCATAACAGTGCTATGGGCGGTACCGCGGTAGTGATATTGGCAACTACAATGCATCCATTAAAAAATGAGACATATATCCCAAGACCCTCAATAGGAAACTGACTCTTTCCGATGAACCGAAAACAGCTATACTTTTGCCTGATCAGGAGATTTTGTCACGCCGGAGATAGAGGCGACGGTCGGATTAGAGGGCTGTGAGGTTGGAGATTTCGTTGAGGATGGCTACGGCTTCTTCTACGGAGGGGACGGAAGTGATGATGATGGAGCGTCGGTTGTCACGCTGACGCAGACGAGTGCGGTCGGTGTGGGCTTGGAGGTAGGCAAGGAGCCGACCGAAGGCACGCGATCCGTAGTAGGCACGGTTTGACTCGTCGACGAGATAGAGATACATGGTGTCTTGCTTGAGGACAATCTTCTCAATGCCAAGGCGACGGCCGAGGGTGCGGAGGGTGGGGATGCGTAGGAGCTCGGCAGCCTCGGGAGGCATCTTGCCGAAGCGATCAATGAGGTTGTTGCGGAAGGTGAGGAGGTCACTCTCGCGCTCAATGGCATCGAGCTGACGGTAGAGGGCTATGCGCTCAGAGTCGTGGGGCACGTAGGAGGGTGGAAGGAGGAGCTCCATGTCGCTCTCAATGTTGGTGTCGGCCACGAAGTCGATATCGTCGGGCTGGAGGTGGGCATCTGGCGAGCCGCCCTTTGCCTTGTCGTTGACCATGTCGGGGAACTCTTGAGTGCGGAGCTCGGTGACGGCTTCCCGGAGGATGCGTTGGTAGGTCTCGTAGCCGAGATCGGCGATAAATCCGCTCTGCTCGGCACCGAGGAGGTTACCGGCACCACGGATGTCGAGATCTTGCATAGCAATCTGAATGCCTGAACCGAGGTCGGAGAAGCTCTCGATGGCTTGGAGTCGACGTCGGGCAGTAGGAGTGAGAGGGAGCCCGGGGGGTGTGAGCAGGTAGCAGAACGCCTTGCGGGAGGAGCGGCCTACGCGCCCGCGGAGCTGATGGAGCTCGGAGAGGCCAAAGCGGTGGGCATCGTTGATGATGATGGTGTTGACACGAGGCATATCGATGCCGCTCTCTATGATGGTGGTGGAGAGGAGGATGTCGTAGTCGTGGGCGGCAAAGTCGATGATGGTCTGCTCGAGCTTGTCGGGGGGCATCTGGCCATGGCCCACGATGGTGCGAGCGTCGGGGACGAGACGGCGAATGCGAGTCTCGAGGTCGAGGAGGCCCTCAATGCGGGGGTTGACCACGAATACTTGTCCGCCGCGGGCAATCTCAAAGTTGATGGCCTCGGTGAGGAGCTCGTCGGAGATGGTGTCTACAGATGTGAGGATGGGGTAGCGATTGGGGGGCGGGGTGTTGATGTTGCTTATCTCGCGTGCACCCATGAGGGAGAATTGGAGAGTGCGCGGGATGGGGGTGGCGCTCATGGTGAGAGTGTCCACCGAGGTCTTGAGCTGCTTGAGACGCTCTTTGACGGCCACGCCAAACTTCTGTTCTTCGTCGACAATTAGTAGGCCGAGGTCTTTGAACTTCACCGACTTGCCGATGAGCTTGTGAGTGCCAATAAGAATGTCAATCTTCCCATCGGCAAGGTCGGCGAGTATTTGGCGGGTCTGGGCTGCGGAGCGAGCTCGGGAGAGATATTCTACCCTCACGGGAAAGTCTTTCAGACGGCGCGAGAAGGTGTCGAAATGCTGGAAGGCGAGGACGGTTGTGGGGACCAGGACGGCTGTCTGCTTGCCATCTGAGGCGGCTTTGAAGGCGGCACGGATGGCGATCTCGGTCTTGCCGAACCCCACGTCGCCACAGATGAGTCGATCCATGGGGCGAGTAGACTCCATATCGTGCTTCACCTGGGCCGTAGCAGTGGCCTGGTCGGGGGTATCCTCATATATAAAGGAGGCTTCGAGCTCATGCTGAAGAAATGAGTCGGGAGCGAAGGCATGGCCCTTCTGCTGGAGCCGGGCGGCGTATAGGCGGATGAGGTCGCGTGCGATATCTTTGAGCTTCTCCTTGGTGCGCTCTTTGATGCGAGTCCATGCGCCGGTGCCGAGCTTGTTAATCTTTGGGGGTATGCCTTCCTTGCCGCGATATTTGGCGAGTTTATGGAGGGAGTGTATGGATACAAAGACTACATCATCGTTGGCATAAGTGAGCTTGATGGCTTCCTGGACGCGGCCATTGGTGATGTTGCGTACGAGGCCGTCGAAGCGGCCCACGCCATGGTCGACATGGACAATAAAGTCGCCGGGCTCGATGGCCTGTAGCTCCTTGAGCGAAAGTGCGAGCTTGCCGGAGCGAGCGCGGTCGCTCTTGAGAGTGTATTTGTGGAAGCGGTCAAAGATCTGATGGTCGGTGAATACAGCCATTCGCGTCGCGGGGTCGACGAAACCCTCGTGGAGAGTGGCCTCGATGGGGGTGAAGCTGATGTCGTCGCCACGGTCGGCAAAGATGGCTCGAAGGCGATCGGCTTGTCCGTCGTTTTCGGTGAGGATATAAATCTTTAGGCCGTCGGCAGCGAGTCGCTTGAAGGAGTCGGCTATCAGGTCAAAGTTTTTGTGATAGAGGGTCTGGGGGGTAGTGGAGAAATCGACAGAGACACCGTTTTTAGCGCGAGCCTCCCCCTTGGCTGCGGAGAAGTGGACGCGCTTCATTAGGGCGAGCTGACTCTCGATGTCGGTCGGGGGAACGAGGCGAGAGAGGGAGTCGCGATCAATCCCCTCCTCGGCGGCAATATCGGCGCTTTCGGAGAACGACTGTTTGGAGAGCTCGGCAATGCGCGAGAGGGTATAGGTCATGTCGTGGAGGGCCACGATGGAACCCGGTGGAAGGAGATGTAGCAGGGAGAGACGGGAAGTTGAGTCGGCCACATTTGCTGTGATGTCAACAGAATCGAGCCGCTCAGATGAGAGCTGTGTCTCAATGTCAAAGGTGCGGATGGAGTCGATCTCGTCGTCAAAGAAATCGATGCGGAAGGGAAGCTCGCTCGAGAAGCCAAAGATGTCGAGGATGGAGCCGCGCCGGGCAAACTGGCCGGGTTCGTAGACATAGTCGCGCTCGGCAAAGCCGAGGTCGCGCAGTCGGTGGATAGTCACGGTGAGCGACACTTTGGCACCTCGCGAGAGGGAAATGGTTGAGCTGGAGATAGTTTCGCCGGCGGCTACTCCCTCAGCCAGGGCCTCCGGATAAGTGACGATAAACCGAAGGGACGATGACGGGGATGAGAGTCGGGAGAGTGTATCAATGCGAAGTATTTGCTGAGGGGGGTCGGGGATACCATAGCGGATGTCGCGCCGATAGCCGGAGGGGAGAATGGCAACAGCCTCTTCTCCTACAAGGCGAGTGAGGTCGTGGAGGAGATAACCGGCATCGTCGAGCGTGTCGGCCACGATAACGATGGGCTTAGCATCGGGATCGGGAAGAAGACGGCTCAGGGCCATGGCAGCGGCCGAACCAGCGAGGCCATAGAGATATAAGTCGGGAGCCTGAGAGGCCATAGCGCGGTCGAGGGCGTTGCGCCGAGCCTTGGTCATGAATTTGTCGGCAAGGCCCTTTAGCCTCGGGGGTATGGATGCTTTTGTTGACGGCATCGTGGCAAAGGTGATGGGAGCTTATTTTTTCTTGGCAGGGGGGAGGAGGGTGTTTCGATAGATGACTTTGTCGGAGAGGATGGCTTTGGCCTTGTCGACGGCGGGGTCGGAGTTGAGCGATACCTCGGCCTCGCCACGGTCGCCGTAGTAGCGGCTGACAATCTCTCGGGCGAGATAGGGTTCAATGTCGGCACGGTGGGTGTCTAGGTCGCGCGAGAGGGAGTGACGTAACATACCGCCGAGACGATCAAACTCCTCAGCGACAGAGTCGGTCATATATCCCTCAAGCTTTGCAGCCTCACGGAGCTGGCTGAGCATCGACTCACAGACGCGATCGTAATTAAAGCGTTGAGGGTCGATGAAGCTCTTGAAGTCGGAGTAGATGGAGTCGGTGATGACGAAGTCGGAGGGGCGGCCAATAGTGGGGTGAGAGGCGGCAAATTTGTTGGCGAAGTCAAAGGCCCAATCGTCGCGGACGACATTGAAGGTCAATCGGCTCACGTCGGGATAGTTAACGACGGAGTCGGGGGTGATACCGCCGCCATCGCGCACCTCGCGCCCGGCCATGGTGTGGAACACATGAGTGAGCGAGTCGGGAATGCGGGAGACGGAGCCATTGGCATCGCGGGCAGAATAGTCGATAGCTTGGATGAGGCGCCCCGAGGGGATGTAATATTTGGCCACAGTGACCTTGAGCATCCCATCGGAGGGGAGAGAGCGGGCACCCTGGACGAGGCCCTTGCCAAAGGAGCGATTGCCTATAATCACAGCGCGGTCAAGGTCTTGAAGGGCTCCGGCTGTAATCTCGGAGGAGGAGGCAGAGTTCCCGTCGATTAAGACGGCCAGAGGGGTGGATGGAAAGATGGGCTTGGAAGTGGTCTTATATATCTTCTCCTCCATGGCACCGCGGCCGCGTGTTCTCACCACCTCGGTGCCTTTGGGGACAAAGTAGCCCACAGTGGCCACGGCAGCGTCGAGCAAGCCGCCACCATTGCCTCGGAGGTCGATAATGATGCCGTCGAGGGGGCCTCCCTTTTGGAGTCCCTCGAGAGCCTCCTTGACCTCGGTGGCAGTCTTGTCGCTAAAGGAGGTGATGGCCAGGTAACCGATTGAAGGCATATCTTTAAGCCGACCGGAAAATGGGACTGAGGGCATTACGATCTTCTCGCGCACGAGGTCGAAGGCGAGGAGTGAGTCGGGTCCCACCCACGGGCGGGCCACCTCGATGTGGAGCGGCGTGCCGGCCTGTCCCTTAAGGAGAGTGGTGACCTTGTCGCTCTGCCAGCCACGGACATCGGTGGAATCAATCTTAATGATTAGGTCGCCGGTCTTTAGGCCGGAGCGCCATGCGGGGGAGTCCTCTGCGGGGCCGGCCACAACCGTGCCTCCACGTGCGGGAATGTAGCGGATGTAAGAGCCGATGCCGCCATACTCGCCGGAGGTGATGGCCATAAAGTCTTTTTGCTGCTGGCGGGGCATATACTCGGTGTATGGGTCGAGCGAGGCGAGCATGGCATTTATGGCAGTCTGGATAGACTTTTCAATGTCGATGGTGTCAACATAATTGAGCTGAAGCTCCTTGACCAAGGCGTTGAAGATGTCGAGGTTGCGGGTCACTTCGCTCTTGGGACTCCTTGTGATAGCCGAGGCAGACAGAGGGAGAGCGATGAGGGCGAGGAGAAAGAGTCGGATAAGGGATTTCATTGTCGGAGTGTGTGGAGTAAGAGGGGGAAATTTCAAAGTTGGCCGAGCTCCACCTTGCAGGCGATGCGCTCGATGATTTCATCCTTGCGATCTTTGTCGGGACGATAGTCGGCACGAAGGTTAACGCCAAAAAAGCGGCCGAAGGTCTGCCAAAATCCGGCGCGAAACGAGCCGAGGAAGGCCTTGATGATTGAGTAGCCGCTCTGGTCGGTCTCGCGCTTGATGAGCTTGATGAGGATACGGGCTTGATTTTTGGTAAAACGCTTGAGGACAGGCTTATATTGCTCAAAGATGGCTCCTTCCATGGCCTTGAGATAATCTTCGCGTTCCTTCTGGGTGGGGAAGGTCTCGATATACTCATAGGTCTCTAAGATGGTCTCACAGATGAGCTTGGCATAAGGTAGGGTCTTCTTCACGTCGCGGACGGTCTTCCAGTAATATTCCTCCTCCTTTTTGTTTTTGAACTTGAGAGGGGGGAAGACAGTGACGTCGTTGAGTACAATCATCATCACTCCCGAGTCGCCATCGATGTCGGTGTGGTAGTAGCCACGAGCACCACGAATGCGCCCATCGCCTACTTCCGGGACGGCGATGTCATGTTTCTGCTGCGCAATAGCGCCTAAGGCGATTGTCGCGAGCAGAAAGAGGGGCATGAGATGATGGAGGATATTCACTGTGATATAACGCCTAAGGGGCGCATTTGGGTTTGGTCGGATGAGCCAAAATGCGGTCAGGCCTCAATGTCGGGACGTGGGGTCGGCGGATAGTCGAGTGTGTAGTGGAGTCCTCGGCTTTCGTGGCGCTCCTTGGCCTGCCGCATAATGAGATAGCCCACGTTGATGATGTTTCGCAGCTCGCAAATCTGGCGAGAGGCCTTTGACTGCTTGAAGAGGCGCTCGGTCTCCTCATAGAGGATGTCGAGCCTGTTCCAGGCGCGGTCGAGGCGCAGATTAGATCGCACGATTCCTACATAAGTGCTCATGATTTGATTGACCTCCTTGGTGCTCTGGGTGATGAGCACCATTTCCTCGGGATGGGAGGTGCCCTCGTCGTTCCAATCGGGCACGTCGGAGCGGAAGTCGATATGAGAGATGGCCTGTGCGGCATGGGCAGCGGCAGCATCGGCATACACCACGGCTTCGATGAGCGAGTTGGAGGCCAATCGATTACCGCCATGGAGGCCGGTGCACGAGCACTCGCCCACGGCATAGAGATGCTTGATGGAGCTCTCGCCGTTGGCATCGACGGCAATACCGCCACAGAGGTAATGTGCGGCCGGTGCCACAGGTATATAGTCGCGAGTGATGTCGATGCCGAGGCTCATACACTTGGCATATATATTGGGAAAGTGGCGGCGCGTCTCGTCGGGGTCTTTATGGGTCACATCAAGATAGACATGGTCGGCACCGGTCTGTTTCATCTCCGAGTCGATGGCACGAGCCACAATATCGCGCGGAGCCAACGACAGCCGGGGGTCGTATTTGTGCATAAACTCCTCGCCCTGCAGATTGCGCAAGACGGCGCCATAGCCTCTCATGGCCTCGGTGATGAGAAACGATGGGCGGTCGCCGGGATGATAGAGAGCCGTTGGGTGAAACTGGATAAATTCCATATCTCTCACAGTGCCCTTGGCGCGATAGACCATGGCGATACCATCGCCGGTGGCCACGAGCGGATTGGTGGTAGTGGTGTAGACTGCACCGACACCCCCGGTGGCCATCACCGTAGTGCGAGCCAGGAAAGTGTCGACACGTCCGGCCTCGCAGTCAAGGATATAGGCACCATAGCAGGTGATGTCGGGGGTGCGACGAGTGACGATGCGCCCAAGATGGTGTTGAGTGATAATCTCGATGGCAAAATGATTTTCGAAGATGACAATGTCGGGATTGGCTCTAACTTGTTCAATGAGGCTCTCCTGGATCTCAAAACCGGTATTGTCGGCATGATGGAGGATGCGAAACTCCGAGTGTCCCCCCTCACGGTGGAGGTCAAAGAGGCCCGAGCCGTCGTCTTTCTTGTCGAAGTCCACGCCCCAGTCGATCAGCTGTTTGATCTGCCCCGGAGCACCCTCTACCACCTTGCGCACGGCTACCGGATCGGAGAGACTGTCGCCGGCCACCATCGTGTCATGGATATGTTTGTCAAAGGAGTCAACCTCGAGGTTAGTCACCGAAGCCACTCCCCCCTGAGCCAATGCCGTATTTGCCTCAGGCAAGAGAGTCTTGCAAATCAAGGCCACGCGGCCCGAGGCGGCGGCCTTAAGGGCAAAGCTCATTCCGGCGATGCCCGATCCTATGACGAGAAAATCAAACTTATGTGTCATCTGATGATTGGTTAATGAGGATTGCACAGCAATCAAGGCACAAAAATACAAAAAAAGCACATGTGATAGACTCTTAGAGATAAATTAAAAAAAATCAATAAAGCAATATGCTAATTATTAGCCAGTTATAGGGTGTAGTGCCTGGTGAATTAAAAATTAAGACAGCCAATGCACTATAAATGAAAAAAAAACAGTAACTTTGCAGCGCTTTTGACAAAGCCAGCTCGGGGTGTAGCACAGTTGGCAGCGCGCCACGTTCGGGACGTGGAGGTCGGAAGTTCGAGTCTTCTCACCCCGACTTAACTTGTTTTTATACAGAGTAGTAGCCTATCATAGAGCGTCTGCCTTAGCGGTCGGCGCTCTTATTTTTGTCGTGTAATGTCAAATCTTTGCATGGAAACTCGAAAAATCTGTCCACTTTCCGCACACGGTTTTTTACCCCTCCGCATCTCACTGGAAACCTTCAAGGAATGTTGCGGCAATTGCAACTCATAAGCAGACTGAAGATCTTTTCACAATATTCTGTAATGTCGCAGGGTGGCGGAAAGTGGATTTGTTGTCTGAAACATTATAGAATAGTGGATTTGTAAATATAGGATTGTACCTTTGCATTGTCAAAGACAATAACTGTTTGTTTTTATGTCAAACCACGACTAACTTCTCCCGTTTCACAACTTTTATATTATGAGCAGCAACCGAATTAACAACAACAATCTCAACATCACGCCTAAGGCTATTAAGGGCGGCCTTTGGGTTGTTGGCGCCATCATAATGCTTGTCATCGCCATGGCTTTTATCCGCCCGTGGTATAACGTATGGTCGCAGGAGATGGAGGGTAAGGCCGAGTTTGCAAAGGCCGAGCAAAACCGTAAGATTAAAATCGAGGAGGCTAAGGCCAATCTTGAGGCGGAGAAACTCAACGCCCAAGCTGAGATTGAGCGCGCAAAAGGTGCGGCCGAGGCTATCCGTATAGAGAATGGCTCCATTACCCCCACCTACATCCAGTATCTCTGGGTACGCCAGCAAGGCGACCTTAACAACAAGACCGTCATCTATGTCCCGACTGAGACCAACCTCCCTATACTTGAGTCAACACGTGGCTTGATGACCCCCGATAAATAAACAAAAAATTTTCACGATCATATGTCACAAAAACATCACTACACGGGCTTGACCGACGCCGAGGTGTCGGAGAGCCGCAAGAAGCATGGTGTTAACATCTTGACGCCGCCCGAGAAGGAGTCGCTTTGGAGGCGTTTCCTTGAGAAGTTTGGTGACCCGCTGATCATCATCTTGATGATTGCCGGAGTGCTCTCCATCGGTATCTCATGCTATGAATATTGGGGCCTGGGGCAGTCCGCAACTGTTTTTTTTGAGCCGATAGGCATCTTCATAGCCATACTCCTTGCCACCGGCTTGGCTTTTATCTTTGAGCTCAAGGCCGACAAGGAGTTTGCACTACTCAATCAGATCAACGACGACGAGCCGGTCCAGGTGGTACGCAATGGCAACGCCATGCAGATAGCCAAGAAATATGTGGTGGTGGGCGACATCGTCATCCTCAACACCGGCGAAGAGGTGCCTGCCGACGGCGAGCTCCTCGAGGTTGTCTCGCTCAACATCGACGAGTCGACCCTCACCGGCGAGCCCATCTGCCATAAGACCACCGACCCGGCCGAGTTTGACCCTGACGCTACCTTCCCATCCAATCATGCCATGCGCGGCACAAAGGTGATGGAGGGTCACGGAGTGATGCGCGTCTTAGCCGTCGGCGACAAGACCGAGAATGGCAAGGTGTTTGAGGCCGCTCAGATCGACGACAGCGTTAAGACCCCGCTCAATGAGCAGCTTGATGGACTCGGCAACCTCATCACCAGGATCTCTTATGGCTTTGCTGCCGCTATCATTGTGGGCCGCATCATCATGTATTTTGACAATACCGACTTTGAGTGGGTGTTCTTCCTGGCTTATTTCCTTCAGACTCTGATGGTGGCCGTGACCCTCGTGGTTGTTGCTGTGCCTGAGGGTCTCCCTATGGCTGTGACCCTCTCCTTGGCCTACTCCATGCGCCGCATGCTCAAGACCAACAATCTCGTACGCAAGATGCACGCCTGCGAGACCATGGGTGCCGCCACTGTGATATGCACAGATAAGACCGGCACTCTGACACAAAACCAGATGCAGGTCTATAAGACTAATTTCTTTGGCAATCCATCCGACGATGTGCTCTATGAAGGCATCGCCGTCAACTCCACCGCCCAGCTCGACCTTTCAGGCGACAAGCCCGCTGTGCTCGGCAATCCCACCGAGGGCGCGCTGCTGCTATGGCTCAAAGAGCGCGGCGCCAACTATATGGACCTTCGCGACAACGCCTCTCGCATTGAAGAGCTCCCCTTCTCGACCGAGCGTAAGTATATGGCCACCATCGTGAAGTCGGCCACCGGCAAGAGGATAATCTACGTCAAGGGTGCTCCCGAGATAATCTTTGGTATGTGTAAAGACACCTGTGGAGTGATCCGCAAGGAGATTGATGCCCAGCTTCTCGAATATCAAAACCAGGCTATGCGCACCCTCGGCTTTGCCTATCAGGTGCTGGATGAGGGTGACAGGGCCATCGAAGACAACAAGGTCGTTGCTCAAAATCTCACTTTCCTTGGCATCGTGGCTATTTCCGACCCCGTCCGTCTCGACGTGCCTGCCGCTGTAGGCGAGGTGATTGATGCCGGCATTAAAGTGAAGATTGTCACCGGCGACACTCCCGGTACCGCCAAAGAGATTGGTCGCCAGATTGGCCTCTGGAACGACGAGACCGACTCTGACCGCAACATTATCACCGGAGTGGAATTTGCTGAGCTCACCGACGGCCAGCTCCGCGAGCGCGTGGGCGACCTCAAGATAATTGCACGCGCCCGCCCCATGGACAAGAAGCGCCTCGTGGAGGCCCTTCAGGCCAACAATGAGGTGGTGGCCGTGACCGGCGACGGCACCAACGACGCCCCGGCTCTGAAGGCCGCCCATGTGGGTCTTTCAATGGGCGACGGTACCTCCGTGGCCAAAGAGGCATCAGACATCACCATCGTCGACAACTCCTTCTCGTCGATAGGTCGCGCCGTGATGTGGGGTCGCTCCCTCTTCCAAAACATCCAGCGTTTCATCCTCTTCCAAATGACCGTCAATGTTGCCGCCAGCTTCATTGTGCTCTTCGGCGCTTTTATGGGGATGCAGTCGCCGCTCACCGTCACACAGATGCTATGGGTCAACCTCATCATGGACACCTTTGCGGCCATGGCACTCGCCTCGCTCCCCCCGTCGCATTCAGTGATGAAAGAGAAGCCGCGCTCGCGCGAGGCCTTTATCATCAACCGTCCCATGTGGAGGTCTATCATCGGCGTAGGCGGTGTGTTCTTTCTGTTCCTCCTTGGCCTGCTCTATTACTTTGAGCACACCAATATCACTTGTCTCACCGAGATAGGAACGGCTATGGGCGGAGACAACGAGCTGAGTGGATATGAGCTATCGCTCTTCTTCACCATTTTCGTCTTCCTTCAGTTCTGGAATATGTTTAATGCACGCGCCTTTGCCACAGGCCGCTCATCCTTCCACTTCAAAGGCTGCGGATGCTTTGAGTTGATAGTCGTGGTGATCCTCATCGGCCAGATACTCATAGTTACCTTTGGGGGCGATTTTTTCAACGTAGAGCCCCTTAAGCTTATCGACTGGGTGATTATCATCGCTTCGACCTCCCTCGTGCTCTGGATTGGCGAGCTCTTCCGCCTCTTCAAGAAATAGATCATAAATAGAAAAAATCAGGCTGCCCTTTCTCGCCATGGAGAGGGCAGCCTAATTTATGAGGGTGGAATGGGGGGCTCAGAGATAGCGCGAGGCAAATCGCTGTTCGACATCGTTGACAACCTGTTTGATCTTCTGCTCGTCGGCCTTGGGGTAGATCAGGAGCACATCGCCGGAGTCGGCTATGATATAGTCGTGGAGGCCGCGTGCCACGATGAGCTTGTCGGGGTCGGCTGAGGCGAAGATGGAGCCGGAAGTGTCGGCCGACACCACGTTGCACCCCTGCGTGACATTGCCGTCGCGGTTTTTTGGGGAGATGTCGTAGAGTGCACCCCACGTGCCGAGGTCGTTCCAGCCAAAATCGGCACACTCTACGTAGACGTTGTCGGCTTTCTCCATTATGGCATAGTCGATGGAGATGCCGGGGCATGTCGGGAAGGCTCTGTCAATAAAGGCTTGCTCGGAGGTGGTGGCATAGAGGGCGGTCCCGGCTTCAAACACCTGGTGGAGGTCTGGGGCAAGCGAGGCAAAGGCATCAAGGATGGTCGAGGTCTTCCAAAGAAAGATACCTGAGTTCCAGAAAAATTCGCCTGACTCCAGGAAGACGCGTGCCAGCTCAATGTCGGGCTTCTCGGTGAAGGTCTTCACCTTGAGGATGGGGGCATCGCCCGGGGCTCCGGTATAGGAAGAGTTGCCCACTTGGATGTAGCCATAGCCGGTCTCGGGTCGAGAGGGTTTGATCCCGAGGGTGAGGAGGGCGTGATGGTTTTCTACGAATTCAAAGCCGCGAGTGATACACTGCTGGAAGATGTTTTCTCGGGTGATGATATGGTCGCTTGGAGCCACAATCATCGACGAGTCGGGGTCGAGTGCCATGATGTGGCGAGCGGCCCAAGCGATGCATGGGGCGGTGTTGCGGCGCTCCGGCTCAAGCAGTATGTTGCTCTTGGAAAGCTCAGGGAGCTGCTGCTCCACCAAGGGGGCATAGGCCTCGTTGGTCACTACGATGACATTTTCCTTAGGCACGAGAGGGGCAATGCGGTCAAAGCTCATCTGTAGCAGCGAGCGGCCGGTGCCGAAGAAGTCGATGAATTGCTTTGGACGATCATGGCGACTGTAAGGCCAGAAGCGGCTGCCGATGCCGCCACACATAATTACGCAATATCTATGATTGTTCACGGTGGAGGGTGGGGAAGTTGGGGTCAGTGACTGGGAGAGAGCTGGAATGATGCCGCTAAGTTATAAAAATTAAGTGAGAGAGCCAAAAAATATGCGCCGTGGGGCATTTTAGTGGCTAAGGGGGGAGGGGGATTGTCTTATTTTGAGTAACTTTGCCGACAGATTGCGTGGCAATCTGTTAACCAACAATCCCCCATGACAAAGATATGGCAACTACATTGGTAACCACCGACTATCATTTCCCCGGCCAGACGGCCGTATATCATGGCAAGGTGCGCGATGTCTATACCATCGGCGACGACCTCTTAGCCGTGATAGCCACCGACCGCATCTCGGCCTTTGACGTAATCCTTCCCAAGGGCATCCCTTACAAAGGCCAGGTGCTCAATCAGATTGCGGCTTATTTCCTTGAATCAACAGCCGACATTGTGCCCAACTGGATGCTTGCCACGCCCGACCCTATGGTGACCGTGGGCACCCGATGCGAGGGCTTCAAGGTGGAGATGATCGTCAGAGGTTACATTGCCGGCAGCGCCTGGCGTGCTTATGCCGCCGGCGAGCGCGAGATATGTGGTGTGAAGCTACCCGAGGGTCTGCACGAGAATGAGCGCTTGCCCGAGCCGATCATTACCCCCACCACCAAGGCCGACGAAGGCCACGACGAGAATATCTCGCGCGAGGAGATTATCGCACGCGGCATCGTCGGGGCTGAGGATTATGCCGTGATGGAAGATTATGCGCTGAAGCTCTTCAAGCGCGGCACTGAGATGGCCGCCGAGAAGGGGCTTATCTTGGTAGACACTAAGTATGAGTTTGGCAAGCGCGACGGCAAGGTGTATCTTATCGACGAGATCCACACCCCCGACTCCTCGCGCTACTTTTACTCAGAGGGCTATGATGAGCGCCTGGCCAAGGGCGAGCCGCAGCGTCAGCTCTCCAAGGAGTTTGTCCGCCAGTGGCTTATCGACCATGGCTTCATGGGCCAGTCCGGCCAGCAGGTGCCTGAGATGACCGACGAGTTTATCGAGAGCGTCAGCGAGCGCTATATAGAGCTCTATGAACACATCACCGGCCGCCCCTTTGTCAAGGGCGACGAGGGGAACCTCAACGACCGTATCGCGGTAAATGTCCTTGACTGCCTGCAATCGGTAGAGCGATGAGCCAAAAGGCCAGTCCCGGATGTGAGCAAGTCAACCCCTACGGCGACCGTCGCGAGAAGGGGGAGCAGGTGAGGGAGATGTTTGACAACATTGCCCCCGCCTACGACTTCATGAACCGAGCCATGACGCTGGGCACAGACCGTCTCTGGCGCCGCCGCGCCATCAATGAGCTGGCAGCTAAGGCCCCGGAGAGAGTGCTCGACGTGGCCACCGGCACAGCCGATCTGGCTCTGGAGATACGCCACCGCCTCCATCCCTCACGGGGGATAGCGGGTGTCGATCTATCGGAAGGGATGATAGCCATCGGGCGCCGAAAGGTGGAGGCCGCCGGTGCATCGGCCGACATTGAGCTGAGGGTGGCCGACTGCCTCTCCCTCCCTTTTGCCGACGGAGAGATGGACTGCGTGACGGCCGCCTTTGGAGTCCGCAATTTCTCTGACCTGGCAGCCGGCTATCGTGAGATGGCCCGCGTCACCCGCCGAGGAGGGACGCTCTGCGTCCTTGAGCTCTCCACCCCAAAGGGGCGTTTCGTCGGCCCGCTCTATCGCTTTTATACGCGCCATATCATCCCTTTTGTCGGCCGCATGGCAAGTGGCGACAGTCGGGCCTACACCTACCTGCCCGAGAGCATCGCCGCCGTGCCCCAGGGCGACGAGATGGTGAGCCTCATCCTGGCCAACGGCTGGTTTTCAGCCCATGCCATCCCCCTCACCTATGGTGTCTGCACTCTTTATATGGCCACAAAGTGACCTCTATATAAAATAGAATATCAACCAATCATAATGCAAAAATCAACATTCCTTATGGCTATAGCCGGAGCCGCCATGTGTGGCATGGCTGCATGCTCCAGCTCCGCTGGACATCTTAGTAGCCTTGACAAGAGTCAGATCAATGACTCTATCCCCGCCGGAGTTGACTTCTATGAGCATGTCAACGACCTCTGGCGCAAGGCCCATCCCCTCACTGCCGAATATGCTCGCTTTGGTAAGTTTGACCTCTTGCGCGACTCTGCCGAGGCCCGCGTGAAGGATATCGTCACCGGCCTTGCCGCCACCAACCCCGAGCCCGGCACCAACGCCTACAAGTTGGCCACCCTCTACACCCAGGGTATGGACTCCACTCGTCGCAATGCCGACGGAGCTGCCCCCATCAAGGCCGGCCTCGAGAAGATAGAGAGCGCCCCCGACGACGGCATGACCGACCTTTTCCTCTGGTACCAGACCGAATGGGGCTCGCCCATCATGGGCGCCGGCATCATGGAGAATATGAAAAACTCCAACGAGTATGCCATGTATGTATCGGGCGGCTCTATGGGTATGCGCGACCGCGACTATTATCTCAAAGACGACGAGCGCAACACCGCCGTCCGCAACGCCTACAAGAAGCTCATCACTGACCAGCTTGCCAATGCCGGCTATGATGCCGAGATTGCCTCCCGCATCATGAACACCGTGATGAAGATTGAGACATCTATGGCCCAGGCAGCTCGCACTCGCGAGGAGAGCCGCGACGTGGAGGCCTCATGGAACCCCACCTCCTTTGAGGATGTCAAGAAGCTCTATCCCGCCTTCCCCTGGGACCGCTTTTTCGTGGAGACCATGGGCATTACTACCCCCATCGACACTCTCATCGTTGACGATCCCAAAGCCATGGCAAACGCCAGCGAGATCATGAAGAGCCTCTCGCCCCGCGAGCTCAAGGACTATATGATTTGGAAATATGTAAGTAGTGCTTCATCTTTACTCTCCGACTCCTTCAGCGATGCATCATTTGAATTTAATAAGGTGATGAACGGAGTGCAGGAGCAGCGCCCGCGATGGAAGCGTGCCCTTGGAGCTGCTGAGGGTGCCATGGGTGAGGCCGTCGGCGAGATCTATGTCCAACGTTACTTCCCTGAGTCGAGCAAACAATACATGGTAGAGCTTGTGGAAAATCTCCGGACAGCTTTGGGCGAGCATATCGACTCCCTCACCTGGATGAGCGATGCCACAAAGGCCAAGGCTCGTGAGAAGCTTGCTGCCTTTACCGTCAAAATCGGCTATCCCGACAAGTTTAAGGATTATTCCACTATGGATATCGACGGCTCCAAGAGCTATTTTGAGAACATGCATGCCGTAAGGGTGTGGCACAACAATGAACAGCTCGCCAAGTGGGGCAAGCCTGTTGACAAGACCGAGTGGGGCATGACGCCCCAGACGGTCAACGCCTATTACAATCCCGTGGCAAATGAGATTTGCTTCCCCGCCGGTATTCTCCAGGCTCCATTCTTTGACGCAGAGTCGTCTGACGCTGAAAACTATGGTGGTATCGGCGTGGTGATTGGCCACGAGATGACCCACGGTTTTGACGACCAGGGCAGCCACTTCGATGCCGAGGGCAATATGACCAACTGGTGGACTCCCGAGGATGCCGAGACTTTCAAGGCCTTGACCCAAAAGCTCGTCGACCAGTACTCAGCCGAAGAGGTGCTTCCAGGTCTCCACGCCAATGGTGAGTATACCCTTGGCGAGAACATTGCCGATCATGGCGGCCTGCGCATTGCCATGACTGCCTTCCTCAATTCTCAGAAGAATAAAGGCGTAGATGTGAAGACCGCCAGGATTGACGGCTTTGATCCCATCCAAGTGTTTTATCTCAACTATGCCAACCTCTGGGGACAGAATGTACGCGAGGAGAATATCCGCGCACTCACAGAGGGTGATGTCCACTCGCTCGGAAAGCTGCGTGTCAACGTGGCCCTGCGCAATCTGGCTCCCTTCTTTGAGGCCTTTGACATTACCGAAGGTCAGCCGATGTATCGTCCCGAGGAGGAGCGCGTTATCATCTGGTAATAGCCCCATCGCAATTAAATAAAATATAAAGCGGCCCCGCGTCAACTTGTTGATGCGGGGCCGCTCGATTAGTATTTGCCTGATGTTGGAAAATGCGAGCGGAGGAGAGCCACGATGGCTCTCCCCCGTGTAGGAGGGGTTTAATCCGCGTTGTCAGCGAGCTTCTCGTCGAGGGCAGCGGCAGATGCCTTGGAGGCAGTAGACTTGCGGGTTGTGCGCTTCTTGGCCGGTGCCTTTTCCTGAGGCATGTCAAGCTTCACTCCGGCGAGCTCGGGATCGATCATGATGCGGCCGCAGTATTCGCAGACGATTACCTTCTTGTGCATCTTGATTTCCATCTGGCGCTGGGGGGGGATGCGGTTGAAGCAGCCACCGCAGGCGTTACGCTGGATGTAGACGATGCCGAGGCCGTTGCGGGCATTTTGTCTGATGCGCTTGAAGGCCTTGAGGGTGCGCTCGTCGATTTTGGGCTCGAGGGCGAGGGCTTCGGCGCGGAGCTTCTCCTCCTCTTGCTTGGTCTCGGATATGATCTCCTCGAGCTCTTGGCGCTTGTTTTCGAGGAGGTGGCCGCGCTCGACGAGCTCGCTCTCGGTGGCTTCAATCTCGGCGGTCTTGATCTCTATGGCGTTGGCATACTCGCTGATATGCTTCTCGGCGAGCTCAATCTCGAGGGTGGCATATTCGATTTCCTTCGTGAGGCTGTCATACTCGCGATTGTTGGCCACGTTGCTGATTTGCTCGTTGAAGGTGGCTATTTGCTGGCGAGAGTCGCTGATGTGGTGCTGCTCGGCCACGGTCTTGCGTCGAAGTTCTTCAATCTCGGCGCGATAGTTTTCGACACGCGTGTGGAGGCCCTCGATCTGGTCTTCCAGGTCTTGAACCTCAAGAGGCAGCTCACCGCGGGTGGTGCGGATGGTGTCGATCTTAGACAGTATGGTCTGGAGCTTGTAGAGCGTCTTGAGGCGCGACTCTACCGAGGAGCCTTCTGCTCTGCTTTTGGATGTTGTTGCCATTCGTCGAAAAATGGTTGTATTGTCAGTGTGTAAGGCCGGACGAGGGGGGCTCGTCAGGCATACAGGATTGGGTTAACGTCGGTAAATGAATATCGAACTGCAAAGTTAGGGAATTTTTTCGATATAATATCGTAAAAAATGTCGCAGGCCGGTTTTTCACTCTCGTAATGGCCTATGTCGGCGATGAGGAGGGTGTCGGAGCCGGAGTCGAGGAAGTCGTGATAGCGGGTGTCGGATGTGAGGTAGGCTTGTGCGCCGGAGGCTAATGCTTGAGGGATGAAGGAGCCTCCTGAGCCGGTGCACAGAGCCACGCGTGTGATCAGCTGCCCATCCCCTTCATAGCGGCCATAGGCGCGTGAACATCTCACCACCGGGGAGCCAAAGGTGCCTTTGACGGCTTCGATAAACTCGGCTGAGGTCATGGGGCGGGGGGTGGAGCCGACGGCTCCGCTGCCGGCTCCGGCCATGGCGGGGGAGGGGATGAGCGGGGCCACAGCGGTGAGGCCTAATAGTCGGGCTGCGTGGGCGCAGAGGCCGGCGGGGGCGTTGTCTAAACTGGTGTGGGCGCTATAGATGGCCACTCCGGCGCGGAGGGCGCGCTCCACCGTGCGCTGCTGCGCTGTGGCTCCAACGTATTGCTTGGGGGCATGAAACAGGAGCGGATGGTGGGTGACGAGCAGGTTGCAGCCCTGAGCTATGGCTTCGTCGAGGGCCCACTCGGTGGGATCGAGGGCAAGCATGGCTCCGGTGCATTCTGCTTCAGGGTGGCCCACTTGGAGGCCGGAGTTGTCCCACTCCTCTTGGAGGAGGAGCGGGGCAATCTCTTCAATGGCGGCTATGATTTGGGCAATGGTGGGCATGGGGTGATTACTCTTCGGCGGGGAGCACTACGTCAATCGAAAGCTCCTCGAGCTGGGCTTTGTCGATCTCCGAGGGTGCATCGATCATCATGTCGCGTCCCGAATTGTTTTTGGGGAATGCGATGGTGTCGCGGATGGAGTCGAGGCCGGCGAGGATGGCTACGAAGCGGTCAAAGCCAAAGGCAAGGCCGCCGTGTGGGGGCGCTCCATATTTGAAGGCGTTCATCAGGAAGCCAAATTTATATTGGGCATCCTCCTCAGAGAGGCCAAGCAGACGGAACATATGGTCTTGCAGTTCGGCATCGTGGATGCGGATGGAGCCGCCGCCGAGTTCATTGCCGTTGACCACCATGTCGTAGGCTGTGGCGCGGACGGCACCGGTATCGGTGTCGAGCAGATGGATGTCATCAGGGTTGGGGGAGGTGAAGGGGTGGTGCATGGCATAGAAGCGCTGAGTCTCATCGTCCCACTCAAAGAGGGGGAAGTCGATGACCCAGAGGCATGAGAACTTCTGGGGGTCGCGCAGACCCAGGCGCGAGCCCATCTCGAGGCGGAGTTCGCAGAGTTGTTTACGTGTGGCCATGGTCTTGCCGGCGAGGATGAGCATGAGGTCGCCGGGCTGAGCGCCGGCGCGGGAGCCCCACGCCTTGATCTGCTCTTCGGAGAAGAACTTCCCGACGGAGCTCTTCACCGAGCCATCGGCTTCAAACTTGACCCACATCATCCCCTTGGCGCCCACTTGTGGACGCTTGACAAAGTCGGTGAGCTCGTCGAGCTGCTTGCGGGTATATCCGGCGCAGCCGGGGGCCACGATGGCGCCCACATACTCGGCATCGTCCATGACGGAGAAGCCCGAGCCTTCGGTGAGGTCCTTGAGCTCTACAAACTGCATGCCGAAGCGGGTGTCGGGCTTGTCTGAGCCGTAGAGGCGCATGGCATCGGCCCAGGTCATGCGAGGGAAGGGGGTGGGGAAGTCAATATCCTTGACATACTTGAAGATATGTTTCACGAGACCCTCAAACATGTTGAGCACATCTTCTTGTTCCACAAACGACATCTCGCAGTCAATCTGAGTAAACTCGGGCTGGCGGTCGGCGCGGAGGTCTTCGTCGCGGAAACATTTCACGATCTGGAAGTAGCGATCAAATCCGCTGACCATCAGGAGCTGCTTGAAGGTCTGGGGGCTCTGAGGCAGGGCATAGAATTGTCCCGGGTTCATGCGCGAGGGGACGACGAAGTCGCGTGCACCCTCGGGGGTTGACTTGATGAGCACCGGGGTCTCCACCTCGAGGAATCCATGGTCGGAGAGGTAGCGGCGCATCTCAAAGGCCATGCGATGGCGCAGCTCCAGGTTGCGGCGGACGGCGCCGCGGCGCAGGTCGAGGTAGCGATAGCGCATGCGCAGGTCGTCGCCGCCGTCGGTGTCGTCTTCGATGGTGAAGGGGGGCACTTCTGAGCGGTTGAGCACGTTGATTTGTGATGCGATGATCTCAATCTCGCCGGTGGGGTTGTGGAAGTTCTTTGACTCGCGCTCGGCCACAGTGCCCTTGACCTGGACGACAAATTCGCGACCAAGATGAGCGGCGGCCTCCTGCAGGGCTGCGTCGCGCTCCACATTAGTGACTATCTGAGTGATGCCGTAGCGGTCGCGGAGGTCGACAAAGGTCATGCCGCCCATCTTGCGGACACGCTGTACCCAGCCGGCGAGAGTCACCTCGCGGCCGGCGTCGGCGAGCCTCAGCTCGCCGCATGTGTGAGTCCTGTACATATATGATATTGACTGATTTTTATCAAGTTGTGGTCAATGGCGCTTTGGCCGGGCGCGTGGCGCGGCAAAGGCGCGGCAAATTTACTTAAAATCTCTCGTCTGCCCAAATCTAAAAATAGTATAATGTGTGGGGGAATAAGTCAGCCGCTCAATAATTTTTTGTAATTTTGGCGGCGATTATGTCTGGCGCGGGGCCATCGCTCTGCCCGGGATCTACTAATTCATCCTTTTCAAGCAATGAACATCAAAAATATCATAGCGGGCGCTGCACTCGCCCTCACGGCTCTGGTGGCTCCGGCGCAAAACAATGTGGCCGAGGAGGTGGCATGGGTCATCGGCGACACCCCCATATGGAAGAGCGAAATTGAGGAGCAATTCCAGAATATGAGGTATGAAAACCAAGAGATTGTCGGCGATCCCTATTGCTTCATCCCTGAGCAGATGGCCATCCAGAAGCTCTTTATCCACCAAGCTGAGCTCGACACCATCGAGGCCAATGAGAGTCAGGTGGTCAGCCGCGCCGATAGCCAGATCAACTTCCTCATCTCTCAGCTCGGCTCGCGCGAAAAGGTGGAGCAGTACTTCCATAAGAGCATGCCTGAGCTGCGCCAGCATTACATGGACATGATTCGCAACGAGAGCCGGGTGATGCAGGTACAGCAAGCCCTCACCAAGGATGTGAAGAGCACTCCAAGCGACATCCGCCGCTATTTTTCCAATCTGCCGGCCGACTCTATCCCCTATGTCCCCCAGCAGGTGGAGGTGCAGATCATCACGATGAACCCCGTGATTCCTCGCGAAGAGATTGAGGATGTCAAGGCTCGCTTGAGAAAATATTCTGAGGCGGTCAATAACGGCGAGTCGGAGTTTTCGGCTCTCGCCATCCTCTATAGCGAGGATGGGTCGTCAATGCGTGGCGGCGAGCTCGGCTTCATGAGCCGTGCTTCGCTCGACCCTGATTTTGCTGCTGTGGCCTTTAACTTAAACGACCCCAAGAAGGTGAGCCGCATCGTTGAGAGCCAGTTTGGCTACCATATCATCCAGCTCATTGAGAAGCGAGGCGACCGCATCAATTGCCGCCATATCCTCCTGCGCCCGCGTGTCCCGGTGTCGGAGCTCACTATTGCCACTGAGCGCATGGACTCCCTGCGCAATCTCATCATGGAGGGCAAGGCCACCTTTGACGAGGCTGCCATGGTGGTCTCGCAAGACAAGGACACCAGGGCCAACAAGGGCTTGATGGTCAATCCCGCCACTCGCACCACGCGTTTTGAGATGAGCCAACTCCCCCAGGAGGTGGCCAAGCAAGTGGCCAACCTCGAGGAGGGGGAACTCTCGAAGGCATTCCTAATGACCGACGAGACCACCGGCAAGGAGATTGTGGCCATGGTGAGACTCGCGCGCCGCATCGAAGGCCACAAGGCCGACCTTCGCAACGACTATCTACAGATAAAAGAGATGTATGAGGCCGCCGAGCGAAACCGCATCATCAGCGAGTGGATTGAGAAGAAGATACGCGAGACTTATGTGCGCATCGAGGAAGGCTATCGCAACTGCGACTTCCGCTACAAGGCCTGGATTCGTGAGCGCGAGGGCGATGAGCAGACTTCGGCCAACTGATTTACTCCCCGAAATGATGAGCGTCAAGTCCCGCGAGCTATTGGTCGTCGCCGCCCTGATGGTTACCGCCGCCACGTCGCTCCTCGCCTCTGGCCCGGCTCCGGAGCGCAGGCGTCACCCCGATTTTGCCACCGGCACCCGACGCCCCAATCGCCCCACAATAGCCCCCACCATCCCTTTGGTTGACCGCGCGCAGAGCGACAAGGTGTTTCTTGAGCATGCCGACACTCTACGCTACCGTCAGATCCATGGCTACGACCCCATGTCGGGGCGCCCGCTTGACCAATATCAGGTGCTCGTCGGCGACGTGAAGTTTCGCAAGGGCGGAATGGTGATGACCTGCGACAGTGCCTATTTTTATGAGGGCACCAACTCCTTCGACGCATTTTCGAGAGTGAAGATGGAGCAGGGCGACACTCTCTTTGTCTATTGCGATGAGCTTAACTACGACGGCGAGCAGGAGCAAGCCGTGGCCGTGGCCTACAATGGCCGCAAGGTGAGGCTCATCAACCGCGACGTGACCCTCACCACAGAGATTCTAAACTACGACATGAACCAGGAGGTGGGCTACTATACCATCGGAGGCGTTTTGAGCGATAAGCAAAACACTCTCATCTCCCGCGAGGGTGAATATTTCCCCTCGACGAAGCAGAGCTATTTCTACCGTGGGGTGGTGCTTGCCCCGGTCAATCCCTCCGATCCCTCGCGCCTCTATACCGACACCCTTGAGTATAATACCGCTACCCATATTGCTGAGATTGTTGACAAGACTCTAATCGTGGGCAAGGATGGCGACATCTCCACCACCTCGGGCAATTATAACACCGAGACCGGGGTGGCCAACCTATATAGGCGTTCTACCGTGAAGATGCGTCGTGGCAACACCCTCACCGGCGACACCATCGACTATTCGCGCGACACCGGCATTGGCATCGCTATGGGCAATGTGGTGATGACCGACTCGGCACGCCGGTCGTCGGTCGAAGGAATGTATGCCTTCTATGACGAGAATATCGACAGCGCCTTTGTCACCGGCATGGCCGTGGCTAAGGAATATAGCAAGGGCGACACTCTCTATCTTCATGGCGACACCATCAATGCCTACACTGACCCTGTCGACTCGGCGAGGGTGACCAACGCATTCCATCGGGTGCGCTTTTATCGCTCCGACATGCAGGGGATATGCGACTCTCTGTCGTTTATCGACCTCGACTCCACCATTTATATGTATCGCGCTCCGGTGGTGTGGAATGCCGACCGCCAGATTTTTGGCGAGGCCATTGAGCTGAGGCTCAACGACTCCACCGTGGAGCGTGCCTACCTCCCCGAGGCCGGATTTATAGCCGAGCATATTGCTGAAGATTGCTACAACCAGCTCTCGGGCAAGGACATCAAGGCCTGGTTTGCCAACTCGGAGTTGAGCCGGCTCACGGTCGACGGCAATCTTCAGATGATAATGTTCCCGATGGAAAACGACTCCACCTATAATAAATATGCATTCATCGAGAGCACGAGCATGGATGCCCGGTTTAAGGACAACACTCTCTCGGAGGGATTGATATGGCCCGAAAACACGGGTCATGTCACTCCGCTCTATCTTGCTCGTCCGGGGTCTTATTTCCTGGAGAAGTTTGCTTGGTATGAGCCTCTTCGCCCCCAAGCGCCTGGCGACATATTCATTATCCCTGAGCAGATGATTGCCATGATAGCTCAAGCCCCGCCGGTGAAGCCGCGCAAGAGGGAACCCCGACGCGCGGTCGTGGAGGTCGCCGAAGAGGAGGCTCTTGACGATGCAGAAGAAAGCATGGATGAGGGTGTAGAGTCGCTCAAACCTGAGGTCGTCGCTACGCCCGTTGAGGAGGCCAAGGCTTCTGAGGAGATAGAGGCAACCAAACTCACTGACGAGGCGGATGATGAGGCTCCATCTCTTTAATCCCTGGAACGACCTGGCACTTGCCGCCAATATCGACAATTACACTCCCCCCAAGGCTGCTGTCCGGCTCGCCCGAGCCGGGGCTCTGATGCCTATGTGGCTTGCCCGGAGCAATGATGCTGTGCTTGTCCCCGATGAGGTTTTTCTTGCTGAGGCTGAGAAACTCAGGGAGCTATATGGGCTTGAGGGAAGAGCTGTCACGGCTGCCCCCGGTGGGGTGACGGGCTGTGTCCCTTGGGGCTGGAGCCGAGCCGCTCGACGTCGGCTGATGGGGGCGGGTGTCGCGTATGAGGCTTTGCCCGATGATGGCTGGCTTGACCGCCACCGCGCTCTAAGCTCGCGCGAGGTCACGGTGGAGTTGGCGTGTTGCCTTGGGTTGGAGCCGCCTTGCGTTGCCCACTCGGCCAAGGAGGCTTTGGCTGCTGTAGCCGCCAATGAGGCCAAGGGACTCGATAGTTTCATGAAGATGCCATGGTCGTGTAGCGGCAGGGGTGTGTTTGCCACCACGCGCATGAGACGCGATGAGGTGGAGCGACGAGCTGCCGACATAGTGAGGGTACAGGGATGTGTGATTATAGAGCCCGACCATGGGCGCAGAGCCGACTTTGCCGCGCTCTACCGTCTGGAAGGTGGCCGGGCCAAGTTTCACTCTCTCTCGCTCTTTGACACTGACAGCCGCGGGGCCTATCGCGGCAACTTTATCCTCTCCGACGGCGGGATCATCTCTCGTCTCGGTGTCGACCCCTTGCCATGGGCTGAGCGCGTAGGGCAGGCGATACAGGCCGTTGTGGCTCCATATTATACCGGTTGGGCGGGAGTGGATATGGTTGTGACCCACTCAAATGAAATCTATCCGTTGATAGAGCTTAACCTGCGAGCCACGATGGGGGTGGTGGCTGCGGCCATGCGCCGATGCATTACCTCCCCTTCGGTGTTGTCGCTCACCCCCTCCGGCGTCATGGTGAGACCGGAGGAAGAGGACTTCACAGGGCGATTGCTGCTATGATGAATATGGTGGCGAAGCCCACGGCGGGGGCTATGTCGCTCACCGACATTGTGAGGCCGGCCACGGGGGCTATGCGCAGTGCCGAGGGTGTGATGGGCAGATGGCGAGGATGTGACTGAAGCACTTCGCCGTTGGCCGGGTGGGGCAGTGGCATCCCTATGATGAGACGGGTTGCCATGGCGGCGAGTGTGCCGCAGGCGGCGCCTACGAGTGCCCCGGCGAGGAGGTCGCCCGGATAATGAACGCCAAGATAGAGGCGGCTGTAACTGTTGACCACTGCCCATCCTATCATGAAGAAGATGAGGCGGCGGCGCGGGACGAGGAGACTCATGAAGGCCACCAGGGCAAAGGAGTTGGCGGCATGGCATGATGGGAAGCCGTAGGAGCCGCCGCGATAGCCGTTGACCACCGTGACAAAGGCTGAGAGGGGGTTGTCGGGGTTGCTTGGCCTCAGTCGCGCCACGATGGGACGGATAAGGGTGGCGCAGGTCTGGTCGGCCATGGCTATGGCCACTCCCACGCCTATCAGCACCACTATGGCCTTCCGGGGCTTGAAGTATCGCGCCACGATAAATGCCAAGGCCACATACATCGGTACCCAGATAAATCGGCCTGTGAACATCATCATAAACTGGTCGGCCCAGTCGCTGTGGCAGCTGTTGGCGAGCAGGAGAAGTTGGGAGTCTATGAATTCAAATATTGTCATTGCTTTTTGAGGTGAGGAGATTTTGAGGAGAGTGAGGAGAGATAGGAGTAGAGTATCTGGAGGTAGGCCTCCAGGCGGAGGGTGGCCGTGTCGGTGGAGGCGTTGGTGGCCTCGGCGGCGAGCGAGAGGCGCGTTTGCTTGCCTGAGGGGAGGATGGCGGCGGCAAAGTCGGGCTCGGAGAAGAGGGCGAGGGTCGGGGCGGGGGTGGCGAGTATGTCTCGGCTGAAGGGAAAGTCGCCGGCATCAAGCCTGAGGGCGGCCATGATGGTGGCGGCCAGGTCGCTCTGGGCTGCGGGGGTGTCTACCCTCCCTTTGAGGGCTAAGGCGCCTCCGGTCATCACTAAGGGGATCTTATGGCGGGCCTCTTCGTCGAGGTTGCGAGGATAGCACCCATAATGGTCGGGGATTATCACCACGAGGGTGGAGTCCCATCGGGGGGTGGTGGTCAGGTGGTCGATAAACCGGCCGAGGCAGCTGTCGGCATAGGCAAAGGCGTTGGCTGCCGGGTCGGCATGGCGCGCGAAGGTGCCCACGTCAAAGGGCTCATGGCTGCTCGAGGTCTGCACCACCGTCAATCGTGGGGTGCCATTGCTGCCACGGGTCTCGAGGTCGGCGGTGAGACGGTCAAATAGGGGGCCGTCGGGCGCGCCCCATTTGGAGACGCGATCTTTCAGGGGAAAGTCGGTGTCGCTCACTATGGTATCAATGCCGGCCGAGAGTAGGTAGGCTCGTTGGTTGGTAAAGTTGATGTCTCCACCGTAATAATAGGCGGTGGAGTAGCCGGCGCGGCGCAGGGCTGCCGGGAGGCCGGGTAGACGCTCGGCTATGGCAGTGTGTTTCATCACCGGCTGAGATGGGGGAGCCGGGAGGCCGGAGAGGATGGCGGGGATGGCGCGGTCGGTGCGGAAGCTCGAGGCGTAGATGTGGCTGAAGAGTAGGCCCGAGCGGGCAATGCTGTCGAGTCGCGGGGCTATCTTCTCGCCGCCGAGGCAGGGGAGTAGGTGGCTCGAGAAACTCTCAAGGATGATGAGGATTATGTCGGGGCGCGAGGTGGTGAGGAGCGAGTCGGCGGCGGTGGAGGCATAGCTCTTTGGGGCGAGAGCCGGGGAGGCGAGTAGAGCGGCTTCGTCGGGGCCCATAAACCTCATGTCGGAGTCGAAGCCCGAGGAGTGGGATAGGGAGTAGAGGAGGGAGAAGAGGGGGTTGACGGCGGCATGGTTGAGCCGCTGATCGGTTGAGAAATATGCGCTTGAGAGGTTCATGGTGGCCACGGTGAGTCCGCCCCTTATGGGGATGAAGAGAGCGGCGGTGAGGAGGGCCATGACGGCCGATGCCAGTCCCCGGCGGCGCATCCGCGAGGGGTCGGAGAGCGGCGTGGCCTTGATGATGAGGCTGAAGATAAGCCACGTTAAGGCCGAGGCTGCGAGCCAGACGGCAAGGGCGGCGGCAATCTGCCATGCCGGAGCGGAGGCCAGGGCCAGGGAAGGGGAGGAGGTGAAGTAGAAGAGGGGGGTGGTGTCGAGCTTCATGCCCCAGTAGGAGTAGAGCACGGTGTCGGCCACAAAGGCGGCGGCAATGAGCGGGGCCGCAACGGCATAGTAGATCCTCATTGCGCGGTCAATCACCCCCGGGAGCATCCACACTGAGAGAATCGTCAGCAGGGAGGGGAGGACGGTGAGGTACCCGGCCATGGAATTGTCCATCCCTCGGCCGGCGGCTATGGCATGCCATATGTCGGTGGCGGAGAAGTGGGTGTAGACCTGCGGCAGACACAGCACAAAGGCGAGCCGGCCGACGGCCATGAGGGCCATGGCGCCGACAAAAAGGAGGGCGAGGCGGCAGATGCGTGACTTCATCGAAATGTGTGTTGACCGGGTGATTGGCCTATTTCACCACAAAGATAGTCAAAATCGGATAATTCTCTGCTTTTTCATGTGTTAAAAATAGATATGCGCCCCTTCGCGTCATGAAAACGCGCTCCAATCTGGCATACAAAATGATGCAGCAGAGGCGGAGGAAATTGCGCCAAATGTACTTTTACAGGAAAAAACATTTTGTAATGCGTTGAGCATTAGTGCGATACCTTCCACTGTTTTGAGGGGAGGATTCTGGGTTTGTGAGTTAGGGGAGTTTTGGCTACTTATACGGCTATTATTATCACACATTTCTTGTTATGAGACAGATCTATACACTTTTCGTTGCGCTATTCTTAGCCGCTCTTTTGCCCGTGGCCTCTCAGGCCGCCGGGGCCGGTGTCAACCCCACATCGTCGCGTGCCGACGGCGACTGGGTTGAGCTCACGCTGGAGACCGTCGGGCCGCTGGGCGTGGAGATTCTCTATCAGCCGGGCATCGACGCATGTAATGGGTATATAAGACAATTTGTGTTGGAAACATACACCTACACCAATCTGGAATGAATGATTGTCTCTCTCGCTGAAATTGGAGTTGAACTTGTAGTCCGTGACGATATTGACATGCTTGAACTTCTGTCTTGTTCCGTGCTGCCCCCTTATTATATATATTGTGAACTCAAGGCACAAATCGACTTAATTCCCTGCCTGGATAATCCCTGGATACCCCCCCGGATCTCTTTGGATTTATATCCCCGCCTCCTCAACCCCTTTTGCCGCAAGGCCAAAGATATCCAAGCACCGGCAAGAGCCCCTTGACATTCTTACTTCCATTACGATTTGGAGGTTAGTGGGGATTGCAATACCTTTGCAGGGAAATAAGGCGCTTTCCCATCCCCTCTGACTATCGTGTATTCCTCGGCATTGCTTTTGTCGCAGCTGCGCGATGGAGCGAAGCTCTCGCTCCGCAAACAGCTTATGCTCACTGCCCTCCTGAGCCTTCCCTCGATGGTGGCGCAGGTGTCGGCTGTCATCATGCAATATATTGATGCAGCTATGGTGGGGAGCCTCGGCGCTGAAGCCTCTGCCTCCATTGGCATTGTGTCAACCTCTACGTGGCTCTTCTCGGGCCTCTGCTCGGCGGCGGTGGCGGGCTTCGCGGTTCAGGTGGCTCAATACATCGGTGCGGGCAAGCTGGGCGATGCCCAGGGTGTGGTGAAGAAGGCTATGGCGTGGGTCTCGCTCTTCTCTATCCTCCTCATGGCCATTGGGGTTGGCATAAGCTCGGGATTGCCTCGCTGGCTCGGAGGCGCTCCGGAGATATGCTCCGATGCGTCGGCATATTTCCTCATCTTCTCGCTGGGAATCCCCATCTTTCAGGTGGGCTACCTCTCCGGCGCCGTTCTGCGGTGCTCGGGCAACATGATGGTGCCTGGAATCCTCAACGCCTCTATGTGTGTGCTTGATGTTATATTCAATGCCATCCTCATTTTCCCGTCAAGGGTGGTGGGAGGCATCACGATATGGGGTGCTGGCCTGGGCGTGACAGGCGCAGCCATCGGGACGGTGATGGCTGAGGCTGTTATCACCGCCGTCATGACTTGGTATATGTGGCGGCGCTCGCCACAGCTCAATATGCTCAATTATGTAGGACCGTCGCTGCCCAATCGCCCTGTTGCAAGAAACGCAGCGCGCATTGGCCTCCCGGTAGCTGCCGAGAGACTCATCATGTGTGGGGCACAGGTCGTGGCCACAACCATCGTGGCCCCTTTGGGCACTGCCGCTATAGCCGCCAACGCTTTTGCCATCACGGCCGAGAGCCTCTGCTACATGCCCGGCTATGGAATTGGCGAAGCGGCCACCACATTGGTGGGTCAGAGCATAGGCGCATCTCGATTGGAGATGGCTCGTCGCTTCGCTCGCATATCAGTCTTCTCCGGCATGGCGGTCATGACTCTAATGGGAGCGGTGATGTATCTGGCGGCTCCCGCAATGATGGATTTCTTTACCCCCGACATAGATGTGATACACCTTGGGGCAGCAATCTTGCGCATCGAGGCCTGGGCTGAGCCGATGTTTGCCGCTGCTATTGTCTCTTATGGCGCTTTTGTCGGGGCGGGAGACACCCTCATCCCGGCATGCATGAACTTTGGGAGCATTTGGGCTGTAAGGCTCTCACTTGCGGCCATCCTTGCCCCGGTCTATGGGCTGGTGGGCGTGTGGATAGCCATGTGTATCGAGCTCTGCTTCCGAGGAGCTATCTTCCTCTGGCGACTTTTCAGCGGGGCTTGGCTCCATAAGAAATGGGCCGTTTCGGCTTAAACACTGAGCGATTATCCCTGCTCTATCACTTATTTTAACGTTCCATAAGGGTTTGATTACAATTTTAATGTTACCTTTGCACGTTGAAACCTATACCTCCTCACATTAATGCTCATATGAAGCTTTGCCTCCCCATCTGCATAATGCTCGCCGCGCTTTCGCTCGGCCTCTTGCCGTCTTGCTCGGCCGACAACGAGGATGAAGAATGGAATGTTTTGACTTACAGCAACGTAAGCGTTAAAAATTTTAGTCTTGTCAAAAACGACTCTGTCTTGGCCAACCTCGACACGGTCTTCTTCTCCATTGACCTCAACAGGGGTCGAATCTTCAATGCCGACTCCCTGCCCAAGGGAACTCCCACCAACGCCCTCGCAGTGTCCATTTCCCTCCCGGAGGTGAGCCGTGCCATGATCTATTTCAATGGCGAGAAGGGTCGCGACTCGATTGATTACATGACATCGTCAACCGACACCATTAACTTTGCCAACGGGCCCGCAACTCTCAGCATCACCTCGGCTGATGGCCTCGCCTCGCGCGACTATCTGATTTCGGTCAATGTGCATAAGCAAAATCCCGACTCGCTCGCATGGGGAAACACCGCTTTAAGGACGCTCCCCACCTCCCTCAATGCCCCCTCCCGCTGCCGCGCTATTGAGCTAGATGGAACTTACTATTGCCTCACCGCAAATGCTTCTGGCTCTGAGGCCGACATCGCTTCGACGGCCAACATCCAGGAAGACTGGACAATGGAGAAAATTACCCTCCCCGCCAAAGCTGACGTCGCCTCATTCTCGGGTGCCAACGGCAAGATGTTTATCCTAAATGCTCAGGGTCATCTCTTCTCTTCTTCTGATAAGGGCAAGTCTTGGACCGACACCGGCACGGAGATGACTTATATCTACGGTGCTTACGGAACCGAGCTCCTTGGCAACCTGCGCCGTGCCGACGGCACATACGTAACTATCTCCTACCCCTCTGCCTCCGACCCCGCCACTGCCACGCCTCTGCCCGACCGTTGCCCGGTGAAGGGAACCTCGACACTCCTTGTCTACACCACTGAATGGGCCGCCAAGCCGATGGCTATCTTCACCGGCGGCTCTGATGCGCAAAACCGATTGAGCGGCAGCTCATGGGCCTATGACGGCAATCAGTGGGCCGACATATCTATCACCCCGGGCCTCCCTCGCCAAGGGATGACCATAATCCCTTACATCGGCTATCGCACCGGGCAGTTCTGGATCGTGAAAGATTATCGCGTGCTTATGGCATTTGGCGGCAAATCTGAGCGCGGCGTGAACGACAACAGCCTCTGGATCAGCTTTGACCGTGGTATTCATTGGGCTCCCGGCAGTGCCTCGCTCCAACTCCCGGCCTACATGCCGGCCCTGAGTGGTGTCTCGACTTTTGTCCAAGACCAGACCCTCTCAACCAACGCTCGATCATCAGCCTCCCAATGGAAGGGCTATCCCGAGGCTCCGCTCCCCTCACGCGCATCCATCGACCTCTCATGGCAATGCCCCTATATATATATGGTGGGCGGATACACCGACGCCTCTCGCCTGAGCCTCACTATTTGGCGCGGAGCCATCAATCGCCTCACATATCAACCCCTCTTCTGATCCTCCCGCTCTCGCCGCCGTGAACTATCTCCATAGCATCATCCTCTACTTGGCTGCAATGCTCTTTGTCGTCCCCCACGCCTATGGGCAGGGCGACCCCTTGGAGTCATATCGCTTCGACATAGGCGGCGGCTTGGGCATGAGCGGCTATCTCGGCGACGCCAACGAGAGCAACATTTTCCATAAGCCCGGCTTTGCCGCCAACATCCAAGGACGCTATCTCTTCAACGAGCGAACGTCGCTGCGCGCCCAACTAACCGGCATGACCCTCAGCGGCGACTCTCGCGACATGGATAATTTTCTTCCTGGCGGAAAAAACTATTCGTTTAGCGCCTTTGCCGCCTCGCTCACTGTCAGAGGCGAATACAATTTCTTCCCGTTTGGTATTGGAGAAACCTATCGCCGCCTTAGGCGCTTCTCCCCCTTCCTGGCCCTTGGCCTCGGCGCAACCCTCTCAGCATGCGATGGCTCTTCGGCTCTCGCTTTGGCCATTCCGATGTCCGCCGGAGTGAAATATAAAATAAACCGGAGGCTCAACCTTATCGCCGACTTCACCATGACCAAGACCCTCGGCGACCACCTCGACGGCCCTGATCTGGCCGACCTCACCACAATAAAGAGCTCATTCATTAAAAACACCGACTGGCATTCCACCATCCAGGTGTCGCTGACATATGAATTCGGGCCCAGATGTGTAGTATGCAACCGTAAAGACTGACCCTACAGCCATGACAACCCCTTCACATAGCCGATTTTTCAACCCACCTGCCCACGTAGCCATCATCATGGACGGCAATGGCCGATGGGCCAGAGCACGTGGCCGCGACCGATCTGAGGGCCATGCCGAAGGGGTGAACACCGTGAGGCGCATCACTGAGGCTGCATCACGCGCCGGCATCAAATATCTCACCCTCTACACTTTTTCCACCGAAAACTGGAATAGGCCTCAAGGAGAGGTCGACGCCCTGATGCATCTCATTGTCATGGCCATTGAGCGCGAGACACCCGATCTAATTAAAAACAATGTCGCTCTCAAGGTGATTGGCAATCGTAAACGCATCCCACGCGAAGTAGACCTCAGGCTTGCCGCCTGCGAAGAAGCCACATCCTCCTCCACCGGCCTCACACTCATCCTGGCTATCAGCTACTCCTCTCGATGGGAGATTACAGAGGCCGCCCGTCAGCTCGCCCGAGAGGCCGCCGAAGGGAAGATAAGCCCCGACGACATAACCCCCGACGATATCTCATCACACCTCACCACAGCTCCTTTTCCCGACCCTGACCTGATCATACGCACCGGAGGCGACATGAGGCTAAGCAACTTCCTGCTGTGGCAAGCGGCCTATGCTGAGATCTTTGTCACCCCCACCTACTGGCCCGACTTCACAGAAGATGACTTCATTGAGGCTATCCGCCAATTTGCAGCACGCGAACGTCGTTATGGCCTCACCTCCGATCAAATAAAAAGCCACATCGACTGACCATCTCATCCTCCCATATTCCACGACCCATTCATCATCCCACGATATGCCCAACAAACTTGCAATAATCCTCTCCTCTGCAATAATGATGCTTATGGCCCTGGCCTCTCCAATGGCCTTGGCACAAGAGCCTGTCGACACCATATATAATCCCAAGGTCAACTTCACCGGCCTCCCCTCAGTCTACGAGATTGCCGGCATAGAAGTGGAGGGCGCCGACAACTATGAGCCACACATCATCATCGGCTACTCCGGCCTTAAGGTGGGGGAACGCATCGAGATTCCCGGCGAGGCTATCACCGTGGCATCCAAGAGACTCTGGAACCAGAAGCTCTTCTCGCAAGTGAAGGTGGAGGTTGACAAGATTGCAGGAGACAAAGCATGGCTCACCATCAAACTGCGTCAGCAGCCCCGCATCTCAAAGGTCAACTACACAGGCGTAAAGAAGGGGGAGCGGGAAGACCTCCAGGAGCGTCTGGGCCTTGAACCCGGCCAGCAGATCACGCAAAACGTCGTAAACCGAGCCGAAATGATTATCAAAAAATATTACAAAGACAAAGGCTTTGGCAATGCCGACATCGTCATTACCCTCCACGACGACCTGTCCAACAAAAACTGCGTCTTTGTAGACATCGACGTGGACAAGCACGACAAAATCAAGGTTCACAAGATCTACATTTCCGGCAACGAAGTGCTCTCCGACAATGCTGTCAAGAAAGCCATGAAGAAGACCCACGAGAAAGGGGGCAACATCTCCAACTTCTTCAACATCTTCCGCTCAAAGAAATTTGTCGAAGGAGAATATAAGGACGACCTCACACGCATCATTCAGAAATATAACGAAAAAGGTTATCGCGACGCCAAGATTATCTCCGACTCCATAGTGCCTTACGACGACAAGAGCGTCGACGTGTATATCGACCTCACCGAAGGCCCGAAGTATTATATTCGCGACATCCAGTGGGTAGGCAACACCGTGTTCAACACCGACCAACTCAATATGATTCTCGATATTGAGCCGGGCAGCGTTTACAACCAAAAGCTCCTTGACAAGCGCACCTTTGAGGATGACGATGCCATTGCCAATCTCTATATGAACCGCGGTTATCTTTTCTATAACCTTCAGCCCACTGAGACCAACGTAGACAACGACTCAATCACCCTCGAAATGGTGATGATGGAGGGTCCGCAGGCACGTATCAACAACGTGATAATCAATGGCAACGATCGGTTGTATGAGAAGGTGATCCGCCGCGAGCTCCGAGTGCGTCCCGGCCAGCTCTTCTCGCGCGACGACCTGATGCGCTCAGCGCGTGAGATTGCCCAAACCGGTCATTTTAACCCCGAGAATATGGACATCAAGCCGCTTCCCAATGAAGAGAACGGCACGGTGGATATTGAGTTTAACCTCGAGAGCAAGGCCAACGACCAGATAGAGCTTTCGCTCGGATGGGGCCAGACCGGCATCATCGGTAAGGTGGCTCTCAAATTTTCCAATTTCTCAATCAAAAACCTCTTCTATCCCTCCACCTATCGTGGCATCATCCCCCAAGGTGAGGGTCAGACTTTCTCAATATCGGCGCAGACCAACGCTCGTTATTACCAGAGCTATGCCATCTCGTTTCTCGATCCATGGTTTGGCGGCAAGCGCCCTAACGCCCTCTCCCTCTCAGCCTACTACTCCAGGCAGACCGGCGTAAACTCATCATATTACAACCGTGCCTGGAGCAACGCCATGAGCTCGATGAACTCCTTCTGGGGTTATGGCAACTCGATGTGGAACAACGGCTATGCCAACCAGAGCTACCAAAACTCCTACGACCCCAACAAAGTGCTCCAGATGGTGGGCATCACCGCCGGCCTGGGCAAGCGTCTCTCATGGCCCGACGACTACTTCCAGTTTCAGGTTGACCTCTCCTACAACTGGTATTACCTCAAAAACTGGGACTACCTCTACTACATGAACAACGGCACGTCTAACTCACTCGTGCTGGGCCTCACCCTCTCCCGCTCCTCCATCGACAACCCCCTTTACACCCGTTCAGGCTCAATGTTCTCCATTAATCTACAGCTCACTCCCCCTGCCTCGCTCTTTGGCAAGAAAAACTGGGAGAAGCTCGCCAAAGAAAACACCACCGAGAGCCGCAAAGAGATGTATCGATGGATAGAATATTGGAAGCTGCGCTTCCGAGCCAGGACCTACACTCCCATCGTAAACCCTGAGAGCACTTATACGCTCGTCCTCATGACCCGCGCTGACATAGGCCTCCTCGGCTCCTACAACAAATGGCTTAAGAGCCCCTTTGAGACATTTTATGTGGGCGGCGATGGCATGACCGGCTCCTACCAATATGCCACCGAGACCATCGGCCTTCGTGGCTACGACAACGGCGCCTTTACCCCCTGGGGACGCGAGGGCTATGCCTACACCCGCTTTGGCATGGAGCTCCACTTCCCCTTCATGCTCCAGACCTCAACCACCATCTATGGGCTCTGCTTCGTAGAGGCCGGCAACGCATGGACCTCAGTCAGCCGCTTTAACCCCTTTGAGATGAAGCGCTCAGCCGGTGCGGGTGTCCGCATCTTCCTCCCGATGGTAGGCATGATGGGAATCGACTGGGCCTATGGCTTTGACCGCGTCTATGGCGAGCGAGGCGGCAGCCAATTCCACTTCATCCTGGGCCAGGAATTCTAAGTCTCAGTTAAACTTTTATCCTCGCCGGTTGTCATAAACAATAAGATAACGAAAAATTCCCCTGCAACATGAAGAAAGCAATCCTCACCCTCATCATCGCCATAGCCTCCACCTTAGGGATGTCGGCCCAAAAATTTGCATTGGTCGACATGGAATATGTCTTCTCCAACCTCCCCTCCTACGAGATGGCCAACGAGCAGCTCAACCAGATGTCGCAGCGCTGGCAAAAAGAGGTAGAGGCACTCTCGACCGAGGCCGAGACTATGTATAAGAACTATCAAGCCCAGATGGTGTTTCTCACCGACGAGCAGAAGAAAGCCCAAGAAGAAGCCATAGTGGCCAAAGAGAAAGAGGCCATGGAGCTACGCACTAAATATTTTGGTCCCGACGGCGAGCTCTATAAGAAGCGTCAGAGCCTGATGGCTCCCATCCAGGAAGATGTCTACAACGCCGTTAAGGCCGTCTCCACCCAGCGTGGCTACCAATGTGTCTTTGACCGTGCCTCATCCAACGACATCATTTTTGCCTCCCCATCGATTGACATAAGCAACGAAGTGCTCGAGCGCCTTGGCTATGCCAAAAATTAACGCTAACTTTGCGCCCTGACCCAATCAACTAACGAACATAACAAACCCCATCCCTCTCTCCCATCCCCTACACTATGATCAAGAAAATTATCCTCGCTCTCCTCATCATGCTCCCGTCGATGGCCTTTGCCCAAAAGTTTGGCACCGTTGACACCGAGGCCATCATGACCGCCATGCCGGAAATCAAGGAGATGCAGGCCACCATCGATGCCGCCTCAAAGAAATACGAGGACGAGTTTGCCAACCTCCGTACCGAATTCCAGAAAAAGCTCGAGGAATATCAAGGCCTCGGCGCCGACACCCCCGAGACCATCAAAGAGCGCCGCGGACAAGAGCTTCAGGAGCTCGATCAAAAGATGCAGCAGTTTACTCAAAGCGCCCAAAACGATCTTCAGCAGCAGCAGATGCGTCTGCTCCAGCCCATACAGGAGCGTGTAAAGCAGGCCATCTCAGCCGTTGGTGCCGAGGGCTCTTTCACCTTCATCTTTGAGAAGCCGATGCCCCTTTATAGCGGCTCCGACGTTGTAGACGTCACCCCCCTCGTAAAGAAGAAGCTCAATCTACAGTAAGCCACAATCATCGTCCACATGTTGCGCCATTTCATCATAGCCATCCTTGCGCTGCTTCCCACAATGACATTCGCTCAGCGGCTTGCCACAGTAGACATGGTCGCCGTCAAGGCCGGGATGCCTGAAGTGGAGCAGATGCAGGCTGCCATCGATGCCGCCTCTAAGAAATACGAGGCGGAGTTTAGCAACCTTCGCGAGAAATTTCAGAAAGAGCTCACCGACTTTCAGGCCCTTCCGCCTGACACGCCCAACTCCATCAAGGAGCGGCGCGCCCAAGAGATACAGGAGCTCAATCAGAAGATGCAGCAGTTTGTGACCGATGCACAGGCCGAGCTTCAAGAGATGCAACAAGGGCTCATGGCACCCATTAATAGCCGGATCAAACAGGCAATAGCCACCGTGGCACGTGAGGGAGGATATGCACTGGTGCTTGACTCCACGCAGCCTCTCTTCATAGAGGCGGTGGATGTCACCTCTCAGGTGAGAGCCACCCTTGGCCTCCCCCTACGCTGATACGGGCTCCGAACCCTCACACTCGACGGCGCGCCCGCAAGGGAGCGCCGCCGTTGTTTCCTCCTCCACCGTTGCCGTCATCCCCCATCCCCCCCCTACTAATCAATGCAACAAGGCCCCATAGGTATCTTTGACTCCGGCTACGGAGGGCTCACAATACTCAGTGCCATAAGGCGTCGACTGCCCCAATATAGCTATCTCTATCTGGGCGACAATGCACGTGCGCCCTATGGCACCCGGTCCTTCGACATCGTATATCAGTTTACGCTCGAAGCAGTCAAGGCACTCTTTGAGCGCGGATGCCACCTGGTGATCTTGGCATGCAACACGGCGTCGGCCAAGGCCTTGCGCACCATCCAGCAGCGCGACCTGCCGCAGATCGATCCCTCGCGTAGAGTGCTGGGAGTTATACGTCCTACGGTAGAGACCCTTGGCTCCATCTCACATACAGGCCATATAGGCATCTTTGCCACTCAAGGCACCGTAGACTCCCATTCTTATGACATGGAGATCGCCAAACTCCACCCCTCCTTCACCGTCACATCTATGGCTTGCCCCATGTGGGTGCCGCTAATAGAGAACGGAGAGGCCGCCGACCCTGGAGCCGACTACTTTGTGGATAAATATGTGGGGCGGATGTTGAGAGCCACAGAAGGCAATATTGACACCATCATCCTTGGGTGCACCCACTATCCCATCCTCTACCCCAAGATACGTCAGGCTGTGCCGCCCGCCATCAACGTTATAAGTCAGGGCGAGATAGTGGCCAACTCCTTAGCCGACTACCTTGAGCGGCATCCCGAGATGGAGCGTCGATGTCGGATTGGAGCCACCTGCACCTATCTCACCACTGAAAGTCCCGAAAAATTTAGCGCTTCAGCCGGCATCTTCCTCAAAGAGACAGCGCCGGCCACGCGCATCCTCCTACAATAGAATCCTGATCCTCCAATAGAAACCTAATCCTCATCCCAACACTTTAACCTAACATATCTATAAAGCATGAGACTTGACGGACGCAGATCGTCATCAAACGTAGACGACCGCCGCGGGCGATCGGCCTTCTCAGGCCGCGGCGGCAAGATAGCCGGCGGTGGCATTGCCGGAGTAATCATAGCCGTGGTAATAGCCCTTTTGGGCGGCGGCGACCTCTCGTCGATATTGTCGGGCGTAATAGGCAACGGGGGGCTGTCGCCGCTATCCACCGAGCAGAGCACTTACACCCCGACCGCCGAAGATGAAGAGCTGGCCACCTTTGCTAAGCAGATCCTGGCCGGCACGGAAGATGTATGGACTGAGATTTTCCGCCAAAACGGCCTCGAATATGAAGCGCCAACGCTCGTGCTCTTTGATGGCGCCACCTCCTCGGCCTGTGGCACTGCCTCCGAGCAGACGGGTCCCTTCTACTGCTCAGCCGACCAAAGCGTCTACCTCGACCTCGCCTTCTTTCGCAACATGAGGCAAAGCCTCGGCGCCGACGGCGATTTTGCTTATGCCTATGTCATTGCCCATGAGGTGGGGCATCATGTGCAATATCTACTGGGCACACTCTCCGATGCCCACACTAAGATGCAACGCCTATCTGAGGCCGAGGCTAACAAGATAAGCGTGCGTCTGGAGCTTCAAGCCGACTTCTATGCCGGAGTGTGGGCGCATCACGACAACAAACGCTTCAGGTCCCTCGAGCCCGGCGATATCGACGAAGCCCTTGATGCCGCTCGCAAGATAGGCGACGACTATCTCCAGAAGAAAGCTCGTGGATATGCAGTGCCCGAGACATTCAATCATGGCACCTCAGAGCAGCGCCACCGCTGGCTCAACCTGGGGCTTACCACCGGGGATCCCTCGCGCGGTGACACTTTCACTCCGGCCTACAGTGGCCTCTGAGTCTCGCCACAAAAAAAAAGAATGTCAAGGGACTCTTGCCGGCGCTTGGATTCCTTTGTCGGAAGTACAAAGGGGCTGAGGAGGCGGGGCGCGGCACCCGCTTAGGCGCTCAAGGCCAATGAATGAGGAATGAGGAGTGAGGAATTAGGAATTTCAGGCGGGGGATTTATATCCGGGGGTATCCAGGGGATTATCCAGGGGTTATCCAGGCAGGGCGTGGCGCCGGTGGAGTGGATGAATTGGGGGCGGGCGGAGTTGGGGACCGGGAGAGGGTAAGGTTGACGGCGGGCCATCCGGACGAAGCCGGAGCGGGGGTGGGGGGCAGAGTCGCCGACGAAGATGAGGGCTGAGCCGGGGGCGCGGCAGAAGATGGGGGTTATGGCTTGGAGGAGGGAGTCGAAGGTGGCGCCGGAATGTCGGGCGTGGAAGAGGTCGGCGTCGAGGATGAGGCCGTAGTGGAAGGTGTGGCTTCGGAGGAGGTTGACTTGGGAGTGGCTGACGGGGGTGAAGAGGTCGTCGCGCTCGTCGGCTGAGAGGCGATGGCCGACTTGAAGGAAGCAACGGCGGATAATCTCTTGAGCCAAGGGCTTGCGGTGGGCAATGATGGCCGTTGAGCGGATGGAGTCGGCGGGGGCGATGACCTCGCGGAGCCAGCGG
>JAMPIE010000012.1 GCA_023663135.1 Alloprevotella sp.
CGATACTGGCCAAATTTTATGCCGAAAAACATATCCTATTTAACCTTTGTTAACATATAGGGTTTTCGCAAAATCTTAATCTTCTTCAATTATATCACTGATTATCAAAGATGTATCAATCCAAACCAATGAGCCGAGGATGTATAGGGGGGTGAGAGTTTTAGCAGACGCGGCAGTTCAGTGTGCCTGAGACTCCCGTCAGGGCGAGCGATTATTATATCCAAGATATCCGCGCAAGGGAAAATATACGGCTTTGGGCGTCCGGGGATATCCGGGCGGGATATACGAAATGGTAGCGGCCCGCGCAAGGCCCGTTATCATATGGGACCATGCGTGGGCCGCTGCCATTATATTAGTAGTAAGGTCAGTTGTTGGCCTTGATGAACTCGTAGAAGTCGGGGAGCCCGGCGGGATTTGAGCGTGAAATGAAATCAAAAGAGAACTGAGCGTTCTCGGCCATGCCGTCGCTGTCCTTGAACACGCGGAAGACTCCTTTTTTCATAAGGAGGTTGCTTGGGTCATTGCCCTTGTCGACCATCACGAATGCGTAATAGAGATCCTTGATCCCGTTGGCGGTCTTGGTGCCGCTGATGAGGAGGGCTGTCTTGGTGTAGATGCCCTTTGACTGGCCTTCGGTGTTGAAGAAGGCGGTAAACTTGTTGTCGGAGCCCTGGATGTAGCAGCCGTCGCCAATCTTGTAGCTACTCATGTTGGGGGTGCTCTGCTTGAAGTCGATGGTGAGGTTGGTCGAGTTTTGGTTGAAAAAGCCAAGATATTCGCTTGTCACCACATATCCGGGGTCAAAGCCGCCGTTGCCCTGGTCTTCGCAATAAACGGTCACGAATGGGTCGGCGAAGTAAACGCCGTTGACGTCCGGAGGAGTGGTGCCTTTGTAGATTGGCATCCAAGGCTCGATTTCAGGGAGGATATCAGAGGGAATGATGTCAGGGACACGGTCAGGCACGGTGACGGGGGTGTTGCCGCTTCCGCCGGTGCATTCGCATGAGCGGATGCGTATCTCGGAGCCGTTGCTGAGGATAAAGACGTAGTAGTCGCCGTCTTGGTAAACGTCGGTGACATAGGAGCTGCCGCCGCCGTTGAATACGGCCTGGACGGAGTAGCCGTTGGTGTCTTTGATGTTGGTCCAGGTTACGCCCTTGTCGTAGGACACCACCCAGCAACCAAAGACATCGACCTTGAGCAGTGGGGTGATTACATCAGCGGGGGGGGTGGCGTCCTGGCCGTCCTTGCCGTCCTTGCCGTCGCGGATAACGATTGACGAGCCGTCGTCCATCATTATCACGAGGCCGCTGAGGGTGTGCTTGACGCCGACGATGGTGAGGTGGTTTTTCTGGGCGTCAAGGAGCGCCATGATGCTTGACACATCGGCGTTCATTGTCTTGGTGGCTTTCTCGATGACCTCAACGCGCTGGGTGATGTCATCGAGCTTATTGCTGATGGGCGCGTCGTCATATTTGTTGCAACCGGCCAAAAGCAATCCCATGGAGACTGGCAAAACAAGCTGTAACAGTCTATTCATGAAAATGTGTAAATGATTGATATTATTATTGATTGATATTTTCCTTGCAATCCACCGGCCTCTGAGGGCAACGAGACGCGGCGCGTCGGTCGACGAAGGCCGGCTTATATCCGTCCCTGAAAAAAATTACGGCAAAATTAAACATAAATTAAGACTTACCCCCTTTTTTGCTAATATTTGTTAACAAATTAAGGGGGCATCATCCGCCGTCAGAACTTCCATGTCACCATCATCCTCTCGGCGATGGACCAGGAGGAGACATCGGGGTAGTCGCGGTAGTGGGTTGAGCGGAAATAGTGGCTGACACCAATGGAGAAGTAGAGGCGGCGTAGGATGCGGACATCGATGGTGAGCTCGCTTACGCCAAAAATAGCGCGGCTCTTGTCCCCCTGGGCGTTGAGAGTCCGGCGGTCGGCGCGTCGCAGATCAGTGCCCTGTCGGTAACCCTTCCATGTGAATAGATGGTAGAGCTCGTGGGAGAGAGAGACGGAGAGACGGTCGCGGCCGAAGACAAAGTGGGCTCCCGCCATGACGGAGTAGCCTGAGGCGAGGTTGTAGTTTCGCTCATCGAGGAAGTAATGGTCGGAGAGGACAGCGCCGAGCATCACGGCGTTGGCGTGAAGGAAGGCGTCGGCGGTGCAGAAGGGGCTCATCCGGTCGCGATAGAGTAGACCGGCTCCCATCGAGGCAGGGACGCCGAGCTTGTAGGGACATTTTGCGGCAAGCGATGAAATGGTGTCGGAGTCGTAGTAGTCAAAGTGTTGGTAAAGGCCCAGGGAGAGATGTGTACGTGGGGTCTCGCGTAGCTCAAAGGCCATGAGACGACCCTTGATATTGAGCTGAGAGAGAAATGGCTGGCGGTTGATGAGGTTGAGGCCGGCGCGGATACTGAAATAGTCGTAAGGCTTGGCACGGCGTATATCGAAGCGGTCGCCATACTCGAGGTTGAGCTCTATGGCGCCTCCGGGGCGAGTATCGTTGACGCCTTGGTTGCCAAAGGTGAGGATGCGGGCACCGCCGGAGACCTCGAGGCCAACGTCGGGTACACCGAAGCGACGACCGGTGGTGGCGCGATGGGTCCAGGCATCACCGTTGAGGATGCGTGTGAGGCCTCTCATGGGGGAGACAACAAAAGCGCCTGCCTCGCGGCCGAAGCGTTCCCATCCTGTTGCGCGGTCGTTGAGGATGATGTCGGAGACACGATAACACACCTCGCCGATGGCCATACCTCCGATGGGGGTAGCGATGATGTCGTTGGTCGAGGGATATTCATTCTCCATGAATAGCTCCCACTGGGCCGAGCCGGCAATGGCAAAGAGGCCGCTACCCCAATAAGAGTAGCCGTTGGAACGGGCGGCGTTGTAGAAGAGGGAGCCATTATAGGGGTGGAGAAACATGTTGGTGCCCATCTTGTCGTTGTCCCATATGAAGCCGTGGCGTAAGTTTTCCTTGATAGTCTCCCAGGAGATATAGGCGAAGTCGCCATGCTGGATGTATCTATCAAAGGCCCAAAGACCCATGTTCATACCAAATACTGTCCCTGCTGCTCGCCAGAAATGGTGTTTATCTTGGCGGGCGACATCGCTCGAGTCGGGCAACACCCTTGGCCTGACGCTCAGATGGATTGGCATTTGGGCGTCGACAGTGAGCACTGAAGCCATCAGGAAGAGGGCAGTCAGGAGGCGGCGGAAGAGGAGACAAGGGCGTGTGTGCATTGTCAAGATAAAGGGCTTACATCCCGATACCTTAACAACACGCACAGGGGTCAATTAGTTATCGCCCGGTGGCAGCTAAATTCAGAGAGATTTGCGGAATGACTCGCGGCGGCGGTGGAGGCGGTTTTCAAAATATTGCCATTGAGCCTGGACGGCGTTGTTGGTCTCGAGCTCCAGGTTGCTTTCGGCATATTTGTAACCGTTGCGGATATAATTGGGGAGGAGGTCGGCGAAGAGAAGAGCGTTGACCCCTTTGCTCTGATATTCAGGCTCGACGGCGATGAGCATGAGGTCTACGATGTCGTTATGGCCTTTGATTGCCTTAAGGAGATGAAACCAACCCATGGGGAAGAGCTTGCCGCCCCCCTTCTGGAGGGCACGGCTAAGGGAGGGCATGGAGATGCCCACACCGACGAGGCGACGGTCGGCATCGACGATGACACTGATGCAGTCGAGGCGGAGGACGCTGAGATAGTGCTTGATGTAATAGTCAATCTGACGGTCGGAGAGCTGGGAGTAGCCGTAAAGGTCTTTGTAGGCGCGATTGATGAGGTGGAAGAGGGGGCGTCCAAACTCCTTGGCAAGGTCGCGAATATTGGAGAAGTGGAGGTTTTGGAGACCATACTTGCGGCGGACAATGTCGGCGATGCGCTGATATTTGTCAGGGACACGGTCGGGGACCGTCATGCGAAACTCCACCCACCCGGCATCTTTGACATACCCGCGGCGCTTGATCTGGGTCGGGTAGTAGGGATGGTTGTAGATTGTGGCGATGGTGCCAAGCTCGTCGAAGCCAAAGGTGAGCATCCCCTCGTGGTCGAGGTCGGTAAATCCCATGGGGCCAATCATCTCGGTCATCCCTTTGGAGCGAGCCCAGCTTTCGGCAGCATCCATGAGAGCGTCAACCACCTCATCATCATCAACAAATTCAATCCATCCAAATCGAGCCTCATGCTTTTTTGAGGCCTCGTTAAGCTTGCGGTTGATGATGGCGGCTATGCGACCTGCGGGACGACCGTCGCGATAGGCCATAAAGAGCTGGAGGTCACAGAAGTCGAGAGCGGGATTTTTGGCAGGGTTGAAGGTATCGATTTCGTCAAAGAGCAGCGGAGGGACATAGCAATCGTTGCCCTTATAGAGGGAGTTGCCAAACTCTATGAACTTCTTGATGTTGCGCCTGGAGAGGCTTACTTCGCGTACTTCAACAGACATAGCTACTTATTTACTTCTTCTGACCGGAGGGGGGGGATGGTGGTGGATTATCGGGTGGGGAGGGAGGGCGCAAGGGGCGACGTGAGCCAAAGCAGGAGGGCAATCATGACCACGAGGAAGGCAATGACGGTGAGATAGAGCTTGCGGTCGGTGCGATGGAGAAGGGCAAGGCGGAGCTGGACCACGTCGCGATAGCGGCGACGAGGGTCGGGGTCGGTGCAACGCTCGGCCACCTTTCTGAGCCAAGCCGGGGCACCGGGAACCTGAGCCAAGACCTCTTCGAGCACCTTTCCGAAGGCATAGATATCTTCGGTGGCATCGGCGGGGGTGAGCTTTTCGCGCTGGTCAAAGCCTACATCGATGAGCTTGAGATTCTCAATGTTTTCGGTGAAGATGATGGTCTCCGGACGGATGGGAGTGTGGACCAGATGATTGGTCTGGATATACTCGATGGCGTCAACGAGCTGGTGCATGACCTTGTCGAGGTGGGCCGGTTTGACCTCGCCGGAGTCGAGGATCTTGCGTAGAGAGCGGCCATAGACATCGTCAGTAATGATGCTGAGCCCCACGCCGGGCACCTCTTCAAGGTCGTTGATCATGACGATGTTGGGGTGGGCAAGATTGTAGCGCACGTCAAATTCCTTCTCAATCATGGATCGGAAGCGGGGGTCTTGACGATACTTCTCCTTGAGAGTCTTGAGCATCACCCACTTGCCATATTTCTTGGCTGTATATACGTCATAGAAATCCTCGTCCCACTCGGGGAGGTGCTCTATCTCAGTCCATTTCTCGGCTTGCGAGGGGCTGACGGGTGAGGGATTGGAAGAAGGGGGCTGCAATTGAATGGGCTTGGGGAAAGCGACATCGGCTCGGAAGACGATGCCAGGGTTTGTGTCATCAGAGTGCAAAGGTAGTCATAAATTCATAAAATCGCGGGATTTTGATTAATTTTGGGGCGATGATTGACTTCACTCCTATAGTAAGGCCTATATTTAGCCGCCGAGTAGAGGCGGCACGACGCTGGAGCGCCACACCCGAGGCTACCCAGCGGAGAGTCCTCGCCACGCTGCTGCGTCGCGGGGCGGCCACCCGATGGGGGGCGGCCCATGGTTTTGGGGCCATCCGCTCGTATGAGGAATATCGCGACAGAGAGCCCGTCACGCCCTATGAGGAGCTTCGCCCATGGGTGATGAAGATGATCGGGGGCGAGAGGTCGGTGTTGTGGCCGGGACGATGCCGGTGGTATGCACAGAGCAGCGGCACGTCTGACGGGCGGTCGAAGTATATCCCCATCACAGATGCCTCGCTGCGCGAGAGCCACTATGGGGGGGGGAGCGAGGCTGTGGCCCATTACCTTGCGGCCAACCCATCGAGCCGGCTCTTCTCGGGCAAGAACTTCATCCTCGGGGGGAGCTTCGCCTCGACCCTTGAGGAGGTTCCCAAGGGTGTGTGTGTGGGCGACCTGTCGGCCACGCTGATACGTCGCATCAACCCGCTGGCCAACATGGTACGCGTCCCCTCGAGGCAGGTGGCTCTAATGGCCAACTGGGAAGAGAAGCTCCCGGCCCTTGTCGAGGCATCGCTCCACGAGAATATCACCGGTATCTCGGGGGTGCCATCGTGGTTTATGACCGTCATAAGGCGAGTGATGGAGCGGGCTGGGGCCGAGACGATCCACGACGTATGGCCCAACCTTGAGGTATTTTTTCACGGTGGGATAGCCTTCGGGCCCTATCGCGACCAATATAAGGCACTGACCGATCCCGATAAGATGATGCACTATGTGGACACCTACAACGCCTCAGAAGGATTTTTTGCCGTCCAGAATGAGCTTGACGACAACTCGATGCTCCTGCTGCTCAATCATGGCACCTTCTATGAATTCCGTCCCGCCGGCAACCCCACAGCCATGCCGGTGGCGGCATGGGAGGTAAAAGAGGGGGAGGTGTATGAACTGATCATCACCAGTGCCAACGGCCTGTGGCGCTATCCGATAGGTGACACTGTAAAGATAGAGTCAACGACGCCGCTGAAGATCACCATAGCCGGTCGGACCAAGGCATATATCAATGCCTTTGGGGAGGAGCTGATGGTCCACAACGCCGACCGTGCACTGGAGCGTGTGTGTCGGCAGATGGGGTGTACCGTGGCCAACTATACCGCCGGGCCGGTGTATGCCGAAGGGGGCCGGAGCGGACGCCATCACTGGGTGATTGAATTCAGCCTACCCCCAGCGAGCCTCCAGGCCTTTGCCGAAGCGCTCGACAAAGCATTGACCGACGAAAACTCAGACTATGCAGCCAAGCGGAGCGGCAACATCTTCCTTGCGCCGCTAAGCGTGGCCTCTGCCCCGGCCGGGCTCTTTGACCGCTGGCTCGCCCTGGGAGGAGGCCGCTTAGGTGGACAGCGTAAGATACCGCGACTGAGCCCCACCCCTGCCCTACTCCGGTCGCTGGCGGAGCTTGAGCCCACCGTTGCTCCCAAATAAAGACTCTTATGGCAAAGGTAAGTGTGGCTATGATAGCCTACAACAAGGCCTCTGTGATAGAGCAGGCCATCAGGGGGGTAGTGGGTCAGAGAGCTCCCTTTGAGATTGAACTCGTGATAGTCAACGATGCCTCGACCGACGCGACACTCGAAATAGCTCGACGCTGGGAGGCGCGCTATCCCGAGATGATACATGTTTATGACAATGAGACTAATCTGGGTCTCCAACGCAACTATCTCAAGGCCTTTAGCTTGTGCCGAGGGGAGTACTTAGCTGTGTGTGATGCCGACGACTATTGGATCTCGCCGTCGAAGCTGCGCCGGCAGGTGGAATATATGGATGCCCACCCCGACTGCGCCCTTACCTTCCATCGCGTGGTGAACCTATATGAGGAGGATGGAAGTATGAGCCTCAGCAACGGAGGGCAGAAGGTTGACACCACCCTTGCCGACCTTGCTCGGAGCAACTATATAACAAACCTCTCTGTGGTGTATAGGCGTGAGGCCCTTCCCCTTGACAAGATACCGGCGTGGGTGGCCGACGATCCATCGCCCGACTATGCCTTCCACCTACTCGCCGCAGCCTCAGGCAATATCCATTACTTCCGGCGCCCTATGGGAGCCTACCGCATCAGCGCAGGCAGCGCGTGGAGCATGACCGAGCGGCGGCGACGGCTTGAAATGTCACTCTCAGTGCGTCAGCGGTTTATGGAATATTATGCCGATCGCCCCGAGGTGGCAGAGGGGCTGCGATGGGCCGCCAAGAAAATCATCAGCGCGATGGATACTGTGCCAGCTCCGCCTCGCGCGAGGGTGCTCACTGCCCTGAGGAGACACCTGTCGCGGCTGCTCCAATGGCCCGGCCCATGCCGCTTATAGCCGCGCCGGATTTATGATTTTTAAGGATAGGTTAGTCGCTCTCGCGTAGCAGCCGCTCAGGGGGGATGATGCTGCCACCGAGCAGGGGGCCGGTGTATGCTTCGTTGAGCGAGATGAAGGTGCCGGGGCGGGAGAGTATCTGAGAGGCTGTCTGGCCATTGCCTCTGAAGCCGTGAAAAATCCAGGCTACTCGCGGGTGCATCTCTTTGTGTATGCTTAATATCTCTGGATAGGCTCTGACGCAGTGGATGATAAGGGGTTTACCGAGGACCTCGGCTATCAGGGCTTGCTCTCTAAATATATGGGCCTGCGTGTCGAGGGTGGCTCCGCGAAGGCGGTCGATCCCGGCCTCCCCTATGGCCACCACTGCGGGATCGGTCTCTGCGCGGCGGCGAAGCGCAGATAGGGCTTGGTCAACGGAGATTGTCTCAGTGTCCCATGGGTGGATTCCAACAGAATAGAGCATCCCCCTCTCCCCGGGGGCTTCAGGGCCGGGGAGATTGACTATGGCGCGGGGCTTGGTGGTGTGGGTGTGCCAGTCATCCACTAAGGGGCGTAGGAGGCTGAGACGGTCTTCGTCGGTCAAGAATGTCATGGTCATGGCACCGGGTCATATCCCGACCCTCCCCAGGGGTGGCATCTCAAGATGCGCCTCAGGGCGAGCCAGAGGCCTCGCAGGGGTCCGTGGCGACGGATGGCTTCTATGGCATAGGCGCTGCACGTTGGTGTGAATCGGCAGCAGGGGGGGAAGAGTGGCGAGATGGCTCCTTGATAGAAGCGTATGGGGAGGATAAGGAGCCGGGAGATGAGTTTCTTCATATTCCTGATGCCTTGTCACTCCGACTTCTCTCTTATCTTCCGCAGCAGCCGAGCTATAGATGCTGCCGTGAGCTCATAGGTGGTAGGGGTGTTGGCCACGTAGACAAAGGCTATGTCATGCGGAGCCGAGGGGAGGAGCGAGCGCTGCAGGCGATAAGCCTCGCGGCAACGCCTCCTCATCAACACTCTCTCCACGGCCTTCTTCAGCCTCCGCTTAGGCACTGAGATAAGAAATCGGCTGCAACGCGGCCTCTTCTCCTCTCGGATGGAGGGGAGGGAAGGGGCCCATACGGCTCGCCATGGGTAGGCTAAGGCTGTCTTCACCGGCGCTGCCCCGGGATAAGACTTCCCCTGGCTAAACAAGCGGTCTATGGCCCCTATGGAGCATAGCTTCTCTGCCTTGCTGAGCCCGTTGCCTTCCATGCCTGTCGTAGCGGGGGCATTTATGCGTTTTTGGCTTTCAAGGCTTTCTCTATGGCCGACACTATTGAGGGAGTCTCGATAGTCCCGGCGAGGAAGTCGAGGCGCAGCCCGGCATCCTCTACGGCCTTGGCTGTCTTGGGTCCGAGGCATGCAATGACTATCTCCCCCTGGTCAAAGGAGGGGAAGTTTTTCATCAGGCTCTCTATGCCGGCGGGCGAGAAGAAGATGAGCATATCATAGTCAAAGGCTTCGTCTGGGCCAAAATCGTTTGAGACAGTGCGATACATCACGGCCTTCGTATACTTGATGCCGAGCGAGTCGAGGTAGGCCGAGTCGGAGTCGCGGTGGATGTCAGAGACGGCAAAGAGGAAGCGCTCTTTGGAGTGGCGCTGCAGCGAGGCCTTAAGCTGCGGGTCGTCGAGCTTGCCGCTTTGGCCAAAGAACACTCTGCGCTTGCGATAGACGATGTATTTCTGGAGGTAGTTGGCAATCTGCTCTGAGGTGCAGAAATATTTCATCGTCTCAGGTATGACGATGCGCATCTCCTCGCAGAGACGGAAGAAGTGGTCGATCGACGTCTTGGCCGTGAAGATGATGGCCGTGAACTCAGGTATGGATATTTTTTGCTGGCGAAACTCTTTGGCTGACAGTCCCTCCACCTTGATGAAAGGGCGGAAGACGATGTCAACTCCATATTGGGCGGCGATTTCGGCGTAGCGGTCGTCGGTGGCCTTTGGCTGAGAAATAAGTATCTTCTTGATGCTCACGTCGTCAGAGGTAATCTAAGTGTGAATCTTAAGTATATTCTTTTCAGGAATTGCTAAGAAAGAGAGGGCTCAGAGGGAGTCTATTCGACCCAATGCAAGGATGGGCGCGATTTCGAGCGTGCAAAGGTACAAAATAAAGAAGAAAAGCGAGAAAATATTTGTGTAAAAAAACCTAAATCCCTTGGCAAAGAAAAATAGACGGGCTATCACATAGAGGATTGCACCGACTGTCAGGGCCTCTCTCGCTGCTCCCGGATAGAAGAGCAGGGCCAGGGCCGGAAGGGTGAGCGCTATGGCCAGAAGGCTCTGCGAGGCAAAGAATCCGCGCAGCCACATCCGCGTGTCGCCTGCTCTGTAGGCAAAGGCATAGCCGGTAAGGGCATAGGCGGCACTCTGGCAGAGCATCAGGGCGGCGGCTCCGGCGGCGCATATAGATATGGCTATGGCCGGGGAGCCCCATGACCCTATGAAGGGGAGGGCTGAGTGGATCATGATCCCTTCGCAGAGGCAACAGAGGATCAGTAGCGAGGCGGTGATGCGGCTCTCGGCCACGGTGTGGTCGTCAAAGGTGTCGGTGCGCCGAGGCCCCGACAGCAGGGCTGAGGCAAAGGTGCGCAGGAAGGTGGTGTGTCGGCTCACCGACAGAGCCAGCAGGAGGAAGACACCGGTCAAGATGGCGGCCACGCCGTCGTCATAGCCCGGCAGCAGCGGGCGCGGCTCCGGCTCCATGCCTCGGGTGTAGGCCACGGTGCCATGCAGCATCCCTCGGGCTGAGCCCCAGGTGGCTGTGGGGGCCTGGTCTTCGATGCAATGACAGGGCTCTGAGATGAGGGTGGTCATGGCTCTGTTATCTTGGCTATGGCTTCGGCGGGGGTGGAGGCCACGGAGTAAAGGTCTGTGTCGGTCTCCTTGCGCATGAAGCCTTGCTCTGAGGCCTTGTCGAGCATGGCAAGGATTGGCTCGTAATAGCCAAGGGTGTTGAGTATGACTATCTTGCCGGTCCAAAGCCCGAGCTGCCGCCATGTGATGATTTCAAAGAGTTCATCAAAGGTGCCTATCCCTCCGGGGAGGGCTATGACGGTAGAGGCCATGGTGGCCATTAGCGTCTTGCGGGTGTGCATGTCGGGGGTGGGGAGGGTAAGCCCAAGCTCCGGGTGGCCCCATCCTTTCTCTATCATAAAGGTGGGGAGTATGCCTATGGTCTGGCCCCCTTCTTCTCGGGCTCCGTCGATGGCTGAGGCCATCAGGCCGGCACGCCCGCCGCCGCATACCAGAGTGTGCCCTGCTTTGGCTATCAGGGCACCCATCTCGTGGGCTGCTGCGTAATATTGAGGGTCGAGGTGGGCCGACGACGACCCATATACTGTGATATATCGGTTCATTATGAGGGATGATGATGTGCTCTTATTCTGTTGGGGAGGCTGCTGCGGTGGTGGTCACTTCGATGCGCGGCCTCAGCCCTTTGATGATGGTCATCGACAAGATGGCCTCGGGGGGGATGGCTGTGAAGGCGGCGCGGTCCACTTGGGTACCGTCAACGGTGATGTCGACCTCTTCCGGCAGCTCTGAGGGGTCGAGGGCGCGCGTGGCTGCTCGTTCGGTCACCACTTCGATGAGGTTGGCGGGCGAGCGGGTGACGGTCAGTGAGCGTATCTCCGAGCGGTCGAGCATAAAGAAGGTGTCGCGACAGACGGTGTCGCCGTCTATCGTAAAGGTGGCGGCGGCCAGGTCGAGGGAGTCGCCCGGAAACACTATCATATTGCCCCCTTGTGAGGTGAAGATGCGCCGGTGGTGGCGGGCAAAGGTGCCGGCTATGGCGGTAGCGGCGAGGATGATGGCTGCAAGGATGCCTGACAGGCGCAGCAGGCGTTGACGTCTTGGTGTCATAGTGATGGGTAAACGCTCTGAGGAGTCGTTAGGTTTATTTGTCTGCGCCGAGAAGCCGAGTGATGTAGCGGCTGGCCTCGGAGGCTGAGGCGGTGTGGAGCCGCTGTGTCCCGGTGGAGTCTGCTATAATAAAGTAGGGGAGGGTGGGGATGGCATAGTTGCGCCACTGGCGGTCGGCCGTGGCCCCGGGGGTCCAGGTTATATCCCAGGCGGCGGCAGTGTCGGCGGCCACGTTCATGGCCCATGTGGACGAGTCGGCGTAGCTCGATACTTCTAAGGCCTGGAGGCGGCGGCGCGGATAGCGCGTGGTCAAGTCGCGTAGGGTGGCGACGGCCGAGTCGGCTTCGCGGCGTCCTTGGGGGGTGCCAAAGGCTATGAGGGTCAGGGTGGCGTCGCGCGGATAGAGTCTTATTCTCTTCCCTTTGGGGCCGGGGAGTGAGCGAGGGCCTATGGTGCCTGAGGCATCGAGGGTCAGGCGCGAGGCGAGCAGGGCGGGCCATGAGCCAAGGAGGGCTTTGGAGCGGGCCTCAGGCTGGAGGAGTCGCAGAAGCGAGTCGGCCGTGGCTTCTGAGCCCATGGAGCGGAAGTAGTTGGTGAGCAGGGCGGTGGAGGCGGGCGAGGAGGGGTTTTCGGCTATGAAGGCTTCAACGGCGGCGTTGATGGCCGAGGCATCCATGGTGGCCAGGGCGGGGGCGTTGTCGTGGATCCAGGCATCGAGCTGCTCTGTGACATCGTTGCCGCGGGCGCGGCTGTTGAGCGGCTCATTGCGGTCTATCTCTACGCGCAGATGGTCGCCGTCGCGGGCTATGACGCTAACCAGCGGCCGCTCGCTCTCATCCATGAGCCACACTAAGGCATAGTCGGGTGCCGAGCCTTTGATGCGAAACGAGCCGTCGAGCGGGGCCAAGTGGGTCTCATGCATCTGGCTTCCGTCGTGCCACATCATGGTCAGCGGCTCGTCGCCTTGGGTCTCGCCGTCGATGGTGAAGTGGTCGGCTTTGGAGCATCCTCCGGCCATCGCCGTTGCAGCGGCTATCAGTATATATATTAAAATATGTCTCATATTGGTGTAAGATTTTGGGGAGGGAGGTGTTACATATCGTCGAGGGTAAAAAAGGCGGGTCTCTATATCATATCCGGCTAAAGCCATGGATTCTATCCTGGTCACTTTTGCCATGAAATCTTCGTGGCTGTAGTTGCGGCGTTGGCGCTTTACTACGACCAAAAAACCTCGACTCAAATCTTCTGTCCGATTATAGAACTTCACGATTTGTCACCGTGGTGATTATTACGGCGGTGACAAAATTACTCCTTTTCCGCGACTTTCTCTCTCTCATTTCTCATCTTTTTGATATTCATCAAAAGATAATACCTACCTTTGCACTGCAATGACCAAAATCTACTGCCTGCTCATCTCTTGTATCGCCGGCCTCCTCGCTCCCCTCTGCGCCGAGGCTCAGATTGTGCGCCCCGACGCTTCCATCAGCTCCGACTCTATCCGCCGCGCCTTCGACGACGGCCCTTACTTTGGTCTATACAAGGACAATTACTTTATCTTCGGCACGACCATAGGCCAGCGCCCCACGCGCGAGAACTCCAACGTGAAGTTTCAGATCTCCATCGCTCAGCGCCTCACTAAGTCGACCCTCCCGCTTGGCTCTTATCTCTTCCTCTTCTACTCCCAGAAATGCTTTTGGAATGTCCTCCAAGAGTCGTTTCCCATGACCGACCTCAACTTCAACCCCGGCATTGGCCTCACCAAGCCCCTCTTTGTCAAGAACCGCTACGTGGGCAAGGTGAGCCTCATAGCCGAGCACGAGAGCAACGGCCGCGACGGCGTCCAGAGCCGCTCCTGGAATCGCATCTCCCTATCCGGCTCCATAATGATCGACCCCATGATGGTGGTCCACGGCAAGTTTTGGATCCCCATCGTCGACGGCCAAAACAATCGCGACATCCTCGACTACTGCGGCATCTATCAGATAGGCACCTCCTTCCAGAGCCCCAACAACCGCTTTGGCCTCAGCGTGATACTCACCAAGCGCAAGGGCTGGCGCCTCAACTATAACACCATCGTCGAGCTCTCTTACCGACTCTTTAAGCGCGACAACCAGAGCCTCTTCCTCCAATACTACAACGGCTATGGCGAGGGGCTCCTCGACTATAAGCAATTTCATTCCACCGTCCGCATTGGCATCGTCATCAAACCCCGCCTTTTCTCCGACTACTAAACAAGTCAATCTGTCATATTGTCAATTTGACAATTTGACAAAGCCATCAATAACTCAATAGACCATGGGCGTCAAATTCTCCTCGTCCCCATCTTATTTTTGGCTCAATTCATGGGTGTTAGCCAATATCATTGAGCTGGCCACTCAAAGCTTCTGATATAAATACGTCAGCTATAAGATCTACCCCGGAAAGCGACTATTCGACCAAATGACTCAGGCTGCGCGATCTATCCGCGCAAATATTGCCGAAGGTTCCGGCCGACACGAGACCTCTTACGAAAATGAGATGCGACTCACCGACGTTGCCCGCGCAAGCGTCCACGAGCTTCCCGGAGACTTTATCAACTATATGATGCGCCACTCCTTGCCCGCCTGGCCTGCTACCGACCCTCAACGGCGGCTCTGCTGAAAACCTCACTCAAGAGCCTCTTGAAGCCCGTCAAGCCATGGCTGTTGCCTCCTGTGCCCCGACATGTCCTAAATGCGGCAAGCCAATGATCAAACGCTCCATCCAGCGTGGCTCTAAGCAAGGACAGCAGTTTTGGGGCTGCTCCGACTATCCCCGCTGCACCGACGCCCGCAATCTCTAATGAGCTTGTCATCTTGTCAAAATATAAATCCGTCAATTTGACCTTGCCGATTTTTTCTGAAAAAAATCGGCCTTTTCTCTTTGTCTGTCAGCTTTTTTTTATCTATTTTTGAGCAGTAAATTGGCTTCCTGAAGCCTTCTATCTTACCATGAATTTCCTTATTATTTATCTAAGTTGATGAAAATCAATCACTTATTACCCCCCCCATTTATGCGTTTTAAACATTCCTTGGGGGCATTGGCTGTGGCCGCAGCCTTGGGGCTTTCCCCCGCCGCCAGCGCCCAGTCGGTGATCTTCCCCTCGCAGACTCAGCCTGGAGCGGCATCCCTTACCGAGGCCGACGGGACCATCACCCTCGCCAATGACCTCCTCTCGGCCTCTTTCATCAAGGGCGCTAACAATACCCTCGCCTTCGGCGGATGCTCCGCCCTCGGCCTCCTCCCCGGCGGCGACATCTTCAAGATCCAGCTCGCCGACGGCACTGTCTTCTCCGGCTCTGAAATCCAATGGGAGACAATCACATCCGGCACCGCCTACTCCGAGAGCGAGTTTGCCCCCGCCCGCGCTTCCATCAAGATTCTCGGCCAGATGATCGAGGCCAAAGGCAAGGTCAGCGGCATGGACCTCACATGGCGCGCCGTGCTCCGCGACGGCTCCCACTACCTCCGCACCGAGATCGAGCTCACCAACCCCGAGAGCGGAGAGGCCGTCCCCATGGCCTCCCTAACCCCAATGATTTACTCTGCCGACCCCGACGTAATCGGCGACATGGCTATTGTGGGCAACACCCGGGGCGCACTCCTCGCCTCCCCTAAGGTCTTCGCCGGCATAGAGACCCCAATGGGCCAAAACTCGGTTGCTCCACAGAGCGCAAACGTCAAAAACCTTAGCCTCACCGGATGGACTTCTATAAACGATTGGATGCAATGGAAACCTGAAACATTGCCATCGGCTATAGGTAAGTTTGATGACAGTGGAGAAGTCACACCCACAGTCTCCAATGTCAACGGCATGCACGGATATGTATATTTCCCCGAGGCGGGTGAATATACAGCTACTTTTGTCTACACGTCAGGTAACATACGCATTGATTTGCTTGGCGTGGAGCTTAACAAGGTTGACGATTCATCTGTAAAAGTAACCGATTATCATCATGGATATTATGGCAGTGCTCATGCCGACAATGTCTATACCCTCAATGTCACGGAGCCGGGTATCTACGAAACCATATACTATCGTTCACACCATAAGGGGGACAATAACACGACAGTAGGCACCATCACCTGGGCCGGCCCGGCTCAGCCTCAATTGGCAGAGATAACCATTGACAAGGGGGTGTCCACACCCAGTGTAGAATATTCAACCGAGAGTATCATTGAAGCCCCCTCAACATCATGGAAGGCTGCTGATTGGAAAAATCCCACAGATGCTGAAGTGACACCCAAGGCAATCATATTCACAGCTGCTGCTACCGCCAACAGTGCCACGCCTTTCATTCGTCAGCACGAGCAATCGTTCACTACTGCTAATGAGGGCGTAATCTCAGCCTATTACGCTTACAGCAGTGGTGCGCATGCAAGATACTTTACAGGTGCATCGCTCTATAAGGTAGAGGGAGATTCGGAGACCCTTGTCAAGCATCTCACCGACCACAAGAAAGTCGGTTCAAATGCTAACATCACTTACAACTTTGGAAGTCAGCCCGCGGGACAATACAAAGTTGTGGCTTACTCAGCACATAATGCCACTTCCGGCACTAATAACGGCAACAATACATCCACATATAATGTATCCCTTGACGGTACAGTGATAGACGGCACATCCGGCACCTCTACAAGCGGTGCGGGATGGACTGTCCCGGCTAATCCCGAGCTTGTTCCTGAGCAGCTCGGTGAACGCTTCGCCGACCTTAAAGCCGATGAGGGAACCAGGTATATTGACCTATTGACCAAGATTGGAGTCATCTCCAAAAACATCATCATAGGCGGCTCTGACCCCGCTTCGCTTTCCGTTGTAATCGGATTCAGCTCAGGCAACAACCGCATATGTCCTGTAGGCGTAGCCCTTTTTGATGAGAACAATGATGAGATTGCAGCTGACTATCATTTTGGTTTTGTAGGCAGTAATCCCAGCAACAACACATACACACTCTCAGACATCACCCCCGGCAACTATACGCTTCGTTTCTATATTGAGGAACGCACTGAGACCGCACTCAACGCAACCGGTACATTCACCTTCAACTGCTCCGCCGACCTCAAGGAGAATTTCGGTGAGATTACCCAAGCATTGCTCACTCTGCCGTTTGATAATTCTGTCAAGATGCAGGGTCTGTGGGCGAGGTCCGCGAGCATCCAGCCCGGCAAGACCTGGGAGGTGGGCTCCGTGGTGGGCCTCATCGCCGACGCCGGCACCGGCGGCGCCGACCAGAGCCGCCGCTCCGTCCTGGCCTACATAGAGCGCGAGCGCGCCGTGCCCTGGCGCTCTATGCCCATCTACAACTCCTGGTATGAGCTCAACATAGGCCGCAACAATGACGCAAACTACACCAACCACATGAAGCCTGAGGAGTGCCTTGAGGTCATTCAGCAATGGTATGACAACCTTTACAAGAAAAACGGCACCAACATCGGAGCCTTTGTATGGGATGACGGCTGGGACTCCTACGGTACTTGGACTTTTAATCCAAACTTCCCCAACGGCTTTACCGAGATAGACGAAAAGGCCCGCACTATGGGCACCGGCCTCGGCGCTTGGCTCGGCCCTGTTGGAGGTTACGGCAATAGCGGCAATATGCGCAGAAAATATTGGACAGACCGTGGACAGGAGATGCAGCTTGCCAACCCCGATTATTACAAGGTGTTTAATGATGCCATTGACAATCTTGCCAATAAACTGGGATATGATTTCCGCTACTTCAAGTTTGACGGTATTTCCGCTTTGAATCCGGCTACAGGCCCTGGCAATACTGAAAGTGCAGAGGCAATCATTGACATAGAGACGCAGGCCCGTAAAGCTCGTCCTGATATTTTCCTCAACACCACCGTGGGCACTTGGGCTTCTCCTTTCTGGTATCGCTACACCGATGCAACATGGCGTCAAGGTGAGGATTGCAAGCTTTTGTCCGGGGCTCAGTTTGGCGACGGCCGTGAGGCATGGATAAGCTATCGTGACAATATGGTTTACGATAAGTATGTTAAGGACTCCCCCCTATGCCCTATCAATTCAATGATGACACATGGGTTTATCTTGACTAATGCAAGCGGCACAGGTGGAACTGCTGCCGGTTTGCCGCGTGACTACGACGGCATCGTCCGCGAGATGCGCGCTGCCTTTGCCTGCGGCACGGGACAGGTGGAGCTATATGCCGACTATGCCCTGATGAACTCCATCACCAAGGAGGGCAAGGAGCCCGGCGACCTCTGGAAGGAGATGGCCGACGGCATCAAATGGCAGAGAGCCAACGCCGACGTGCTCCCCGACATCCACTGGGTGGGCGGCGACCCGAGCGACGCTGCCATCTACGGCTGGGCCTCGTGGAACGGCCGCAAGGCTACGCTCGCTCTCCGCAACCCCAAGACTTCTGAGCAGACCTTCACTTTCACTCTCCGCCAGGCCCTCGAGCTCCCAGGCTACTGCTCCTCCACATTCACCTTTACCAAGGCGTTTGAGGACCAGGCCGCGCTCACCGGCCTCACGGAGGATACGGAGCTTGAACCCGACACCGAGATCACTGTAACCCTCCCCGCCAACTCCATCTTCGTCTTCAACGGCATCGACTCCAACTATGCCGACGCTCCCATTGAGACCGACTACAACATCGTGGTTGACAATGAGGTGGAATACACCCTCACCGCCACCGAAGCTCCCTATCCCGGCAAGGAGGGCGTGATGATCAACAAGACCCTCACCCCCGAGCCCCTCGATCCCTACCACTTCACCTTTGAAGTTCCTGAGGATGGCAAGGAGCTCGTGACAGTTGACGAGGACGGCAACGTTTCATTCTGGGCCCCCGGCGAGACCACCATCACAGTCAAGGCTATGAAGGGCGAAGCCCCTGCCAAGACCGAGGAAGAGACCGAAGGTGAGGAAGAGGCTGAAGTCGCAAGTCTCATGGCCATATCCCTTGCCGGGGAGACTACCTCCGATGAGACTGCCGATGACCCCGATATGCTTGCTTCTTACATGATTGACGTGACTATCCCTGCTGCCACCGTCACAGCCCAAAACATTGAGCTGATACTGGCCCGCGACCATGACGAGTATAACCACGTGGCTCTGCCCGCCACCATACTCACACCCACTTCCGCTGCCGATACAGAGGGCTTCGTCGTTGCCAGCAGCGACTTCACCCTCCCCTCAGTCGATGAGCTTCAGGCCGAAATCACCCTCTCTAAGGGTCTCGGAATTGATAATGGTGAGCTTAAAGTAACTGGTCAGGATATTAAGAACGGCACACTCGATGTCAAGATTGTCAAGAAAGACAGCGATCCCCTCGTGACCTACGGCTCACTCGCCGACCCCGTCTCCGTAACCATACTCGACGCCGTCAAGACCTTTGAGGTGAGCAGCGAATTCCCCTCTCTGCTCAATGTCGGCGATGAGCCTGTTGACCTCGCCGAGTTTATCACCCTCGAGCCCGGCCACGAGAAGTTTGTCAATGTCAAGCATTCTATCGTCCTTGCAGAGGATAACGATGCTGAGGCCGCCAAGCTCGAGGAGAGCAAGCTCTCAGTCGACGGCGACAAACTCACCGATGGGTCACAGACTGCTACCATCACCATCTCGGCCCCCGGCAAAGACCCCATCACCAAGACCGTGGAACTCCATCGCCTCATCTCCGAGATAACCCTCACAGCCTCTAAGACAAGCAACTTCAAGAAGGGAGACGAGTTTACACTCACACCCTCGTTTGTCACCGCCGACAACGGCACTCACACCGAGACACTCACATGGAGCTTCGAGGGCGACGACATCCTCTCCGTAGACGAGCAGGGCAAAGTGACCATCACCGGCGACAAGGGCGAAGCCACTGTTACCGTCACAGCCTCCCCCTCCGGCATCTCGCAGTGCTTCGTCGTAAAGGTCGGTGGCGACCCCGTCATCGTTGGCATCGACACCATCGATATGGACTTCCTCTCCCTCGGCGCCGAGATCTACACTGTCAGCGGCCGCCGCGTTGCCTCTGAAAGCATTCAGAGCCTCGCCCCCGGCATCTACATCCTCCGTCTCTCCGACGGCCGTGTAGTCAAGCTCATGAAGTAAGACCCTCCCACCTACATACATTGATGGCGCCCGGCATTGCTGCCGGGCGCCATCAATGTATAAGATAGGGGGATGGATCAGATCTTGCCTACAAGGTCAATGCCGGGGGTAAGGGTCTTGTCGCCGGGACGCCAACGCGCGGGGCACACCTGATCGCCGTGCTCGGCCACAAACTGGGCAGCCTCTATGCGGCGCGTAAGGTCGTCGGCCGAGCGCCCTATGCCGTTGTCGTTGATTTCGGCAATCTTGATCACTCCCTCCGGGTTGGCCACAAACGTGCCGCGATAAGCCATGAAGGCCACAGGGTCGAGCACTCCGAAGGCCTCGGAGAGGTAGCCGGTCTTGTCGGCGAGCATCGGGAACTTTACCTTGGAGATGGCAGGCGACGAGTCGTGCCAAGCCTTGTGGGAAAACTGCGAGTCTGTCGAGATGGCATATACCTCCACTCCCAGACCCTGGAGCTTCTTGTAGGCATCGGCCATATCCTCCAGCTCGGTGGGGCACACGAAGGTAAAGTCGGCGGGGTAGAAGAAGTAGACAGCCCACTTGCCGAGGGTGTCTTTCAGAGATATGTTCTTGAACTGTCCGTCGACATAGGCCTCGACGGAAAAATCAGGTACGGATGTATTGATTATTGTTTTCATAGTGTAGGGACAACAATTTGTCCATTACAAAGGTTTGGGTTATCTTTGCCTTATGAACCGGTCTTTCACAAATTTTATGAAGCTGGCCCCGGCGGCCATCCTGTCGCTGGCTCTCCTCTTTTCGGGATGCCGCGCCAAGCGCTCGGCCTCCTCGGCGCCGGGCTATAAGCGCCAAGGCTCTGAGCTCGTCACGACCAAGGAACGCAAAGAGATGGCAGAGCCCACGCGCCGTCTCCTCGATGAGGCCTCTCGATGGCTCGGAACTCCCTATCGCTACGGCGCCTCGGAGCGCGGCAAGGGGGCCGACTGCTCAGGCCTCGTCGTCGGCGTGTTCAACAATGCGCTCTCCCTCAAGCTCCCCCGCAGCTCGCGCGACCAGGCGGCGTGGTGTGCTCGCCTCAAGGGGGTCAAGGAGGCTATCCCGGGCGACCTCATCTTCTTCGCCCCCGGCGGCAAGGGGAGGGTCAATCATGTGGGCATCTACCTGGGCGAGGGCCGCTTTGTCCACACCTCCTCCTCTAAGGGGGTGATGGTGAGCTCGCTCGATGAGCCTTATTTCACGCGCAACTATGCCATGACCGGGCGCGTGGAGCCCTACTTTGCCATGGTTGGGCGCAGGGCACCGGAGCCTGCACCTATGCCTGCCACGAGGCCGGAGGTGAGCTTAGACTCTCTTGGCGCGGTCCTCGACTCGACTAAAGCTGCCGAGACTAAAGCCGTCGAGACTAAGCCTGCCGCTAAGAAGGCCGAGACTAAAGCGGTCAAGACCACGGAGGCCTCCACCGACTCAGCCACTCTTGACGCTGCTGAGGCACGCCGCCGCCTCTTGCTACGCCTCTCTGAGGAGGGGGACTAACTGATGCGTATCAGCTCTGGGACAAAGGCTTTAATCTCCACCGGATAGTCAATGCCGGAGATTATCTCAGTGGTGTCGCGGTCGGCAAAAGCCATCACCACCTTGTTGTCACTTTCCGGGTCGGTCTTGGTCACTATCAACACCTCTGCCTCGCCGTTGCGATAGCGGTTAAACTCCTGCTCGCCGCGCCACATGGCCGGATTATCCTTACGGAAGTGCATTACCCTCGACACATAGTTGTAGACCTTTGCCCCACGCTCGTCGGCGGCCATAAGATGGCCCGAGGTGCGGGCGGCATTGTCGGGCTGTGCACCCTTGCTGTCGCGGCTCAGGTCGGCAAACTCATCGCCATAATATAGCGTCACCGGGCCGGGATAGCCGGCCAGGATGGCAAAGCGGGTCATTACGTTGATGTCGTTGTCATCGTCATAGAAATGGTCGGCCACGCGAAAGCCGTCGTGATTGCTCAGAAAGAGATTGGGCATTACATCATCGGGCGAGTAGCCGCGCTCTGAGGGGGCAGAGTAGACCTTCACCACGTCGTCCCAGCCATTCTCCAGGCCCCCTGAGGCAAGGTCGGCCATGGGGCCGCTTATCAGCTCCTTGCCGTCAAAGTCAAAGGCCGAAGTGAGGCCACCGTCGCGGAGGATGCGCTCGCTTATCCCCTTGGCGTCGCTCCAGTCTTCGCCCACCATGTAGCCCAGGATGCCCCATTGCTTACCCTCCTTGCGGCGACGCTCGGTGAGCTCCTTGACGGCTTGGGAGATCTCCACCCAGTAGTTGTGGCCATCCTGACAGAGCTGATAGGCTTGGTCGAGCCTCCAGCCGTCAATGTCAAAGCGGTCAATCCAGTAGGTGGCCACCTCCTTGAAGTAATCGAGCGACTCGGGATATTTCACGTTTCCCTCCTCGTCGCGCTCATTGATGGCCTTTGTAGAGTCAATCTCTTTGCCGCCGGGCGAGGGCTTGTCCACACCCCCGTGATGGCCAAAGACGCCGTCGAGGATTATGTAGAGCCCCATCTCATGGGCCTTGTCAACGAGCTCGCGCAGGTCATCTTCGGTCCCGAAGTGTGGGTCAATGGCAAAATAGTCTTTGCAGAAATAGCCCGAGGCCTGGAGCTTCTCGCCCCCTGAGGCTCCCCGGCTGTCAAAGATTGGGGTGAGCCAGATGGCGTTGACTCCGAGCGAGGCAATGTGGGGCAGGGCCTCTATCACGCCACGCAGATTGCCATCTTTGGTGTTGCCGTCGGGGCCCCACATCTGCCGGTATCCCTCGGCGCCATTGTCGGAGTGGATAAACGAGCCCACCATCACCTGATAGATGGTCAAGGCTCTGGGGTCGTCGATGGGAGTTGCTTTCTCAGTCCCTGTAATTTCTTTTTTTGTCTGTGCCATGACTGAAGGTGTAAAAGTTGAGTGACGGAGGGAAAACAACGGCGGTGCGGCGGAGGTTTGACGAGCGGTGTGGAAAAATGGGGGCGGGGGGGCCGGCATTGGTGCCGGCTCCCCCCGCTGTGAGTCTCTCTCCTAAGGTCAGGCCTTGAGGATGTCGTCGATGAGCATTGCGCTCTTGATCATCATGCGCGGAATGTGGAAGGGGCCTTTGAAGATGTTGCCCTTGGCGGGCTGGGCCACTGAGCCGTCGCGGTGGAGGTAGCCATACCATTCGCCATATTCCTTGTCGGGCAGATGAGTGTAGGCCCAGTCGTTGGCCATGCGGTGCATCTCGATGTAGCGCTCGTCGCGGGTCATGAGATAGGCATAAAGCGAGGCGATGACTGCCTCGGTCTGTGGCCACCAGAATTTCATGTCTTGCGAGTAATCTTGTGAGGGAAATCCCTTGCAGTCAACAAAGTTGATCACGCCGCCATACTCCTTGTCCCAGCCGGCATCCCATGCCCATTGCAGGATGGTCAGGGCGGTGTCGGTCAAGGCTTTGTCGTCACGATGACGGGCCTCTTCGAGGATAAACCATGAGGTCTCGATGCAGTGGCCGGGGTTGACGGTGCGTCCGGCTATGGTGTCGATAAGCTCGCCGTCGGGGGTCACCATCTCCAAAAGAGCCTTCACCTCAGGATGCATAAACCGCGTGGTGATGAGCCTGAGAGAGGTGTCAATCTGCCGCTTGAGAGCCTCTAAGCGCGGGTCATCGCCCATGCCCAAGGCTCCAAAGGCGCGACGGATGCATGCAGCCGTGTTGAGCAAAATCATGGTGATGGAGTGGCCGATGGCCTCGAGTGTAGGCAGATATTTGGGCTCGAGGATGCCGGGGGTGGTGATGAAGTGCACAATGTCGCCAAAGAGCCCTATGGCCTTGTCGGCATACTCCTTTGAGCCAGTGGCGATGGCATATTCGCTCATGGCTATGGCCGCAAAACACTCCGAGAAGACGTAGCGACGCTTGCGCAGGGGACGTCCGTCGGCCGTCACCTCAAAGTACATCCGCCCGTCGCTGTCAAAGCAATGGGCTTCGATGAAGTCAAGGCAGCTGCGCGACATCTCCAGATATTCAGCCGACTTACATATATTATTATAGGCAAAGGCAAAGACAAAGCCACATCGGCCCTGAAACCACACGCTCTTCGTCGTGTCCATCAGCTTTCCCTGACGGTCTACACAAGTATATACGCCCCCGTTGACAGGGTCGGCTCCATGCTCCATCCAGAAGGGGAGGATGTCGCCGGTGAGATCGGCCACATAGCGGTCGTGCCACTCTTTGAGGTAGCCCCTTATTTCTTCTGTTGTCATGACATTACTGCTGCTCTTGTGGCGCGGCACTCCAGGCATTGAAGTGGATTGCCTCGGGGTTCCATTTGTCTTTGGGTTCTATCGTCCCATCGGGGTGGCCGAGGGTCACTACATTGAGAGGTATGATATAGGCGGGGAGGCCTAAGGCCTTACTGACAGCCTCCACTCGCTCTTCCATCGGGTAGACGCCACACCACACTGCGCCGAGCCCCATGCTGTGGGCGGCAAGGAGGATATTTTCGGTGGCGGCGGAGCAGTCTTGTATCCAATATTCGCGTCCTTTCCCTTCCATGGTCTTCTGCATGTTGCCACATACGATGATGGCGGCTGCTGCCGTAGCAAGGTTGCTATGGGGATGGGCGGCGGCAAGGGAGTCAAGGAGTGGGTGTTCATTCACCACTACAAACTCCCATGGTTGCTTGTTGAGAGCTGTCGGGGCTGCCATGCCGGCGCGGACCAGGGTGTTAAGAGTATCGATACTCACCGGCTCTGAGGTAAACTGACGCACTGAGGTGCGGGTCAGAATGTTATACATCACGGCCTCCGACCCTGAGAGGGTGGCGTTGGATGTCTCCTCGGCGTAGGGGGAGTTTTGCTGTCCGCAAGAGGAAGCCATTACGGCGAGAGCGGCAGCGGCGGTTGCGGCGAAATGATATTTCATAGCTATATGTGTGTGGATTAGATTTTGTTGCAGCGGCAGAAGAAGTCTATGGCGTCAAGCTCCCGGCGCATTGCTTCTTCCTCCTGATCGGTCATGTTGCGGAAAGGCACTCGATTGGGGCCGAGGTCGAGCCCTATCAGCTTCATGATGCGCTTGCCTCCTACTATGTTGCCTCTGTAGCGGCAGATGACGTTAATCACCTCCTGGGCATAGTCTTGATGCAGGCGGGCGCCTTCAAGGTCGCCGTTGTTCCAACAGTCGATGATGGCGTTGAGCTCGCGACCGTTATAGTTGGTGGTGCCGCCGATACCGCCGCGGGCGCCCCCTTGTGCGAGTGAGGGGAGGATGGTCTCATCTTGCCCGTGGAGCATATCATATTTGCCCCCCTTGTAGAGGCGACACTGATTATACTCATAGAGGCTCTCGTAGGTATACTTGATGCCGGCAAAGTTGGCCACGCGTCCGTCGACGGCTTTAAGCAGGTCGAGCATAGGCAGGTAAGCACCGTTAAAAGCCGGGATGTGGTAATAGTAGAAGGGGAGGTTGGGGGCCTCGGCGGCTATCTCTTCGATATACTTCACGAGCTCTTCGATGCGTCCTATCTTCGGGAAGGGGGGAGCCATGGAGCCTATGCCCCATGCACCATGTTCGGCGGCGTGGCGGGCCAGCTCCTTGGCTGAGCGCAGGCAGCATGAACCCACATGGACTATCACCTTGAAGTCAGGGTCGTCGCCCACAGCCTCGAGCCACGCCTCGGCCAGGGCCTTGCGTTCATCGTCGGTGAGCATATACCCCTCGCCTGACGAGCCGTTGATAAACACTCCTTTGAGGCCGTTGGCGCGGAGCATATTATAGTATTGAGGGATGGGGGCGAGATTGATGTCGCCATTGGGGTGCATCGGCGTGAAAGGGGCGTCGATGAGCCCCACTATCTTTTCAAATTCCATAGGTCAAAGATATATGGGTTGTATTTGAGGGCAAAGGTAATGCAAATTATTTTAATGTGACGAGGGTCAGGCCGTCGCGAAGCGGGATGATGACACAGGTTTTTACCCTCGGATGTGTCGCTATCCAGGTGTTAAAGCTCCTTATCGCCTCGGTCTGGGTGTCGTGAGCTTCGGGGTCGGTCACCTTCCCTCCCCATAGGGTGTTGTCACATACTAAGGTGGCTCCTGTGGACATGTGGGGCATCAGTTGCTCCACATACTGCCTGTATTCTCTCTTGTTGGCATCGATATAAGCCATGTCCCAGGGTCCGGCCTGGCGGCTCAACGGCTCAATCATCTCTAAAGCATCGCCTATGTGGAGGGTGATGTCGGCTCCGCGGGAGGAGGCCTCAAGGCGTCGTCTGAGCTCCTCCTCCATCTCGTCGTCGGCCTCGATGGTGTGGAGTCTCGCTCCGGCGGGCATCCCCTCGGCTATGGAGAGGGTGGAATAGCCGGTGAAGGCTCCGAGCTCTATGATGCGCTTCGGGGCAGCCATCTCGGTCAGGAGTTTGAGCAGCCGCCCCTGGAGATGCCCCGAACACATGCGGGGGTAGAGGTGATGGAGGTTGGTGTGCCGCCATATCTCATAGAGAGCTTTGGGTTCAGGCGATATGTTTTGCAGGATATACTCCTCAAGAGCGTCGGTCATTGGCAGTGAGTAGGGTTAAGAGCGGCTTCAGCGATGCGGTGGGTCCAGTCCACACATTCAATCGGATATTTACCCTTGGCGGTTTCACCCGTGAGCAGAAGAGCGTAGACACCGCTGCGGGCGGCAAAGGTGATGTCCATCACCTCGGCGCGCGTTGGGCTTGGGGAGTCCATCATGGAGTGGAGCAGCTGGGTTGCTATAATCAGGGGCTTGCCTTGACGCCTGCAAAGCTCTATGCAGCCCATTTCCAAGACACCTACGCGCTCAAGACCCATGGTGGCTCCCAGGTCGCCGCGAGCGCATAGGAGGCCGTCGCTTGCTTCAAGGATCGAGGCCATGTTCATCACCCCCTCAGGACACTCTATCTTGGCAAAGACTTTCGGTCCCGAGGAGCCGCAACACTCTTTGACGGCCTCCACGTCGGCTGCCGTCCTGACAAAGGAGTGGGCTATTATGTCCACTCCCCCCTCGATTGAGGCCTCGATGGCGGCGCGGTCGCGCTCCGTCAGGCTCGGCAGGGCGTTGAGCTCTATGCCGCGGAAGTTGACAGTCTTGCGCGACCCTAAGCGTCCCCCTTTCGTCACGCGACACTCCACAGCCTCTGTGGTGACGCGCTCCACTCTGAGCATTATCTCGCCATCATCCACGGCGGCAATCATCCCCTCCTTCACCAGCGAGCAGATGCCCGAGGCGGTGATGCATATGTGGCGCAGAGAGGTGGGCTCTGCCCCACCGTCGGTGATGGTGATGCGGGCACCTTCGAGCAAGGGGAGCTCGTCGGCATCGGAGGCGAGCGCGGTGGTTCTCACCTCAGCCCCTTTCGTGTCCACAAGAATTATCTGCGTGGGGTCGACCGAGCGCACCATCTTTGTCATCTCTATAATTTCCTCCGGCGTGGCATGAGCCGAGTTGAGCCTCACCCCCCTCATGCCGGCCCGAACCATGGCCTCCACCATTGTGGAGGTGGCGCGTCCCGAGGCCAGGGTAGCCATCACTATTGGTGTCGTCATCATGGGAGCTGGAGCAGGGCCTCAATGCCGAGGCGATAAGAGTCGAGGCCAAAGCCGGCTATCACGCCGAGGCAGGCCGGTGATATCATCGAGTGGCGGCGTATCTCCTCGCGGCGGTGGACATTGGATATATGCACCTCTACCACCGGCCGCTCAATGGCCGAGATGGCATCGGCCAAGGCCAGCGACGAGTGGGTATAGGCTCCGGCGTTGAGCACTATGCCTGTAAGCAGAGGATCAAAACCCACTCGGTGGAGCTCGTCAATCAAGGCACCCTCTGAGTTGCTCTGGAAATAGGCAATCTCAGCCCTGTCGCGGAAGGCCAACCTCAGGGCGGCCAGGCAATCTTCCATGCCTGTCGATCCATATATGCCGGGCTCACGCCTCCCCAAGAGGTTGAGGTTGGGCCCATTGACTATCAATATTTTCTTCATCAAATGGTGTTTTTATAAATGTTTAGTCGTGGCTGAGGTGGATGTCGAGCTGAGGGAAGGGGAAGTGGAAGCCGGCGAGGGGAAGCTCGCGGTAGAGCCGCTCGTTGATTTCGTAGAAGAGGGCCCAGTAGTTGGGTGTGGCAGTCCACGCCCTGACCGATAGCTTGATGGCTGAGTCGGCCATCTCAGAGAGCACCACGGTGGGCGAGAGGTCGGGGCTGTCATCGTGTGACAGCAGCGACTTGTTGGGTGCCGCCGGGTCGTAGGTCGAGTGGTGCCCTTTGATTACGCGTTCGTCGCCGTGGAGCATTTCGAGGATAAAAGTGCGTGCTTTCTCTACATCATCGCCATATGCCAGTGACACGTCCCAGCTCACTCGGCGTGTGGCGGCACGGTTCCAGTTGTTGATGGTTCCGGTCGATAAGCCGCCGTTGGGTATGATAATACTTTTGTTGTCGTAGGTGTTGATGATGGTGTGGAAAATCTGTATTTCTTTCACTGTCCCGGCATACCCCTGCGCTTCAATATAATCGCCTATGCGATAGGGCTTCAGCAGGAGTATCAACACTCCCCCTGCAAAGTTCTGGAGAGTCCCGCTCAGAGCCATGCCTATGGCTACGCCGGCAGAGGCAAAGAGAGCTAAGAATGAGCTGGTGTTGATGCCGAGAATCCCTACTACCGTGATGATTAAGATGAAGTAGAGTACTATCTTCACCATCGACAAGATAAATGTCGAGAGTGATAGATCCACTTCGCGGCGCACCATCACCCTCGCCACCAGCCTATGGATACGCTTGATGATAAACCGACCTATATAAAAGACAAGGATGGCCACGGCGATATGGATTGTCAGATCCACTATCCCCTCGGCCATCCGTTGGATGAAATCGCCTAAACTCAGCCCTTTCAACTCCTCAAGCCCGCTTTGTATTGCTTCGGGCGAGGGGGGGGTCAGGGTCGGCGCTGTGACTGGGTCGGTTGTCTGGGTCATTGTTGCGGGTTGAGTGTCGGATTGAGGCTCACCACGTCTACCCACCATGCTTGGTTGCGGTAGCCATATCGGTCGGCATCAGTCGGCTTTGCAAGCATGGCACATGCCAATCCGCCAAAGTTGGTCAGGTCATAACGTCCATAGCTCTCGGTGGCCGCCTTATAGAGGATGGCCTTGTCGTAGGCACGCTGCCAGTCGGCCAAGAGCTCAGGTTCCTCGGCGCAGAGATGGCTGATATAGTGGGTCATGTCTACTATGGCGTTGGTATACGTCCGGTAAAAGCTGATTGGGCTGTATGACGATGCCGGGGTGGCACCCGTGGCCATGATGGCGCGAGTAGCCTCGGCCAGCGGCTCAAGGGCCTCTGTGTCTATCACCACCATCGAGCAGGCATGGGCCATATCTTCGGCGGTCGAGTAGTAGGTAAAGGTGTTGCGGGCAGCCTCTGTCATGTCGGGCTTCTCCTTGAAGAAGACGGGGACGTTGAGGTCATAGCGCATCCCATACACCTGCAGCTCAGTTGGCGAGGCCACGATGACGGGGGTGACATGCCGCAGCTCATAGGCCACCTCTATCGAGCCCATCAGGCAGCAGTCAAAGTAGATGAAGTCAAACCGTCGCCCCTCAAGAGCCTTGGCCAGTGACGTAACCTTCATCTCATAACCATAGTCGTCGCCAAATGATAGCGGGGCTATGAGGTCATCATATCTTGAGGAGGATGCCGACCGAGAGTCGTCGGTCTCCACCCATCCTGTCCCATGACTCCAAAGTACGAGGCCATACGAATCGGCCGGAGCAAGGGCCTCCACATCGGTCAACACCTCGCGCATCCGTTCGGGTGTCAGAGTAAGACCGTCGCGATAGCCTCCCTCATAATACTTGAGCCTCGTTGAGCCCTCGGCGGTTATCTCGTGCAGCTCCGGGTCGTTTTGTCGGCGTGCATGATAGACTATCAGGTGAGAGCCCTCGGGGATTGCTCCGTCAAAGGCTGCTTTCTTCATCTCCTCGATGTCCATGCGGTCATAGCCCGAGGAGCCGAGATTGTTGTTGGCAGCCATGTAAACCACCACCGTGCGCGTCGGCGTCGGTGTGGGCTCGGGGCTTGGGTCAGGCTCGTCGCTCGAACAAGCGGCTGCTATCGGCGCGATGACAAGCATCATCAGCGCCTTAATGATATTTGTTATAGAGAGATGTTTATTTATGTTCATATCTGCAAAGTTACTACAATTATAAAGATTATCGACACTCCTTTTTGCTAATAAATCAAAAAAATGATGTTTATATCTTGGTGTCCCAAGATTTTGACTACCTTTGCCGTTGATGCTCCCTATTGGGCACATTCCCATAACTGAATTAATTCCCTCTGACTAATACCCTTTACTCACCATGGTCAATACCAAGCCTTACGTCATAGGCATCGACATGGGCGGCACCAACACTGTCTTTGGCATTGTTGACGCTCGTGGCGTAGTCCTCACTTCCGACAGCATCAAGACTCGCAAACATTCTGACATCAACGACTATATCGAGGAGCTTTATCAAGGCATCTCTCGCCTGATGACTGCCATCGACGCCAAGGACAAGGTATATGGCATTGGTGTCGGTGCTCCTAACGCCAATTTCTACACCGGCATGATCGAAGATGGCGTCAACCTCCCTTGGCCCACCCCCATACCTCTCGCTCAGCTCCTGACCGATAAGTTTGGTATCCCCGTAGCCATCACCAACGACGCCAACGCTGCCGCCATCGGCGAGATGACATATGGCGCTGCCCGTGGCCTCAAAGATTTCATCATGATCACCCTCGGCACGGGCGTAGGCTCCGGCATCGTCATCAACGGTCAGCTCGTCTATGGCCACGACGGTTTTGCCGGCGAGCTCGGCCACGTGATCGTCAAGCGCAATAATGGCCGCCTATGCGGATGTGGCCGTGCAGGATGTCTCGAGACCTACTGCTCTGCCACCGGTGTGGCCCGCACCGCCCGCGAGTTCCTCGAGATACGCGACGGCGAGGAAAGCCTCCTCCGCAACATACCCATCGACGAAATCACCTCCAAAGATGTCTACGACGCCGCTATGGCCGGCGACAAGCTTGCCAAGGATGTATTTGAATACACCGGCAACATCTTAGGTGAAGCCCTGGCCGACTTCACCACTTTCTCCGCCCCCGAGGCCTTCATCATCTTCGGCGGCCTTGCTAAGGCCGGCGAGCTCCTCTTCAAGCCCATGCGTGAATCCATGGAGCGCAATATGCTCTCCATCTGGCGAGGCAAGGTCAAGATCCTCCCCAGCGAACTCAAAGAGGCCGATGCCGCCGTCCTCGGCGCCTCTGCCCTCGGTTGGGAAGCCAAAGAGCGCTAATCCCCCCATCTTCACCCCGACAACACGATCCATCCCGACCCCCGGCCGTGACCTCTGCCGGGGGTCAATATAATATCTATCATATGACAGCGACAGACAGTCTCGATCTCCGGCTTTCGGCCCACGGCATCCGTCCAACCCCAAACCGACGCCTCGTCCTCGCAGCCCTCGACGGGGCAACTTGCCCCATAGCCCTGGCCGACCTCGAGACCATCCTCGACACCGTCGACCGCTCTGCCATCTTCCGCTCCCTCAATCTATTCCGCTCCATAGGCTTGGTCCATGTCATCGACGACGGCTCAGGCTCTACCAAATATGAACTCTGCCGAGAAGAGAGCCACACCCTCGCTCCGGCCCACCTCCACGCCCACTTCCATTGCAGCCGTTGCGGCGCAACTGTCTGCCTCCCCGATATCCCCGTTCCCGCCGTTGCCCTCCCTCCCGGCTACATCGCCTCCGATGCCAACTTTGTCGTCACCGGCCTCTGCCCTTCCTGCTCCCCCACCGGTGCCTTTCCCATCTCCCGGTAATTTTTAAAGTTCATAAAACATATAAATGGCGTGGGCCCGCAATCACTGCGGACCCACGCCCATTTAATAGAAACATTTATTTAGATATAACGTTAATATGCGTCAGAAGATGCCATTGATGCCGCATAAGATCAGCACCAAATAGCCGAGGATGAGGCCTACGACACCCATGATGATACCTGTGGTGGCCATATCCTTCTGCTTGATAAAGCCGGTGGCATCGGCCAGAGCATTGGGAGGAGTGGAAATGGGGAGAATCATGGCGAGCGATGAGCAGATGGCCACGCCGATAAGGAGGGTGGTGACTCCGCCAAAGGATGCGAGATTGCTCTCCATCGACTGACCGGCGATGGCGAGGATAGGTACGAAGAGGGCTGCGGTGGCCGTATGACTGATAAAGTTGGCCATGAGGTAGCAAAGTAGACCTGAGCCTATGATAATGAGCAGGGGCGACCACTGGTCGAAGGGAATGGCCTCGATCATGTCGGCAGCGAGGCCGCTTTCACGCATGGCCACGCCAACAGCAAATGCGCCGGCAATCATCCAAAGGATGCTCCAGGAGATTTGCTCGAGGTCGCGCTTGGTGATCACGCCGGCCATGCAGAGCACACCCACTGGGAGCATGGCCACCACATTGGCGTTGACGCCGGTGAAGGCATCGGAGAGCCAGAGGAGGACGGTCACGGCAAAGGTGATGTAGACAATGATATCTTTCATGCTCCCTTCGTGATGACTCTCAATCTCAAGATGTATAGTCTTTTGCTTGAAGGGGAAGAGCTTGCGGAGCACTATCCAGGCAAAGAAAATCATTACGATGGTGAAGGGCACCATCACCATCATCCACTGGCCGAAGCCGATGCCAAGGTTCATGCCGGCGGGGTCGTTGAGAAATTTGAGGGCAATGGCGTTGGGAGGTGTGCCAATGGGGGTACCGATGCCGCCGATGTTGGCTCCGATGGGTATGGCCAGTGCGAGGCCTATCTTACCCTTACCGTCGGCCGGGAGAGCGCGGAGCACGGGGGTGAGGAATGTGAGCATCATGGCCGCAGTGGCAGTATTGGACACAAACATGGAGAAGAAGGCTGTGACCAGAAGAAAGCCCAGGAGCACATTTTCGCTCTTGGTGCCAAAGGGGGTGAGAAGCACCTTGGCCAGCTTCACGTCGAGGCCGCTCTTGGTGGCGGCGATGGCAATAATGAAACCGCCGATGAAGAGCATGATGGTTGGGTCGGCAAAGCAGTGGAGGATGGCGGTGTTACTTACAAGATTTTCCCACTTGCCCCCCATACCGTCGCTCTGAAAAAACCATAGAGCACTGTTGGAAGTGCAGAAGAGGAGGAGCACCACCACTACGAGAGATGTGGTCCAGGCCGACACCACCTCGAAGAGCCACATCAGGGCAGCGAAAGCAAAGATGGCGAGCACGCGCTGCTCAATGGGGTTGATGCCTGGCAATCCGTAGATGTCAGATGGGGCAATCCAGAGAAAGAGAGGCAAGAGAATGGCGATGGCCAGCTTGACAAACTTTATCCAGGCCGGATTTTTGTCATTTCTATGCTCCTTTTTCCAATGATGGTAGGCTTCTACAAGAGAATAGCCATGAAAGATAGTAAACATATGGATAATGATGGTTAATATTCCTTATATATACACTATGGAGGAGAAAGGGAGCAACAAGACCGGGCCATTGCATCTCGCAACGGGGCAAGGGAGGCCTCGGACGGGACACCATTGCCACGGATTGCCCTCACTCTCCAATCCACGAGAGAGCTAAAAGAGGTAGATGTCTCTGGCCGGTATCCTGACTTAGACCTCCCCGGCAGAAGCCTTCCCGGGGGCCGAAGCTCCCAGTGGCCTTTGTTGTTTCATCCGCAGGGGGTGACAATGAAATGCCTGTCCTTACAGTAGCGGGTCTGTCCGGGAGTCTCACCCGGTTCCCGTTTAATGAGCCTCCCCCTGGGGGGAGGCCCAACCAAAGACGGGTGCAAAGGTAAGCATTTTTGGTCACACTCTTCATCAGCCTTTGTTTCTATTGGTAGGTTTTAATTGAAAAAAATTTTTTTCAAAAAGCTTAATCATAACAGAAGCAATAAAGTCTGTTAATAGCTGATATAACTTTTTGAGCTGTTTCTTGCATTTTTCGTTATCATTATCCGACTCCGGTAATTCAACAGCTTTTCTACAAGCCAAAATGTTGAATTATAGGTTAATGATGCTGTTATAAACACTATGTTAATAACCGATATATGTAAATATTTTAATAACCTTATAGTGTTGATAAGCACGGGAAAATCATATCAAAAAAGGGAAGAAAAATAGATGACAGCAAATTTGGAGGGGTAGGGGTGGAGCGCGTATAATCGCTATGTGTCAATGATGCAAATTTATTTGTTGAAAACATTGAAAAATTGTTTCAACAATTATCAACAGGTTTTTAACAACCTTATCAAGCCTTATCATCAACACTATTTTCACCTCTAATGTTCATCATTGCCGCCCGTTGATTTGCCAAGGTGAAAATAAAGCAGTAAGTTTGCAATCGACATGTCACTTCATCATAATATATCAGCCACCATACTCACCTTTAACGAGGAGGAGCATATAGGGGCATGCATTGACTCGCTCGACGGCATTGCTGAGGAAATCATAGTGGTTGACTCCGGGTCGACCGACAACACTGTAGACATATGCCGATCCAAGGGATGCCGGGTGGTGACCCGCCCAATGAAGGGCTACGGGGCGCAGAGACAATATGCCACCTCGCTGGCCGGCCACACCTATGTGCTCTCTATCGATGCCGATGAGGAGCTCTCGCCCGCCGCCATAGCGAGCCTGCTACGGCTCAAGGAGGAGGGGTTTGCCCATCGAGGATATTCCTTCACCAGGCTCAATTTTTATTGCGGCCAGCCCGTGAGACACTGCGGCTGGTATCCCGACATACAGGTGAGGCTCTTTGACCGACGGTATGCCAACTGGAACCTGCGCGGAGTGGATGAGCGCGTGATATTCCGCGACAATATAAGCCCCGAGCCGGTAGATGGCGACATCTTCCACTATCGTTGCTCCACCACTGCAGAGCTCGACATCACCGAGGAGCGCCATGCGCGCTTGGAGGCCGACCGACTGAGGGAGTCGGGGCGTCGCATAGGGTGGCTCACCCCCTATATAGAGGGGGCTAAGGCTTATGCCAAATGTTTCCTCTCCCAAGGGGGATGGATGGATGGCATAGTGGGGCGCGCCATAAGTCGCCGCAGATTTCTCACTGTGTTTCACTCCTACAGCTTGGCACGCCAATGAGACTCATTGACATATATGACAATGGCGGGAGGGCCACGGCTATGGGTCAGCTGGTGAGTGACCGGCTGCGCTCGATTGGGTGGAGAGGAGAGAGTGTAGGGGCATTAATGCGCAGAGGCGAGACTGCCATGAAGTTGTCAGACTCGCCCGGCATAGATGTGGTCACTACAAGCTTTGGCTTTGGAATGATGCTGACCCTCCCGCATAAGCTGCGCAAGCTGTCGGCAGGTGCCGACCACCTGATAGTCCACACCCACTCGCTTAAAGTGGCCGAGCAGATATTGCTTGCCTCAAGAGCAATGGATGATATCCGTGTGTCCACCATTATAGAACTCACATCGGGGATAGCCCCGGAGAAGACCTCACATGCCTCTTTCGTCATGGAGGGAGTTGACATGATGATATTTCATTCAGCCTTTGACCGCGACACCTTCCTTGCTCCCTGGGCCGAGGACACCGGCATTATGGAAAAAGCCATAGTGTGCCCGCCGGGCGTATCCATCCCACCGGAATGTAAGAAAGCCGACGACACCAAAGAACTGGCCCTTATATGGGGTGGGGAGATAGACTCCATCACCGCCCCCGGGCTGAGCCTGTTGATAGAGGCTATGGGCAATTGCCATCACATACCGGTGAAGCTTATAGTGGCAGGGCAGGGGAGTGCAAAGACCACAGTGCCACTCTTGCGCAAGGCTTCCTCATTGGGCCTCAAAGAGCGAGTGGAGTGGCTGGGCGATAGAGCCCTCACCCCCGCCGATATGCTGCGAGCCGATGCCGCAATCATCCCCGTGAGCGACGACCCCGGTGCCTTCCTCCTCGGTGCCACGGCCATGGCCGCCGGGCTGCCGCTCCTCTTGCCCGACACACCGAGAATGGCTGAGCTCGGGCAAGACCCCGTCAACGCACTCTTCTTCTCTCCGGGCAGCAAGGAGAGCCTCGCCGAGGCCATGACGACCATTGCCGGCGACCCCACTCTCCGTGCCTCCTTAGGCAAGAATGCCCGCCTCAAAGCCGAGGCTCAATATGACTTGATATTTAGCCTCGACCGCCTGTTGATGGCTTACTTGAAGCTACTCCTATGACCGCCACTCGGAAGATAACTATCCAATACTCGCCGCGAGGCGAGGAGATAAAGACGCTGGTGGAGCAGGTGGCTCGTGAGGGGATGCCCTCCGGCGCCACCATCCTCTTCACCGGACGCAACACCGTGGCCGCCGTAGACACCCCCACCATAAGGGTCAACATCAAGTCATTTGCTCTCCCCAACGTTATCAACCGCTATGTCTATGGCCACCTGAGAGTCGGCAAGGCACAGCGCTCTTTTATCAACTCCCACCGCCTGCTCGCTCTTGGCTTCAAGGTGCCCACACCGCTGGCCTTTGCCGAGGAGCGTGGACCGCTGCGATTTTATCGCAGCTACTTCTTCTCAGAGCATATGGAGGGGCTCACCGAGATGCGCCATCCCGAGACCCACCCCTTCCTCAACGAGCTGCTTGATGCCTTGGGGCAGGAGATGGCTCGTCTTCATCGTGCGGGAGTGTGGATGAAAGACTTCTCTCCCGGCAACGTTCTCTTCCGTCGCAACGGCGACACAGGCTCCTTTGACTTCTATTACGTAGATCTCAATCGCATAGCCTTTGACGAGCACCGCTCTTCGCGTCTCGACCATATGTGGGAGCGACTGCTCTTCGATCCCGGGCAGCTCAAGAGAGCCATCAAGGCCTATGCCGCAGCGATGGGGACCGACCCCGACCTGCTCACTGTCAAGGCCCTGAGCCTCCATGAAGCCTATCGCCGCCGCAAGAAACTATAAGAAACAAACACACATATCTACCTGAATATAATAGATACCATGAGCGATATATTGAAGATTTACTGCACCAACCTCAATCGTTACATCCCCTTTGAGGGGGGGCAGTCACTGCTTGATATTTACGAGAACATAAAAGAAGAGCTTCCCTTTGAGGCTATATGTGCCCGCGTCAATAACAAGACCGAGGGGCTGGGCTATCGCCTCTTCCGCCCAAAGATGGTGGAGTTTCTCCCTTACGGCTCCTCATCGGGCACGCGAGTCTACACCCGCACTCTCTGCATGATGCTTTACAAGGCCGTCAGCGAGCTGCTGCCGGGAGTGAGGCTCAAGATAGAGCACTCGGTGAGCCGCGGATTCTTCTGCCGCCTCTATGGCATGAATGGCGCGCTGGAGCCTGAGACAGTGGTGGCTCTGCGCGACAAGATGAGAGAGCTCGTCAGAGCCGACTATCGCCTCATACGCAAAGAGCGACTGGCCGAGCATGTGGCACAGATATTTGAGCAACAAGGGCTCGACGACAAGGTGAAGCTCCTGCACAGCCTCCACGACCTCTATGCCACCTATTACACCCTCGACGGCCTGGCCGACTCCTATTATGGCTCCCTGGCACCCCACACCGGCATGATTTCCATCTTTGACCTGGTGCCTTACCATGACGGGATGCTGCTGCTTGCCCGCGACAGCGTCAACCCCTCAGCACCGGCCACGCCGCTTACCCAGGAGAAGCTATTCAACGCCTTCAAAGACTATCAGAAATTCAACAAAATAGTGGGAGTGACCAACGTCGGAGAACTCAACGAGGCAGTGAGCAAGGGGCTGAGCGCTGACCTCATCAATGTATCCGAGGCTCTCCACAACAAGCGCATATCAGACATTGCCGATGACATTGCCGCCCGTTTTGCCGACGGAGGCGCGAGGATTGTGCTCATTGCCGGCCCATCGTCGAGCGGCAAGACCACCTTCACCAAGCGCCTGGCCATCCAGCTCATGACCAATCTGATGAAGCCCGAAATGATAAGCCTCGACGACTACTTCGTTGACCGCCACCACACACCTCTCGATGCCGACGGAGAGTATGACTACGAGAGCCTATATGCCCTTGATCTTGATCAATTCAATGCCGATCTTCAAGCCCTCCTCGACGGTAAAGAGGTCTCGCTCCCAACTTATAACTTTGCCACCGGCGCGCGAGAGTATAAAGGCAACGCCATCAAACTCGCCCCAGACTCCATCTTGCTCATTGAGGGTATCCACGGCCTCAACCCCGAGCTTACCTCGCTCATCGACGACAAGATGAAATATAAGATATACATTTCGGCCCTTACCACCATAGCCATCGACGACCATAACTGGATACCCACCACCGACAATCGACTCTTGCGACGCATCATACGCGACCACAAATATCGCGGGGCCTCGGCAGTGAGCACCATCAAGCGGTGGCCATCTGTCCGCCGTGGGGAGGAGAAGTGGATCTTCCCTTATCAGGAAAATGCCGACGTGATGTTCAACTCGTCGCTCCTCTTTGAGCTGGCCGTTGTGAAAGAGCAAGCCGAGAGAATACTGGAGGCTGTCCCGCGCGACATGCCTGAGTATGCCGAGGCCTATCGTCTGCGCAAGTTCCTGAGCTACTTTGTTCCTATCTCACCTGAATATATACCGTCAACCTCGCTGCTGAGAGAGTTTCTTGGCGGCTCATCATTCCGCTACTGATGAAGAGGATAGTAGTTATAGCGGCGTTGTTGGCAGCCATCCTCACCGGCTGCTCTGAAAGCGACTGGGCCGCCGAGCAAGTGATTACCGACCCCAAGCCCGACTATGAAGCCATCAATCCGCGCTCGCATTACGTGGCGGTGATAGGCGACATACAGGAATATACATGTAAACCCGAGCTGATGAGATATTTCAAGGGCTCAGTGGAGTGGCTAATAATACAGCAGTCGTTTTTTGGAAATATCGACGCCGTGTTTCAGGTGGGCGACCTCACAGACAATAATGTGGAGATGGAGTGGAACCGCGCTCTGCTCACCCTCGACCCTTTGGCCGACCTAATCCCCACAATCGCCATCACCGGCAATCATGACTATGACTGGGCCAAGACCGAAGAGGATTACAACTATATATCCTCCCGCCAATCAAGCCTCTTTGACAGCCATAATCTCCCTGTCGCAACCGGCATGAGCATAATGAACGTCTATGAAATAGGCAGCCGCGCCAACGCCATCTATCGCCTGACCATAGGGGGTCGAGAGGCCCATGTCGTGGCCTTGGAGTTTGCCCCACGCCCCGAGGTGGTGGAGTGGGCCCGCTGCCATGTGGCTGCCTATCCTGAGACCGACATCTATCTGCTCACCCACGAATGGCTCAACGGCAAGGGTGAGCGAATAGACTGGAACAACTCCTATGCCAAGATGCAATTTAAGACTCGCGAGAAGGCCCTCGCCCCCGAGGATATCTGGAAGGCCTTAGTGGTGCCCTATGATAATGTGATAGCCGTGATCTGCGGCCACAACTCCTTCCAGCAGGCCCGCGAAGATGTCAACGATGCCGGCCGTATGGTGCCTCAGATATTGTTTAACCTTCAGTATCAAGAAAATGGAGGCGACTCAATGCTACAGTTATGGGAGTTTCCGGAGGGAAGCGACTCAGTGTATACTCATATCTACAACACCCTTGGAGGATATCATCACCCCGACGCTTCAACACGTTTTAACTTCTCGCGCCGCCGCGCCACAAAATAAACAGGCCATATTTTACGTTACAATAAAGAGATGACACCAAACTTGACCGACGATATGCGCCCCACTTTAGTGGTGGCCACCAACAACGCCCACAAACTATCAGAGATACGCGCCATCCTTGGACATCAGTTCATAGTCAAGGGCCTGGCCGACATAGGCTGCACCGACGATATAGCCGAGACAGCCACGACGCTCCAAGGCAACGCAGAGATTAAGGCTCGCTATGTCAAAGAGAAATATGGCCTCGAGTGCATAGCTGACGACACCGGGCTGCTCGTCGATGCCCTCGGGGGCGCACCGGGTGTGATGTCGGCACGCTATGCCGGTCCCGGTCACGACTCCAAGGCAAACATGGCCAAGCTGCTCCGGGAGCTCGACGGCGTGGAGCGGGCCAGGCGCACGGCACGATTTGTCACCGTGGTGGCCCTGACGCTCCCCGACGGCGGCATACAGTTCTTTGAAGGTATGGTGGAGGGCCACATCACCCTTACGCCCCACGGCAGCGACGGCTTTGGCTACGACCCGATCTTTGCCCCCTCCGAAGCTCCCGGCCTCACCTTTGCCGAGATGAACGCCGAGGCCAAGAACGCCATCTCCCACCGAGGCCGAGCTATCAGAGCCCTGGCCGACTATCTCATGAAGTAATCTCCAATCAGCCTGATGAAACATATTCTCTCCTTATCTATCCTTTCTCTCCTTATCTTCTTCTTTGCCCGGCCTGCCTTAGCCGACAGCGGGCAGTGGCGCGTGCATCCCGTCTTTTCGCGCCCTGTCAGTCGCGCCGTAGAGACCTCGTCAGATGTCTACTACTTGGCCGGCGGCTCGCTCTTTGGCTATGACAAAAAGCGCGACGAGAGCGTGAGCTACACTGCCGACAACTTCCTCTCATCCTCAGCCGACATCACCGACCTCTTCTATGATCATGCCGCCGATCGTCTCCTGCTGGCCTACGAAGATGGCAACATCGACATCCTCTATGGCAGCCGCGAGCCTGAGAAGGTGGTAAACCTGCCCGACATTGCTGCCTCCACTGTAATGACAGGCAAGGGGATAAACGACATGGCCTTTGACGGCGATACCGCCTATGTGGCCACCGCCTTTGGCATGGTGAAGCTCAACATTGCCTCGGCTGAGACCCTATCATCAGGCATCTACGGCAAGCCGGTGCAGGCCGTGACGCTCACCCCCTCTCATGTCATCTTCAAGTATGATGGGAAGATATGCTCCATGCCACGCGGTGCACGTCCAGGCGACATGGACGCCATGACCCGCCTGACCTCATGGAGCGACGTGACCGAGATGGCCACCCTCACCCCCAATCTCGTGATTGTCAACAACAAAGGCACCCTTTACCTTCTCCGGCTCAACGACGCTGCCACCACCATCTCCCCCGCTCAGCTTGCCACCGGCCTCCCGGCCTCAAAGGCCTTCATTACCGCCCCCGACGGCGCTCTGCGCCTTGTCTCATCCTCAAAGCTCTATGAGATGGATACAGATGGTAAGCTCAACCTTCTTGCCCCCCTTCACGACGACCTCAAGACCGACGCAATTGCCTGTGGCTACGGCCCCTCGGCCATATGGGGAGCCGGCCATAAGGGTATTGCTTGTTATGGCTATGACGGTAACGGTGGATGGACTCTCCTCTCCGACCGTTACTTGCCGGAAGCTCTTAGCGTAAAACGAGTATCGTTTATCACTCCCTCGGCCGATGGAGAGAGGGTCTATTTCAGCAATCAGGGTCCTACGGTGTTTCGCCTCGGATATGTGGCCGGCAACGAGGGGCTTACCGTGGTGCACACAGCCACGCTGATGGATGCCGACGGCAAGATGACCGACGTTACCGCCTTTCCCGTAGAGGCCAAGTATAGCCTCACCGCTTCAAATCAGAAGGGCTATGGCGCTTACCCCTTGGCGCCCACCCAGATGGTGGAAGACCCCGATGACCCCTCGACCTATTGGCTCGGGACAGGCAACGACGGCCTCTACCGCATCACCTCCGGCGCCCTCACCGGTCGCTTTGACCAAGATAATGCCCCCTTTGCAGCCCCCTGGGGATGTCGCGTATATTCTGTGTCTATCGACCGCGGCGGCAACCTCTGGGTCATCACCCACCCCGATGCCGGCCACTCAGGCATTGCCGTGCTCCCGGCCGCCAAGCGACGACTGTCCTCCGAGGAGATTACCGCCGATGACTGGATTGAGCTCACCATCCCCGGCTTCTCGGCAAACAAGGATGTGAGCATCCTCCATTGCCGCAAGAGCAATATGGTCTTTATCCTCGACGCCAGCACCGACCGATTCATGCTTGCTATCGACACCCGAGGCACCTTTGACGACCTCTCCGACGACATATATCGAGTGTGGGACTCCCTCATCGATCAAGATGGAAAGACCTTCTCACCCGACCGACAGTCAGCATTGGCCGAGGATCTCGGCGGCCGGGTGTGGATAGGCACCTCAGGTGGAGTCATAGAGCTCCCTAATCCCTCTGAGGCTGCTACGCAGAGCCTCACGGTGACTCATGTCAAAGTGCCGCGTCGCGACGGTACCAACGCCGCCGACTATCTCCTTGAGAGCGACATAGTGTATAGCATAGCCGTTGACCACGCCGACCGCAAGTGGCTCGCCACTGAAGGCTCGGGTGCCTTCCTCGTCTCTCCGCGTGGCGACGAGATAATACAGACATTCAATGCCTCAAACTCCCCCTTGAGCTCCAATCGCGTAAACGCTGTATATTGCTCCCCACGCTCCAATGCCGTCTATTTCGGCACCGATCGCGGAGTGGTGGAGTATGCCTCCTCGGCCTCGCCGGCCGCCCCATCCTTTGACGATATCAATGTCTACCCCAACCCCGTAAGACCCGAACATTCAGGGCCTGTGACCATCACCGGGCTGATGGATGGCTCGCTGGTGAAGATAGCCAATGCGGCGGGTCACGTGATATGGCAAGGGCGCTCCGAGGGGGGCATGTGCACCTGGCCTGTGACCGACATGGGCGGCCGCCGAGTGCGCTCGGGAGTCTACTTCATCATGGCCTCGCGCAGCGGCCAGGATGTCGACAGCGCAGGAGCCGTGGCCCGCGTTACCGTGGTCAACTGACCCGCTTAGGGCTTATAAATAGCCAAATTTGATACTCATCAGAGTAGGACACGGGTCGGTGCTTCGTCGTTGCAAATAAGCGTTTTTTGGGCCGGTTGTTGTCATTATTTGTGTGAAAATGTGTAATTTTGACATAAATTTGCGTGGGTCAGCGATCCCGCAATCCCTCATATTACCATCCATCATACTTATAACATAATGACAGTAAGACTGTTGGCATCTGCTGCCCTGCTCTCTGCGCTCTCTTTCCTTCCTCTGGCTGCTCAGGTGATGCCCGATTCAATCCAAGACCCCTCCTTTCATGAGGAGCTCCTCTTTGACCAAAGCATGCTTGACGAGGAGGAGGGCAACACACAGACTATCGGAGCACTCGTTGGCGCAAGCGACAACGTGTATTATTCGGCTGCCTCTTATGACTTTTCAGCGATGAGGTTTCGCCTCAGGGGATATGACTCCCAGTATACCGACATTTATATCAACGGGATGTTGATGAACGACCTGGCGCGTGGTCGCTTCAACTACTCATCCATGGGAGGACTTAACCGTGCCTTCCGTAATCGCACCAACACCATAGGCCTCGACGGAGCCTCATATGGATTTGGCGATATAGGCGGCTCGGCCAACATCTCTACCATCACCTCAGGATATGCTCCGGGTTTTAACGGCTCCGTGGCCTACACTAACGCCAACTACATGCTCCGCGCCATGGCAATGTACTCCACCGGCATCAACGATAAAGGATGGGGCTTGACCATTGCCGGCATAGGCCGATGGGCCGACGAAGGCATCATCCCCGGCACCTTCTACAACTCCGGAGGCCTCTTCCTCTCGCTCGAGAAAGAGCTCTCGGCCACCAATGCCCTCAACTTCACCGCCTGGGGCGCCCCGACGCAGCGCGCCACCAACTCGGCCACCTATCAAGAAGCCTATGAGCTGGCCGACGACTACCTCTACAACCCCAACTGGGGATGGCAAGACGGCAAGAAACGCAGCTCCAAGATAGTGGAGACCTTTGATCCCACCATGATGCTCAACTGGCTATACAAGAGCCTCGACGGTCGGACTTCGGTCAACACCGCCGCCATGATACGCTGGGTCAACTACTCCACCTCGGCCCTCAACTGGTATAACGCCGCCGACCCACGCCCCGACTATTACCGCTACCTCCCGTCATATTATAAAGACGACCCTGAGGCCTTTGATCTCTACACTCGTCTGTGGCGCACCGACGAGAGCTTCCGCCAGATTGACTGGAACGCCATGTATCAGGCCAACTACCTCAACTCGGCAGCTTCGCAGGGGCTTCCCGAAGCCGACCGCAAAGGCTCGACCTATATCCTCGAAAATCGTCACTCCAATCAGTTTAACGCCGCTCTATCCACCCTCATAAACCATCGCCTCAACAGCACGATGACCCTCCAGGGAGGTGCTTCTGTCAACTTTACCAACGCCCATTATTTCAAGACTATACGCGACCTGCTTGGGGGCGACTTCTGGCTCGACATCGACCAATTCTCAGAGCGCGACTACCCCGACAACCCCTCCTTGCCCCAAAACAACCTCAACGACCCAAACCGCCGAGTGGGTAAGGGCGACACCTTTGGATATGACTACAACATTCGCGCCATCCAAGCTCGCGCATGGCTCCAAAACATGATAACACTCCCTCACTGGGACCTCAATTATGGCCTTGAGATGAGCTACACACAGTTTCAGCGCGATGGACATATGCGCAATGGTCGCGCCCCTCTCAACTCATATGGCAAGGGCGATACCCACCGCTTTGACAACGCCGGCATCAAGGCCGGAGCAACATATAAGCTCGATGGCCGTAACTACTTCCAGGCCCATGCCTCTTATGAGAGCCGCGCCCCGCTATTTGAATACTCCTACATCTCGCCTCGCATCAAAGACGACGTAATCGACGGCCTCCAGAGCGAGCGTGTATTCTCGGCCGACCTTTCTTACACCTGGCTCTATCGCCGTTTCCGTGGATCTATCACAGGATTTTATACCGAGATGCGCGACCAGACCGAGCGCACCTCATTCTATGACGACCAATACTCGACCTTCATGAATTATGTGCTCCGCGGCGTAAACACTTGCTACAAAGGCATAGAGCTTGGAGCTGCCTTTAAGATTACCCCTTCCATCACTGCCTCCGTGGCCGGCACCATTGCCTCTTATCGCTACAAAAACCGCCCCACCGGAGTGCGCTCCTACGAAAACGGCATGATGCCCGACACAGCAACGACCGTCTACCTCAAAAACTATCACATAGGAGGCACACCCCAGACGGCTGTTAACGTGGGCCTTGACTGGGCCGCTCCCCACTCATGGTTTTTCGGCATTAACGCCTCATATATGGCCGATGCTTATGTGAACCTCACCCCGGTGCGCCACGAGTCGCTTTCCAATCTTTGGACCCTCTACCCCGACGAGGCCACCCTCGCCGAGAAGATTGACGAGATCACCGCTCAGGAGAAGCTCAACGACGCCTTTACCCTCAATGCCTCCATCGGCAAGATAATCAACATCAACAGGCAAGTGTCGCTCAATGTCAACCTCAACGTTGACAACATCCTTAACAAACGCAATATCATGACCTATGGATACCAGCAGGGACGATTTGACTATACCAACTACGACTCCTCAAAGTATCCCAACAAATATTACTACACCCAAGGCATCAAGGTGTTCCTCAACGTGGGTGTCCGTTTCTAATCCCTCTCACCTTAATTTATCACAGATATGAAGCTCATACATATAGCGGCATCGGCCCTGGTTGCCCTGGCCTCTCTTGTCATGCTCCCCTCATGTGACGAAGAGCTCGACCGCCCGCCATTGGACATCCCTCACACAACCACTGAGGCCAACACCACAATCCTCGACCTCAAGACCCGTTACTGGCAGAGCGACCGCAACTTTGCCGTGGAGATCACCCCGACCGTTGCCGGCGGACGCGTCATCATCGGCGGCCGTGTCATTGCCTCCGACTCTACCGGAAACATCTACAAGACGGTCTATCTCCAAGACAAGACATCGGCTGTGGCCATTGCCGTGGACACCACCAAGCTCTACCTCCGTTACAAAGAGGGCGAAGAGATGTATATCGACGTTACCGGTCTCTATGCAGGCAAGTATAACGGCCTCTTCCAGATAGGCGAGCGCCAGGCCTATGGCACCGGTTACGAGACCTCGCAGATGGCCGGCTCTACATTCTATAATCGCTCATCACTCAACGGCCTCCCTAAGCCCCAGGAGCTCGACACCATTGTCACCACAATGGCTCGCATCAAAGAATGGGGGCGCAATCAAGACTCCATAGCCCGCTACGTCGGGCAGCTCATCCGCCTCGACGGAGTGGCCTTTGAAGGTGGAGGAGAGCTCACATGGAGCGACTTCGGCGCCAACTCCAACCGCACCCTCATCGACGGTCGCGGCAACTCGCTTACCGTCCGCAACAGCGCATATGCCACCTTCTCGCAGATGACCATGCCCGCCGGCACCGGCTCCGTCGTGGCCATCCTCAGCTACTACGGCACCGACTGGCAGCTGCTCATGCGCTCCCAGACCGGCGCCTTTGGCTTCTCAGGCGACCCCGCTGACATCCCCGGCGCCAAGCCCGCCCGATATCGCCTCTCTTCATCCAAGCCCGCCCCCGGCACTCGCTTCATTATGGTGGCCGACGGCAACAAGGTGGTCATCCCCATAGCTGCCTCCTATACCTATGGCTATCTCTATGTTGAAGACCCTCTGGCCTCCGACAGCGACATCATCACTGCCCGTGAGACCTCAGAGATGACCTTCCTTGCGGGAGAAAGCGACGCCACCCGAGCCATCACCGACTCTTATGGCCGCTATCTGGCCATGGACGACGTGGAGAGTCACCGCTCTTTCCAGCTCTACGCCGCTCCCCAGGCCGGATGTTACTGGACAGTGACCCCTGCTGAAAAAGGGTGGACACTGACCAACACCCTCCGCGGCATGACCATTCGATGGGCCTCCAATTACAGCAACTACGCCCCGTCGACCGATGCCTCCCAGCCTCTTCCCGTGATATATGTACGCGTCGACTAACCCCTCTACTTCCACAAGAATGAAAAAGATATTCAGATATGCAATAGCCGCCCTTACGCTCCTCCCCGTGGGACTATGGACGGCAAGCTGCCAAGACGACGTGGACTCCCCGGCGATGGTCACCCCCGAGTCGCCCTTGGCTCCCAATACCACCATAGCCGAGCTCAAGGAGGCCTATTGGAACGATGCCGCCAATTATATTGACACCGTCGCACTCAACGGTGCCGGTGAACACATCATAATCTCGGGCCGAGTGACAAGCTCCGACGAGGCCGGCAACATCTACAAGAGCCTCGTGATACAGGATGCCACCGGAGCCTTGGCCATGAGCATCAACGCCAACAGCCTCTTCAACCGCTACCGCATAGGCCAGGAGGTAGTTGTGGATGTCACCGACATGTATATAGGCAAATATTCGTCGCTCCAGCAGCTCGGTTTCCCCGACTATTCATCCTCCTATGGCTGGCAGGCCACCTTCATGCCCTATGAATTTTTTGAGCAACATGCCTCGCTCAACGGCCTGCCGGAGCCTGAGATGATTGACACCATCAATGTCACCATTCCTTCGCTCTCTAACACCGCCGAGGGGCTCAGGATGATGCAGAGCCGCCTCATCCGCATCAATAATGTCCACTTTGAAGAGGGCGGCCAGGCTAACTTCTGCTCGGCTCACAAGGTGAACACTAATCGTACTCTACTCGACGAGAATGGCAACTCCATCATAGTCCGCACCTCGGGATATGCTCGCTTCTGGAGCTCCCCCCTACCCGTGGGAAACTTTGACATCGTGGGCATCTTATCCTACAATGGGTCAGGCTCGTCGGCAAGTTGGCAGCTCCTGCTCCGTTCCCTCGATGATGTGCTCAACGTGGGTAATCCTACCCTCCCCATCGGTACTGAAACCAACCCCTACACCGTAGAGCAGGCCGTAGGGATGGAGGCCGCCGGGAATGCCGGCTTTGGATGGGTCCAGGGCTACATCGTGGGCGCCCTCCGCGCCGGTGTCTCCGCCGTCACCTCCGTCGACGATATACAGTGGGAGGCTCCCTTTGAGATGAACAACACGCTCGTGATAGGTCAATCACCCTCAAGCCACGCCTTGACCGAGGCTCTGGTGGTCCGCCTTCCCCAAGGCTCGGCCTTCCGTGCGGTGGGCAATCTGCGCGACAATCCCTCCAACTTAGGCCACAAGATCATGGTCTATGGCAACTTCACCCGCGATCTCGGCACCTTTGGCATAACCGGAAACAAAGGCACCGCCGCCGAATTTTCAATCGAAGGGATAGAGACCCCCGGCAGCGGCATTCCTCAAGGCGATGGCACCGAGGCCAAGCCCTTCAACCCGGCTCAAGTGTGCGGGCTCAACCCCTCATCCACTTCTGCTGCCGTGAAGAGCGGCGTGTGGGTCAAGGGTTATGTCGTCGGATGGGTCAACACCGACCTGCTTACCTATGCCGACACTGAGAGCTGCATTTTCACTGTCCCGGCCTCCAAGGCCACCAATCTCCTGCTTGCCGGCTCGCCAGATGTCACCGATTTCAATGAGTGTATCTCGGTCAACCTCCCCACCGGGAGTGGTCGTTCGGCCCTTAACCTCGTTGACAATCCATCGCTCCTTGGCAAGGCCATCGCCGTGAAAGGTGATGTGATGAAATACGTGGGCATTCCCGGCGTGAAGAATATCACCGAATATGACAAGGGCCAAGGTGGAGGCGACACACCCACTCCACCCTCCACAACCGATCCTCTCTCGTCGCTCACCCAAGACTTCTCAGGCCTCACCGACATCTCGCAGCTTAAGGGATGGACTCTCGCCACCCCCTCGGGCAACAGGCCCTGGTTTATCCAGAGTTACAACTCCAACACCTTTGCAGCTTGCACCGGATATAATGGAAAGCCGGGCGCGCAAGGCTTTGACTCTTGGCTCATCACCCCGGCCCTTGATGTTGACAAGATGGCTTCCAAGGTAATGAGCTTCACTACCTGCGTGGGCTATTCCGGCTCAGGGGTCTTAGAGGTGTATGCCATGACCACTGCCGACCCCACCACTGCCATTCTGACGCGCCTAAATGCATCCATTCCCAGGCCCACCGGCTCATGGAGTGAATTTATCCCCTCGGGCGCGATAGACCTCAACGCCTTCAAGGGAGTTATATTCATTGGCTTCCGCTATTATGGCGAGGAGGCCTCGGGCTACACCACCTATCGCATCGACGACCTGAAGATCGGGGAGGGGAGCTCAACCCCATCGACCCCCGACAACCCTGACGCTCCCGGCGACGGCAGCGGCACCGAGGCCAGCCCTTACACCGTTGCCCAGGCCATCACACTCTATGGTAAGGGTGGTGCCACTGATGTCTACGTCAGCGGCTACATCGTGGGCTCTGTCGACGGCCAGAGCATCCAGTCGGGTGCCCATTTCTCCACCGAGGCAGCCTCAGCCACTAACATCTTGCTTGCCTCCTCGGCCTCTGAGACCGACATTGACAAGTGTATCCCCGTCCAACTCCCCTCAGGCGTGGTGCGCTCGGCTCTCAATCTTGCCGCCAATCCCGCCAACTTAGGCAAGAAGGTGACCCTCAAGGGCAATATAGAAAAATATTTTGGCGTGGCCGGCCTTAAGTCCACATCAACTTATAAGTTTTGACCCTCGACTCCCTCTCTCTCGTCAATTTCAAGAACATCCCCGAGGCTGCTCTTGACTTCTCGCCCAAGGCCAACTGTTTCTTGGGCGACAACGGCATGGGCAAGAGTAATCTCCTCGACGCCATCTATACCCTGAGCTTCACCCGAAGCTTCACCGGAGCTCCCGACAGTATGCTCCTCCGCCGCGAGCAAGATTTTTTCACCTTGCGAGGCGAGTATACCCGACATTCTACCCCCGAGGTGATCACCTTGGGGCTCAAGCGCGGCGGCCGAAAGGTGCTCAAGCGCGGCGGAAAGGAATATGGCCGCTTGACGGCTCATATCGGGCTCTTTCCGGCGGTGGTGGTGCTACCGAGCGACATCGACCTCATCCGCGGCGCGGCCGAGGAGCGTCGCCGGTGGATGGATATGGTGATATCGCAGGGCGATGCCCGCTACCTGGATGCCCTTGTACGTTATTCTGCGGCCCTTGAACAGCGTAACAGGCTCTTGCGCGACGGAGTGGTGGATCATCTCCTTTACGACGCTGTAGAGGCCTCTATGGAGCTCTCCTCGCGTTATATCCATCAGTGCCGTATAGAGTGGACTGATCGCCTCTCCTCCATCTTTGCACGCCATTACGCATCGATAGCCGGTGAAGGGGCTGAGGAGCCTGCCTTAGGCTTCCGTGGTTCGCTGTCTGCTTCGCCCGACGGCTCTCTTGCCTCGCTGCTGAGCTCGGCCCGGCGACACGATGAGATGGTGCGCCACACCTCCGTCGGGCCCCATCGCGATGACCTTGAGATGACCCTCGGCGGAATGCCTGTGAGGCGCACCGGCTCGCAAGGCCAGTGCAAGACCTTTACTGTGGCTCTCAGGATGGCCCAATATGAGTTTCTTGCTGAGGCCACCGGACTAAAGCCGCTCCTTCTTCTCGACGATATATTCGATAAACTTGATGCCAAGCGAGTGGAGCGCATAATGAATCTTGTGACCGCCTCCGACGCCTTTGGCCAGATTTTCATCACCGACACCAACCGCCGGCATCTCGACGAGATAGTGTCGCGCACTGAGGGAGACTATCGCCTCTGGAGCGTCACCAATGGCTCTTTCGACCCTATAACGCAATGAAAAGGACAGAAGCTGAGAGCATCCGCGACATCATTGATCGCGTGGTGGCCCAGGCAGGGCTTACCGAGACCATGGCGGCCCAGCGCGCTTGCTACCTCTGGCCCGAGGTGATGGGGCCGGGTGTCAATCGCTACACCCTCCGGCGCTATGTCGAGGGTTCCACTCTCCATGTCTATATCACATCGGCGCCGCTGCGCAATGAACTCTCGTTCATGCGTCAGGCCATTGTGCGCAATCTCAATGCAGCCGCCGGCTCCGATGCCCTTACCGACATAATATTCCATTAATCCCCTATGACACCGGGACACTACCTTCATAGCGACAATCCGCGCGTACCCTGCGCTGACCGTCCTTTCCGCCACTGCTTGAGGATTCAGACTCGCTTCACCGATAGCGATATGCTCGGCCATATCAACAACAACACCTATCTCTCTTACTTCGACTTAGGCAAGGCACGATATTTCCGCGATGCTCTCGGCCCCCTCTTTGACTTTGACAACATCACAGTGGCCATAGTCAACATCAACGTCGACTTCTACGAGCAGGCCTACTTCACTGACGAGCTTGACGTGTGGACACGCGTAATGGAACTTGGCACCAAGAGCTTGACGCTTGAACAGCGAGTGGTGTCGGCCACGACGGGAGCTGTCAAGTGTCGCGCCGTGACGGTGATGACGTCGTTTGACCCCTCAACAGCCCGAGCCACCCCCCTCCTCCCCGAGTGGAAGACGGCCATAGCTATATTTGAGGGCTTAGAGGCGTGAGAGAAGGTGGAGGGCGGCGAGGAGATCAGTACGCCCTATGTGCCTCTCCTCTATCAGTCGGTCAACGAGGCTGGTTGTCACCGAGCCCACGGTGGGATGGGAGAATACGCGTGTGAGATAGTCAAAGGTGCGGTTGAAGAGCGTGTCTATCTCGTCGTCGTCGAGCTGGCAGGTGTCGCGTCCGTCGGTCTCCACCCCTTTGCGGAGGGCAGAGCGGAGGTTGTAGCCCACTGCTGCATGTTGCCCCACCATGTAACGGGCCAAAATGTTGCCTGAGGCCATGATGAGCGAGGCGCGATAGGCTGAGAGGAGCTGTTGCCAGGCTGCTGAGACGCTCTTGGCCCTCTGTCCGGCCAGGTAATATGAGTCATCCATCTCAATCATGTCGGCCGGGGAGGGGGCGTCGAGGTCAACGCTGAGCATAATATCTTCGGCGTTACACACCACGATAGCCACGGCCATGCCGGCAGCGCCATATGCGCGGTCGGCTTCATCTTTGTAAGATAGTGTTTGAGTTGAAGTGTTGTCCATATCGGGCGCAAAGTTACGCAAAATTATCTGAAAAGTGATGGCTCGCCGGGTTAGCTTAGTCGGGTGAAGCGGCCGGGGGTCGATTGCTCCACCTTGCCGCTGTCGAGGAGTATCCTGAGCGCCGGGGCTATATGGCCGGGAGTTATGTCGGCGGCCACGGCCAGAGCGTCAAGGAGGTATGGGGTGCCGGGGGTCATGGCGCTGAGGAGGCGAGTGGCCATAGCGGTCATGTCGGGCTTCGCGGCTCGCTTGGCTCGGCATATGTCGCAGTTGCCGCAGTCGGGAGCTCCGCTTTCGCCAAAGTAATTGAGCATCATGGCCACACGACACCCCTTGTCGGCAAAGGCAAATGAGCGCATTGCCTCCAGGCGGCTCTTCATGCGCTCTCTCATCTCCTCGTAGACGGCTAAGGGAAACTGCACATATTTTGGCAGTTCGCGCGAGGTGGTGAAGATGAGGAAGGGGGTGGTGTTGCGCGGCACGTAGCTCACGGCACCGGCGCGGTTTAAGGCCAGGAGGCCCTCATAGACCTGCCGGTCGTTGAGGCCGGTGTTTCGGGCAATGACGCTCTCTGAGATATAGACATAGTCGGCAAAGAGACCTGTGTAGCCTCGCAGGAGGGCTTGAAGCACGGTGTCGGCCACAGGGTCGAGCCTTAGGTCATAGAGGTCGCGCTTGTCCATCACCACCATGGCGCGAGAGCGAGAGGTGGTCTCGTCGATATACTCTATATAACCGGCCTGTGTGAGCAGATGGAGCGAGGCGTGGGTCTTCATTGGCTGGAGGCCAAAGGTGGTGCAAAAGAGGGGGAAGTTAAATTCAAAGAGGCGGCCTGCGCCACTCCCGACGGCTATGCTCAGAAAGTTGCCGGCGAGCTCATAGACGCGCCTTATTTCATCTTTTTGGGGGAAGGCCTCGGCGAGGCGACGGGAGAGGGTGGCGTTGTCGCGCGGCGAGACAATCACCACGGCAAAAGAGGGTAGGCCGTCGCGCCCGGCGCGTCCGCTCTCTTGGTAATATTCTTCGAGCGATGAGGGGAGGTCGTAATGGATGACGGTGCGGACGTCGGGCTTGTCAATACCCATACCAAAGGCGTTGGTAGCCACGATGACGCGAGTGTCGCCTCGCTTCCATTCATCTTGGCGGCGGTTTTTATCCTCGGGATCGAGGCCGGCATGATAATGGCCGGCGCTTATCCCCGCGCCCTCTATCATGGCTGCCAGTTCGCGTGTCCGTCGGCGGGAGCGGACGTAGACTATGGCGCTCCCATTGGTTGTGCTGAGCACCTTGAGAAGCATATCTTCCTTGTGTTCCACTCGGCGGACGATATATGAGATATTGGGCCTGGCAAAGGTGGCTCGGAAGGTCTGATGGCCGGGACGGAAGGATAGGCGAGAGCGTATGTCGTCGGCCACTTCGGGAGTGGCCGAGGCTGTGAGTGCCAGGATGGGGACGGAGGAGAAGAGGGCGCGTAGGTTGCCCACGCGTAGGTAAGATGGGCGGAAGTCATAGCCCCATTGAGAGATGCAATGGGCCTCGTCGACCACTATGAGGCTCACGTTCATGTGGCGCAGCTCATCGATAAACGCCGGGGCACCGAGGCGCTCGGGCGAGACGTAGAGGAGCTTGCAACGGCCTGAGGCGATGCGGTCGAGGGCCAGGTGCCTCTCGCGCGAGGCGAGGCCTGAGCAGAGGTAGGCGGCGTTGATGCCCCGGGAGCGCAGGTTGTCCACCTGGTCTTTCATCAGGGAGATTAGTGGGGTCACCACTATGGTGAGCCCCGGGAGCATCAGGGCGGGCACCTGGAATGTGATGCTCTTGCCGCCGCCCGTCGGCAGCAGTCCAAGGGTGTCGTGGCCGTCGAGGACTGAGGCTATGATGTCGGCCTGCAGGGGGCGGAAGTTGTCGTATCCCCAATAGCGGTCAAGGACTTCGAGAGGGGTCATCTATGGCGTATCTCCTTGATGAGGAGTTGGATATGGCCGTCAATGCCGTGGCGCTTGTTTTCCTCGATGGTGAAGCATATGTCAAAGGGCCGGCCGGCATGGATATGCTCAAAGTGAGAGGCGGCGTTGAAGGCAATTCCGCTATACACTTTGCCCGAGGTGTCGTCGACGAGCTCGAGCTTGATATGCTCCATGTTGCGCCCGACGAGCTTGCTCGTCCCAAAGTCTTTGACATTGTTGACGCAGAAGACCGGCTTGGGGTTTCCGGGTCCAAAGGGGTTGAAGCGTTTGAGTAGGTCGGTAAACTCGGGGGTGATGTCGGCAAAGGTGATGTTGGCATCAATCTCGAGCAGGGGTGTGAGCTGCGACGGCAATATGTTTTGGGCCACATATTCCTCAAAGCGGCGCGTAAACTCGGGGATGTTTTCCTCCTTGAGCGAGAGCCCGACGGCGTAGGCATGGCCGCCAAAGTTTTCGAGGAGGTCTCGCGTGGCTTCCACAGCTTTGTAGATGTCAAAGCCCTGGACGGAGCGGCTTGAGCCGGTTGCGAGGCCGTTGGTGAGGGTGAGCACCACGGCTGGCTTATAGTAGAGCTCCGTCAGGCGCGAGGCCACGATGCCTATGATGCCCCGATGCCAGTCTTTGTTGTATATGACGATGCTTTTGCTGGCCTCGGCCTCGGGGCCGCGAGCTGAGAGTATCTCATTGGCCTCCTCGGTGATGCGCTTGTCGAGCTCTTTGCGGTCTTGGTTATAGCGGTCGATGGCGCGCCCCTTGGCATAAGCCTCCCCCATGTCGCGCGCCACGAGGAGGTCAACGGCCTCGCGTCCGCTCTGCATGCGTCCTGAGGCGTTGATTCTGGGCCCTATCTTGAATATTACGTCAGAGATGGTTATCTCTTTCCCGGAGAGGCCACAGATGCGTATTATCGACCTCAGGCCCATGTTGGGGTTGGTGTTGAGTCGGCGCAATCCATGGTAGGTCATGATGCGGTTTTCGTCGACCATCGGCACTATGTCGGCGGCGATGGAGACAGCCACCAGGTCGAGCATGGCGTCGAGCTCGGCTGTCGGTATGCCATTGCTTCGGGCAAAGGCTTGCATAAACTTAAAACCCACGCCACACCCCGAGAGGTGGGGGCAAGGGTAGGGGGAGCCTTCGAGCTTGGGGTTAAGGATGGCCACGGCGGGCGGGAGCTCGTCGTCGGGCACGTGATGGTCACATATTATGAAGTCTATGCCCAGCGATGAGGCATAGGCAATCTCTTCGTTGGCTTTGATGCCGCAGTCGAGGATGATGATTAGCTTCACGCCCTGTGATGCGGCGTAATCAATGCTGGCGCGAGACACGCCGTAACCTTCTTCGTATCGGGTGGGTATGTAGTATTCTATGTTGGAATAAAACTGGCGGAGGTATTTGAACACCAGGGCCACAGCCGTGGTGCCGTCCACGTCGTAGTCGCCATACACCATAATCCTCTCCTTGCGCCCCATGGCTTGATTGAGCCGGTTTACGGCCTTGTCCATGTCGGGCATCAGGAAAGGGTCGTGGAGATTGGCCAATGAGGGGTTGAAAAATCGGTCAGCCTCCTCCACAGTGGTCACTCCGCGCTCCACGAGCAGCTGGCTCACCGGCGGTGTGCCGGCATATCGCTCAGCCAATGCGGTCTCCAATGCCTGCTCTTCCGAAGTAAGGGGTTGGTAATGCCATTTGCTTGTCATTTATGTTGTTCATTTTTTATTATCTAAGGGGTGTGGTATGGGGGGGATAATATGTAGGGATGCCCTATGAGGCATCCGTCGCGAAGGAGGTGGAGGAGAGGTGATGTGGGGCCGGTGGAGGGGAGTGGCAGAGGTCTCTGCCCATTGCCCGCTAAGCCACATTTATGCAATATGGCAAATGTTATGCAAAAGTAACGAAATTTCTGCAAAAATGTGTGATTATTGCCCCCTTTAAGCTTTATTAATATAACCGGCAAGGACCGGCTCATGCTCCGATGGGGGCAGATGTCGGTCCTTGCCGTTGGATGAGGGATGCCTCAGGACTGCTGTTTGAGGTGGAGGCGGGTGAAGAGGGCGCCCACGAAGAGGGCGCCTCCCAGGATGTTGCCCAGTGTGGCCGGGATGAGATTGGCTATGAATAGGTCAGGGATGCTCACTGCGGCTCCCTCCATCATGCCAAGCGGGATGAAAAACATATTGGCCACGCAGTGCTCATAGCCCAGCGCCACAAAGGCCATTACGGGCAGGAAACAGCCGGCCATCTTCTCCAGCAAGGAGTGGCCAGAGAGAGCGAGCCATATTGCGAGACACACACACCAGTTGGCCCCTATGGCACGGATGAAGACGGTGGCCCAAGGGAGCGAGCATTTGGTCTCGGCCATTGCCATGATGGCTGAGTGCCAAGGGTCGGCTTGGGTGAGGCCTGCGCCCCACACCATCAGTGTGGCGAAGAGAAGGGCGCCGACAAAGTTGGCCACCCAGACTATGGCCCAGTTGGCGGCTACGCGCCAGGGGCTGAGCCGGCGCTTCATAAGTGGGGGGATGAGCAGGGCGTTGTTGCCGGTGAAGAGCTCGCCGCCGAGAGTGACGATGAGTATCAGGCCTATGGGAAACATCAAGGCTCCGGCCATCTTGCCTATGGCGGGATTGTCGGCGCTGAGGCCGGGCATCCCCTGCCCGGCTATGAGCGAGAGGGTGCCTCCAAAGGCAATGTAAGCCCCGGCTACAATGGCGAGGGCAATGAGCCTGGCGAGGCTCTTAGGTGTGGTGAGGGCGCCCTTGGCGTGGCCGGCCTCAAGGGCTGCGGCGGCTGTCTCCGATGGGGTCTTGAGCTTCAAGATAGGCTGGGGGAGTTACTCGGCTGAGGCCAGGGGTGAGGGGGTGGTGTAGGTGCGAGCGGCGAGCTCTTTGTCGAGCATATAGAGGCCAAACTTGTTGCCCTCCACGGCGTCGAAGGCCGAGATCATGTCGCGGGCTGTCTCTTCTTCCTCCACCTGCTCGTTGATAAACCATACGAGGCTGTTTTGCGAGGCAAAGTCGTTGTCTTCGTGGGCTATGGAGGCGAGGTTTTGGATCATGGCGGTCACTTTCTTCTCATGCGCGAGGGTGTCTTTAAACATAGCTAAGGCGCTTTCCCAGGTGGTGGGCACTGCCTCAATGGGCTTGAGCTCTACGCGGCAGTCGCGTGCTGCGAGATAGTTCATGAAGATGCGTGCGTGGTCTTGCTCCTCGCGAAACTGGATGAAAAACCAGTTGGCAACCCCCTTAAGGCCTTTGGCCTCAGCGTCGAGGCTCATGGAGAGATAGAGGTAGGCCGACCAGAGCTCGGCGTTAATCTGGGCGTTTACGGCGTCCTGAAGTTTGTGGCTAAGCATAGCTTTTGATTCTTTGGCTTGAATTAGTGATTATAATTGCGGCAAAGGTAATGACAATTGGTCAAACAAAAAAATAATATTCACTCGTCGCTGAGCCTGAAGCGGGCCAGGAGGGCGCGATGGTCGGAGGGCCATGTGGCCAATGGGGCGATGATGTCGCGCCGCCCCCAGATGGTGGAGGTGCGCTCTCCGCGGATGATGTCGTCTTGTGGCCCAATGATTGCTATGCTTTCGGGAGTGAGGCGCGCATCGGGGAGGAAGAAGATATAGTCGATGCGCTCCCGCTCGTCGGCGGTGAGGGCCCATGAGAGTCGCTTGACCTCAGCATCGGGGTTGGATGATGGATAGGTATATCCGGGATGGGTCGCGGGGTCGGGGTAATGATGGCGATATGCATCGATGAGGCCCGAATTGAGGAGGATGCGTATCGAAGGCCAGTCGATGACCACTCCGCGATGGTCGGCCATGGAGGCTGTAGCCTCGGTCCAGTCTTGGCCCGAGGGCTCGTTCATGTCGCCGCCCAGGAAGATGATGCTCCCGGCCTGCTGCTCGCGGGCCACGTCGGCGGCAATGGCTTCGGCGGCTTCGTCGCGCAGGGAGAGGAGGTTGCGTCGGGTGAGCTCTTCGGGGTCGGTCACCGGCGCGATGGGCTCCCAGTTGTTGCCGTCATATCCGCGTGGCTCATAGTAAGTGTCGTTGAGATAGTCGAGATGGGCGGTGTAGGCGGCCACGCGTTGGCCGTCAATCTCTGTTATGAGCTTGTAGGCCGAGCCATGGTCGTCGCCATAGGGATAGATGGTGGCGGTGTCGGTGATGGCCGTGCGCGAGAGCAGGCCGGTGTCGGTAGAATAGAAGGAGTGGTATTGGATACCTCGGGCGGCGAGCGACTCCACGATGCGGTCGCAAAACCGAGAGCCATGATAGTTTCTCACCTCCGAGAGCATCACTATGTCGGGCTCCCATCGCGCTATCTCGTCGGCCAAAGCCTCGTAGCCGCCGGCTACGCTCGTCCCCTCCTGCCAGATGTTAAACTGCATCACGGCCACCTCACGGGCCTCAGCCGGGATAACGGACGCAGCAGCCACTGCCGCCGCAAAGATTATATGCTTGATGTTCATTGCTTCGTTGAAGAGTGATTTGAATATTGCTACTCAATAGTTTATAACTTTTATTTCGGCCTTTAGCCTGACATGCCACGCCCACTCATGCTGATACCGCATTTTTATTCCCTCAGGCATCCTATCGGGACAATGTAAATTCCGTCTTCCCTCCGGTAGGCATAATCCCCCACAGCGGTCAGTATCATCATAAATGATGGTTCTCCCATCTTTCCTGTATCTATGATTGACGAAAGTTTTTTCAAAGTAGACACACCTTCGTCTATCAGTTGTGGCGATTTCGTTCGGCAAATTGTGGCGATTTAGTTCGCCAAAAATTCCAACTCCAAAATCACATACATATTTTGTACTCGGCGATTAGGTGGTCGTTTACTTTCGTGTCAGAGGATGTTGCGCCCTATCCACCATGCCAGGAGGAGGAAGAAGATTGCGAGTATAAAGGGGCGGGAGTTGATTGCGCGGCGCAGGGCCGGCTGGCATTGGCCAATGACGATAAACGCCATGAGGGGGAGCGAGACGACAAAGGCCGCGTTATATCCCCAGGCCTGGGCTAAGCGGCCGTGGGCAAGGGCATGGATGGCGCGCTGGGTGCCGCAGCCGGGACAGTCGAGCCCGGTGAGCAGCTTGAAGGTGCAGCGTGGAAACCATCGCGTGGCCATCGGGTCAAAGGCCGCGTAGACCCATACGCCGACAGCGGCTGCCGCTATGGCGGCCGCAACAATCAGAGCCTTGCGCGAGAGGGGTGTCACTCCTCTGCTCCGTGGGTTAATATTCGCCCAGGCCGGCCCCGATGCCCACGAGTATGGCGTAGGCAAATCCTCCAATGGCTTGTAGCGCGCCGGCTATGGCTGCTACAATACACCATGTCTTGGCCGTGTTGGCGGCCTCTTGAGCGCCGATGTAGTCGCCTTCGTGATATTTGGGTTGCACTTTGGAGGAATAGACCAGAGCCACGATGCCAAAGGGGAGGCAGCAGAGGATGGTGGTAAGGATGGCCCACACTAAAAAGTTGTTGGGCATGGGTGGAATATTGCCGCTATCCTGTGCCATGCCCGGGGCATGTGTCGGGACTTGTGTATAAGGCTGATGATAGGGGGGGGCCGGTGAGGGTGCAGGTGGGGGTGCGGGCATGGCAAAGCGGTCGGCAAGCTCGGGGAAAGTTGATGCCTCGGCCCAGTCGGCCATCCCGGGTCGCCACATGGGGGTGGTGGGTGTCAGAGGCTGGCAGCGTAGCTCGGCGAGGCTCATAGGGCCAATGCGATTGTCGCCCATCATGACGTAATATTTATTCTCGTCCATATGAAGTGGGTGGGTGTTTGGCAATTAGAAATATCTGGTCTCGGAGCCGAGTATATCGCCAAGCAGATTGTTGGCCAGGCGTGAAGCGCCGATGCGGAAATATTCGGGTGTGAGCCACTTGTCGCCCAAGACGGCCTTGACGATGCAGAGATATGACAGGGCATCGGCTGTGGTGGACACTCCGCCGGCGGCCTTGAAGCCCACCATGTTGCCCGTCTTGTCGTAATATTCCTTGATGCACTTACACATCACGTAGGCGGCCTCGAGCGATGCTCCGGGATAACCCTTGCCGGTCGAGGTCTTGAGGAAGTCGGCGCCGGAGTATAGAGCAAGGACTGAGGCGGCGCGGATGTTTTCGGCCGTCTTGAGGGCGCCTGTCTCGAGAATCACCTTGAGGCGAGCATGGCGACATGAGTGTTTGAGCTCCGAGATCTCGTCGGTTACCTCCTCCCAGTCGCCATCGAGGAAGTTGCCAAGATTGAGCACTATGTCAATCTCGTCGGCACCCCCTTCAACGGCCAAGGCTGTCTCGGCCACCTTCACCTCGGGGAAGGTCTGAGAGGAGGGGAAGCCGCCGCTCACGGCGGCAACCTTTACCCCCGAGACCTCGAGCACAGTACGCACCACCGGAGTGAAGCAGGGATATACGCATATAGCAGCCACATGGGGGAGCTCGCCATGGTCGGTCTCAAAGTCGTTGACGCGCTCGGTGAAGCGGGCCACACTCTGCTGCGAGTCTGTGGCGTTGAGTGTGGTGAGGTCAATGGCGCTGAAGCACAGGCGTAGGTTTTCAGGCGTAGCGGCCTGAGGCAGATCTTGTTCAATAATCTTGGCCACGGCTTTAGCCACGGCCTCGTCGTCGGTGGTCACCTGGCTGGCGGCCACGGTATCATGATATTTGTCAGTCATTGTCTTTGGCTTATGAGAGATATGTGTTTTGCCACAAAGATAGTGTGTTCTGTCGGATTTCCGGCCATCTTACCCCATTTATTTCGCAAAATCCACGCTTACATCATCACACGATTTTTCTTGAGCTCGTTTACCGACTTTTTGTTATCTTTGCGCATTACAAAACGATAATCCTCTGTTTTACATCATGGACGTAATCAATTTTGCCGACTCCCCATCTCTCGTCGGCCAATATATGTCGGAGCTCCGCGACGTTAACATTCAGAGCGATATGCTCCGCTTCCGCCGAAATCTCGAGCGCATCGGTGAGATAATGGCTTATGAGATAAGCCGCCATATGGCCTTCAAGGAGGTCGATGTTGAGACACCCCTGGCCACGGCCAAATGCCAACGCCTGGCCGCTCAGCCGGTGCTCGCCACCATCTTCCGTGCAGGCATCCCCTTCCATCAGGGCTTCCTCAACTTCTTTGACCAGGCCCAAAACGCCTTTGTCTCGGCCTACCGCAAGTATCGCGAGAAGGAAAACTTTGACGTCTTTATCGAATATATTGCCTCGCCGCGCCTCGATGGCAAGACTCTCATCCTCGTTGACCCTATGCTCGCCACAGGAGCGTCGATGGACCTCGCCTATCGCGCTCTGCTCACTAAGGGCACTCCCGAGCGCGTCCATGTGGCTTCGGTCATCGCCTCGCAGACTGCCGTCGACTATATTGCCGAGCACTTCCCCGCCGACAAGACGACTCTTTGGGTTGGCGCCATCGACACCGAGATCAACGCCCACTCTTACATCGTGCCCGGACTGGGCGACGCCGGCGACCTCGCCTACGGTGTCAAGGAATAAGCCCTCCGTTAACCGATCTTTACATTCCGCTGAGCCTTCGCCGGATTGTAACCCTCCTCGAGAGGCCGATATTCCGGAATGATGGACACGAGACACTGAAATATCGCGCTCTCAGAGCGCAAACTATGGGCTCAATGCGCTGATATATCAGTCATTGAACCCATATTTTTGTGTCGGGATTTATTGGCCAGAAAAATATCAGTTTATTGGGTAGCCGTCTTTGCGGCATTTTTTGACCATATTACTGATGCGAGCCCCCACGTCGGGGTGTGACGAGAAGAGCTGAGATAGCGGAGTGGATTGCGCGTCGGCCTGCTGCTCCATGGCTTGGAGTTTGCGGAAGGCATAGACCATGGCGCGGGGGTCGCGCCCGTTGCGCTTCAAGAAATTGTAGCCATAGTCGTCGGCATTCGTCTCGGCCTTGCGGCTATATTTCGACGATACGAGCGAGTTGCCTATGGCTCCGAGCTGCGAGTCGGTCAGTGCCGCAACCTTGGATGAGGTGGAGGCCAGGCCATCGGCTATCGCCTCATTCATCAGAGCTTGCTTAAACTGATTGCGCGAGTCGTGATGGGCCACATGGCCAATTTCGTGACCAATCACCCCAAGCACCTCCTCGTCGGTCATCAAGTCGAGCAGACCGGTATAGACCCTCACTGAGCCGTCGGCGCATGCAAAGGCGTTGACCTCCTCGTTGCGGTAGACCTTGAAGTTGAGTGGCATCCCGTCTACATTCGTGATGCCATGTGTGATAGAGGACAGGCGCTGCGAGTAGGGGTCGGTGGCCGGGAGCACCTGGTTGACCGAGTCGGAATAATGGACATACTCTTGTATGTAGGCCACCACCTGGGCATCTGAGAGCGTGACGGCCTGTACGCCCTTCACAACGCCCTGAAAGAGCCTCGATAGGTTGAGCTGGGCATCTGCCTCGCTCGGAGCCACAAAGAGCATCAGCAGGGCTCCAAGAGCCCCTGCGAGCATTCTTATTCGTCGCATAGTTGTCTATATATCATGGGGGCGCGATCAATGTCGCGCCCCCAGTGGTGATTAGGGTTTAGCGGATGAGGGTCTTGCGGCCGTTGATGATGTAGAGGCCGGGGGCTGTGGCCTCGCGCATGCGGCGCCCTTGGAGGTCATAGATGCCTTGCTTGGCGGGAGAGGGGAGGGCATCGGCTCCTATGGCGTCGATGGCTCCGGGGGTGGCCATGGCATCGAGGAGAGCCTGTCGGGCGGCTTTGACGCGGACGGTCATCGCTGAGATGGCCTCGTTGTCGTCGGCGGGGAGCTGGGAGGCTTGCTGGAGGAGGCGGTATGTGTCAATGAGGAGCTGCTCGGACAGGCCGGGGTAGCGGCTGCTGACGGTGACATCATAGCCGGGACGGCCCACGCCGAGCTCCGACATGACGAAGTATTGATGACCCTGAGCCTGCTGGCCGGTATATGTCTGTGTCACCATGAGCCTGATGTGAGAGGCCGGGGCGGAGAGGTTGATCTCAGGGGAGATGTAGGTGGCGGCATTGGTGGAGGGGAGGTTGCCGGAGAGGGTGGTTACGTCGACCCAGGTCTTGCCGTCGGTTGATGATTCCACCTTTATTACCATTGGAGCGCAGACGTTGCCTTGGCCGCGGGTGGTGTAGTTGACGGTGAGTTCATCGAGGGGCTCGGGGAGGGCTATGGAAATCCAGTGGTCGAGCTTGTCGTCGGTGTCGACTGACGGAGCCCAGTTGGTGTGGAAGAATGTATTGGGGTCGTTGTCGAGCAGGACGCTCCATGACGTGAACATATCGCTGCCACAGGCGGGGCCACACTTGGCGTTGGAGTCAAAGGAGGCTTCGGTGAGCTCCACCGGGGCAGGGGAGGGGGTTACTGAACCGGCCTCGCTGAGGGTTGAGCGGGTGTCGGCGATGGCCTTGCCCAGCAGGCGCGACGATGAGTCGGTTGAGCCTTCGATGGCTGTCATAAGCCACTGGCTATGATTGTTGGTCTCGGTCTCGGTCCAGTAGACTACGGTGCCGTTACCGGCGATGTGGAGGTTGTAGGAGTGAGAGTTCTTTGAAGCAAGGCTCAGGGCGGTGGTGGTGTTGGTAAGACGGATGTAGTCAAATGCCTCGGGGGTGGTTCCCATGGTGATTTGCGATGATACCATCTTGTGAGCTTGTATATAGAGTCCCGACTTTTTGTTGCGGATATAGAAGCAGTCATTCTTGCCTGTGCTTTCGAGCACCCATTGCTGGGCTTGGTCGGAGGCATCGGGCTTGGCCGAGATGGCTTTGGTGCCGTCGTCGGCGAGGGCCCGGTCGGGATAACCCACGTTGACCAGGGTGACCACCATCTTGTCGGCGGGGCGGATCACGCTATAGGGATTCTCTTTCAGGTTGCTGACGGCCTTGGAGAGGTCGGTATAAGCTTTGGAGAGGTCGACTTGGATGGCAGAGACGAGAGCCTCTTTGGCGGCCTTGACATAGGGCTCGAGCTCGGCAATGTCGGCTGAGTAATACTGGCCTATGATTTTGTCGGCGGGGGAAGAGAGTTTGCTTAGCTCTTCGGCCTGGGCTATGAGGAGTTCGAGGCTCTCTACGATGGCCGAGGTGTCGGTGGTGGAGGAGGGAATCTCGGTGAGGGTGCCGTCGGCGTCGACGCTGTAGACGCGGGCGTCGCCGGTGACGGCGGCTTGGGCGGCCTCGGGCGAGAGGTCGAAGGTGAGGGTGTTGGAGAAGCTCAGCAAGCGGCCGTCTGAGGAGTAGACGATGAAGCCTACGCCTCCTTTACCGCCGGAGACGGTCATCTCGGTGCCCTTGAAGGAGTAGGTATATTTGCCGTCGCTCTTGGAGTTGGCGGCAAAGTCGTCGAGGCCGCCATATTGGCCGGCATCCTCTTTGGGATAGCCTTGCTTTGACTCACGGGTAGAGCCGGGACGGTCGTCGATGAAGATCACTTGACGGTTCTTGGGCAGGTTCATGGCGGCTATCTCGGCGCGGCAAGCGGCCACTTGTGCCTCGGAGAGGTTGAGGAGGTGTTGGATGCCATTCTCTTCGATGGCATAGTTGTTGAGGGGGAGGAGGAGGCCATAGGCATCGAAGAAGTCGGTGAGGTCTTCTCCGGCGGCTTGGCAGGCTGCCTTGGCAAATTTGAGGTAGTCTGTGGCGTTGGAGTGGGTCAAGGGGTCGCGGCGCAGGATGTCTTGCAGGCGCAGGTAGAATTGCTTGTCATGTCCTTGCTGGTGATAGTAGAGCCAGAGCTGCCAATACATGCGCGTGGCACTCCAGTATATCCCCTCCATCCAGGGCTTTTTCTCGTTGAAGAGCTTTCGCAGGTCGCTGATATACTCGGTGCGCGAGGTGGTGTTGGTCATCAGGTAGTTCACCACGTTGGAAAAGAGGTTGTTGGAAATCTCAGTGGAGCCCACAATCTTGATGGGGCCCTGGACTGTGTGGCCATATTCGTGGGCGGGTCCCCACAGGTCGCTCACCTTGTCCATCATGTCGGCCGAGGAGTAGGCGCAGCAGCCGTTATACCAGTTGGTCGACCACATTGCCACACCCTCGACGTCGGTCATGATGATGTTTAGCAGGCGGTTGTTGAAGTAGTCGGCATATGACTCGGGGTCCTCGGGCAGGCACTCATAATAGTCTGCCCAGTTTGACTCCTTGATGCCTTTCTCCCCTTTGAAGCCGGCGGTGGTCTGGATGATCGACACGAAGTCTTCCCAGCGGTTCATCATCTTGATGGGGTCGTAGTCGGGAGAGTCTATCTGTTTGAGGCCGGGGTTAAGTGTGCCGGGCTTCTCCTTGGAGGGGAAGCGCTCTGTCAGAGGGAATATGTTGATGAAGGAGCGGCCTATGAGAGCAAAGTCGGGGTGGGCGGCGCGCTCGAGGCAATATGTGAGGTCTTCGTGGGTGTCGGGGGTGTAGAGCTTATCGCCTATGATGTTGAAGAAGCCGTTGACGCGGCCACCCTCTACATGTATCTTAAGGTCGGGGTAGGAGCTCAGCGGGGCTTTTTTCTGCTTCGTTGAGGTGTCGAAGGTCTCGGCTATGTAGTGGAAATAGGATATTGCGCCGTCGTTGGCGGCGGTCACTACGTTGAGTCCCGGCTTGAGCTCTGTGGCGCCCTGCCTTACGGTCCGCATGTCGTTGTACATCGGCATGTTTTCATGAGCCAGATAGGGAGCCTGCTCGGCGTAGTAGAGGCTTGCGCCGGGCTTTATCTCTCCCTCAACGAAGATGTAGAGGGTCGTGCCTTTGTCTGTGATGAAGCCGGTGGGGTTGCTGAGGTTGGTGTGGGGCTTGCAGTCCATCATGACGCTCGTGGCATAGCCGTCGGAGAAGGGTTCAACCATTTGCACACGATATTTCAAGGCATGCTCTGAGTCCCAGGTCACTTCCTTGCCGTCGATGTTGACCGAGCTCTCGGTCCAGTCGCCGGTCTTCACTTTCCTTACCATCTCTTGGAGAGGGGAGGGGAGGGCTTTGTAGGTGTCGCTTGCCGTGATGGCATTGAGGCTCATCGAGGCATATTCGGCTGATAACGTGGTGCATGCCGCGTCGCTGAATATCTTGTCGAGGGCCTCTTTGTATTGGGCCGAGGCTGTCGGCGCAAGCAGCATTGAGGCCAGGCAACAGCCTAAGAGAGAGCGTAGGGGGGTGTTCATGGATTAGTCGGTTGGTTTATTTTTTACAAAGGTATTAAAAATTTCAGTAACTTTGTGTCTTGGAATGAAAATTACTTGGAATACCGACCGCGACTGCGCCATGCCTGCTATCGACCGTGGCGCTGCCTCTGCGTGGCTCGCCTCTGTGGCTGCCCTTCATGGCTGCTCCATTGGCCGCATTAACTATATCTTTATGGATGATGAGGCCATCCTTGAACTCAACCGTCGGGCTCTGGGCCATGATTATTATACCGATGTGATCACCTTTGACTATTCCGACGGCCCCGCTCTCAATGGCGACATCTATATTTCGCTCGACACTGTAGCTTCTAATGCTGAGATGGTCGGAGCTCCATATGATGTTGAACTTCATCGTGTTATTGTTCACGGATTGCTCCATCTTTGTGGTATCAATGACAAGGGCCCGGGCGAGCGTGAAGTTATGGAAAACAATGAAAATCAAGCTCTTAGCCTTTTAAGCCTATGACCTCTCAATATGATGTGATTGTGGTGGGTGGGGGCCATGCCGGCTGCGAGGCCGCCGCTGCCGCCGCCTCCATGGGCTGCCGCGCTCTGCTCGTCACCCACGACCTCGACCGCGTTGCCCAGATGAGCTGCAACCCCGCCGTGGGGGGCATAGCCAAGGGGCAGATTGTCCGTGAGATAGATGCTCTCGGTGGCCGCATGGGTATCGTCACCGACCGAGCCTCCATCCAGTTCCGGATGCTCAATCGCTCCAAGGGAGCGGCCATGTGGAGCCCACGCGCGCAGTGCGACCGCATGCGTTTCTCTGAGCTTTGGCGCCGCGAGCTGGAGGCGATCCCCAACCTGTTTTTGTGGCAAGACGATGTGACGGAGCTCATCATCCTCCCCGACGGCCATGTCGGGGGCGTCAAGACCCGCCAAGGAGCGGTGATGGAAGCCCACACTGTGGTGCTCACCAACGGCACTTTTCTCAACGGGCTGATGCACGTTGGACGCGTCATGACCCCCGGCGGTCGTGTGGCCGAGCCGGCTTCCACCGCCTTGACCGCCCAGCTCCTCTCTCTCGGCTTTGAGGCCGGGAGGATGAAAACCGGTACTCCCGTGCGCATCGATGGTCGGACTGTCGACTATTCCAAGACCTCCATCCAGCGGGGCGACGATGATGACAGCCATTTCTCTTTCCTCCCCGATGTGAAGCGCTCGCTCCCCCAGGTGCCATGCTACATCATGTACACCTCCGAGGCCACTCATGAGATATTGCGCCGGGGCCTGCCCGACTCTCCGCTCTATAACGGACAGATACAGAGCATAGGCCCCCGCTACTGCCCCAGCATCGAGACGAAGATTGTCACTTTTGCCGACAAGACGGAGCATCAGCTCTTCCTCGAGCCGGAGGGGGCGGACACCGTCGAGATGTATCTCAACGGCTTCTCTTCATCGCTCCCGCTCGACATCCAGGTAGAGGCCCTCAAGACCATTCCGGCCCTGGCCAATGTGGAGATCTATCGACCGGGTTATGCCATAGAGTATGACTTCTTTCCGCCCACGCAGTTGCGCCATTCGCTCGAGACCAAGCGTGTCCCCGGCCTCTTCTTCGCCGGCCAGATCAACGGCACCACCGGCTATGAGGAGGCCGCCGCGCAAGGTCTCATGGCGGGCATTAACGCCGTTCGCTCCATCCGCGGGGAGGAGCCGGTCGTGCTCCATCGCGATGAGGCTTACATCGGTGTGCTCATCGACGACCTGGTCACTAAGGGTGTCGACGAACCTTACCGCATGTTCACCTCCCGCGCCGAGCATCGCATCCTCCTGCGACAGGACGATGCCGATATGCGCCTCACTCCCCTCGGCTTCTCCATCGGCCTGGCCTCTTCTCGGCGCATGGAGCTTGTCGAGAGCAAGGGGCGTCAGCGCGATGCACTCCTCGATGCAGCCCGAGCCATCAAGGTGGTGCCCGATGTCATAAACGCTTTCCTCGAGGCGGCAGGCACATCCCCCTTGCGCCAGAGCGCAAGCATATATGAGCTCGCCTCGCGCCCTCAGCTCTCGCTCGGATCCCTCGCCGAGACGGTGGATGAGTGGCGCCTCTGGGTTGACGAGAATATCGAGACAGAGCGGCGCGGCGAGATTATCCAATCGGCCGAGGCCATCATCAAATACTCGGGCTACATCGACCGAGAGCGCCAGGCCGCCGACCGCCTCCACCGCATGGAGGAGGTGAAGCTCCGTGGGCGGTTTGACTACTCCTCCCTCAAGGCGCTCTCCACCGAGGCCCGACAGAAACTCACTGCCATCGACCCCGAGACCATCGGTCAGGCCAGCCGCATCCCCGGCGTCTCTCCCGCCGACCTCAACATACTCCTTCTCCTCACAGCGCGATAGACATTGTTCCACGTGGAACATTTTCAGCCTCCCGAAATTCAGATAAATACACCCCCCCCCACTTCGTAAGTCATAACTAATACTTCTCACTTAATCATGGAATATATCAAATCTAAGATCCGCGATGTCCAAGACTTCCCCTCAAAGGGCATCCTCTTCAAAGACCTCACCACCGCCTTCAAAGACCCCCGCGCTCTCCACATCATCGGATGGGACCTCTCGCAGATGTATCGCGACAAGGGTGTCACCAAGGTTGTCGGCATAGAGAGCCGCGGTTTCATCGGCGGCTCTATCCTCGCCTATGAGATCGGTGCCGGTTTCGTCCCCGCCCGTAAGCCCGGTAAGCTCCCCGCCGACACTGTCAAGGCCTCCTATCAGAAGGAATATGGCACCGACACCATCGAGATCCACGCCGATGCCATCGGCCCCGACGATGTGGTGGTGATCCACGACGACGTCCTTGCCACCGGTGGCACCATGGCCGCCGTCTACAACCTGGTCAAGAGCATGAACCCAAAGAAAATTTACATCAACTTTATCATAGAGCTCGGAGCCCTCGGCGGTCGCGCTAATCTCCCTGCCGATGCCGACGTCCGCTCTCTCATCGTCTACTAATCATATATAAGCCTTTGTCAAAGCACAAGAAGACCGACGCCGTAGCCGACAAGATTGCCATTATGCCCTCTACCCCCGGAGTCTATATGTATTTCGACTCCGAGGGTACGGTGATTTATGTCGGTAAGGCTAAGAATCTCAAGCGACGTGTCAGCTCTTACTTCAACCGCACCCACGACTCGCTGCGCACCAATCTCCTCGTCCGCAATATCGCCGACTTGAAATATATCGTCGTCCCTACGGAGCAGGATGCCCTCAACCTCGAAAACTCCATGATCAAGGAGTATCAGCCGCGCTACAATGTGCTGCTTAAGGATGATAAGTCCTACCCCTGGATTGTGGTGACCAAGGAGACGTTCCCGCGTGTGTTCATGACGCGCAAGAAGCTCAAGGACGGGTCGAAGTATTATGGCCCTTATACCGACACGGCTTCGGCGCGCACCGTCCTCGAGCTCATCCGCGACCTCTACCCTCTCCGCTCCTGCGCCCATGCCATCACCCCGGAATACATCGCTAAGGGCAAGGGCCGTCTATGCCTCGACTTCCATCTCCATCGCTGCGGCGGATGCTGTGTGGGCAAGGTCGGGCAAGAGGAGTATGCCGCCGAGGTGGAGCGTGTCAAGCAGATACTCCGCGGCGACATGCGCGAGCTCCTCGACCATCTCCGCGGCGAGATGGAGAGCCTCGCCTCGCAGCTCCGCTTCGAGGAGGCTCAGGTGGCCAAGGAGCGTTATCAACTCGTGGAGCGCTACTGCGCCAAGAGCGTCATCGTCAGTCAGACCATCGGCGATGTCGACGTGTTTGGCGTCGACGACAACGACCGCGAGGTGTTTGTCAACTATATGCACGTTCGGCGCGGAGCCGTGGTCCGCTCGCTCACCCTTGAATATAAGCGACGCCTCGATGAGTCGGTGCCTGAGATTCTATCTTATGCTATGAATGAGGTGGCCCGTCAGCTTGACACCGCCTTTGAGGAGGTCGTCGTGGCTCAGGAGCCTGACACCGAGATGCCCGGCGTCACCTTTATTATACCTCAACGCGGCGACAAGGCCAAGCTCCTTGAAGTGAGCGAGCGCAATGCCCGCCAATACCGCATCGACATGCTCAACCAGATGGCCCGCAAAGATCCCGCCCAGCGCACCGACCGCCTCATGGAGCGCATGAAGGCCGACTTCCGCCTCTCTGAGCTCCCGCGTCATATTGAATGCTTTGACAATTCTAACATCCAGGGCACTAACCCGGTGGCTTCGTGCGTCGTGTTTCGCGACGGCAAGCCTTCCAAGACCGACTATCGCCACTTCAACATCAAGACCGTCGAAGGCCCCGACGATTTTGCCTCGATGAAGGAGGTGCTCACCCGCCGCTATACCCGACTCATGGCCGAGGCCCCCGACGACCTCCCCCAGCTTGTCATCGTCGACGGCGGCAAGGGGCAACTCTCAGCTGCTGTCGAGGCCTTTGACGAGATGGGCCTTCGCGGCAAGATTGCCCTCGCCGGCATTGCCAAGCGACTGGAGGAAATATATTTCCCGGGCGATTCCGTCCCCCTCTATATCGACAAAAACAGCGAGAGCCTCCGAGTGGTCCAGGCCCTTCGCGACGAGGCCCACCGCTTCGGCATCACCCACCATCGCAACCGTCGCTCCAAGGGCCAGACCGTCTCGGCCCTCGACTCCATCCCCGGCATCGGCCCCAAGACGCGCGATGCCCTCCTCATCCACTTCAAGAGCGTCAAACGCCTCTCCGAGGCCGACCTCGACGCCATAGCCGACATCATCGGTCCCTCCAAAGCCTCCATTGTCTATTCAGCCCTCCACCCCTCTCAGTCATGAGTATTGAAAAAGCTATAAGCCTCAAGCAGTCAGGCGATTGCAATTGTGCGCAAGCCATAGCCCAGGCCTTCGCCTCCCACACCCCCCTCTCCGCCGGGCAGCTCCGCGCCCTCGCCTCCCCCTTCGGCATGGGCATGGGGTGTACCCAGGGCACCTGCGGCGCCATCGTCGGCGCCGGCCTCATCCTCGGCCTCCGTTACGCCGACCGCGCCAAAGCCCAACCCGCCATGCGCCGCCTCCTCGAAGCCTTCCAAGCCGAGGCCGGCGCCACCCAATGCCGCCGGCTCAAAGGCATCGACACAGGCCGTCCCCTCCTCCACTGCGACGACTGCGTGGCCCTCGCCGCCCGCCTCCTCGATGCCGAGATTGCCGCCGCGCCGGTCTGACACACACCCACCGCGTTAGCGGTAAAATAACGTTGCCGGGGGTGCAACCCCCGGAAAGCGTCTCCTCGGTCAAACACGACCGATTTATCGGTCGAATAACCCCTGTCCGGCTCCCTCGAATGCCCGGAGGGCATACAATGAAACATAACCTTGGGTTGCGGGAAGCCGCCCGAAGCGGCGCACCCCCACTACCCCCGGCCCAGCCCCCACCACTGCAAAACCCCGGCGGGGTTGCCCCCCCCCGTCTGCTTGTCCGGCTTGTCTGACGCGTGAGTATTGTCGCCGTGGGCGTGGCCGGCCACGCCAACGGCCATTTTTGATGTTAAAAAAGGTTAAAACAAGGGCTCGGAGGGGGCGGGGTGATTGTAGGCAATCCATTTAGTTGTAATTTTATGCACTTATTGGCTACAAATGCCAACCAATCATGAAATAAAATAAATAAAAAACCATAAATCTAACTACTAACCATGAGAAAATTAGCGTTAATGCTAACGATG
>JAMPIE010000013.1 GCA_023663135.1 Alloprevotella sp.
GAGCGCGGCATCACCGAGCCCACCCCCACCTTCTCCGCCTGCTTCGGCCAGGCCTTCCTTGAGCTCCACCCCACCAAATATGCCGAAGAGCTCGTTAAGCGCATGCAGCAGAGCGGCGCCAAGGCCTACCTCGTAAACACCGGCTGGAACGGCTCAGGCAAGCGCATCTCAATCCGCGACACCCGCGGCATCATCGACGACATCCTCAACGGCGACATCCTCAAGGCCCCCACCAAGAAGCTCCCCATCTTCGACTTCGAGATTCCCACCGAGCTCCCCGGTGTTGACCCCAAGATCCTCGACCCCCGCGACACCTACGCCAACCCCGAGGAGTGGACAAAGAAGGCCGAAGACCTCGCCGCCCGCTTCATCAAAAACTTCAAGAAATATGAGCACAACGAAGCCGGCAAGGCTCTCGTTGCCGCCGGCCCCCAGCTTTAATCGAGCCTGAGACATACACTATAAGGCGCGCCCTGCGACACTTTTTCGTCGCGGGGCGCATCGCTTTTCTTTGTCATATCCCCATCTTTGATTACCTTTGCGTGGGCAATGGCTCTTATTAATCGTAAAAAATAAGTTGTTATAGAATTTCGCAGGATTTTTTGTGCAGAATTTTTAACGAAAGGGCAGGAGTGTAGCGAGCTACATGACTAAACTGAGTTGAAAAAGATGCCAAAAAAGACAAGAAAGTCTACCAAGTTATTTTTTGAAGATTACTTAACAACAAAATTCCTTAAATCTCAATATGAAAAAACTCTTACTCTCACTATCGACGGCCCTCCTCGCCGCCCTCCTCGCAGTGGCCCTCCCCGCCCCGGCCGGCGACACACCCGCCCCCCAGGCCGCAGCAGCCACACAGCCCCTACCTCCCGACCATAACGCGCCAAGAGAAACCGTCTGGTATCAGCTTAAGACCCGCGCCACCGGCGGAGGCCGAGATGGAAAGTCAATCGAGCTCCTTGCCGAGGGCTCTGCCATCATCGGCACATCCAACGCTCAGGTCAACCGTCTGTGGCTTAATACGACCGCAAAACACACCGATGCAAACTTTGACTGCCAGCTGTGGAAATTTGAGCTCGACCCCGCCGGTTCAAAGAAATATGCCATAGTAAACAAGTCATTGCCCGACGGCTCGGTAAACCCCAATCCTACAGCTTCCAGCAATGCCGGACGATGGGACTACGACCCCGACACAAAGCATTATAACTTCACAATAAGCAACGACGCCAACCACAATGGCAGCGTGGGCGACAACAGATTTATTGCCTTCACCTCCGATGCAGCATCATCTGGATGGTGGGTCAATGCGTCAATGACAGGCCAAGGCAATTCTGTAAACCTTCACAGTAATCCTAAAGACGGAGACGGCGGCCTATGGCTTCTTATCCCCGACATTTACCGTATAAATTCCGACTTCACAAAGGAATCCACCACAATCATCTCCACCAACGGACGCTATACCGACGGAGTGAAGATCGAATCACCCATATGGGGCGTTTCCGAGGTGAAAGGCGTACAAGCCGCCGGCGGAAAGTTATACAACAATGTAACCGACCGTGTGCTCCGCGCGGCCCCCGGCGAAAGCGTGAACGTCACCATACTCTACCATGGCTCCGGAATGGCCGGATTTGCCTTCATCGACCTCGATGCCGACGGCCAATTCACCTTCACCGCCCCTACAGCCGACAACTCAGTGCTGACCCCCGGACAGGAACTCGCAACATACAGCCGATTTAATTACAGCGGCACATGGAAGTCTCCTGACGGGCAGAACGCCGGTGCCAACCCCGCATGCAACGGAAACCAAGACCTCCACTCTTTCACCGTGCCCTCAACCCCCGGCACCTATAAAATGCGCTTCACCACTGCTTGGAGCTCTTTTGATCCACTCGGTTACAGCGCGATAGCTACCAACGAAGGTGCCATCATAGACATCGACCTAATTGTCGACACCCCATATAGCCGCTCCTTCGCCGACGATGCCAAGAACACGTTCACCAACGACGAGCAGCCCCGTTACACCAACGCCATCACCCTCACAAGCCCCTCGATGGGCTCGCGCTCCGTCACCGTCAATCAGCAGCAAAACAAGGATATGTACTTCGCCAAGATGGACGGCAACGACTTCTTCCTTGCTCAGGCCGGCGAGACGGTGTCGATTGAGCCCTCATGGTCAATGAATGCCATGCACTCTTATGTCTACGTCGACATCGACGGCAACGGCATCTTTGACCTCCCCGCGTCAATCACTACCGGTGCTCAGAACGGCGACCTCCTCTCCTATTCCTACCTCGGCGGCACAACCGCCAACTCTGCCGGCAAGGCTTACCAACAAAAAAATGGCCACGACGATTGGGGTCACACCGACCACCTGAAGGCACCGGCCTTCACCATCCCGGCCGACCTCGCCCCGGGCATATACCGCCTCCGCTACAAGGTTGACTGGGACAACAAAGACCCCAAAGGCTCGGGCGGCATCGCCTCCAACGGCGGCGTGATCATCGACGTGCCCCTCGCCATCGTCGACCCCTCAACCCTCACCTCCGGCGGCGAAGCCTCTGTCTCCGTCACCGCCCAGCCCTCTGAGGGCGGCGAACAAGTGAGTGTCGACGGCAACAACCTCATCCTCTCCCCCGCCGACGGCTACACCATCGGCTCCATCACCGCCACCATCCCCGCCAAATCCATTACCGTCGATGGGCAAGCCAACACCCTCGGCAACCCCACACAACTCTCCATCACGATTCCCGCCGAGACCGTGTCCTTCTCCGGTCCGACAGTTCCTGCCTCAGTAATCTCACGCGGCGGCTCCATTGAAGTCGATGCCTCTGCTGCATACACCCCCATCGCCTCCCACGACGGATATACCCTCGTCTGGAACGACGAGTTTAACACCCCCGAGGGGACTCACCCCGACATGACCAACGACTATGTTGTGACCCCCAAGGCCACCAGCACATGGTCAAAAAACATATCTCGCCGCCCCGAACTGATGGAGATGAACGGCCAAGGCTCCCTGGTGATGACCGCCAAGCAATTTGACGAGCCTTATGAAGGTGGCTCCTTCACAAACCGCTGGGAGACAGGCGCAATGCAGACCTCGCCCTCATTCGCCACCAAATATGGCCGCATTGAGGCTCGCATAAAGACCGACAAGATTGCCGGCACCTTCCCGGCATTCTGGATGATGCCTGTGGTCAACGAGGCTTATGTCATTGAAAACGGCGAGCCGGTGCTCAAGAAGGGGTGGCCCTTCGGCGGCGAGATTGACATCTACGAGACCGTCCAGCCCGGCAACCCCAACTTTGCCGCATATGCCACCGTCCACGGCGTGTGGTCAAAAGACCCCAACTATACCGGCTACTCCGGATCCTTCGGCACCAACGTGGCCGACTGGAACATCTATGCCCTTGAGTGGGACGAGACAACCCTGCGCTTCTACTGCGGCGACCACCTCACTCATACCGTCAACAAGACCGACGCAAAGCTCGAAGGCTCTTGGCCTTTTGACAAGGAATTCTACATCATCCTCAACCAGAGCATCGGCGGCAATGCCGACTTCTCCAAGGGCGCATGGCCCGGGCTCCCCCAGGATGGCGCTGTCTATAAGAGCGAGGTCGACTGGGTCCGCGTCTATCAGAAGACCGACGCCCTCAAGCCCTCCGTCACTTTCATCGACTCTGAGGGCAACCCCCTTGAAGAGACTCCCACAACCATAGGAGCCGGCGACACATACACCGTCAGAGTAGCTACTAACGCAACGGCCACCATCGCCCCCGCTTCTGACGCCCTCACCATCACCCCCGTCGAGGGGAAGGCCAATCAGTTTACCATCGCTCTCGCGCCCGACTACGACCCGGCCAACGGCACTGAACTCTCCGCCACCTTCACCGCCACTTACCCCAGCGGCGCCTCCGCCGACTCCGACCCCATCGACCTCACCGCCGAGACCGTCACCGTGTCATGGCCCGAAAACCCCGAAAACTACTCCGTTGTGGTAAAGAAAGGCGCAACTGACGGCCCGGAAATCGCCACCGGAGCACTGTTGCCACGCGGGGCTCTTATCTATGTATTCTACAGCGTGTCACCCATCACCGACGAGAACGACAACTACAAATACCGTATCGCAAGTCGCACAGCCAATGACAAAACCACAAATATCGATGAGGTGAAGAGCTCGGTAGCTTTCCGTCTCCGTGTCAACGACAATGTCTCCCTCTCTGCCGTTGCCGAGTATATGCCCGCCGTCTCATGGTCTGCCCCCGAGGGCGTCGCTATCGAAGTGACCAAGGCCGGCGAACCTATCACCTCAGGCTCTCGCGTCATCAAGGGTTCTGAACTTTCTGTAAAAGCCACTGCCACCGCCGAGGGCGTCCTCATCTCGTCTCTCAACGGCGTGGCCCTCGAAGAGCTTGCCTCCTCGACCGAGTCTTCCATCAAGGCCGAGGAAGACGCCGATGTCACAATAGCCATCGAAGCCGCCCGATATGCCGCCGTCACCTTCACTGAAGGCGAGGGCTACACCATCGAAGTCAAGGAGGGGGAAAACAGCCTCAAATCCGGCTCCCTCGTCAAGGTAGACACCGAGCTCACCTACACTATCACCGTCAAAGAGGGCTACCGCCTTGTCAACCCCGACGAAGCAACATCAGGAACCGTCACGCTCACCGCCGACGGCCTCTCTCTCGAGCTCGCCGTAGAGCTTATCCCCGCCGAAGCCAAGGTTGAAGCACCGGAAGGCATTCCCTCCGCCTCCTCCGATGGCAAGGAGCCTGAAGATGAGCCTATCCTCTTCATCCCCCAAAGTGACGACACCGACTGCCACACTCTCACCTTCCACCATAACACAGAGAAAGAGTCGGTTGACATGGCCGCCACCCTCAAGGAGGCTGTTCAAGAGGGATATGGCTTCGTGGTGGTCAACACTAATCCCGCCGTTGCCACGGCTATCCTTGACGCCATCACCAAGAAGCTCACCATCACTCGCCACAGTCTCATAGGCTCCACGATGATCCACATCGTATGGCGCAAGATTGCCGAGGCTTCCCATACCCACATCGCCTCGCGCGACGGAGGACCCGCCGAGGCCCCCGGCGAGCTCCTTGACGGCGAGACACCCCTCACCACCGTGCAGGTGAAAGTGATCACCCCCGGCAACGTCAAGCCCACCGTGACAGCCGCTGCCCCCTCCGGCGAGATGAAGCCCGGCGAGACTTTCACTCCCGAAGTGACCCTGTCTTACGGTGAGGACGCCAATTTTGAAGCCCCGGACGTCAAAATCAAGTGGGAGTCAAGCGACCCCACTGTGGCCGAAGTTGACCCGGAGACCGGCATCGTCACAGCCATCGCCAACGGCGAGGCCACCATCACCGTCACGGTAGAGGGCTTTGAAGGTGTCACCACCTTCTTCTCCGTCACCGTCAAGAGGCCCGGAAGCGTCATCACCGGCATAGACTCCATCAACGCCGACCTTGCCACCGGCCGCCGCGAGGTCTACGACCTCAAAGGCCGCCGCATCTCACACATCCCCTCGCCCGGCTTCTATATCATCGATGGCCAAAAGACCCTCGTGAAATAAGCCATCCACACACTAATATCCATTGCGCGCCGGGTTCAAAAAGCCCGGCGCGCACTGTCATAAGACAATAAAACAGCTTATTTCGCGTTATCTATTGTATGACCGACAATCCTGTTCTTACCCCCTTTGCCTCTCCGCTTTATGTGATGCCCAAGCCGGCAGGCGCCGCCTGCAACATGGCTTGCAAGTATTGCTATTATCTTGAGAAGAAAAAATATTACCCCACCGACGCGCCCCGAAAGGTGATGTCTGACGAGACTCTCGAGGAATTTATCCGCCAATACATCGGCGCCACCATCACCCCCGAGGTCAATTTCACCTGGCATGGCGGCGAGGCTATGATGCGCCCCATCGAGTTTTACCGCAAGGCTCTTGAACTCCAACGCCGTTACGGCGCCGGTCGCAACATTGTCAACTGCTTCCAGACCAACGGCACTCTCCTCACCCCCGAATGGGCTCGCTTCTTCAAGGAAAACGATTTCCTCGTGGGCGTTTCCATCGACGGGCCCCGGGAGATCCACGATGAGTTCCGACGCCTCAAAGGGGGCGGTCCTTCATGGCGCAAGGTCATGGCAGCCATCGATATGCTCAAGGATGAGGGGGTGGAGTGGAACGCCATGGCCGTCGTCAACGACTATGTAGCCGACTACCCCGACCAATGGTATTCTTTCTTCAAGGAGATTGACTGTCAATTCATTCAGTTTGCCCCCATCGTGGAGCGCATCTCTGAAGCCGACCGCGGCCTCTGCTCTGTCGACATGAAGGGTTGCCTCACCGACTTCTCCGTCTCCCCCTCCCAATGGGGTGTCTTCCTCTGCCGACTCTTCGACCTATGGGTGGGCCACGACGTGGGCCGGACTTTCATCCAGATCTTCGATGCCACTCTCGCCAACTGGGTGGGTGTCCTCCCGGGCGTATGCTCTCTCGCCCCACGCTGTGGACATGCCGCCGCATTGGAGTGGAACGGCGACCTCTACTCTTGCGACCATTTCGTCTTCCCTCAATATCGTCTCGGAAACATCCGCTCCTCCTCCATCGCCGCCATGATGACAAGCGACCGTCAGCGGGCCTTTGGCGAGGCCAAGCGCTCTTCTCTCCCCTCCCAGTGTCTCCAATGCCGCTGGCTCAAGGCCTGCAATGGCGAGTGCCCCAAAAACCGCTTTGCCGTCACTGCCACCGGCGAGCCCGGCCTCAACTTCCTCTGCGAAGGCTATCGCGCTTTCTTCTCCCACGTCGCCCCCTATATGGACTGGATGAAGGAGGCCCTGGAGCGTAAAGAAGCGCCAGCCGGCATCATGGACACCCCCCTCGCCGCCCAGGCGCGCGCCCGCGCTGCCCTCCCCTTTATGCCCGTCTAAGGTGTTAAAATTGCCTCATACTTGCAGTCTCAAAGGGATTTATTCGTAACTTTGTCGCTTATTGCCTCATATAGCCGCGCGAGCGGCCTTTCTGCATCAGCAATGGACAATTATCCCTATCTCTCGATATCCAACAGCCCCGACACAGGGGCTCTTGACCTCTTCATGCCCGGCACTGATGAGGTATACACCATCATGCCTGTCTCTCGCGGTTGGCGTTTCAGCCGCGTCACGCGCCGAGGCACGGTCTCGGTCTCGGTGGCCGACGGCCGCATCCTCTCCGGCGCGCGTATCCTCGACGCGCTCCGCATCGCCGCGGCTTGCCCCGGCGGCGGCAATGAGCTCTTCTCGGCTCTCGCTGCGGCCGACATCCCTGCCGCCCCTCTCCGTGCTCCGGAGTGGATGCTCCCAACCCCGGTCCAGCTCTCCGGCGCCGCCGGCACTGCCATCCGCTCTTTTCTGGCCGGCCGCGACATCCAGCGCATGCTCTCCTTCCCCTTCCAAGACTCGTCGGCTCCTTTTGCCGCCGTAATCCTCGCTCCCGCCACCGCCGCTCTGCGTCAGGCTATGGAAGATGATCCCTCTGTCGTGAGGCTCTCCACCCCCATCACGCGCCGCTATGCGGTAATCTATCCCGATGGTGTCAGGCCCTCGGCCAAGGAGGTGGCCTATGGCGATCCCCTATCGCTCACCTACTATGCCGAGGGGATGCAAGAGGCCGTCCACTCTCTTACTGCCGGTAAGCCCAGCCCGTTTGTGGAATATGACGGCGCAGCTATCAACGTGCGCCCCATCTCGGCTCTCGGCATCAAGCTCGAGCCGCTCAAAACGGCCGAGCCTCAGGCTCTCCCCAACTCTCCGGCGGCTTCCGCCATCGCCTCGGTCAAGGCACCGCAGACGGGCGAGAGGACCGTCGGCATGAAGCTCCGTTTTGCCCCCGACCGCGTGATCCGCGCCGATGTATCGCTCAACGAAGACTCGCCCGAATATCGGCTCCTACGCGCCGGAATGTTTCATGGCTACCGTGCGCGTCGCCTTGCCGTCAAAAACCATAATGAAGAAAACTACCTCATTGACCTCCGCCAGCCTGCCGCCGACACCCCTGCCGAGGCACCCGTAGAAGATGCTCCCACGCCCCAGGCCACTGAGGATAAGCCCCGTCGTGGCCGCCGCAGCACCGGCCCATGGCTCTACATGCTCCTCATCATTGCCGCCATCGCCTTAGGCATTGTGGCTGTGAGCTATCTCCCGGGGCTCTTCAGCCATGTCGACTCCTACCGCGCCGAGCCCCCGGCCGAAGTGGCAATATCCGACCCGTCAGGCCCGTCAGGCCTGCCAGACCTGTCAGGCCTGCCAGACTCCTCTGCCGAAACTGTCGACACCCCCGAGGCTCTGCCCGCTGCCTCTACTGCCGACGACCTGGCCTATCTCAACCGCGCCGAGATATGGCATCGCGATTCCCTCGCCACTCCCGCCGCCCTCGCCATCTTCGACTCCTTTGCCTCGGGCAATCTCGCCGAAATCCCGGCTCAAGAGTTCTTCGCCTCCGGCCAGTGCTCCAACCCCCTCGTCAAGAAGACCATCAAGCTCATCTGGCAAGCCTACCGTAGCGACACACAGACCTCCAACGAGCGTGCCCTCCGTAGCCTCGCCGGCTCTGCATCCATCGATTTCAACGAGCTCTTCAACTCTCTCGCCGGCATCCAGTCGGCTCACCCAAACACTCGTCCCTTACCCGGGTCCTAAACCAATCCTTACTCATATCACTCTCAAATCCATGATAAGACATCTCCGCAATGCCCTTGCCGCCGCTGCATTCCTCTTTGCTGATGCGACGCAGGCCTCCGCGCCTCAGTTCTCTCTCACGCCCGTCCCGGCTGAGATGACTGTCGCTCAGGGCGAAGGCCTCACTCTCCCCGCCGCTTTCATCGTGGCCGGTCAGAACCTCCCCGACGATATGGCCGCCGAGCTCGACAAGTTTGTCGAGGCCATCAATGCCGCCACCGGCCTCCGCGCCTCTGTGGGCGAGCCCTCGCGCGCCACCATCACCGTCGCCCTCTCTTCCGACAAGAGCCTCGGCTCCGAAGGCTATACCCTCAAGGTCACTCCCTCCGGCGCCGCCATCTCTGCCCCCACCGCCACCGGCCTCTTCTACGCATTCCAGACTGTCAAGAAGCTCCTTCCGCCTAACGTCATGGCCGGAGTGGCCGACCCCTCGGTCTCCTCTTACGTCCTCCCCGAGGTCTCCATCACCGACCATCCCGCCTTCCCCCATCGCGGTTTTGAGCTCGACTGCGCCCGCCATTTCCACTCTGTCGACCAGGTGAAGCGCATGCTCGACATCATGAGCTTCTACAAGATGAACCGCTTCCACTGGCATCTCACCGATGACCAGGGATGGCGCGTTGAGATTGAAAAATATCCGCGACTGCTCTCCGTGGGATCTATCGCCCCCGATGTTTACCTTTGCGACTTCGCCACTCGATCTTCTTATCTCCTCGGCGCCCCCTATGGGCCCCACTACTACACCAAGGCCGAGCTCAAAGAAATAGTGGAGTATGCCGCCGAGCGCCATATCGAGGTATTCCCCGAGATAGACATGCCCGGACACATGGTGGCCGCCATCGCTGCCTATCCCGAGTTTTCGTGTAACCCCGACGGCGCTCACACCATCTGGTATCGCCCCGGCGTGAGCGACGATGTGCTCAATGTAGCCAGTCCCGCCGTCCTCCAGTTCTGCAAGGATGTCGTCTCTGAGCTCGCCGAAATCTTCCCTTCCAAGCTCTTCCACATTGGCGGCGACGAGACCCCCACGACCGCCTGGGATCGCAACGCCGACTGCCATCGCTTCATGGAAGAGCATGGCATGACCTCCTCCCGGCAGCTTCAGAGCTGGTTTATGCACCAGATAGCCGACCATCTCAAGACCCTCGGCAAGCAGGCCGTATGCTGGAACGAGGTGGTCACCTCTTCCGGAGCAGACCTCGGTCTCGCCAAGGAGGCCGGCTTCCTCATCTACGACTGGCTCGGCGGTGGCACTGCAAAGGCTGCCGAGCTCGGCCTCAACTCAGTATATTGCCGGACGTCGACCAACTATCTCGACTACCCCCAGGGCAACAACAATGAGCCCCGCTCGATGGGCAGCGTCATCTCACTCCCCACCACATATAATGGCAATCCCGACATCTCTTCCCCCGGCACTTGCATCGGCGTACAGGGCAATCTCTGGACTGAGTATATCTCCGACCCTCGACATGTGGAATACAATGCTCTCCCCCGTCTAATCGCCATCGCCGAGACCGGCTGGAGCCCTCGCGAAAAGAAAGACTTTGCCGACTTCCAGCGACGCATCACCGCCGACACTACTCTCTGGAACTATCGCGGTTATGCTTATGGCCGTCATCACCTCCTCAATGCTCCCTCTCAGGCACCAGCTATCGTGATGCCCGATCCTGAGCATTGGGTCACTGTCATCACTCGAGCCACCAACCGCAGCCGCTCCGGCCGCGTCCTCGAGCTCGTCGCTGATGGCTCGCCCCTCATCTCATCGCTCGGCGCCTCGGCCGGACTCCTCTGGAGCGGCGACCCCGCCGACAAGAGCGACTGGCAGCAATGGCGCTTCATTCCCGACCCCGAGAACCCCTCCCGTGTGGCTCTCGTCTGCAAGGCACGCCCCGAAGGCTCTGTCAACCCCGACCCCGGCTCTACTTCCACCGATGCCCGATGGAAATACGACGATTCTTCCCGCCACTACAATTTTATCCTCGGCGAGGGCGACTATTACTCTAAGACTGCCGACGGTTATGTCTACTCCATCCGCTCTGACAAGGCCGATGGATTCTGGCTCAACTGCGGCACCGACGGCGGCTCACCAAGCCTGATGATCAACTGCTGGAACAATCCCGCCGACGGCGATGGTGGCCTTTGGCTCATATCCGATCCTTTGGCAACCGACAATGGGGAGACTCACCCCGCTTTCGAGCCGCTTAAGGAGGGCTCAACCTATGTCTTCGCCAATGCTGCCGAGCGTTTTGGAGGCGCCATGCTCGCTGTCGCTGACGACGCTCTTGTCCTCGACGCTTCCCGTCATGCCAATGTGGCTTGGCGCGTCGTCTCTTCTGCCTCCGATGCTGCCAATGTCAACACAGTCACTCTCGTCAATGCATCCGGCGCTCCGCTCGGTGCACTCGGTGGTGCCAATCCGGTCAATGGCGGAGGCTCCTTCTTCAACGGCTACAATGGCTTTGCCGTCTCCCTCTCCGGCCAGCCCGCTCCCGTAGCCATCACTCGCAATGAGGCCGAGGGTGATGAATACACTCTCGCCATCGACGGCAAGGGCCTCACAGCCAATGCCTCCGGCGTCGCTGCCGGTGGCCCCAAAGATATTCAGCCGGCCATTGCAGGCGGCGCCTGGATCCCTATGGAGGTCTCTCTATTAGAGGTGAAATGTGTCGACTCCAACGGCAATGCTCTCGCCTCTGTCTCTTATGCCCTCCCCATCGGCCATGCCGTCACCTCCGATGTCGCTCCGGCCATCCCGGGATATAAGCTCTCCGCCATCCACGGCGAGGGTTCCTCTGTCACAGCCACTTATCAGCTCACCGATCATCAAGTGACCTATGAGTGCCGCACCACCGACGGCATCCTCATTGACCGCATCTCTATCCTCGCCCCTGCCTCGGAACCTTATGTCGTGGCAATCCCCGAGATTGCCCACTTCTCTGCCATAGAGTCTTCTCCCGCTCAGGGCTCTAAGATGGTGCTCGATGGTCCCACGACCATCACTGCCACATTCTCCACCAAGGCTCACCTCGGAGCAAAGGGTTATGAGAAAAAGCTCGCATCTCCGGCCGACCTCCACGATGGCATGTCCATCCTCATCCGCGATGCCCACACCGGCGGCCGTGCCGCCTTCCGCATGGCCGGTGCCGCCAGCGGCAAGGTTGAGGGCGGTAACCCCGACTCCTTCTCCCCTGCCTTCATCTGGGCCCTCTGCCAGCAGTCCGACGGCCGGTATGCTTTCCTTAATGAGGCCTCCGGCCTTTATGTCGGCGCCCCCATTAGAGGTAACACCATCCCCCTCGCCGCGGAGCCCTACCCCTACTCTCTCACCCCCAACGAGGGTGGCAACGACTGGCAGGTATCCTCCGGCTCCCTCGCCTGGGACGGCGGCCAGGACCTCACCATGCACGGCTGGGACTGCCCCGGACACCCCTACTGGCTCCTCGCCCCCATCGCCGACCCATACTTCAAGGTAACCATTGAAGAGTATGATGCCGACACCGACAGCATCCTCTCCTCCTCCTCCACCTTTGTCCACGCAGGTGCATCTATGCTCTGGCTCCCTCGCGACATTCAAGGGCGCCCCGAAGTAACTGTCACCGGCGCCGACGGCCTCGACAACATCACCGCCGACAAGGCCATCCGGGTCATCTACTCCACCGACCCCCTCGGCATTGAGAGTGTAGCCGACGGCATCCAAGCCCCGGCCCGCCGCGGCGTCTACGACCTCCAGGGCCGCCGCCTCCCCGACACCCTCCCCTCCGCCCCCGGCCTCTACATCATCAACGGCCGCAAAGTCCTCGTAAAGTAACAGAATTACACTTGACACCAAGGCGTGTCATGCCCGGGCTTCATTTTCAGGCCCCAAAGGCATGACACGCCTCTTTTTTTTGTGCGTTTGGCCACGATTATGTATTTTTGTAAACCAATTTCCAGGCCTTTGGCCACCCCCCCCCTTACAATCATACATCCTTATGCACTTCACCGAAGAAGCCTTTGACATATTTGCCGACACAACGCGGCGCTACCACCTTACCGACAACGTCGATACCCCCTTCGATAACCCTCACCCCAAGGGCTCTATCCAAGCCCTCTTAGCTGAGAAAAACTGGGTTGATGCCGTCCAGTGGCATCTCGAAGACATCATTCGCGACCCTGAAATCGACCCCGTGGAAGCCCTGGCGCTTAAGCGTCGCATCGATCGCTCCAACCAGGTGAGGACCGACATGGTTGAAGACCTCGACACCTACTTCCGCAATCTCTACTCCGCCGTCACCCCCCTCCCCGGGGCCTCCATCAACACCGAAAGCCCCGCGTGGGCCCTTGACCGCCTCAGCATACTCGCCCTCAAAATCTTCCACATGAAGGCCGAGACGGAGCGCCCCGATGCTTCGGATGACCATCGCGCCAAGTGTGCCGCCAAGCTCGCCGTCCTTGAAGAGCAGCGAGCCGACCTCATCTCGGCCATCGACTCTCTCCTCGATGACATTCAAGCCGGCCGTAAGTACATGAAGGTCTATCGCCAGATGAAGATGTACAACGACGCCGATACCAACCCCATCCTCTACGCCGCAAAGAAATAAATGGCCAGCCTGAAGCATGACAAGCCTGTCGTCGTGGCCCTGAGGTTCTCAGCCTTGGGCGACGTGGCCATGACCTCGACTGTGATGACTGCCGCGGCCCGACGCTTCCCGTCCCATCGCTTCGTCATGGTCACTCGGCCACAGTTTGTCCCATTCTTTCCCCCGGAGGTGGAGGTGATGGCCGCCGACCTCAAGGGGCGCCACAAAGGGCTCTCGGGCCTGTGGCGCCTCGCCACCGACATATGGCGCCTTTACCGGCCCGTGGCTGTGGCCGACCTCCACGATGTCATCCGCTCGCGCCTCGTCTCTCTCTTCCTCCGCCTCCACTCCCTCCCTGTCGCCACCATCGATAAAGGACGCCGCGATAAAAAAGCCTTAGTTAAAGGCGAAGCAAACCGACCTCTTATCCCCACCTCCGAGCGATATGCCGCCACTCTCTCTCGCCTCGGCTTTGACATAGGCGCGCCTATCCTCGCTCCCTTAGGGCAAGGGGTCCCTGCATCCCCTCCTCGCATAGGCCTTGCCCCCTTTGCCGCCCATCCCGGCAAGGCATGGCCCCTGGAGATGATGGCTAAGGCTGTCGAAATGGTCCGCGCCGCTCGTCCCGATGTCTACTTCCTCTGGTTCTCTGCCCCGGGCTCTGAAGCTGATAAAATCAAGGCCGTAGCCGGCGAAAAAGACACCATAGCAGCCTCCCTCGGCCTCAATGGCCTTGGCGATGAGATTGAGCTGATGGGCTCCCTCTCGGCCATGGTGGCCATGGACTCGGGAAACATGCACATGGCTGCCCTGAAGGGGATTCCCGTGATTAGCATCTGGGGAGCCACTCACCCCAATGCCGGCTTTGCCGGTGCTTCCTCCCCCACCTCGCTCCGTCTCCAAGACCTCTCACTCCCCTGTCGCCCTTGCTCCATCTACGGCAACAAGCCCTGCCGCATATCCCCCGGAGAATACCCCTGCCTCAACGCCGTCTCCCCGACACAAGTGGCCGACAAAATCCTCTCCCTCATCCCTCAATCATGAGCAAAAAGAAAAAGACCGACGACGGCTCCGACCTCCGCCCCGACGACTTCGACATTCGTGATGCCGCCGCCGAGCCCCCGCGCCGCAGCCCCGAACGCGACCAAGACAAGGCTCTCCGCCCAGCCCGCTTCGACGACTTCCGCGGACAAGCCAAGGTGGTCGAAAACCTGCGCATCTTCACCGCCGCCGCTCGTATGCGCGGCGAGCCCCTCGACCACACTCTCCTCTATGGCCCCCCTGGACTGGGCAAGACCACCCTGAGCAACATTATTGCCAACGAGCTCGGTGTGGGCTTCAAGGTCACCTCCGGACCCGTGCTCGACAAGCCCGGCGACCTGGCCGGCATACTCACGTCGCTTGAGCCAAACGACGTGCTCTTCATCGACGAAATCCATCGCCTCAGCCCCGTGGTGGAGGAATATCTCTACCCGGCCATGGAAGACTTTCGAATCGACATCATGATCGACAAAGGCCCGGGAGCCCGCTCCGTTCAGCTCGCCCTCAGCCCCTTCACTCTCGTCGGCGCAACCACTCGCTCCGGCCTCCTCACCTCTCCCATGCGCGCCCGCTTCGGCATCAACTGTTCCCTTGAATATTACGACCACGAGACCCTCGAGCGCATCATCCTCCGCTCTGCCGCTCTCCTCAATGTGAAATGCTCCGGTGAGGCCGCACACGAGATTGCCATGCGCTCACGTGGCACCCCCCGCATCGCCAACGCTCTACTCCGACGAGTGCGCGACTTTGCCCAGGTAAAAGGCTCGGGCGACATCGACCCCGAGATTGCACGATACTCTCTCGAAGCACTTAAAATCGACCGATACGGCCTCGACGAAACCGACAACAAAATCCTCCGGACCATCATCCAGAAGTTTAAGGGCGGCCCCGTGGGACTATCCACCATAGCAACCGCCTTAGGCGAAGACCCCGGCACAATCGAGGAAGTCTATGAACCTTTTCTTATCAAGGAGGGTTTTATAAATCGTACACCCCGTGGCCGCGAAGTGACCGAGCTCGCATGGGCCCACCTCGCCGGCGGCGACAAACGAGCCTATCTCGGCGGCCTCTTCGACAACTGACCATTCATCCCTTCACCCCCCCACCCATGGGAGCCATAAAAAACCTTGCCAAAGACACCGTGGTCTACGGCGCCAGCAGCATCATTGGCCGCTTCCTCAACTGGTGTCTCGTCCCGCTCTACACCTCTGTCTTCCCGGCAGACGAGTATGGCATAGTGACTTATGTCTACAACATTGTGGCTCTGGCTCTGCTGGTTCTCATCTATGGCATGGAGACCGGATTTTTCCGTTTCGCCAATCACGACCGCTACAAAGACCCCATGGAGGTCTACTCAACAACCCTCATCTCTCTTGCCGCCTCCTCCTCCCTATTCTTCTTCGCGACCTGTCTCATCCCAAGCCACATAGCCGACGCCCTACACTGCCCGGGCCACCCAGCCTACATCGTGATGATGGCCGCCGTCCTCGCCTGCGATGCCTTCACCGCCATCCCCTTCTGTTACCTGCGCTACCGCCGTCGACCCATTCGCTTTGCATCCCTCAAGCTCATTGGCATAGCTCTCAACATTGGCTTCAACCTCTTCTTCATCCTCCTCTGCCCCTGGCTCATGTCTCAAGCCCCGCAGTGGGTAAACTGGTTTTACGACCCCAACTTCGGCATTGGCTACATCTTCCTGGCCAACCTCATATCGTCGGCCGTCATCACCCTCCTGCTCATCCCCGAGCTAAGAGGCTTCCCATGGCGCTTCAACCCCGCTCTATGGCGCGAGATGATAGCCTACTCCTTCCCCCTGCTCATCCTCGGCATTGCCGGGATAATGAACCAGACGCTCGGCACTCTCCTTCTCCCCTCCCTCGTCCCCGACAAGCCCCAAGCCATGGCCCAAGTGGGCATCTATGGAGCCAACTATAAGATAGCAATAGTAATGGTGATGTTTATCCAGGCCTTCCGCTTTGCCTACGAGCCATTTATCTTTGCCCGAGACAAGGAGACCGGATCGCTGCAAAAGTATGCCGATGCCATGCGCTTCTTCGTCATCTTCGGCCTCTTTATCTTCCTCGGTGTAATGTTTTACCTCCCAATCCTGCGATATTTTATTGCCCCGAGCTACTTCACAGGACTTAAGGTGGTGCCGGTGCTGATGGTGGCCGAGCTCTTTTTTGGCATCTTCTTCAACCTCTCGCTCTGGTATAAGCTCACCGACAAGACCATCTGGGGCACATGGTTTTCGCTCTTGGGATTGGCCGTCACAGTGGGCCTCAACATGACGTTGGTGCCCCGCATAGGATATATGGGATGCGCCTGGGCCGCCTTAGGTTGCTACGGCGTGATGATGACAGTCTCTTATTTCGTAGGGCGCCGACACATGGCCGTCCCCTACCCTACCCGCCGGCTCATCATATATTTCCTCAGCGCCATGGCTCTTTATGGCCTGAGCATCGTCATCACCTCCGGACATAATATCCTCGACATGGGCCTCCGCTCTCTCCTGCTTCTTCTCTTTGCCGGAGCAGCCATCAAGCTCGAAAAAATACCCATCCCTCACCTCATCCATCACTCATGAGCACCTCCACACCTAACATCCCGGAGCCACAGACCCCCACCCCTCACCAGCCCTTTACACAGCGGCTCTCGGCCTTCATGCTCAACTACTTCTCATTCTCCGGCCAGCTCATCAGCCAGGCCGAAGCTGAAGCATCCATTCGCGAAGGTGTCTCATTTAGAGGCGCCAACATCGTCATACTCATCCTGGCTATCCTCATAGCCTCCCTCGGCCTCAACACCAACTCCACCGCCGTCATCATTGGCGCAATGCTCATCTCCCCCCTCATGGGGCCTATCATAGGCTGTGGCCTCGGTGTGGGCATCCATGACTTCGACCTAATAAAACGATCGATGCGCAATCTGGTGATGGCCGCCGGGTTCTCTGTCATTGCCTCAACACTCTACTTCATCATATCGCCCGTCAACGAGCAACACTCTGAGCTACTGGCTCGCACCACTCCTACCATCTACGATGTCTTTATAGGCTTTGTTGGCGGCGGCGCCGGCATCCTCGCCATTGCCTCCCGCAACAAGGGCAACGTCATACCGGGCGTTGCCATAGCGACAGCTCTTATGCCCCCTCTCTGCACCGCCGGATATGGCCTCGCCACTTGGCAGCTCAACTACTTCTTCGGCGCCTTTTACCTCTTCTTGATCAACTCGGTCTACATCGCCTTTGCCACCTTCATCGGTGTGAAACTGATGAAATATCGGCCCGACTCGGCCTTTGACTCAGCCCGCTCACGCAGGGTAATGAAATGGGTCTACTCCATCGCCATCCTCGTGATGATGCCTGCGATTTATCTCACCATCACCATGCTGCGCAACAATAAGCTCACGGTAGAGGCCAATCGCTTCGTGGCCGAAGAGTGTAGGTTTCCGGCCACTCAAGTAATTGCTTCTCGCCTATATACCGACAGCGGGCAGAAATATCTAAGACTCACTCTCATAGGCAAGACCCTCCCGGCCGACTCGCTCGTAATGGCCCTTGAGCCTCGCCTGGCCTACTATGGCCTGTCAGGAGCAAAGATAGAGATACTGCAAGGCGACGTGGCCGCCACAGCCTCTCCTGGCGAGACTTCTACCTCAGTGCGCGACATCTACCAAGCCGCACAAACCACCATCTCGCGACAGCAAGAGGAGATTGACTCTCTCAAAGAGGTGATAAGAGAGGGACGATCACAGGAGCGTCTGGCTCTTGAAATCTCCCCGGAGATAAGAGTCCTATTCCCGGAGGTGAAAGACATAGCAATATCGCGCTCTATATTTGCCGCCACGAGAGAAGCAGACGGCCACATCCCCACCGATACGGCCACAATGGCTCTGGTGGTGATGTCCAAGCCGCTCTCCAAATCTCAATTTGCCAAATTCCACCAATATCTCTGCGCCCGTCTGGCAATCCCTTCAGTAGAAATTGTCACCGTAGCCCAACCTTAGTCACAATCCATCCCCGCCCCACACCAGAGATGAAAGTAACATTCATAAGCCATTCCGACACCCTCGGCGGAGCTGCCATAGTCACCTACCGCCTTATGCGTGCCCTGCGGCGCGAGGGGATAGACGCTCGCATGGTGGTCTATACCAAGCGCTCCGACGACCCCAATGTCACCGCAATAGGCTCCCGCTACATAAGAGGAATGAAATTCCTGGCCGAAAGACTTCAGATTGCTTTGGCCAATGGCTTCTCACGCGACAAGCTCTTCAAAGTTTCAACAGCCTCAATAGGCATGAGGGTCTACTCCCATCCCTGGGTCAAGGAGGCCGATGTGGTGGCGCTCGGTTGGTTTAACCAGGGGCTGGTGTCACTCCGAGGGCTCAAAAAGCTTCATAAACTTGGAAAGCCTCTGGTCTGGACTATGCATGACATGTGGGCCATGACAGGGATATGCCATCATGCATATGAGTGCACAGGCTATCGCCTCGACGGCTGCGGCAACTGCCAGTTTCTCGCCGGGAAATCAAGAGCCGACCTATCACGCCGCGTATGGCAAAAGAAGATGGATCTCGCAACGCGTGTGCCCATACAATATGTTGCCGTAAGCAACTGGCTTGCCACCAACGCCTCTCGCAGTCTCCTCCTGCGCGAAGCAAAGGTCGACGTAATTCCAAACGCCTTTCCCGTAGATTATTTCTCACCTGAAGGAGTTGCCGACCCGTCACTCGACCCACTGGCATCCCTCGGGGCCAATGAGCTCAGAGTGGTGATGTGTGCGGCCCGCCTCGATGACACCATCAAGGGTCTACCATATGCCATTGATGCACTCAACCATATCTTTGACAACCATCCGGAGATAGCCCGGCGGATGAGCGTAATCTTTGTAGGGGAATTTCACGACCCCGCCGCTCTCGACTCTCTTAGGCTCCATCATATTTCTCTCGGCAGAGTCAACGATCCCTCAATGCTCCGCCGCATCTATGCCTACTCCCAAGTGGTGCTCTCCACCTCACTTTATGAGACTCTTCCAGGCACTCTCATCGAGGGTCAGTCAATGGGATGCATCCCAGTAACATTCGACCGTGGCGGCCAATGCGACATCGTTGACCACCTCACGACCGGATATATTGCCGAATACAAAAACCCAGAGTCTGTAGCCGAAGGTATAATATGGGGAGTAACTCAGACCGATATCACCCGGGATATGCTGCATGAGTCGGTGGTCGCTCGATTCTCATCAGGCACTGTGGCCCAAAGATATATCCGACTCTTTAACGAATTGTTGGGTCAATCAATTGCGCCAACCGCGGCGTCGGAGCAATAGCATTGGCCCTGCGGTAATATTCCACCGCATCGTCAATATGCCCGTCTTGTTGCGACATCTCGCCAAGATAGAGCAATGCCGTCAGCGATGTCGGATTGGCATCCAAGGCCCCCAAGAAATCGCGCCGAGCCTCAGCCCTGCGACCCATCAACATAAGCCCCTCGCCCCTCACGATGAGAAAACGCTCATTGTCGGGCGCTCCTTCAAGCAATCGTGTGGCATACTCCACCATGGCTACCCCATCATGACGAAAAGCAAAATAATCAAGCATTATGGCGTTAACCTTGCGAGCGAGCCACGGCTCTGATTCAGCCGACAACTTCAAAAAATCCTCATAAAAACGTGCGTGGCCTATTGAAAAACATGATGCCTCGACAGCTCTGAAAAGCGAATCGACCGGCACGCGCGACTTCAACGCCTTGGTAAGCAAAGCCTTGTTACCGGCCATGACAGATTCGCGCATAGACGGAGCATCATAAGCTCGCATAGCTGATGAGGCTACTGCCTGACCATAATAACGAGCAACGGTAGGGTTGCTATCGATCAGGAGCGAATACATGGCCTCTGCCGAGGCCCATTCTTCCTGATCAAAATAGCGCTGAGCCTTGACCTCGGTTGAAGGCACTGCTGACAGAGCCGGGACGATTACTCCCAAGACGGCAAATAAGGTTATCAATGTGTGTCGCATAGCAAGAGGAAGAGTAAGAAGGGTCATAAGCGTATCTCGTAATTAAAGATGGCATCAACAAAAAAGAGACGGCGCAAATCGTCACGCGCCACGTCCATATCGTCATAGGCCGGATTGGCACTGTGGAGCACCACCATGCCTGAGTCGTCGGGATGACGACGTAAAAACTTCACCATGCGATAGTCGTCCATCACTATAACATATATTTGACCCCAAAAGATGTATTTGGGATCACTAACAGGTCTCACTGCCACATAAGCGCCATCCTTGATAACAGGGGTCATGGAATCGCCCGACACCCTCACCAGGATGTCCTCGGGGTTGAGATTTGGAAGGTCTATGCGGCCTATCACTCGGTCGGCCGTGAGCATCATAGAGAGTTCCTGGGTCCCGGCCGTTACATCAACATCATATATCGGCAGACCCGGCAACATGGCCCGGTCCACCGCGGCATCGCCGCCAAAAAGGCCGGTATTGCAGGCGTGACTGTCAAAAGGTATTCCCTCTCCATCTACAAGCCACCTCTTTGACACCCCTAAGTCGGCCACTATGCGATTGACAAGGCTCGATGAGACCGCAAGTTGTCCCGACAATACTTTAGACAGATTGCCGCCATCTATGCCAATGCGGCTTGCAAAGGCTCCCTGACGGATTTTTAGTTGCGAGATAAGATGCCTGATGCGGCCTATGATGGCCTGATTGTCATACTGAACTTTAGGCATAATCAAATATATATTTTGTCATCAAATCAAGAAATCTCGCCTCGCAATGGGAGGCTCATAAAACTACGCAAGGTTGATGGAGGCAGCCCAAGGCCAAGGAGAAACATAAGCTTGGTGATAGCGGCTTCCGCAGTGGAGTCTCGCCCGGAAATGACACCCGTAGACGCCAACTTGTCGCCGGCTTCGTAGCGACAACTCACTCCGCCATTGACACACTGGGTAACATTAACTATCACCACGCCACGGTCCACAGCCTCCCTTATAGCCTCTATGAATGGCTCATCAGTAGGCGCGTTTCCGGCGCCAAATGTTCGCATCACTATACCTTTGATGCCCGGAGTAGAGAGGAGATGACGCAACGTGGAAATACGCAAGCCTGGAAAGATATCAAGAAACATTACCCCCGTCTCAAGCTCGAAATGAGGGATAAACGGCACTCCCGGAGCTGCCCGATATAGATTCTCCGGATTAAAATGGATATCAAGACCTATCTTGGCAAGCTCGGGATAATTGTTGCTCTTAAATGCGTTGAAATTATCGGCACTCTTCTTAGTGGCGCGATTGCCTCGCCACAAATAATCTTCAAACAAAATAGCAACTTCCTGCACCATAGGCGAGCCTAACGCATCAGTAGCCGCAGCAATCTGTACAGCAGTAATAAGATTCTCCTCTCCGTCTGTCCTCACCTCTCCAATAGGGAGCTGTGAGCCTGTGATGACCACCGGCTTGCGGAGACCCTCAAGCATGAAAGACAGAGCCGATGCTGTATATGCCATGGTATCAGTCCCATGAAGCACTACAAATCCATCATAATCATTATAATTATGAGCAATAAGCCGAGTCAACTCAGCCCATCGCCCCGGATTCATATCACTTGAGTCTATGGGAGTCTTAAAGGATATATTTTCAATGTGATAGCCAAGTTTGCGGAGCTTAGGCACATTATCTATCAGATGCGAAAAGTCAAATGGCCTTAGGGTCTTGGTCACCGGATCTTCAATCATACCGATGGTACCGCCGGTATATATAAGAAGGATGCGAGGGATTGGTCGGGTCATATCATCAGTAAGGTCATCAAATCAACGAATAGACTCTATCTCTTCGGCCGTCAGACCGGTTGTGGCGGCTATGACACCAAGGTCAACGCCTGCTCTTGACAGATTAGCTGCAATAGCATATCGCTCCTCCACCCGGCCTTCTGCCAGACCCTCTGCCCGGCCTTCCGCCCGGCCTTCCGCCCGGCCCTTCCATCGGCCTTCTCCATATGATGACTCAATGGCGTTGTTGAGGATATTGATGTCATCGAGATGGCGATAGTAGGCCTCTCGCTCTTCCTTTGGCAGGGAATCGACTTGCATCTTTTGGCGGGCAGCATCAAGCCCCGGAGCATCTGCATCTTTATGCACTACTCCCTGAGAAAGGAAATACATCCACTGGTCAAGGGGGGTCTTTGACCAGCGGTCAAAGTCGTTGACAAGGAGGATATAGTATTCCGGGAAAATACCGCTCACGTGCTCTACGCTATACTTGTCTTTCCATCTCTCGCTGACCTCAAACTTCTTCCCGTCATGTAACCCGACAAATTCCGTCGTCCCATGATAGACATAGTCCTTGCCCCGCCCCATTGGAAAGTAGAGCAGATTGACACTGTAAATCTTGCTTATCTTGTCATAGGCCTGACCGCGATTTATATAATCGGTCACTATCTTCGATGTTCCAAACAGCATGCGATGGAAGTAAAAATCTTCCGTCTGGTTTTGCACCTCGATAATAATCTTCCGACCCTTGGTATCCTCGGCAAGAATATCTACACGGTTGAGCTTGCCCTCCTCCCTGTCGGTGTTACCTTCACTTTCAAGCAGCCGATCTATCTTTATCTCTTCGCCAAGCAGTGAAGTGAGAAAGCCCTCGAGCACGTCATAGCGTGCCTTGTCGCGCAACAAGCGCTTCATGGCCCAGTCAAAGCGTATCAGCTTCGGCTCTTCATTGGTCAGATGGTCTCTCTGTAAGTCTGTCATAACACCATGATGTTAAATAGTTTAAGTTGGGGAATGGAGAGTGGCTAAGTATATTACATCACTCTTGCGCCGGGGACTACCGGGCCCGTAGGGCCAATGACCACCAGTGATCCATCGGCATTTTCGGCCGAGAGAATCATACCTTGGCTTACAATACCCTTAAGGTTGCGGGGAGGAAGGTTGGCTATGAAACAAACTTGCTTGCCCACCAGTTCGTCTGGATTGTAATGCTTAGCAATGCCACTCACTATAGTGCGCTTCTCCAGGCCATCATCTATGAGGAATTTGAGCAGCTTGTCGGCCTTTTTAACCTTAGAACACTCCAAGACGGTACCCACACGGATATCACAGCGAGCAAAAGTGTCAAAGTCAACCTCTGGAGCCTGAGGCTCTGCCTTGAAGTTTTTAATCACGTTCTCGCGCTTGATACGTTCAAGACGCTCGCCCTGAGCTTGGATTTCCTCGTCGGTCACTTTATCAAAGAGAAGCTCAGCTTGTCCGACTTCGCGTCCTGTGGTCAAGAGATTATCGCTATCCAGGTCGCTCCACCTCATCTTTTGAAGCCCGAGCATCTTGGCAAGACGGGCGGAGGCAAAGGGCGTGAAAGGCTCGAAAGCGATGGCTATGGATGCGCAAAGTTCGAGGGCAACACGTAGGGTGGATCTCACACGTGCCATGTCGGTCTTTGCCACCTTCCAGGGCTCGGTCTCCTGCAGGTAGCGGTTGCCTATGCGGGCCAGCTCCATTGCCTGCCTAAGGCCTTCGCGGAAATGGAAGGTGTCGAGGGCTTCGGTAAGGGCCGCCACAGCTCCTTTCTTTTCTTCAAGGAGCTGAAGGGCTGTAGCATCGGGCTCTGCGGCCTCGGGGACCCGTCCGTCACAAAACTTATGTGTAAGCACAATGGCTCTATTGACAAAGTTGCCCAGGATAGCCACCAGCTCGTTGTTGTTGCGAGCCTGGAAGTCAGCCCAGGTGAAGTCGTTGTCGCGGGTCTCGGGAGCGTTGGCTGTCAAGACATAACGAAGGGTGTCTTGCTTGCCAGGAAAGTCTCTAAGATATTCATGGAGCCACACGGCCCAGTTGCGCGATGTGGATATCTTGTCGCCCTCGAGGTTAAGGAATTCGTTGGCCGGAACATTGTCGGGGAGGTTATATCCTCCGTAGGCCATGAGCATGGCGGGGAAGACGATGCAGTGAAACACAATATTGTCTTTGCCGATGAAGTTGACAACACGGGTCGAGGGGTCTTTCCACCATTTCTCCCAGCTATCGGGCAGGAGCTCCTTGGTATTGGAAATATAGCCTATCGGGGCATCAAACCACACGTAGAGCACCTTCCCTTCGGCGCCCTCTACCGGCACGGGTACGCCCCATGAGAGGTCGCGGCTCACGGCACGAGGTTGAAGCCCAAGGTCGAGCCACGACTTACACTGGCCGTAGACGTTGGTCTTCCACTCCTTGTGGCCTTCGAGAATCCATTTGCGCAATGCCTCCTCATACTGATCGAGGGGGAGATACCAGTGAGTTGTCTCGCGCATCGTGATGGGGGAGTTTGTCAAGGCCGACCGTGGGTTGATAAGCTCTGTGGCACTCAGCGAGCTGCCGCAGGCCTCACACTGGTCGCCATATGCTCCGTCTTTACCACATTTGGGGCATGTGCCCACCACGTAGCGGTCGGCCAGAAACTCGCCTGCTTTCTCGTCATAGGGCTGTAGGGATGTCTTTACCACAAACTTACCCTCATCATAGAGGTGGCGGAAAAATTCTGACGCAGTCTCGCGATGAATGTCGGAGGTGGTGCGTGAATAGATGTCAAAGGATATACCGAGCTCCTTCATGGAGTCGCGTATTATGGCATGATAACGGTCAACGATGTCTTGTGGGGTCACGCCCTCCTTACGGGCCTTGAGGGTGATGGGCACTCCATGCTCGTCGCTGCCGCCCACCATCACCACCTCTTCTCCCTTGAGGCGGAGATAACGGGCGTAGATGTCGGCCGGGACATACACTCCGGCGAGATGACCAATGTGGACAGGGCCATTGGCATAGGGTAATGCGGTGGTTATAAGGGTGCGGCTATATTTGTGATCCATTTTTAATGTGTGATTGGTTATATTTTTGTGTTGTGGCAATGTGGTGGCAATTGCCTGTCTTATCGGGTGTAGAAGTCAATGAGACGCGCAAGCGCAGCGGTGCAGACGGGGCAAAATGCAGGATAGGTGTTGTTGCGCATCCGACATTCATCGGCCGGGCGATACACACCCTTGGATGAATATCCTCCCCCTTCGTAAAGGCCTATGGGATATTTGGCGGCATCGGCCACGGGGGTGGTGACGGGAGTCGCTTCGGGCATCATCGGCTTCCATTTTGACTCAAAGTCTACGAGGGTAGTGATATTGGGATTCCAGGGCTCTATGTCGGTGGGATAGCTGTCTTCCATCACGTCTCCGTCATAGAAATATTCGTCAGCCAGGCCGCCAAAGCTATGTCCAAATTCATGCACAACGACGGGACGCATATATCGGTTGCGGGCGGCTGTGAGGGTGTAACTGTTATAGATTCCGCCGCCACCATATTCGTCGGTATTAGCCAGGATGATGATATGCTCATACGGAATGTTTACAAGGGCATCGTGGATGCGAGCCACAGAAGGGGCAGTCAAGTAGCGATCAGAATAGAAGGTGGAGAAGTGGGAGCCAAAGGCTGTGTCTTTCCACTGACCGAGCCGGGGAATGCTCACTCCGCTCTCGGCCGAGGGGGAAGCCACGGCTATGATGTTAAATCTCTCAGACTTGTCATTGTAAGGGGCATATGAGAGCAGCTCTTCGGCAGCGCGAGCTGCGTGGACATAAAAGGAGTCCATCTCTTCAGCTCTGTATCCCTCGGCGAGGATAGCTATGTCAATGGCGTTTTCGAGGGGGAGGGGCGAGCGGTGGATGTAGCGATGAGGGAGTGACGGGCGGGTGTCAAGGCGCTCCACGAGGATATCGTCGGGGGAGAATATGAAGTCCATCTCGGCCATGGGCTCACGGCGTTGACCGGTGAGCGTCAAGGCTATACGTGTGTCACGCAATGGCATGGGGAGGAGCACGGCGTGGTCAAATGTTCGCGCGCGTTGCCTGGCTTCTGGTGTCGATAGCCACTCATGGAAGAGGGTTGAGAATGATGTCTGATAGATGGTGTCGCCAGTGGCGGCGTCGGTCATGGTCAGGCGTGCATCTCCCGCCAGAGGGAGCTCGTTGAGGTGGGCTCGTCGACCGGCCCAGCCGGCCATGGTGGCCTGCCGCCGCAGGGAAATCTCCTGACTGGAGGAGTCGCCCGCCAGGGTATAGTCGAGCCTCAGTGTGCGGGGGGCAAAGTCGCTTTCAAAGCTATGTGGTTCAGCGGCCAAGGTAGCCAAGGCACACAACATGAGCGTAAGGGTGGAAAGGGTCTTGGTAAGCGTCATGACGGCTTATTTGGTAAATCTTTTTGCAAAGATAACGTTTTTTTTTGGCGGAAGGGGAAAAAGTTGTACCTTTGCAGCGGGAAAGTCCTGCGCGACTTGCTCCCTGGTAATCCGTCAGATCCTGATCGAAGCAGCGGGCCAAGGTTGAGCGAGGGTGATGTAGGTAGCTTTCCCTTTTTTTGTGCCCTTACGCGAGGTTTTGTCGGAGGATCAGAAGGGATAGCCTATGGCCAGGTGGAAGGCCAGCGAGTTGCCAAACGAGGTCATGTTGTAATAGCCATGGCGCGAGGTCTTATAAGGGGCGTGGATGCCTATGCCTAAGTCGCCGCGGATGACGAGCATCCCTATATCGACGCGAAGGCCGGCGCCGGTGCCCAAGGCCAGATCTTTGAAGAAGGTGTGTCCTTCGAGCTTACCGCCGGGGCGCTGCGGGTCGGCCTTGAGAAGCCACACGTTGCCTGAGTCAATGAACAGGGCACCATGGAGCGGGCCATAGATGGGGAAGCGATATTCTAAATTGGCCTCAAACTTAAAGGTGCCTGTCTGGTCAAAGTAGCCGTTTACCACATCGTCGGCAGGTCGATAACTGCCCGGGCCGAGCGATCTCACCGTGAAGGCTCTGACAGAGTTGGCACCGCCCACGTAAAATTGCTCTGAGTATGGCACCTGACTGGAGTTGCCATAGGCATGGGCTGCGCCTACAGCCACACGCGAGTAGAGCCATGACTTGCCTATGATTCGGCACCCGAACACCACCTGGGCCTGGGCCTTGACAAACTGGCTGAAGGGTGTGCCGAAGAGGCGTTTCTCCCCTTTGTCGCCGCAGGCGCGATAGATGGCCCACAACAGGTTGCCGGCCTCCTGGAGGCCTATCTGGATGTTGATGGTGTTGTTACGGTCTATATCCTTGTCATAGGTGATGTTATACATCATCTGGGGGATAAACTGGGTCATAAAGCTCTGGGCTATGGCCGGGTTGGCTCCCATGATGGAGTCAAAGTCAGTGGTGGTGTGTATTAGCTTGGTGTAGGTGAGTTTCAGAGGAGTGTAAGTGTTGACAACATTGCGGTTCACGCGCCAGTCATAGGCAAAGGAGGTGTTCAACTGGGCCATGCGGAAGTAATGGGGCCGGTTGAGCAGGTCGGCCGAGAGGCCTATGCGGGTCCAGTTCACCTCGCGACGCGAGCGCGGGATGAAGCGAGGGGCTATCAGACGGGGAAACGAGAGGGTGCCTGAGAGGCCTATCTCGTAGGAGTTAAAGACAGAGCGCCCACGGTCGCGTCCCGTCTGCCATTCATATGAGCCTTTTAAGGCCACTGAGAGCTGTTCTCCGCCGCCAAAGATGTTGCGGTTGGTCACGGAGAATATCAGCCCGGGGCCTATGTAGGAGTTGCTCTTTGAGGTGGCGTTGATCTCAAGGGAGGCTTCAAGGGGGGCGTCAAAGGTGCATTGTATGTCTACGTCGAGGGTAGGGATGGCGGCTGTGGTGTCGGGGAAAACTGAGATGTCTATGCTGTTGAAGATGCCCAGGCGGGAGAGATAGGTCTGGGTGCGGTTCATCTCGCGGACGGTGAAGGTGCGTCCCTGTCGGAAGGTGATGCAGGAGGGTATGAGCCCTTCGCGGAGCTTAGATGGGCGCATTACTATCAGCTCTCCTTTGCGGGTCATGATGGTATCGGGGGTGCCGTCGCCCTGATTGCGGTAGATGGTGGTCCTGATGTCGCCGGTCACCCACTTCTGAAGGGCTATTGGAGGCGTGTTTGAGGCCATTGTGAGCCTCATGGTGATCCGTTCGGGGGTGATGGTTGAGTCGGCAAGATACTCTATATAGTCGGGCTTGAAGAAGTAATATCCTTTGTTTCTTACGGCATTGGCTATGTTGACGCGCAGCTGGGCCAGGGAGTCGGTTGAATACCGGGAGCCCGGTTGAAAATACTCGCTTCTGCGAGCCACTGAGTCGATAATCTGGCACAGGCGTGTACTATCGGGCAGATACTCAATGGAGTCAATGAGATATGGGCGTCCGGTAGTCACTTCATAGCGGATGGAGGCTTTTTTCTTGTTTTTGCCCTGCACGAGCGAGTAGGAAGCATGTCCGCGGAAGTAGCCGTTGTTGTCGAGTATCTGGTCGATCATCTCAGTGCGCACCTCGGGACGGACGTCGGAGATCAGCACAGGCTCGGCCACAAGCTTCTCGTAGAGCCAGTGCTTGAAGCCGCTCTTGGGGTTGTCCCAGTGGTTGTAGACCCATAGGCCGATGGGAAAGGGATAACGGACATACGGGGAGATGAGGGAGTTGTTGGGGGCCACGTTGACGGCGTCTTTTATGTCGCCGGCCAGGTCGGGGGCTTTGGGCAGGCTGTCGATGCGCGGATATTCTATGGCTATCTTTTTCACGCCGGTGTAGAGTATCTCGTCTTTGGGGAGTCGGCTCGTGGTGGAGCAGGCTCCGGCGAGGAGCAGCAAGGCCATGTGGACGATGGCGATCGCCCATGCGGCTGCTTGTCGTGCTGTGCGTGATGTTGCCACGTGATGGATGGATTTTTTCTTGTCGATGCGGTAAATGTATGCGGGTGAGTGGGTGCTCCTCCCGTTGCCTTATAACGCGCGCCGGGGGTCTATTGTTTGGAGTGCATGAAAAAAGTCGCCGCCATGCTCCGTTGATGCGAGCAGGCGGCGACGAGACTTATTTGAGCCGGCCGGGGCGCGGATCCCGGCGGGGCTTGCTTCAAATAGTTATAGGCTATTAGGCTTCGGGGGCGATGATGGTGGTGTCAGCGGCTGCGCTGTCGGCGGGAGCAACAGTGTCTACGGTCTCTACTACCATGGTCTCCTCTACAACAGCAACGGAATCAACGTTCTCGGTGTTGGCCTCGGATGAGCCGGAGCAAGCGGTGAATGCAACAGCTGCGAAGAGGGCGGCAGCAGCGATGAATGACTTTTTCATGACTTTCTATTTTATCAATTTGGATTGTTAATATTCTTCTTAGACACAACTTTACCCTTTTAAGGGTGAATTGCGCCGCAAAAGTACGATAAATAATTATGCCCTACAACAGAATTTGATAAAAATATCGTTTTTTTAACATTTCGCTTTGAACTCTCTCCCGTTGAATGTGAGCATTAGTATGATACAGTCGGGTCTTTTTAGCTGTTAACAAACGTTAACACACCCCGCGGCTCGCTTTTTTTTGATACATTTGCAAAGTTTATGCGCATTTATGCCCCGGGCTCTTCGGAGCAATGCGCCCTTTCCATCAAATATAATTAACAATCAAAACAATACACATTGACCCACATGAACAAACTGTCGATCTTCCTGTCTATGATAGTGGCAGTGGCCGTGGCCGCCTTCGCGGCTTCCGGCATCATGACCGTCGTGCCGTCGCTTTCCGCCGCCAATGATGGCACTCAGGGATACTGGTTTACCCTCTCCCAGGTGCAAGGCGACGACAATCAAGCTACAGCCGACGCGAAAGATGCCTTGCGCTTCTTCACTGTCGTAACCCCCGCTCTCGTCGGCAACAACATCTATACCCAGAACGCCGCCGACAACGCCAACCCCAACGCCGACTTCTACTGGCATGCCGAGACCGTCACCAATGCTGATGGAGAATACTACCTCAAGAGCCACACCGGCAATTATCTGACCGTCAGCATTGCCAATATGAAAAATGAGGATGGTGACAGCCAATATTACTACTCTCTGACCGTCACCAAAGCGCAAAAAGATGCCGCCACATGGGAATTTAACCCGACTACCGTCGGAGAAAACACCAACCCCATCAAGCTCATTGGCGTTCCCTCCGGCATCCAAAAGACTCTTGATGCAATCAAGCCGGAAAATGGCGATATCGCCCCCACCAACACCCGCATCGCCATGGCGCAAGCCAACCTCACTGTGCAGATGGTCACTGAGAATGGCACCTATATCGGCCCCTATGACCGGGATAAGCTCGGCGAAATGACTCTCGACTGGACTCTTAAGAGTGCCGAAATCTACTTTGAGGAGGCTACCGATAAAGCTTCCGCGCAGATTGAAAACCTTATCGCCACCGGACTTATCACCAACGCAAAGGACATTGAGACCGCACGCGCTGCCTGTCAGGCCGCCAAGGTAAACAATCAAGACAAGCTCACCACTGCATCGTCTAACCCCCAGAGCGTAATCACCACCGCCACCAACGCCATTGCAACCGCTTACTCCACCCTCTTCCGCAACATCAACAATAGCGTGGTGACCCTCGGCAACCTCTCCACCGATGGCTCGACCCTCTCCAATGACGGGGCTGCCGACCAGCTTGCCTCCCTTTGGACTATCCGCACCCAAAGCAACAACACCATCACCCTCGAAAATCAAATCTCAGGCAAATACATAGCCTATATCCCCGCCACCCGCCCCGGCTGGGACAACGCTACTCAGCAGCCGATCCCCGCAGTGCCCGCCCACTTCGGCGTTGCCTCCTCCCCCACTCAGCTCTCGCTCATTCCTCAGGAAGACGGGTCAGTCCAAATCTATTCCGGCGAAAACCCCTTGGCCATCTATGACGCTGAGACCAACACCAACGGCGATCCTGTTGGCGACCTCACTCTCGACAATCTCACCGCCGAAGAGGTGGCTGCAATGGTCTCCACCGGCGAGACCTCTGAGTTTGTAACCGAGAAGAGCAACGCCGTTGCATTCTTGACCAATCTCCAGACACTTGCTCAAAACGCCGGCTGGCCCTGCATGCAAGAAGGCACAGAAGAGTATGACAATTTCTTCGCTATTACCATAGACGACATCGAGGGCCTCAACCCCGGCTCTAACTCCACCAACCTCACTCCGGTGCAGATTCTTGCCAACGCCAAGCAGCAGATGGGCATGGTGGCCTCCGTGACCAACCGCGCCCTCGTCCCCGTGATGCTCACCGACAACAACACCACAAAGTTCCTCGCCGGATACCTCCGTGAGGAACAGGGCTGGGACGCCTTTGGCAACGAAGCCATCATCAAGATACCCACCGCCGGTATGATAAGCCTCGACGGCACCGCCAAGAGCGAGCGTCTCTCCGGCGCAATTTGGGCCTTTGAATATGTAAAAGATGGCAAGGCCCGCATCGTCAACTCCGAGGGCATCTACCTCGCCTCAGAATTCTCCAACGAGATGGGCTATACAACCAACGCCACCGAAGATGCATCCGCAGCAACCCTCTTCGCCATAAGCTCTGACGGACAGCTGACCTACACCGACAAGGATGGCCAGACACAGACCCTCAGCATAGCCGGCCCCAACGACACGAACTACGACTCATTCGCCCTCGCCAACCCCGTTGCATCAGACATCGAGACTTGCACCGCTGAAATGGACGAAGAAGGCGTGATGCAGCCCGACGGCACTCCCAATTACTACCGCATAGCCTCCATCGGCGCAGGCGGCGTGATCACCGGTCTACTTCCCGGCGACGCACTCACACACACTGCCTCGGCCATTGGCTCTTACTGGTGGTTTGAGCGCGACGACAGCGACATCGTTAATGAAAACGCATATTTCATCCACTCAATCTTCCCGGGTTATTACCTCGGCGAAGATATGACCATGAGCGAAAAGCCCTGCCGCTGGTATGTCAACGCCAATGGCATCTCACGCCCCAACAACATAACCCTCGCCAACGTGTTCAACGGCTTCCAGGCCGGTCTGGTAATCAACTCCAGCATCATGAACAACCAGGGCACGGCTGTAACCGCCGCCGGCTTCACCGCCAACGGCGAGCCCAACCCCGCCATGTCTTCATCTCGATACTCCACATCCAACTGGCGCACAGCCAACTGGATGATTGTCGAAGCCGGCGACATCGACAATATTGTCAACGGCTATACCAACGACAACCTAAAGTGGCAAGTGCGCGCCGCAAAGGATGCCTTTGAAGGTATCACCTCATTCATCCCCTTCGCCGCAAACTCCCTCTCAGCAGCTATTAGCGAACTTGACCTCCTCTTCCCCGACCCTGACAACATTTCAAGCAACGACATCAACGAAGTACTCGCCAATGTAATTGCCTTCAACGACATCATCGCTCGCACTCAGACCGAGTTTGACCAAGAGATGCTGGAGCGTGCCCCCGGCGCCACCGTGAAACTCATCAACGAAGGCCGCAGCTACCTCGACTGGAGCGGCGATGCCTACCTGTCAGGCTACGGCTCCACCCTCAAGTTTGTGCCCATCACCGACACTGAAAAAGCATCTGAATGGACCATCGCTGCCAACGGCACCAAGGGCCTCACCTTCCGCAACGGCAACAACCGCTATCTCGGTGCTCCCACCGCCAACGGATCCATCAGCTCCGCCACCGGCACATACCGCCTCGCCATCGACTTCTGGTGGCACAATTGGGAAAAGGATGCCGCCGGCAACTGGGTTGACAAGGGCACCAACTCCCCCTGGTATGCCGTACCCGAAGGGATGGACAACGAAGCCTTCAGCATGTGCTTCAGCCATGGCCTCGGCCTCGAGAACGTAGCCAGCCCCGGCATTGGCCTCGCAGCCAAGGGCGGTGTCAATGAGCTCTGCGGCGCCAGCCTCAACAACTACTACTCACAGTGGCTCGTAACCCTTTACGTCCCCGCTCCTGAGGTTAACGCTATTGAGACCATCGAAGGCGACAACGCAGCCGCCGAGACCGCCCTCTTTAACCTCCAGGGCATCCGCGTTGACCGCGCCACAGCCGCGCCCGGCATCTACATCAGCCGCCGCGCCGATGGCTCGGCCGTGAAGGTGCGCATTGACTGACATACACACCTATATTATATAGGCGAGCGCCAATAGCCTGCGCCTCGCCTCACCGCCAAAACGAGGGCGGCAAGCCATGGGGAATCTCCCAGCTTGCCGCCCTCGTTGCGACCCATAATTTTGGCCCCTATCATGTACATAAATAGAAAATAAAATCGTATATTTGCACGCTGAAATATAAGGCAAGCGCGTCGCGTGGCTGTCTGCACGCCCTCTCACAGGGCGATTGCGGATGGCTTATGCCGATGCCAACGCCTTTATTTTCAGCCATTTTTACCCTATTGATAAACAATAATAAACCATAACAACACCCCATTCCCGACATGCAAAGCAAAGGAAAATTAGGAAGTGTCGTTGCCGGCATCATCGCGATATTCCTCGTGCTCATCTGCCTGTTCTACCTCTCATTTACCCTCGTGACCAATCATCATGAGGCCAACGCCGAGAAGTATGCAGCAGCAATGGCCAAGGACGCCGGCACCAATTCCGACGCCTACCGTGTGGCTTACAAGAGCTACATCGACTCCATCTCAAAGGAGCCCGTCTATCTCGGTTACACCTTCAACGAAGTACAGAAACTCGGCGTGGGCCTCGGCCTCGACCTTAAGGGCGGTATGAACGTCACCCTCCAGGTCTCTGTCCCCGACATCCTGCGCTCCATGGCCAACTCGGAAGGCAACCCTTACTTTGAACAGGCCATCCACACCACCGACTCCATCGTCCGCGCCACCAAGACCAACGACTATGTAGGCACCTTCTGCAAGGCATACCGCCAAGTTGATCCCTCGGGCGACCTCACCGTCATCTTCCGCGACCAGACCAAACGCGGCGACTCCCCCGAGGCCATCGAGAGCGCCCTCAAGCAGGAGGTGAAGGATCGCGTTAGCTCATCCACCAACGTCCTCCGCTCACGTATCGACCAGTTTGGCGTAGTGGCCCCCAACATCCAGGAACTTGAAAACGACGGCCAGATCCTCCTGGAGCTCCCGGGCGTGAAGGAGCACGACCGAGTGCGCGAGCTTCTCAAGAGCTCGGCCAACCTCGAGTTTTACGAGACTTATCCCGTAAGCGAATATCAGACAGCCCTCATGGAGCTCGACCGCACCCTCGCCGCCGACACCACCCGCGAGGCCAACAGCCTCTTTGCCCACTTCTTCCCCATGGGAGCCAACACCCCTATCACCGTGGGCTATGCCACCGCCCTTGAGCGCGCTGCCATCGACTCAATAATAGCCTCTCCCGAGGCCAAGCGCATCCTCCCGGCCAACCTCAAGCTCGCCTGGGAAGTGAAGCCTCAGACCATTGAGCTCACCGACACCGCCACCGGCCGCAATCGCAAGATTGACCTCTACACCCTCGTAGGCCTCCGCACCGTGGCCGGCAAGGCCACCCTCTCGGGCGACGTTGTGACCACCGCCGCAAACGAGTATGACAACATGCAGGGCGGCAACTACGTCACCATGTCAATGACCCCCGAGGCCTCCAAGAAATGGGCCCGCATGACCGCCGCCAACGTTGGCAAGCAGGTGGCCATCGTCCTCGACAATATGGTCTACTCCGCCCCCAACGTCCAGAACGCCATCGAAGGCGGCCGCACCTCCATCACCGGCCACTTCACCACCGACGAGGCAAAAGACCTTGCCAACGTGCTCAAGAGCGGCAAGATGGCCGCTAAGGTCGACATCATCTCCGACACCGTAATCGGCCCGTCGCTCGGCCAGCAGGCCATCGAAGACGGCATGTGGTCGTTTGTCGTGGCTCTCGTCCTGCTCATGATCTTCATGATGCTCATCTATGGCGTCATCCCCGGCCTGATAGCCAACCTGGCCCTCGTATTCAACATCTTCTTCACCTTTGGCATCCTCGCCTCCTTCCAGGCTGTCCTCACCCTCTCCGGCATTGCCGGTATAGTGCTTGCCCTCGGCATGGCCGTCGACGCCAACGTGCTCATCTTTGAGCGCGCCAAGGAAGAGCTCCGCAACGGCAAGAACGTCCGCACAGCCATCGCCGACGGCTACTCCAACGCCTTCTCGGCCATCTTTGACTCCAACCTCACCTCGGTAATCACCGGCGTGATCCTCCTCCTCTTCGGCACCGGCCCCATCAAGGGCTTTGCCACCACCCTGATCATAGGCATCATCATCTCGTTCTTCACCGCCGTATATCTCACTCGACTCGTCTTCATTGCCTTTGCAAAGACCAAGCCCTTTGAGAAGCTCACCTTCACCACTGCCATCTCGCGCCGGATGTTTACCAACACCCACTTCAACTTCCTCGGCGCCCGCAAGACGGCCTTTACCATCGTGGCCATCCTCATCGTGGCTACTGTGATTTCATTCTTCACCCGCGGACTCAACCAAGGCATCGACTTCTCCGGCGGTCGCAACTACGTCGTGCAGTTTGACCACTCAGTGAAGACCGACCAGCTCCGCGACCAGCTCGCTCCCCTCTTTGACGGTGCACAGCTCAGCGTCATCACCATCGACGATGACACCAAGGTGCGCATCTCCACCAACTGGAAGATCGACTCCGACGAAGAGGATGTTGACGACCAGATCACAGAGATTCTTTACAAGGGCCTCAAGAACGAGATTGGCGACATGAGCATCGAAGACTTCTCCACCACCAACGAGAATATAGGCATCATGTCATCACAGAAGGTAGGCCCCACCGTGGCCAACGATATGCGCACCGACGCCGTCATCGCCGTGATCCTCGCTCTCGCCGCCATGTTTGTCTACATCCTTATCCGATTCCGCAACGTGGCCTTCTCCCTTGGCGCCCTCGCCGCAGTGGCCTTCACCGCCTTCCTCATCATCGGCTTCTACTCCTTCTTCTGGGGCATCTTCCCCTTCGCCATGGAGATTGACCAGTCGTTTATCGCCGCCATCCTTACGGTGATCGGTTATCAGATCAACGACACCGTGGTGGTATTTGACCGCGTCCGTGAAAACGTGGGCCTCTATCCCAAGCAAGACTTCGGCACCACCATCAACTCATCCATCAACTCCACCTTGGGCCGAACCGTGATGACCTCCGCCACCACCCTCCTGGTGCTCCTCTGCATCTTCATCCTCGGCGGCGACACCATCCGCTCATTTGTCTTCGCAATGATCTTTGGCGTAATCTTCGGCACCCTCGCTACAATGTTCATAGCAGCTCCCGTAGCCTATCTTACTGACGCCCGACGCAATGCCAAGGCAGCTCGCCGATAATCAATAGCCCCTAAGACTTATATCACATACCTCACGTCCCCGGAGCCCTCGCCCCGGGGACGCTTTTTATTAGCCGACAAAATGTTTGCTTATGTCGGAAAAGTTACATACCTTTGCAAAGTTTTTTGCGACGCCGTGGTTGCCACGGTGGCTTTGGCGTCACCCGACATTAAACACCACAAGCCTTAAAATGGGAAAGTTCAGCAACTTTAAGCTCCCCCTCAAGACCCTCCCCGAAGGGGAAAGCGACTACTCCTTCCACCTTGACAAAGAGTTTTTTGCCAACATGGAAAACGAAGAGATTCACGACGCTGACATCGACGTGAAGCTCGTCGCAACTCGTCGTGGCGACGACTTCTCCCTGAGCTTCACCTTCACCGGCACTCTTACCCTTCTCTGCACTCGCTGCCTCGACGACCTCATCTACCCCATTGACACACAATATCATGTCACAGTAGAGTTTGGCGACGAATATCGCGACGAGAGCGACGACCTGCTCATCATCCCCATCAGCGACCCCTCGCTTAACGTGGCCTTCATGATCTATGACACCATAGCCCTGTCAATACCCATGAAGCATGTCCATCCCCAAGGGAAATGCAACAGACAGATGAGCGCCCTGCTGCGCAAACACCGCGGCCGCCCCGCCGCCGACGAAGACGCCGAGCTCGAAGATGAGCTCCTCGACGGCATCGACGACGAGCCCGCCGGTCAGCCCGCCGACTCACGCTGGGATGCCCTGCGCGGCCTTGCCTCTTCATCCTCCGACGAATAACAAACGAATATAAAACAAACATAACGACATAAACAACAATGGCACATCCTAAACGCAAACAGTCCAAGACCCGTACCGCAAAGCGCCGCACTCACGACAAGGCTGTGGCCCCCACCATCGCCCTTTGCCCCAACTGCGGTGCATGGCACATATACCACACCGTATGCGGCGAATGTGGCTACTACCGTGGCAAGCAGGCCATCGTGAAGGCCGACGAAGCCGCCATCTAAACCGGCAACCCGTCACCTTCACCCTCAGAGGCATCCCCTCCTCACCCGTAGCCCGGGCGTAAGCCCTGCTATGGGCGGGAGGCCGTCTTATACCCCAAGTCACCTCCACCACCTCACTCTCCGCCCCAACTCACCCTCACATTTCAATCAAGCCATCATGCTTCACGCCCGCATTTCAGGTATAGCCTCTTATCTGCCCGACGACATTCTCGACAACGAGATGCTCTCGCAGATGGTGGACACCAACGATGAGTGGATCACCACTCGCGTGGGAATCAAGACCCGCCACATCCTCCGCAAAGAAGAGGCCGGCTCGTCTTATCTCGGAGCCAAAGCCATAGAGAAGCTCCTTGAGTCTACTTCAACATCACCCGAGGAGATAGACCTCCTCATCTGCGCCACCTCCAACCCCGACTACCGCTTCCCCTCGACCGCCTCTGTCATGGCCTACAAGACCGGGCTCATAAACTGCTATGCCTATGACATACAGGCCGCTTGCGCCGGATTTATCGTGGCCCTTCAAGATGCCGCCGCATACATCCGAGCCGGCTACAACAAGAAGGTGATCGTGGTGTGCACTGAAATGATGAGCTCAATGGTCAACTACAAAGACCGCACCACCTGCCCCCTCTTCGGCGACGGTGCTGCCGCCGTCCTGGTGGAGCCCACCGAGAAAGAGGTGGGCGTGATTGACACAGTGCTCCACGTCGACGGCATCGGCCGCGACCATCTCATCATGAAGGCCGGCGGCTCCTTCAAGCCCACCACCCACGAGACCGTCGACGCCGGCGAGAACTTCCTCTTCCAGGACGGAAAGTTTGTCTACAAACACGCTGTGATGGACATGTACACCTCCACCATGGACATATGCGAGCGCAATGGCCTCACCGTCGAAGACATCGATTGGCTCGTGCCCCATCAGGCCAATCTCCGCATCATTGAGGCCGTGTCGTCGCGCGCCGGCATCAACCCCGACAAGGTGCTCGTCAACATCCAGCACACCGGCAACACATCTGCCGCCTCCATCCCCATCTGCCTCGACGAATTTCGCAGCCGCCTCAAGCCCGGCGACAAGATTGTCCTCACTGCCTTTGGCGCCGGCTTCACCTGGGGAGCCATGTATCTCATCTGGGACCTCTAAAATGCCGCGCACAGCATCTTGGCTCTCAAAGAATTGACACCCCTCACAAGGGAAAATAACCGGAAATAGCATCTTTTGGGGTGCTATTTTTGTTTATAACCATAGAGGGCGCAGACCTTTCCCGCACAACATCCCTGAACCACACACATCAACCATCAATCCCTCATAACCCCAAGATATGCACAAATCAGGCTTTGTCAATATAGTGGGCAACCCCAACGTGGGCAAGTCCACGCTCATGAACGACCTCGTGGGCGAGCGAGTGAGCATCATCACCTCAAAGGCTCAGACCACACGCCATCGCATCATGGGCATCGTCAACACCGACGACTATCAGATAGTATTCTCCGACACTCCCGGAGTGCTCCAGCCCAAGTATAAGCTCCAAGAGTCGATGCTCAGCTTCTCTGAAGGCGCACTCACCGATGCCGACATCCTCCTCTACGTAACCGACGTGGTGGAAGACCCCACGAAAAACGCCGACTATCTGGCTAAGGTGGCCAAGGAGACCGTCCCGGTGCTCCTGGTGATCAACAAGATTGACCTCATCAAGTCGCAAGCCGACCTGGAAGCCATCGTAGACCGTTGGAAAGAGATGCTCCCCAACGCCGAAATCTTCCCCACCTCGGCCAAAGAGCACTTCAACGTTGACAATCTTATGGCCCGCATAGTGGCCCTCCTGCCCGAGCATGCCCCTTACTTCGGCAAAGACGCCTTGACCGACAAGCCAGCACGCTTCTTCGTCACCGAGATTATCCGCGAAAAGATCCTTCTCAACTACGACAAAGAGGTGCCCTACTCGGCCGAAGTAATCGTGGAGAAATTTGAGGAGAAAGAAAAGGCAATCCACATCATGGCAGTCATCTATGTTGAGCGCGACTCCCAGAAAGGCATCCTCATAGGCAAAGCAGGAGCCATGATTAAACGCGTCGGCACCGAGGCTCGCAAAGACATTGAGCGCTTCTTTGGCAAGAGCGTCTATCTGGAGCTTTTTGTCAAAGTGGAGCCCAACTGGCGCAACCGCGAAAACAAACTCCGCTCCTTTGGATACATTGAGTGACTTTTTTTAGTATCTTTGCCACTTGGAGGGAGGCCCATCGCCGTTCCTCGACCACACTTCATTGACCATGGGACAAATGATAGCCATCGTAGGGCGCCCAAACGTGGGCAAGTCTACCCTATTCAATCGCCTGACACAGACCCGCACAGCCATTGTGGACCCCACGGCCGGCACCACGCGTGACCGCCAATATGGCCGAGTGGACTGGAACGGCAAAGACTTCTCAATCGTCGACACCGGCGGCTGGGTGGTCAACTCTGAAGACATCTTCGAAGAAGAGATTAATAAGCAAGTGGAGCTCGCCATCGAGCAGGCCGACGAAATCCTCTTTGTCGTCGACTCCATGAACGGAGTCACCGACCTTGACGACCATGTAGCCGAAATCCTACGCAAGAGTAAAAAGCCGGTCCTCTTAGTGGCCAACAAAGTCGACTCGGCCGACTGGCTCTACAACACCGCCGAGTTTTACTCCCTCGGCTTAGGCGACCCATACCCCGTCTCGGCATCCAACGGCTACGGCACCGGCGACCTGCTCGACGCCGTAGTAGAGAAGCTCCCCGAAGCCGAAGCCGACAATGCCACCGACGACATTCCCAAATTTGCCATCGTGGGGCGACCCAACGCAGGCAAGAGCTCCATCATCAACGCCTTCATCGGCGAAGGGCGCCACATCGTGACCGACATTGCCGGCACCACCCGCGACAGCATCTACACACGCTACAACAAATTTGGCTTTGACTTCTATCTGGTCGACACCGCCGGCATACGCAAGAAAAACAAGGTCAACGAAGACATTGAATACTACTCCGTTATCCGCTCCATACGCTCCATTGAGGCCTCTGACGTATGCATCCTCATGATCGATGCCACCCGCGGCATTGAAGCTCAAGATGTCAACATCTTCTCCCTCATCCAGAAGAATAAGAAGGGTCTCGTGGTGTGTGTCAACAAATGGGACCTGGTGGAGGATAAATCAACCGCCGCCATCAAACACTTTGAAGAAGCCATCCGCGCCCGCTTTGCCCCCTTCACCGACTTCCCCATCATCTTTGGCTCGGCTCTTACCAAGCAGCGCATCTACAAGGTGATAGAGACCGCCGTGGAGGTCTACCGCAATCGCGAGCGAGTGGTGCCCACCTCGCAGCTCAACACTGTGATGCTCGATGCCATTGCCGCATATCCACCCCCGGCCAACAAAGGCAAGATCATCAAAATCAAGTATGTGACGATGCTCAAAGGAGCCGCCGTGCCCACCTTCATCTTCTTCTGCAACCTCCCGCAGTGGGTCAAGGAGCCATATCGTCGATATCTCGAAAACAAGATACGCGAGAACTGGGACTACTCCGGCACCCCCATCAACATCTACATGCGCGAAAAGTAACCATTCCTCCCCATGGATCGCATCAAAGTAAAAATCATCAACCACAGCGGATTTCCCCTCCCCGCCTACGAGACCCCCTCGGCCGCCGGGATGGACATCCACGCCGCCATAAAAGAACCCATGACGCTCAATCCCATGCAGCGCGCCCTGGTCCCTACCGGCCTGCGCCTCCAGCTCCCACAGGGCTATGAGTGTCAGATACGTCCACGAAGCGGCCTGGCTCTGCGCAGCGGCATCTCAATAGTAAACACCCCCGGCACGGTCGATGCCGACTATCGCGGCGAGATAGGCGTGATAGTCATCAACCTATCCGACACCCCCTTTGTAATCAATCCCGGCGAACGCATTGCACAGATGGTAATCACCACCTACACCCATGTCCACTGGGAATCGGTTGACCGAATCGACGAGACCGAGCGAGGCGACGGCGCCTTTGGTCACACCGGCCTTTGACGCCCCCCAAGCAATCAAACGATCCATCATCCACCCAACCCTATACATCTATAAGGAGTGCGCCACCTGACATTCATCATCCTGCTGCTCGCCGTAGCTGCCACGGCTCTGTCTGAGACTCATCCCGGCAGCGCTGAGGCCAGTCGCCGGCAGCGCAAGGCCGATATGATTTACCTCGAAGCATTACGGCACAAAGAAAACGGCGATATTGATGCCTATGTCGACTTATTGACACAGGCCTACAAGACCTATCCGTCCGACCCCTTCCTCGGATTTGAATATGGCCAATTTATGGCTGCAATCACCGAGCACAAAGACAGCGTTGTGCTCCGTCAGGCCTACGACCTCATGCGCCGCTATGCAATGGATGGGGAAGGAGCCAAGGATTATGACGTGGTGAGCGCCACGGCAATGCTCGCCTCCGACCTCCTCGAGATGGACGACTGCCTTGAGATGCGACGCCGACTATATGTCGACAACCCCGACCGCCCTCAGGCTGCCTTAGGATATGCCATGACCCTCGCCATAGGGATGAATCCCGATGACCTTCGCCACGCTGAAGAGATCTTTGACACCGTCGAGACTCGCGAAGGGCCGTCGATACCCCTGTCGTTCTATAAGATACAACTCTTCCAGCTCCAAAACGACACTGCAAAAGTTATCAACGAAGCCCGGCGCATCACTCGTGTCCTCCCCCCCTCGGCCGAGCCGCTCCTGTTTGCCGCCGACATATATTCTGACATGAACGCCCCCGACTCGGCCCTCGCCCTCCTCAACAGAGCCGTGGAGCTCGAGCCAACCAACGGCAAGGCACGATATAATCTCGCCAACTTCCACCTCGAGCGAGGTGACTCAGCGGCCTACAACCGCGAGATTTACCTGGCCATGGAGCAGCCCGAGCTCGACCCCGAGACCCGATATATGCTTCTTGAAGACTATATCGGCCGTCTCTATCGAGACACCACCCAGTTCGCTCAAGTATCCTCCCTCTTTGACCACCTCATAGAGACGATGCCCCACGACCCCACTATCCGCGGCTACTACGGCGACTACCTCGCCTATACAAAACATTACCCCCAAGCTGCCGAGCAGATTGACTACGAGATTTCACTCAATCCGGCCGACTCTACCCGATGGGGCATGCTCATCTCTTGCTACTTCCAGACGGGCGACATCAATCGCGCCCTCTCCACCGCCGAGAAAGGGCTCAAACTGTTTCCCTACGACACATACCTCCCCCTGGCAGCATCCACGGCCCTCTCTGAGATTGGCAATTACAGCAAAGCCATTGCCACCATGGAAGGCGCGCTGGAGATCCCCGGCCTCGACGACTCTGACAAGAGCAAGTTTCTAACCACCATGGGCGACATAATGCAGCGGATGGAGCTCACCGACTCGGCCGACGTATACTATGACCAAGCTATAGAAGTCGACCCGACAAACTATTTGGCCATGAACAACCTGGCCTATCATTTAGCGTGCAACGACCAAGACCTTGACCGAGCCTTGACGCTCATAGAGACGGTAGACGAGCTCTCCCCCGACAACCCTACGTATCTCGACACATATGCATGGGTGATGTTTAAACGCTCTGATTATGCCAAGGCCAAGGAACTGATTGACCGCACCATAGAGCTGAGCGAGACACAGGGCGAAGACCTCAGCGCCGAAGTGCTTGAACACGCCGGCGACATCTACTTCATGTCGCGCGAGCCTGATAGAGCTCTCGATTTCTGGAAAAAAGCCCTTGCCCTCGACCCCGACAACCGGCTCCTGCGCCGCAAAGTGACCAGCAAGACCTACTTTTACGAATAAATGCATCCACTCCGATACCTCACCCTCTTCATCCTCACACTGGCTCTCGCCTCGTGTGGCAGCAAGAAATCGCTCCCGGCCCCCGACTATTCCACCCTCAGCGGATATGAGGCCATCGAAGCCTCCTACAGGCAGTGGCAACGATTGCGCGTCCCTGTCACACTCTCTATCTCCTCGCCCAAGCAGATGAGTATCAGCGGAGTGGCCACCATGGTGCGCGACAGTTCCATCAACATATCGCTAAGGATGCTCGGCCTCGAAGTGGCCGTAATGGACATCACCCCCGACTCCATCACTCTGGCCGAGAAGATGAACAAGCAATATCTATCCATCCCCATAGCCGACGCCATTGGCCGCTATGGCTTCACCCCGGCCAATCTACAAGACCTCCTGACCGGGCGAGTGTTTCTCCTCGGAGCATCGACACTCACCCCGGCTATGGCCACCGACTTCACCGTCATCACCGACACCGGCCTGCCACAATGGCTCCTCAAGCCTAAGAGTCAACCCAAAGAGGCATCATATATCTTTGCCATCAGGCCCGACAACACCCTCTCGGCAATCACAATCACTCCAACCGGACGCGAGCCCATGGGTATTCCCTACACTGCCTCGGAGGCCACGGCCGCCGGAGTGTTTGCCACCGACCTCCATGTAGTGATACCCACCAAGAAAGCGGAGGTCGTAGCCGGCATTCAATGGAACTGGTCAAAGGCCACCTTTGACTCCCAGGTGACCGTCAAGCCATTTACACTCGGGAAGGGCTATCGACGCCTCGACATTGACCAACTGCTTAAGCAACTTCCAGCCGCCCAATAAATGTCAAGCCGCCTCATCCTTATCACATTATCACTCATAATCTTGGCCACAAGCGCAATGGCCGACAAACCTCGTCGCGACATAAAAAGCGTGAAGCGCGAGCAAAAAGAGGCCACGGCGGCGGTGGCAAAGGCCGGGAAGGCCGTCGACGCCAACATACGCGAGACCGAGCGCAGCCTAAATCGACTATCCTTCCTCCAGCGACAAAGCCAAGAGAGCCGCGCTGCAGTCAACGCCTCGCAAGCCTCAATCGACTCCATCGACCGAGCCATTGCAGCCCGGACCGACACTATAAAAATTCTCAACAGCAGGCTATCGCGTCTAAGAGCTTCCTATGCCGACGCCCTCAGACGTCAGCAACTCTACCCCGACGTAAAGTCGCCCTTAGCTTTCATCTTCTCAGCCAACTCAGTGTCTGATGCATATCGCCGTATGCGCTATCTAAGGCAGTATGACCACTGGCGAAGCATCCGCGCTGCCGAGCTGACCGAGGCCGCCAAGGATGTGGAGCGAGCCAAAGCTCGCCTTGAGGGCTCGCGACAGCAACTCGCCGTGGCCCATGCCTCGCTCCAGCGCCATCGCACATCGCTCGAGCGTGAGCAACGCTCCACCGACTCCATCGTGGCTTCACTGCGCAAGGAGGGTAACGCCCTTCGCCAAGCTTTGGCCGAGAAGCAACGCCGCGCCGATGCTCTCGATCGTGAGCTCGACCGCCTCATTGCCGAGGAGCAGGCTCGCATTGAGCGCGAGCGAAAAGCCGCCGAAGAGCGCCGCAAGAAGGAGGCCGAAGAGCGCCGCAAGAAAGAAGCCGAAGCTGCCGCAAAAAAACAGTCTGCCAAAGCCGGCTCACAAAAGACAGAGGCTAAGACTGAATCCAAGGCCAAAACAGCCGAGGCTACCGCAAAGAAACCACTTGACGCAGAGGCCGAGGCCGACCGTAAGCTCACCGGCTCATTTGAGTCAAACAAAGGACGGCTTCTATTCCCCGTTGCCGGAAGATATCGCATCACACGAGGATTTGGCCTCCAGAGCCATCCCGAGCTCAAGCATGTCAAGACCAACAATTCCGGCATTGACATCGAAGTGGCTCCCGGCAGCGACGCCCGCGCCATCTTCAATGGCCGAGTCAGCGCCATCTTCCGTCTCCCGGGATATGCCAACATAGTGATGATACGCCACGGCGACTACATCTCCCTCTATGCCAATCTTTCAGCCACTTATGTCTCTAAGGGACAGGAGGTGAAGACAGGGCAAGCCGTCGGGCGCATCTTGACACAAAGCGAAGAGGAGGGAGGCGCCACCACCTTCCACTTCGAGCTCCGACGCGAACGCGCCAAACTAAATCCACTCGAATGGGTAAAATAACCGGCCTCAAGCCCGCCACCGGAGCCATAGTAAAAGCTGTGGCGATGCTCGGGAGCTCTCAGGGGCTCGGCCTCCTTTGCTCCTTGATACGCAATAAGTTGGTGGCTATATGGGTGGGACAAGCCGGAGTGGCTATCCTCGCCATCTTTACAGCCATCACCGAGATGGGAGGGGCATTGGCTCAACAGGGGATACGCACCTCATCAGTGGCCTCAATAGCCGAAGCCGCCTCAGGGTCTCGACTGAAGAGAGTGATGGGCGCCGTGACGGCATGGGGACTTCTGGCCGGACTTGCAGGCGCAGTGGCCATCCTCATAGCCTCGCCATGGCTCAGCCATATATCCTTTGGCGACGGGAGCTATACATGGGCCATAGCTCTACTGCCGATTGTAGTGATTTTCAACGCGTTTACCGCCACTCGCCAAGCCATAGAACAAGGGACAGGCCGACTCGCCCGCATGGCCGGAGCCTCACTGGCAGGGTCGGCGGCGGGAATGATTGTCTCCGTTCCCCTCATATATTATCTTAGGGAGGAAGGACTGGTGTGGATAGTGATATCTTACTCAGTAGTCACAGCCTTAGCCTACCTATTCCCCATTCTTCATGTGGGACATCTGTCGCTCCGCGACACACGCGCCGAGGGGCTGGGATATGTGCGCCTCGGTCTGTGGCTCACCCTCTCGGCCATAGTGAGCTGGGGAGTAAGCTACCTCTTGGTGTCGTGGCTCATGACCCATGCCGGCGAGGAGGATGCCGGGCTTTATCAAAGCGGCTACACCGTGGCCTTCCGCTACTTGGGAATATTTTTCAGTGCCATAGCCATGGAGTTTTATCCTCGACTGTCGCTCACATCTTCGCGTATGGGGCGCTCGCCTCGCCATCCGTCGCTGCTCATAGCTCATGAGGCGGGGGTGGTAATGAAACTCGCAGTGCCTGCCTCGGCCCTGCTTATCCTGCTTTCGAGGCCTGTGATGACCCTTCTATATAGCGCAACCTTTGCCGGAGCCATTCCATTTATGGTCTTAGCTCTTGCTGCTACGCCACTGAGGGCGCTGTCGTGGTGTACAGCCTTCACTATCATAGCGCGCAGCGACGGCAAGGCCTACTTGGCCATCGAGGCGGCAAGCGGAGCCCTTTGCCTGGGGCTATCGATGGGGGGCTATACCATCGGAGGACTGGCCGGTCTGGGCGCGGCGTTCATAGCATGGTATGGGGCATATATGGCCATGGTGCTGGGATTTTGTCGGATGCGTTACGGCATCAAGCTGCCGGGAAAGACCCTTGCCTACACGCTCATCTCCACGGCCATGCTCACACTTCTTGCCCTCGCCGGGCTATCCATCGCCTAAGCCAGGCTACTCAGCCGGGAAGAGGTCGGTGGATAGATAGCGGTCGCCGGTGTCGGGGATGAGGGCCACGATGGTCTTCCCCTTATACTGAGGCTTCAGGGCGAGCTGAGAGGCGGCAAAGAGAGCGGCACCGCCGGAAAAACCGGTCAAGACACCCTCTGTGCGGGCCAAAGCGCGGGCGGCCAAGACAGCCTGTTCGGTGGTGACGGTAGTGATGGTGTCAACGACATTGCCGTTGTAAGTTGACGGTATAAAACCGGCGCCGATGCCTTGGAGCTTGTGAGGACCGGGCTTACCGCCTGAGAGCACAGGGCTGTCGGCAGGCTCCACAGCCACCACCTCCACCGATGCCTTCTTCTCCTTTAGATAGCGGCCGATACCTGAGACAGTGCCGCCGGTGCCCACACCGGCTACAAACACGTCGACCTTGCCGGAGGTGTCGCGCCATATCTCATGGCCGGTTACGGCATAGTGAGTTGACGGATTGGCGGGATTGGCAAACTGGTCGAGGATCACTGAGCCGGGGATCTCATCGCGTAGCTTTTGGGCACGTTCAATGGCTCCCTTCATACCCTGCTTTCCGGGTGTGAGGTCAATGGAAGCTCCATAGGCTAAGAGGAGGCGACGACGCTCGACGCTCATCGTGTCGGGCATAGTGAGGATAAGCTTGTAGCCGCGTATGGCGCATATCCAAGCCAGGCCAATGCCGGTGTTGCCTGAGGTGGGTTCAATGATGGTGGCCCCGGGCTTGAGGATGCCCTCTTGCTCGGCGCGGACAATCATACTGAGGGCCACACGATCCTTGACGCTGCCGCCGGGGTTGAAAGCCTCGAGCTTAAGCAGGAGAGTGGCATCGGTGGCCGAGGTTGACCGGCAATAACGGAGAGGCTCTAGCAAGGGTGTATTGCCTATGAGCTCAATCATTGACTTGACTATCTTTTTCATAATGGGACAGATGAATTACACGGGGCGATGTCTATGACAAGACAACACCCCGCGTAAATAAAAAGTTTTTTTTGGGACGACAAGTCAGTCAACGGCGGCCGGCGGAATCTCGTAGCCGGGGATGCCGCGGAGCATCATATTAAATTTGAGGGTCGAGTAGGGTGGGATGCTGCCACTGCCATAGGTGCCATAGGCCTGCGTATAAGGGACAATGATTTCGCAGGAGTCGCCAATGTGCATATCGTTGAGAGCAATCTGCCATCCCTCGATGGTCTCAGAAGGCTGACAGCGGAAGATGGAGTCGCCATACTCGGCAGTCAAGGCATAAGAGGAGTCGAAGATGGAGTCGTTGTAAAACCGTCCGCAATAGACCACGTCGCAGGTGGAATTCATCAGCGGCGAGAGGTTTGCAGCGGTCAGAGCACGGTCGTTGAAATAGTGGATCAAGACACCTGAGGAGGGATACCAGTCGGGATTGAGGATGGTATAGTAGGGTGAGCCGTCGGGGTTGGTCTTATGGAGCTGTGCCTCATACCATGCGTTGTTGTCCTTGCGCCAGGTCTCGTAGTCGTCCCACACATTATTCTTCATGCAAGCCGAGAGAGCCGATGCAAGTATGGCCAGGGCAAAGAGAGCCGGAAGGAGTCGGAAAAATTTGGTCATCTCAGAATTTTACTTTAGGGGCTTGTGAGGCGCCATCCTCGGCTTTAAACTGAGGCTTAGGGTTGAAGTCAAACCATCCGGCATAAATCACCGTGGGAAATTTTTTGATGGCCGAGTTGTAGTCGGCCACGACCTCGGTGTAGCGAGAGCGGGCTGTGGAGATACGATTCTCAGTGCCTTCAAGCTGGACTTGGAGGTCACGGAAGTTTTCGTTGGCTTTCAAGTCGGGATAAGCTTCAGTGACAGAGAGGAGGCTCTTGAGGGCTCCGGTCAGCTGGTTTTGGGCCTGCTGAAACTTGGCGAGGGTCTCCTCGCTGAGGTTGTCGGGATCAATGGTGATGGAGGTGGCTTTGGCGCGCGCTTCAGTGACCTTGGTAAAGGTCTCTTCTTCGTGTGTGGCATAACCTTTGACGGTGGCCACAAGGTTGGGAATGAGGTCGGCGCGGCGCTGATATTGGTTTTCGACCTCGGCCCAGGCCTGGTCGACACCCTGCTGCTTCTCGACGAGCGAGTTGTAGTTGCAGGAAGAGAGACCAGAGCATATGGCGAGGGCGGCCACAGCGGCGATGATAGTCTTAAGGATTTTCATAAGCGGGGAGATAGGAGTGAGTAGACTAAATTATCCGAGGCGACGAAGGAGAGAGGTGAGGCTCACATTGTCGTGGATGAGGCGATGGAGGTCGGCGATGGCAACGCGGGTCTGCTCCATGGAGTCGCGATGACGGAGGGTCACGGTGTCGTCTTCGAGGGTCTGATGGTCGACGGTGATGCAGAAGGGGGTACCAATGGCATCTTGACGGCGGTAGCGCTTGCCAATGGAGTCTTTTTCGTCGTAGCGAGTGGCAAAGTCAAACTTTAGATCGTCGACGATGGCGCGAGCCTTTTCGGGCAGCCCATCTTTTTTCACCAAGGGGAGGACGGCACACTTGACAGGGGCGAGGGGGGCAGGGAGGTGGAGCACGACGCGCTTGTCGCCACCCTCGAGCTGCTGCTCCTCATAGCTTGAACAGAGAACAGAGAGGAACATGCGGTCGACGCCGATGGAGGTCTCGATCACATAGGGGACATAGCTCTCGTTGAGCTCCGGGTCAAAATACTTGATGTTTTTGCCGGAGAACTTCTCGTGCTGAGAGAGATCAAAGTTGGTGCGGGAGTGGATGCCTTCCACCTCTTTGAAGCCAAACGGCATTTCAAACTCGATGTCGGTGGCGGCGTTGGCATAGTGGGCGAGCTTCTCGTGATCATGGTAGCGATATTTCTGGTCGCCGAGGCCGAGGGCTTTGTGCCACTTGAGGCGCCATTCTTTCCACTGAGCAAACCACTTGAGCTCCTCGCCGGGACGCACAAAAAATTGCATCTCCATCTGCTCAAATTCTCTCATGCGGAAGATGAATTGTCGAGCGACAATCTCGTTGCGGAATGCCTTGCCGATCTGAGCAATGCCGAAGGGGATGCGCATGCGGCCGGTCTTCTGGACGTTGAGATAGTTGACAAAGATGCCTTGGGCTGTCTCTGGACGGAGGTAGACGGTCATGGCGCCGTCGGCGGTGGAGCCCATCTCGGTGGAGAACATGAGGTTGAACTGACGGACATCGGTCCAGTTTCTGGTGCCGGAGATGGGGCATACAATCTCGCGGTCGATGATGATCTGACGGAGCTCCTCGAGATTGTTGTCGTTCATGGCCTTGGCAAAACGCTCGTGGAGTGCGTCGCGAGTGGCCTTCACCTCAGCCACACGGGGGTTGGTCTGGCGGAAGAGCTCTTCGTCAAAAGAGTCGCCGAAGCGCTTGCGAGCCTTGGCCACCTCCTTCTCTATCTTCTCGTCAAGGCGAGCAATATCTTCTTCGATGAGGACATCGGCACGATAACGTTTCTTGGAGTCGCGATTGTCAATCAGGGGGTCATTGAAGGCGTCGACATGTCCAGAAGCCTTCCAGATGGTGGGGTGCATGAAGATGGCAGAGTCGATGCCCACGATGTTGTCGTGGAGGAGGGTCATGGAGTCCCACCAGTAACGCTTGATGTTGTTTTTGAGTTCAACGCCGTTTTGACCGTAGTCGTAGACGGCCGAGAGGCCGTCGTAGATCTCCGAGGAGGGGAATACGAAGCCATATTCCTTGGCATGGGAGACTATCTTTTTGAAAACTTCTTCTTGCTGTGCCATTTGTGAGAGTTATATGATAGGGAGGGAGAATGAGGTATTTAGGTTATGATAATTGGGCAATAGAGAGGAGGTCACTCGCCCTCCTTTTCAGAGAATTCCATCAAGAAAGCCTTGATAAAGCCGTCGAGGTCGCCATCCATCACGCCGCCGACATCGGAGGTCTGGTGGCCGGTACGATGATCTTTGACTCGTCGGTCATCGAAGACATAAGAGCGTATCTGGGAGCCCCACTCGATTTTCATCTTTCCGGCCTCAACCTTGGCTTGCTCCTCCATGCGGTGGCGAAGCTCCTTTTCGTAGAGGATGGAGCGGAGCTGACGGAGGGCGTTTTCCTTATTTTTGGGCTGGTCGCGGGTCTCGGTGTTCTCGATGAGTATCTCCTCTTTCTCGCCGGTGTAGGGGTCGGTGAACTGGTAGCGGAGGCGGACACCCGACTCCACCTTGTTGACGTTCTGACCGCCGGCGCCGCCTGAGCGGAAGGTGTCCCACGACATCAGGGCGGGCTCCACCTTGACCTCGATGGTGTCGTCGACCAGGGGGGTGACAAAGACTGAGGCGAAAGAGGTCATGCGCTTGCCCTGGGCGTTGTAGGGGGAGACGCGGACGAGGCGATGGACACCATTTTCGCTCTTGAGATAGCCATAAGCAAAGTCGCCCTCAATGTTGATGGTGCAAGACTTGATGCCGGCTTCGTCGCCCTCAATTAGGTTGGCCATCGAGGCCTTGTAGCCGTGAGCCTCGGCCCATCGGAGATACATGCGCATGAGCATCGAGGCCCAGTCCTGACTCTCGGTGCCGCCGGCGCCGGAGTTGATCTTAAGGACGGCATCCATCTTGTCTTCCTCGCGCCGCAACATATTGCGGAGCTCGAGGCCTTCGATGACAGAGAGGGCCGTGGCATAGTCGGCATCAAGCTCAGCCTCGTCGACGAGACCCTCTTTGATGAAGTCAAACGCGAGCTCAACCTCCTCGACAGCCTTAGCAACGTCGGCATAGCCTGAGATCCAGGCCTGAAGGTCTTTGATTTTCTTCATCTGGGCCTGCGCCTCCTTAGGGTGTTCCCAGAAATCGGGCACATGGGTGCGCAGCTCCTCCTCCTCCACCTGAATCTTCTTGGAGTCGATGTCGAGATAGCGAGCGAGGGCATCGCGCCGCTGCTGAATATCCTTGAGTTGTTCCTGAGTAATCATATTGCGGCAAAGTTACGCATTTTACGCGACATGGCAATCGCCATGAGGCTACCATGAGATAAAAAAGCGCTATGGAATATACGCGGCCAATCGTCTCAATCTTGCGTCACCTCCTTTTCATGGCAGATGTCATCAAGAATGATAGTCGGATTCCCATGTATCAGCCCTCTTTTTCGGAGAGGCGCCCGAGGAGGCATGCGGGGGTGAGGCCGAGGCGGGGATGGACCCACTCGGGCTCGAGCACGGCCATGGGGCGGAGGACGAAGGGACGGAGGTGCATCCGAGGGTGAGGGAGGGTGAGCGAGGGGGTATCAATCGTCTGCCGGCCAAGGGCTATGAGGTCAATGTCAATAGCTCGATCGATATAGTCGCCGGAAGGGTCGCGATGGGGCGCGGGGTCTATCTCGGCCTGGATTTCAAGGAGGACGTCAAGGAGCACAGCGGGCTCCATAGTGGTCTCAAAAGCGATGCCAAGATTGAGATAGGGGCGTGTGGAGTCATACCCCCAGGGCATTGAGCGCTCAATCAGGGCGCGCTTCACCCCGACGCCAAGGCGCGAGGCGATGAGCGAGACGGCGCGGTCTATTAGAGCCTCGCTGTTGCCGAGGTTGGAGCCGATGTTGACATGAGCGATGGGCATTAGGGTATAGGCGGCATTTATAATCAATCCCTAATTTTATCCTTTCCCAATTCTTTATACCTGTCAGGATATAGAGCCCTCGATATTGCATCTCGGTAAACGTTGCCATCAGGAAGGTTTAGGGAAGAGAACGCTTCTTGAACTTTATAAACCGTTGTGCAATGTTCTTCAACTATTCCAAGAGGGGTGATGTGGCCATCAATAGGATCTGCCACAGCATCGTATGCGATAAAGTTGACAGAAGCGGGCTGACTTGGGAATTTAGGCAACTTGTCTGTCCCGCCTAATCGGTCAAGAATTCTACGATATACCGGTTTAGGACAGACAAGGAAAAGCCCTGTGCGACAAAGGGCCTCTCTTTGAAGGACTTGCCGTTTATATATAATTTGTGGAATAATCCGCTTAGAAACGTTTTCCCAATTAAGGCCTACTGTGTCGCTTAGTAATCGTAAAAAAATAAGTTGGTAAAGAATTTCGCAGGATTTTTTGTGCAGATTTTTTGGTGAAAGTGCAGGAGTGTAGCGAGCTACATGACTAAACTGAGCTGAATGAAGAGCAGCCTGAGAGTTATCATGGGCATCAAACCCGAAAAACTCCGAAATGTAACCAGCCATATATTAACAGCCTTTCATGATATTATATAAACATTGCCCAATTGCTTTGGCCAGCATAGGAGGAACGGCATTGCCAACCTGCGCGAACTGCTCTGCAAGAGACCCATTAAAAATGTAGTGGTCAGGGAAAGATTGTATACGCGCAGCTTCTCTTACCGTGAAAGAGCGGTCTTGGTCGTAATGGATGAATGCGCCCCAATGAGGGTCACATTTAGTCAGTATAGTTGATGCCAAACCATCCATCTTCACTCTGCCATATCGTTTGGTGTGATCGGACTTACGCGCTTTTTGCATACCCTTAGGCAATAATTCATAAGGGATGTCAGTCCAGTTCCCTCCGGGTTTGATATATGACATCCGTTCAATATTCTGTTTGGAAAGAGCGGGCGATTCGTGATTATATACACCGGTAGACCCAACCCGGAGACATCTTTGATAATCGCAGAAAGCATCGCATCGATAATCTTTCACAGGATTGCCTCTTTCACCACAGCTCAAAACCGGCACGTCACCAATAGCCTCATAAACGGTTGTAAAGCGAGCTTGTGTATCTGCTGTGGGAATACACACCAAATTTCTGCCGTCAAAAGTAGAAGTGAAATTGGGGCGAATTGGAGCATGGTATATTGGAGTAGGGAAAGCCCCTTCAGGAAGCTCTGAGCCTCTAAAGCCAATGATTATAGTTCTCCATCGCATTTGAGGGACACCATAGTATGCGGCTCCGGCAAACAGGTCGATGTGAGTGAACGTCTGTTGCATATATATATAATGGCAAGAATCCACCTTGCAAGGTGCAAAGGTAGCATGATTTTTGGGAAATCAGTGCCATAGACAGATGTTTTCAACTATCGAGCCATTATCTTGTAGGTGAAGGGGGCGCCATCACTGAGGGTCACGGTGACGATGCAGGCACCGGCGGGGAGCCCGATGGGGAGCAGGGCACGCGAGCCGGCATAGGCACCGACGAGGCGTCCGCTGAGGTCGTGGATGGCGACGCGACGGATGTTGTCGCAACCTTTGACGGTCATCATGCGTCCCTCTATGTCGAGATAAGGCGCGGATGAGAGGGAGACCTCGTCCATGGCCGTCAATCCGGCGCGGATGAGCGACAGGCGACCGGCCGAGGTGGCGAGGGAGGGGATGGTCACGGGTGCGTCGATGGGATAGCTTATCCCGGTCATGGCGTCGAAGAGCTGATACTGCTCCATGTCAAAAGCCCCGGAGGGGGTGAACGAGAGGGTCACCGGGAGGCTGCCCTGCGTCATGACTGTCAAGGGGATGCGGTCGGCTGAGGGCACTGATGAGCATAGCCGTCCGTCGGAAGTGGCCACAAGGGCCAGCCTCGGGGCCACCTCGCCGTCAAAGAGAGCCTCGACGGGATAGGCGTCTGAGCCGGTCACTGACATAGACGACGCCAAAGAGCCGCTGCGGGCAGTGAGGCGAAGCATGGCCTGCCCGGCCTCCTCCTCCCCTCCCCCGGCCTCCTCGCCGGAGTCGTCAGGAATATCGTCGGCGTCAGCTCCTATCATGGCTTGCGTGAGCATGACACTGAGCTCGTCCCCGGGCGTTATGGCCTTAAGCAACACCGACTCCATAGGACGGATCACCCTGCCCTTTGCATCGGCGAGGGTCACCTCCTTATAGGTGTTGCCGTCATAGAAAGCGACCCCGGAGACAGTCTCGCTGTTGACCGCGATAAATTTATCGAGGTCTATTTCGCTCATAAACGGGTTGCCGAAGATAAAGTATTCGCTCATGCCTGTCGCGGCCTCGGCCTTGACGGTGATGGCGTCGGGCAACGCTGCAGTGTAGACCCAACGGTCATAGATGGTGTCGCCGTGCTGCTTCAAGACAAAGCGGCGGTCGCCGGCCTGGGGTCTCTTCACCTCATAGATGAAGCGTCCCATGTCGGCCCCGGGCCTCTCTATACTCTCATAGGCGTCGGCGAGCATGGCGCCGTCATAGTCGTTGTAGTAGTTGTAGGATGAATGTTCCTTGGGGAAGCGCAGACGGAATTGCGTATCTTCGGGGAGCGTCTCATTGTCAATCCACATCGAGAACCCGCCATAGGCGAGATAGGGCGTCGAGAGATGGTTGAAGTTTCGGCTCCAGCGGGTAGCCAAAAGGCCGTCGGCCTTCACGCCGAGGGTCTCGTAGCCGCCGGCCCATAGCCTCTCCTGCGCGGTGCTCTCCCACAGGCGCTGGTAGGCGCGCGGGCTAAACCGGTTTTGGGGCGATGAGGTCTCGTTGAGGAGGGTGAAATAGCCGGCGGTGTGGACTCCCTTCATCTCGGCCGGCACAAACATATCGCCGGTGACCATGGCCTTGAGGGGGGAAGAGAGGAGATGATAGCGGTTGGGGGTGAGCTGAAGCTCCACCCAAGCGCGCGTGTAGTTGAGGCGCGTCACATTGTCAACCTTGGTGAAAGGCTCAAAATGGATGCGGTCACAGCAATACTCGTCGCCCCTTGACAGCCCCCTTGAGAGATTGGGGAACACGGGAGCTTCCGTTGGTATGACCACATCGGTGCAGCAATAGGGTGTGCCCTCGCTCCAGTTGGCCCACTTGCGCCAGTCGGTGCTGCCGTCCTTGGGCTGCCAGACGGTGTGCCGGGGATGCACGGCATAGTCTACGCGCCCCTTTATCTTTTGGTCGGGGTCCCCTTCGAGGCGTATCTCCAGCCGATATTCGCCGGGCACAGTGGAGTGATATGACACATCTATCGTGCCGTCGTTGCCCACCGGGACACTCATGTCGGAGGTGCTGTTATTGTCGGTGAAGGAGAGACTGTAAGTGAGGCCGGCCACGCCGCGCCCGGTGATATACACTACATCGTCGACACACACGTCGTTGACCGTCACGTTGGCGTCACACGAGCTGGGGTCCTGGCAGTCGGGGATGCCGTCGCCGTCGATGTCGGAGCGGATGAAGATGCCGTAAAACTTCTTCACATCGAGGGCCGACACCACGGCCGACGATGAGATCAGCACCTCGTCATAGACCGTCTGAGGCTGGATGTAGAGAAACTCCAAGTCACCGTAGCCGGCCACATCGGCGTCAATCACGTTCCAGTCGTTGAACTTGTCGCCCGTGGGCTTGCCGTTGTAATAGGTCTCGACAGTGAGCCACGAGCCCACGTTGACGGCGGCGGCAAAGGTCTTGTGGTCCATGATGATGCCGAGCTGATGGCGGAAGTCGAGCGTGCGCCCAAGGTTGATGGCTATGGTGTCGCTGTGGCCCACGTCGACGCTCGATGCGAGCGACATATATGTGTGCGGGTCATCGTCCACGATGTTGTCAAAGTCGTTGGAGGCGTTGGCCACGGCCACAACCGCCATGTTGCTCATATGGTTGAAGTCAAGGGTGGTGTGGGTCTTGGTGGAAAGCAGCTCGGAGGAGCAGCCGAGGGGGTCGTCACACTTGGTGGAGGCATCTTCCACAAAGGCATAGTAGATATGCAGCTCGCCGCCCTCCACTGAGAGCACTCCCGACTGCCACAGCACTATCTCGTCAACCTTCGTATAATTGCCATAATCGTCAACGGGAGGCACATGGATGCTGTAGCGCATCTTCTGGTTATCGTTGGCGCCGCCCACGTCGGCCGACACTCCCTTCTCCTCGTCAATCACGCTGCGGTATACCTCCTTGCCTTGATAGTAGCATCTCACCTGCATGAACTGCAACACCTTCAGGTTGAGTCCCTCCACCGAGGATGAGACCACGAAGCCCATGCGCTTGCCGGGGCCATCCTGACCATCCTTCGAGCCATCGTAGATCACGTCGCCGTCAACCTGCTTCACGCCGATGATGGGGTAGTTGTTGGCCACGCCGAGGCCGCCTATATATGTCACATAGTCGTTGAGGTCGGGGCTCACGATCTTCTCGCGATCCTTGGTGCGGTCGGCCACGATGAGGCCGCCGGTGACTCCATCCTCCGGGTCGCCCGTCTCATGGACATACTTCTCGGAAGCGCCCAGGGAGTTTGACAGGGGGGTGCCGCAGGGCACGTCATTCACCGGGGACATGTCATATGTGAGGGTCGTGAAGTCGGTGCATCCGTCGGGGGCCGTGGCCATGAAGGTGTACTTGCCGGGGATGTCGAGGCCGGTGACATAGCCGTCGCCGGTCACCGTCACTCCGCTCCCTTCCGGGACATCGGCAACGCTCCAGGTCACTCCCTTCAGGGCCGGGTTGCTGCGGAGCTGATAGAAGGTCTGGTCGTGGCACACGTCAGTCGCCGCCGACGGCTGTATCGGGCAATGGTGCCTCACCTCCGGGGCGTCGTTGATAAAGCCATAGTACATCAAAGTGGCGCCTATGTGAACATTCACCAGACACATGAAACTGATTTTGGCTCCGGAAAAAGGAACCCTTGACGATATGGAAATGGTGGTTTGGTCAACCTTGACGACGCCCAAATCAAGCACACCTCCCTCAGTGGTCTCCTTCTGGACTACTTTATGGTCGCGGTCATACAGCTCCACCTCTATCCACTTGCCCGCGCCAATTTCAACCAGCCCCGCCTGCGAGTAGACAAAGCCCACCTCGGTGCCCGGGGAAAAGACCTCGCGGCTGAGGTCAAGCGTGTCGCCCATCATAAATTCCACCGAGCCTATAGATCCAATGCCCAAGGATGAGAAAGTGACTGAGTTGGTGAGGTCGGCGTCATAGAAATGATCAGGCGTCGCCAACGGTATATGGTGGCTCACCATGGTCACCGAGCTGTATTTATCGTCATAGAGCTGCAGCGGCGAAGGGGTGTCGCCCGAAGGGATTGAGCCGTTGTCGGGATTGTAAGAGATGGTGAATTTACGCGCAGCGCCCACATAGGCATACTTTATGCGCAGATTTTGGCCGGCCGAGAGGTTGATGCCGCCGGCAAAGTCGAGGCATACCTCGTCAAACACCCCCGGGGCCTTGGCGCTTATATACATGTTGGTATTGTCAGAGCCGGGTATGTTGATTAACCCAAGGTTGATGCCGCCGCCCGACTGGCCATCCTCCACCGGGACCACGCCAATCAGCTCGCCGTCGCGGTAAAAGCCTATGGCCATGGCCTTGACCACATCGAGGCTGAGGACAATTGAGCCGGAGCCTGACACGAGGCAGAAGCCGGCCTCGGTGCCCTTGGCATAGTAGGCCGAGCGGTCGCGGACGCTCAACACGGGATTGACAGTCACTCCGGCCGACACCACGGCGTTGACCTCGGCGTAGTTTGAAAGGTTGTCGTCAAGGACATTACCGAGGCTGTCTGTCCATGAGCCCACCCCCACCACATTGATTATCTTGTTGACGGCGCAACTCTCGCCGGTGAGGGTGCGGCGATTCTTGATATACTGGTATGTGACGTCGTCTGACAGTGTGACCGGGCTCTCCTTGCATCCGATAAGGTCGGCCATGGCTGCGTCGTTGATCACCAGGGGGCGCTTGCCATTTCTTATCGAGTCATGCTCCAGGTCGTTTTTATACAGCGAGCCGGTAAGCTCATAGTCAGAGCCTTGTGCGTCCAAAGCTGCCGGGAGGGCCAGCACCAGGGAGAGAAAGGTCAGTATGCGGATAAGGATAGATGGCTTCATTACAGCTTTGGGAGGTTGGAGGGGTTGCTTACGCGGATTACATACTTATGGTTGCGGCGAAGGTAGAAGATGCCGTCGTGGAGGTCGGGGCTGATGATACCGGTGGCATTGCCCCCGGTGACCGATACCTCTACGCCGCCAACTACCTTGTCATACCGGCTGTTTGACACCTTTGTCCGGATGAGCAGACGGGTGGCGGTGGGGAGCATATAGGCGGTGAGGGTCACCTCGTCAGTGCCGTCAACCTCGGTGAATGCCACCGGGGTGTATGAGCGGTTGTTCTTCCGGGCCGAGGCAATGGTCCCCGAGGGGGAGAGGAAGCAGTCATAGTCTTGCAGTCCGGCCTGAGTGGGGGTGGTCTCGGCCATAAGGGCTATCCATCGGGTGTTTTTCTCCGGAGTTATCTTCAGCTCCACCTTGGCCATGCCGCGGTAGAGGATGCCGGTTATGGGGGCGGTCTTCGAGCCTCCTTCTTCATAGCGGATTATGTCGTCAACGGCATCGGCGCAGCGGCATTGGCCGAAAAATATCTGCGGGATGGAGGCGGCATAGTGGCTAAGGTGTTTGTCGATGCCTTCGTCATTGGCCTGTATCGATGTCCTGGAAAAGAAGTCGCTCCAGTCGTTTTTGTAGAGCGAATGGGGATTGACGACAATCTGAAGCTCGTCGAGGGAGAGGTTTTCATCAAGGGGCTTAAGGAAGCCAAACCAGTTGTCCTCCCCGGCAGCCACCTTGAGAGTCGATGCAAAGTCAGACTGTCGCGAGGAGGAGTAGGCTATGGCCACTATCTTGTATTCATATCCCTTGACCTTCTTGAGCTTTGCGCGGGCTATCTTGTTGTGGTGGGTGGCGGAGCCAAAGAGGTCGTCGGCATCGTCGGCGTCCCAGGTGAGTTCGTCAACTATGATGTCGTTGCTGATGTCGTAGAGAAAGGGGGTGGTGTCGTCGGCTCCGGCGGCACGGCGAAAGGTGAATATCCTCACTGCATCCACCCATTCGGCCTCGGCGGTGCCTATGTCGATGCCGCTCTCGGTATCGTCAAGGTCGCCTGAACCCCCGCCGATATTTCCACCGGCACCGGGAGGGGCTGCGCGCCCCTCTCCCATGAGCCACGAGCCACCGAGGGTGATGACGATGGGGGCCTCGGTCACTTCCCCGGCGGGAAGGGCGGGCTCGTCGGTGGTGCATCCGCCCAAAAGGAGGAGAGAGAGGCTTATTATCAACGCCGCGATGGGCATCAGTGTCTTGGCTGTCTGCTTCATGCCTAAGGTCAGTTGATGGTTATGTCGTGGACTCGCTCGAAGGCGGGGCACACCTCGAGAGCAATATCGGCCTCGGAGGTCTCGGAGAAGACATGCTCAAAGGTGCCGGATAGGTTGACGCGCACATTGGAGTAGGAGAAGAAGGCAAAGGAGACGGCATCGTAGATGGTGAGCGTCCCATCGGCATTCTTCGCGGCGGTGTAGACATTGGCTTCGCTGTCGTTGGCGGCGAGGAAAGCGCTCTTGGCGGGTCTCACCGGGAAGGTCTCTGTCTCGCCCGTGGTGTAGGTGATCTTGACGGAGATTGTCCGCCCCAGGTCGGAGGGGAGGATGAAGGTGGAGAGGGCGGTCTCCGCGCCGGGATGTTCCACAGTGGCCACTACCACATCGTCGCGATGAGCGGCATCCTCTTTAGCGGCCTCGACGGGATAGAAGGCGCCGTGGGAGCCGAAGAGGGTGATGGAGGTGGGGAGATTGCTCAGGGTCATCTCCATCTTATCGACGGAGGCGGGTATCTTGGTCACATTGAGATTGAGCTGCGACACAATGCGGTAAAGCCTCCCGGAGGCCGGGGCATCGTAGGTGTGCGCTGAGCTTACATAGTCGCTAAACACCATGTCACTTCGCTCACCAAGCTCATTATGGTTGAGTGTGAGCCGCCCGAAATAAAGCTCGGGGGTCTCATCGCCGCTGATTGAGAGAGTGGTGGTGGTATACTTCATGGGGCCAATCTCAAACTTATCCCGGTCGGCCTCGTTGTAGGCCAGGGCTGTGGCGGCAAAGCTTGTATGGTAAAAGGCTGTCATGCCGAGAGATGGTGTCCAGGCTCCCCACTTGTCGCGGTTGCCGATGCCGGTATATTTTGTAGAGATGTCAATCGCCTCGGCGGTAAGGGCGTGATCAAGGGCCGATGCGTCGGGAGGCGAACCGACGGGGTTAAGATGCCCCCCCGTAGCGCTATAGAGGATGGGCAGCAGGCGGTCGGCGCGACACTTGCCCGTAATCGCCGGCTCGTTGGCGCCCCTCGACCCTGAGCCCGCGCTCCCGGCCACCACGATGCGGCAGCTCTCCGGAGCAGGCTGAGGGAGGGGCAGGGGCTCATCTTCGGCAGACGCGCCCGTGCAGGCGGCCATGCCAAGGGCCATTGCCCACGGCATGACACATTTATATATATATTGGAAACTCTTCATTTTACATCTCTATGTCTATGTCGGCTTGCCATGAGCCTATGACCATGATCTTCACGTCGGCCTGCTCGAGCGACGTGGCGAGGTCGGGGATGTCGAGGCGATAGATGCGGTTGGCCACTATGTCATATCTCATGCCGTCGGGGCTCACATGTCCGTCGGCTGTGTAGTCGAGCTCAGAGCCGTCAGTGCCGCTCACGGCCTCGACAATCTTCACGGCGCGAGTGGCAAGCTCTGAGCCATCGTCGGCGCAAACGACAAGGGTGAAAGTTGATTTTCCCTCAGCTGTTGTGGCATAGAGCGATGAGGGGAGGATAAATCTTCCCATGATGTCGGGCGTCGTCTTGTCGTCGCCGTCGGGGGTGAGGGGGAACGAGATGATGGTGGTCTCTCCTGCCGGGTTGCCGAAAGGCTTGCGCCCGACAAGGTCTACGGCCTCATTATGGCCCACGGAGCGCAGCTCAACTCTCGCCGGGGTCTTGCCGTTGATGTCGCCCCCGATCTTGTCGACTGACAAGAGGACGCCGGCCACGGCGCGCCGGCAGGTGATGACGGCGTTGAAAGATGTGGCGGCGCGGACGGTGAAAGTCGCGGGAGAGCCGTCGGCCTCGCGGGGATAGCCGGTAAATATCTCTCCGACCGCCGGGGCATTGGCGGCGGTGGCGATGGCGTTCTCCCAGGTCGTGGCCTCGTTGAAGTCGAGGCTCATCGAGCGAGAGGATGCTCCCTTGTCGTCGAGCCCCACGGCCAAGAGACGGTAATGGCCGTCGGTGAGCATGGGGTTGAGGGTCAAGGTCTCTGTCTGTAGAGGACCCCGGGGCGTGTCATTGGCAAAGCCGGGCACCTCATAATAGTCAATGGTCTCGCCTGAGGGTGTCTCCGGGCGGTAATAGGTGAAGGAAAGAGGGGATGACAGGTCGGCTCCCTCGTCGGCGCGAAAGATGTAGACGCGCATGTCGTTGACCTGCTGCCAGGGCTGCTCCCCCAAGAGAGGGCGCCCTCCGCGCGAGCCTATGGAGCCGTCAACGCCGAGCGAGAGGGTAAGCTCCACCGGGTGGGCCACATATGCTCCGACCCCTCCCGGCCCATCGTTGGAGCAGGAGGAGAGGGCGGCGAGCGTCAGAGCCGTCAGGAGAGTGTAGAGGAGCTTGATGGATTTCATATCAGTGGATAGAATGATGGGGCGGAGAGAGAATGGGGCGGAGAGAGGGGAATGGGCACCGCGACGCGAGAGGGTGTCGCGGTGTCCATGAGGGAGTGTCAGATTAGTCGAGACCCATGTTGTAGATCACCTCCCACTGGGAGTTAACCTTGAGCACGAGCTCCTGAGCAGTCTTCAGCGAGGTGGGATCGTCGTCGTCGGGGTCAGGATCGGGATCGTCAGGTGAGGGATTGTCAGGATACTTGGGGTTGGCGCTGGTGCGGGTGCCGAGGCCATAGAGATGGTTGCGCAGGATGGAGTAGATGTACTTGCTCTCCTTGGCATTCTCTTCTTTAGACCATACGCTCTCAGAGCCATCAGCATTGTAAGCAAACTGGAGATGCTCTTTCAGCTGATGCGACTCAGTGGGAAGGGTCACATTCCAGTGACGGACCACCTTTAATACAGCGGCATCGCCTTCGCCAACCTTGGCGCAGAGTTGGAGCTGGAAGGTGTTGGCATCGGCCTTTTTGGCAAAGGGGATGATGAATGAGCCGGCAAAGACAGAGCCTTTCTTATACTTGCCCTTGTGACCTTTCTCCTCGGTGTCATTCCACTTTGTGATGTCGATGTAGCCGGTGTGCACATCCCGCGTAACTACGTTTCCTTCATCGTCCTTCTTATCGGTGCCATCATCATTTTTAACATTCTCGGTCTTGACTTCCTCAACGATTTCAGTAAACCAGTCGTTGAGGTCTATCTCATAGACGGTCACGCCGTCGAGGACACCGTCGACAAAGGTGATGGGGTCAGCCACGGTGGAGGCGGCCTTGAAGCCGTTCATAACAGCCTTGACGGGAGTGGTGGCGTTGTTGCCCTGACCATGGTCGTCGTTGGTGAACATGCCCATTGCAAGGGAGGTGTTCTCGTCAGAGGCCATGAGGCGCAGGATGGTGGCAGTTGTAGAAGTGGCGTCTTCACCCTCTCCGGTGGTGTACACCTCGTAAGGGATATCCTCGAGGTAGGCAAATGAGCCGGCCACCTGACGGTTGAGGACCACCTTGACGGTTACAGACTCAGCGTTCTCTTCCTTTTCAACGGTGGCGTCGCCGGCAAAGATTTCCTCTGCCTTAACGCCCTTCTTTTGGGCATCCTCTGTGAGGGAGATAGTCAGGGCTTCTCCTATCTTAATATCTTTCTGGTCTTTTTCATATCCCTCAGACTTATAGAGGTTGGTGAGATTGTCGAGAGTCCAGTCAGAGGTCACCTTTGAAGCCTCTTCTTCAGATTCATGGCCATGGTAGCCGTAGGCAAACACCTTCTGTCCGTCTTCAAGCTCAAACTCTGCTTTCTTGATCTCGATGCGGGTCTTGCGGCCATTGTCATAGGTGGTGACATCGCTGCTGGTCATCCAGTTGTCGATTTTCTTGGCCCACTGCACATTGCCATCTTTATCGGTAATGAACACCACGACGTTTTCGATAGCCTGGCCGGGCTCGGAGCTCTCGAGGGGACGGCCGGCGCGGCTGCTTGCGGCACTGGCATCGGCCACGGCCACGGTGATGTACTGCTTGCCGGACTCCGCGATGGGCTCGTCGCCGGCGCCGATCTTCTCATCGCTGCAGGCGGTGAACAGGGTCAGGGCTGCTGCTGCGCTGAGGAAAAAGTTTAACTTTTTCATTGCGTTTTTGATTGTTATATGATTGATAGATTGATTATTTCTTTGCGATATGTAGGGATGCGCCCCGGTATATATCCGCATCGGGAGCTTACGGGAGCCTAATCGACCTCCATGCCGTAGACCACCTCCCAGGCACCGTTGACCAGGAGGAAGATGTCGAAGTCGCGGCGGGTGTCGTTCCAGGCGTAGCGGAGCACGGTGAGCTCGTTGCGGCGCATGGTGACGTTGACGCGGTGGGGCAAGGGGAGCGTAGGGCGTGGGCCGCTTACGTCGAGGGTGAGGCTCACGGCCGACGCGTCCTTGCCTACCGAGGGGGCCAAGAGGGTCTCGGTCACCACGCTCTCGGCAGGGGTGATGGGGGTGTGGGTGGTGGCGGCCGTAAAGCCGCTATAGCTGAAGTGGCGGTCGGCGCGGCCAAAGAGGCCGGTGACGCGCTTGGTGGAGCCGACAGCATCGTCGGGGAGACCTGTCTTCTCGATGATGAGCTTTCCCTTGGTGCGCTCCATGTAGACGGTGTAGCTGTCGTGCCAGGCGTCGTAGAGGAGGGTGTCGTTGGTCAAGAAGATGTCGCGCCCCTCGGCCTCGCCGGGGTGGAAGGTGAGCTCGGAAAGGTCGGAGCTCAGGGGCTCAAACGACTCAAGGCCGCCCCAGACGGTGAGCACATACTCGCCGTGGGGGATACAGCCGCATATGTCGGGAGTGAAGGTGGGCGAGGAGCCGGCGACGCTTATAAGCTCGCTTTCGTCGACTATCTCGCCGGTGGCGAGCGAGCGGAGTGTCCAGTGGACCGTCGGCATATAATGGGCAAAGGGGAGATCGGCGGGGAGGCGCTCTTCGAGCTCCACTTCATCGACGTTGAAGTAGTTGCGGTCGCGGATGTCGACGGTGACCGTCAGGGGCGGACACTCGGCAATGTCGTCGCGGATGCAGCCCGACAAGGAGGCCATCATCAGGAGCATGAAGGGGAGGAAAAAAAAGCGGCTCATCGCGCGGCCTCCTTTCTGAAATATCGCTCGGGGATGGCCATAAGCATCTCGCGATTGTGGATGGCCTCGGGGACGGTCAAGCCATCGAGGAGGGTGAGGGCCTCGGCATACTCGCCGGCACCGATGAGGATGGCTGCCAAGTTGTTGGCAGCGGCCTCAGAGGCGGGGAAGCGGCTGAGGGTGTAGCGGTAGACGCCGGCCATGGCGGCGGTGTCGGGGGCCATGAGATGCCCCACCTGGAGCAGCTCGGCCTCGGAGAAGGCGTCGGGGCGCACTCTGTACATCTCCAGCAGCTCGCCGTCGGTGGTGAAGGAGCGGAGGGTCCAGGTGTAGTCGTAGGTCACCCGGCGGTCCTTGGCCAGATAGTTGGCGGCTATGCGCGGCCAGGCGGGGAGGCGGCGTATGTGGCGCTCGGCGGCGTCGTCGGTGGGGCCGGGATATTTCTCCATCAGGGCACGGACGGCAGCTGAGTCGGCATCGCCGGCGGCGGTCATGGCCGCCACCACGGGCTCCCATCCCTCGGCGCGGGCGCCGGTGGTGATCACTCGCTTCACTCTCGCCGGGAGCGAGAGGGAGGCGGCAAGCCAGTCGCGGGCGGCCTCGGCGCGACGCCCGGCCAGCCTCATGTTATAGTCATATGAGGCTTCGGCCGAGGCAGAGCCGGTGATGGCGAGACTGTTGAGCGTGGCCAGGCTGTCGGAGAGGATAGGGGCGAGAGTGGCCACCATCCTGTCAAGCTCGGCGCGGTTGTCGGCCAAGCCGAGCACTATCTCAGCCTTGTTGACGGGGAACTGAAGGCGTGCCTCCCCTGCCCCGTGGCCCACCTTGGGCTCGGGCTTAAAGACCGTCTCTACCCACATGGGGCGCAGACGTGAGGGGTCGAAGAGCGCATCAGGGTTGACATACTCTCCAATGAGGAGCGTGTCCAAGCCGGTGCAGGCGCCGCATCCGTCGGTCGAAACGACGGCCACCACCCGCGCCGAGTCAACACCCTGAGGGATGGCCAGTGTAGCCGCATAAGGGATGGTGAGAGGCGAGCCTATATGTCTTACGGTCATGGCCTCGTCGGCATAAGGGTCAACATAGCCCTCGAGCCGCTCAAGGCGCTCTGTCTTCTTGGCAAAGATGGGAGAGTCAAGCACTATAGGCTCATACTCCTCTATTATCGTGTCGCCCTCGGCCAGGGCCGGGGTGATGAACAGACGCGCGCGACGCGGCACAGAGTGACCCGGGAGGTTAAACGAGGCCTCCACCCCGGCCTCGCCGGGAGCCGAGGCCACCGCAGCAGTAGCCACACCCACAGTCTCCCGCCCAGACGAGCATGAAGCCAGAGCCATGCCTGCGGTCAGTGCCATGATGGATAGGCTGTTAAGATGCTTCATATCGGTCAAAAGATGTAAGAGATTGACACTGAGGCTCGCGTGGGGCCTATATATTCTTTAGTCTTGGGCGTCCGGCACTTCACGCACGGAATCCTTTCGCTCTCCTTATACCACAGATGGGCATATCCAACGCCTATCTCTGCTTCAAGATTCCAGTGGGGCGAGAGGATCCAGTCATAACCGTAAGAGAAGCCAAAGCCGGCAAGATAGCCATCATAACGCTTCTTGCGGAAGCCGCCGAAAAACTGCGCGCCATGGACATGCGCCCCGAAGAAATGACCCTCATATTTCTCGCAGAGCCAATATTTCATCTCGGGCTGGACAGCCCAGAAGCGCATCTTCTTGTCGTCCTTAAAAGTCCAGGGGTTATATGCCCCAAGCACTTCCAGCGTCCACTGTCGGTCGGTGGCTATCTCGGCAGAGAGGTTGAGGGTGGTGGTTGCCCAATAGAGGCCGTTGGTCTTCAAGGCCAGGTCTTGAGCATTCACCTTGGCCGACATCCCTGCCACGATGAGTGATATTATGTAGATAATGATATGGCGCAAACGCATAAATTTGCTTAAGATAGAGAGAAAATTAGCAATCGATATTTTTTGATCATCCCGCTAATCGGGGTGCAAAGGTAGGCATAATATGTCTCACGACAAGACGTTTGGGAATTTACCCCCCCCCCATTTTCGACCAAAAGGACAAATATATAGACAAAAAGACCAACGCCATCCCCTCCACCGCCCTATTTTCGCGACTTTTTAGCCCTTCTTGACCGCTGACAGCCCGCGACAGTCCACGAAAAAAAGATTTGTACATTTGGGAAAAACGCCGTAACTTTGCATCCACGTCTGCTCGCCGGCAGCAAGAGAGCCCCGGACGACAGACACGCACACCTACCAACGGGGCTGACTGGTTTTGACAGCATGACGAAGCGGTGTGTAAGCATGCAGAGCAATGCGGTGCCCACGCTCTTTAATCTGAGACATCGGAAATTCAAATGGCGAAAACAACTACGCTCTCGCTGCCTGATTGAAGTACAGTAGATCGGCTTAATCTCCGCAACAGTTGCGGAGACGAGACATCGCTCGATTGTCGTCGGCCCGAGACTAATCGACATAGCGGTGCAGCTAAATCGGGCATAGGGGATGGCCCGCCTCGAGCCCGCCCCGAAGCTTTAGAGGCTAAGGACAATGTAGGGCGCCGTCGCCCGGCATTGCCTCGAAAACCAATCGACGGATAAGCATGTAGAAAGCACATTGATTCCATGTTTGGACGAGGGTTCAAGTCCCTCCAGCTCCACTTGTTAAAAGTCCGAAAATCGGACTAAAGAAGACAA
>JAMPIE010000014.1 GCA_023663135.1 Alloprevotella sp.
CCCACGACCTTTTCGTTACGAATGAAATGCTCTACCGACTGAGCTATTGCGGCTTGATGCTTCCTTGGCGAAATGTCGCGCTGGAGCTTTATGGGTGCAAAGGTACTAAAATTTTATCGTTTCAGTGCTATAAGTAAGCTTTATTTTTGCGCCGTTGAGGTTGAGTTTTGCCATTGCGGGGCCTTCGATGTGAGGGCCTACGGCGGTTACGACGATAGTAGTCTGATAGTTAGAGCCAACATATTGCTCCATCGATACTTCGACAGGGACTACGGCCAGGTGGGAGAGACGGTCGATGTCGGCCTGAGAGTGGGAGCCGTTGATAAGCTCCATGAGGTAGGGACGGAGGTTTGAGAAATAGTAAGATCCGGTGGATGAGTCGTAGTCGGCCAAGAAGGAGGTGACATTGTCGGGGATCATCTGCTCGGCAAAGAATTTATCGCGCTGATCTTCGGGGAGGAGAAGGATATGGGGAGGCGGATTGATGCCGTAGTCGTTTTCAATCTTTTCTACGGGCAGCCTGAATGTGAGAGAGTTGACCACACCCATTGCTTTTTGTGTGGCGTGACGATATGCGTCTATGATAGCTTGCGTGGGGAATGTGATGCGGCTCTCATATCCGAGTGGCGAGACGAGCATGGGGCACTGAGCGGCCATGGCGGTGAGCGATGGGTCGATGTTGAAGGAGAGGTTGTTGTTGGTCAACACCTCTGGGGTAGAGGCTGCAATGACGCAGGCAGAATAGATGGTTGTATCGCGCTCTTGATCGAGGGAGTTGGTGTAGCGTGTGTTGGAGTGATAGTAAAGTATCACTCTGGTGTTGAATATGTTGGTGACTCGTCCGGCTCCAAAAGAGTTGGCGACGTATATTCCCGGCATCACGGCGGCAAATGCGTCGGGGGAAGAGAAGATATCGGGGTTGGCGCGATATGCTTCTACATATTTTTGTCCTATTTCAATGGGAAGGTTGGCTTGGATTAGGTGGACGTTAAATGTCTCGAGGGAGTCGGAGTAGAGGTTTGTTGAGGAGTAAATTGCAGCGGAGAGGGGCTCTGAGGGGTCATAGTATCCGTCGGGTCGGAAGGTGGAGGTAAGAACGGTCGGGAGCTGCTTTTTGAGGGCGTAGACTTTCATTCCCATGGGGGTCATGGAGTCGCCGGTGATTTTGTTGCCGTAGAAGCGGAGGTAAAGGGCAATTGAGTCGACGGTCTGAGGTGTGACTCCGGTGGTGTCAAAGGCTTCGGATGGCATGAGTTGAGTGACGAAGTCGCTTGTGAGTGAGCCATAGCGACGGGCGTCAATTGAGCCGAGAAGCTGGGTGAGGGTCCTGGCTCTGAGCTCGGTGGTGGGAGACGAGGTGCCTGAGACGGTAAAGGCAGAGTCTATGGTGATCTCGCTCTTGTCGGTTACGAGTGATGAGCCGATGGATGATGTGTCGTCGTTGCAAGCGATGACAGCGATGAGGGTGAGGATTAAGGACGGGAGGATCCGAAGATGGTTTTTCAACTGAGTGGAGGGGGTGGTTAGGATGATTGAGGGAGATTATACTTCGGCGAGGAGGCCGCGGTACATGTCGTTCATTTCGTCGGCAAAGGCCTGGGTGTCGGGGTTGAAGGGACGGAAGGGCTTACCGGAGGTCTTGGCTAAGTCGATGATGTCGGGATTGATTTCTTGGTCGGCTTGGACGATTGCGTCGGCATATTGGATGGCGATGCGATGGAGGGTATCGCCATCAACGGGTCCATCGCTGAGGCTCTCAAGGTCTTGAGCTGGGAAAGATTGCTTGAGGAAGGTGACAAGGTCGGCAGGAATGGGTTCAGCCGGAGTTTCGTTTCGGAGGGCATAGACCACTTTTGTGTTGGCAAATGTGGGGTCGTCGGCCATCATCTTTTTGATGAAGAGGGGAGTGAGGGCAGTGAGCCAGCCCATGCATTGAACCACAGCGGGCTCCCAACGGAGCTTCTTGACGGTCTCCACCACTCCTCTGACGAAGAAGATCATCCTTTCGTGATTGTCGGTGGGGCTGGAGAGCGTTTCAAGGGGGGCTGAGGCGCCGGTGGCCTGGTTGAAGTAGTCGTCGGAGTCGATGAAGTAAACTTGCATTCTCGAGGGCTGTAGAGTGGCCACCTTGATGATGAGTGGATGGTCGGTGTCATCGATGATGATATTCATCCCTGAGAGCCTGATCACCTCGTGGAGCTGGTTTCTCCGCTCATTGATGCAGCCATATTTGGGCATGAAGGTACGCACCTCAAAGCCATGGTCTTGCATTCTGACTGGGACCTGCTTTCCGAGGAGCGACATAGGCGAGTCGGGGAGGTAGGGGGCTATTTCTTGCGAGATGTAGAGAAGCTTTTTGTTTTTCATCGTGAAAAATGGTGATAAAAGGGCCTTAAAGCGTCGAGCACTCTAATCCCCGTGCAAAGTTACGCAAAAAAATTGGAATAGCCAAAATGAGGCGCCCGGCTCGTCCCACTATGTTTGGAGTTGGGGAGCCGGGCGCCGAAAAGGGGGCTTTGAGAGAATTAGAGCTGAGATGCGGGGTCGAGGTTTTTGCTTTCGATGTCGAGGAAGTAACGATAGGTGTCGACTTTGAGTTCACCGCAGGCGGCCTCGTCGGCGATGATGATTGCCTTGGGGTGCATCTGGAGGGCTGAGATGGTCCACATCTGGGAGATGCCGCCTTCGACGCCATGTCGCAGGGCGCGAGCTTTGTTGTGGCCGTTGACGATAAGCATCACGCTCTTGGCTGCCATGACGGTGCCAACGCCTACGGTGAGGGCTGTCTTGGGCACGAGGTCGACATTGTTGTCGAAGAAGCGAGAGTTGGCGATGATGGTGTCGGAGGTGAGGGTTTTCATGCGAGTCTTGGAGGTGAGTGATGACCCGGGCTCGTTGAAGGCGATGTGGCCGTCGGGGCCTACTCCACCCATGAAGAGGTCGATGCCTCCATATGATGCAATCTTGTCTTCATAGCGCTGACATTCGGCGATGGGGTCTTCGGCGTTGCCGTTGAGAATGTTGACGTTTTCGGGGAGGATGTCAATCTGGTTGAAGAAGTTGGTCCACATGAAGGTGTGGTAGCTCTGCTCGTGGTCGCGTGGAATTCCGCAGTATTCGTCCATGTTGAATGTGACGACGTTTTTGAAGGACACTTTGCCTTCTTTGTTGAGGCGGATGAGCTCTTTGTACATGCCGAGGGGGGAGCTGCCGGTGGGGCAACCGAGGATAAAAGGCTTCTCTGGGGTGGGTTTTGCCTCGTTGATGCGGGCGGCAACATAGGCGGCGGCCCATTGTGACACCTTGTCGTAGTCAGGCTCGATGATAAGTCTCATGAGTATTGGGGGGATGTGATGAGTGTTGGTTGGTTAAGTAATCTAAAAAGGATGTTTTGTGCAAAGGTAGTGAAAATGGGGGAGGGGAGCAAGAGGAAAAGATGAATAAAATAAAAAAACCGGCGGGCCATAAGGCCGGTCGGCTTTTTATATCTTTCGGGACGCGCGTGTGTAGAAGCGTAGAAGTAGAAAATAGAAGGGAACGCGTGCCCGTGTTATGCCTGTTTATTCAGCGGCAGGAGCAGCAACCTCTTCAGCGGCAACCACGAGGGTGTCACCAACTGAATCAACGGCAGCGTCAACCTCTTCCACGACAACGGGAGCAGCCTCTTCGGTAGCGATGGTGTCGGTTGTCTCAGTAGTTCCTTCAGCCTTGTTGCCGCAAGAGTAGAGAGCAGCTGAGAAGGCAACAGCGAGTAAGAAAACTAATTTCTTCATCTTGTAGTGTGATTAATGTTGTGGATTTATAACTATTTGATAAGTCTTGATTAGAATGCTTGAGTTGTGGTTTATTTCTAAATCACCGCAAAGGTAAGTCAGAAATTTGATACGCCAAAAGAAAATTTAGTATTTTTTTGTCGTGGGGATATGTTTTTGTGAAAAAGAGTTAAAAATCGTTTAATTGAGAGGGTGTTTGTTAACATTATTGCTTTCCGTTTTCGCGGCCTACGAGGTAGTTGGCCATTGCGACGGCTTTGGTGATGTGGTCGCATATGTTGTTGTCGCCAATGAGGCGGTCGATGCCGGCGTGGACAATTACCTCTCTAACTCTGGGGTTAACGCCTGAAAGGACCACTTGTATGCCTTCAGATTGCGACGACTTGATGAGGATCTCAAGGTTGTGAACACCTGTGGCATCGATGAATGGCACCTTGCGCATGCGAATGATTCTGACCTTTGGCTTTTCGCCTAATGTTGAACGCATCATCTCGTCAAATTTGGTGGCTACGCCGAAGAAGAATGGCCCGTCGATTTCATATACTTCGATGCCTTTGGCCACGTCGAGCACTTCGGCCTGGGCCTCAGTGCCTTCGGCGATGTCGAGCTCTCCGGAGTAAGCTCGTATCTGGGTGTTTTCCATGACGCGACGCAGGAAGAGGATGATGGCCAGGAGGAGGCCAATCTCGATGGCGATGGTGAGGTCAAAGATGACAGTGAGGAGGAAGGTGACGGTGAGGACGGAGATGTCGCTCTTGGGGTTGTGGAAGATGCCTCTGACGGTGCGCCATCCGCTCATGTTGTATGCTACGACGATAAGTACAGCGGCCAGGCATGCCATTGGCACCATATTAATAAGGGGCATGAGGAAGAGGAAGATGAGGAGGAGCACGAGGGCATGTATGATGCCGGCCACGGGGGTGCGACCGCCGTTGGTGATGTTGGTCATGGTGCGGGCAATGGCGCCGGTGACGGGGATGCCTCCAAAGAAAGGTACAGCAATGTTGGCAATGCCTTGTCCAATGAGCTCGCTGTTGGAGTCGGTGCGCGAGCCTGTGACGCCATCGGCCACGGTGGCCGAGAGGAGGCTCTCAATGGCACCGAGGACAGCGATGGTAAAGGCCGATGGGAGGAGGAGGTTGATGGTGGTCATATTGAGCTCGAGGGCGTGAGGAGCCGGGATGTCGGTGGGGAGGGATCCGAAGCGGTCGCCGATGGTCTCAATGTCAAGCCAGGGGCAAACGCCCTTGAGGAGAGCCACGGCGGCGGTGACGGCCACGATGGCAATCAGTGCGCCGGGAAGCTTTTTGGAGATCTTAGGCACGAGGATGATGATGGCCAATGATATGAGGCCGACGGTGAGTGTAGGGAGGTGGGTGAGATGGAGGTTGGAAAGGTATGCGCCCCATTTGGGGAGAAATTCACTGGGGAGATTGGTGAGGCCCAGGCCGAGGAAATCGTTGATCTGAGTGGAGAAGATGGTAAGGGCAATACCGGCGGTAAAGCCTACGACGATAGGGTAGGGGATAAACTTGATGACTGTGCCCAGATGGAAGAGGCCGAGCATCACCAGGATTATTCCGGCCATGAGAGTGGCAATGGCCAGGCCCTGGAGGCCATAAGAGGCTATGATATTGTAAACAATGACGATGAAGGCACCGGTGGGCCCGCCAATCTGGACGGAACAACCGCCCATGGCCGAGACGATGAAGCCGCCGATGATGGCGGTGACCAGGCCAATGGTGGGGCTCACACCCGATGCAATGCCGAAGGCAATTGCCAAAGGAAGGGCGACGATGCCCACGACGATGCCGGCAATAAGGTCAGATTTAAAACGGGCGGCATTGTATCCGCGGAGGTCCCGGAATAGGGCGGGACGATAATCGATGGGTCCTGATAATTTCATTGCAGCGATGGATGGGAAGATGGTTTGGATAGGACTCTAAAATGTTGGAAACTCAGATGAAGCTGCAAAGGTAAGGAAAAATCCTTGTTGTGGGGATAGGAATGTAAAAAAATGTGAAAACAGAGGGGCCGAATGTCTCGGCGTCTGAACAAACATTCACTCGCGAGTGTTGAAAGAGCGTCAAGCATAATAGCGACATAAACAGTTCATCATAAATCAACACACACCAACACCAGGCCCGTTATGCCCCATAAGGACACGAAGACCGTTCACACCATCCGTCACTCCCATCACAAAGCAGTAATCCTAGTCATCATAGCCCTATTCATAGCGGCGGGCGCAGCAGGCATCTGCCTGATGAGGCGCCCGGAGGCACGCGTGGCGGCTCTACCGGTGGTGGAAGTCGACTCGGTGAAGGCCTCGAGCGTCAACCTCTACGGCGAGTATGTTGGACGCATTAGAGCACAGCAATTTGTAGAGATCCATGCCCGCGTGGAGGGTTATCTTGAGAAGATGCTCTTCCGCGAGGGCACCCATATCAGCAAGGGGCAGACGCTTTTTGTGATAGATCCGCGCGTGTATCGCGCCAAGGTAGACCGGGCAGTGGCTCAGGTGAGCAAGTCGAGAGCTCAGGCCCAGAAAGCCGAGAGAGACCTTGCCCGCATCCGACCGCTCTATGCCCAAAACGCAGCTTCGCAGCTCGATCTCGACAACGCCGAGGCCGCTTATGAGAGTGCCAAAGCCGAGCTGGCCGTGAGCGAGGCCGACCTTATCCAGGCACGGCTCACCTTAGGCTACACCCGGGTCACTTCGCCCATTTCAGGTTATATCTCTGAACGTGTGGCCGACATAGGAACTCTCGTGGGGCCCGGCGGCAAGTCGCTGCTGGCCACGGTAGTGAAGAGCGACACAGTGCGCATAGACTTCTCGATGACCGCCCTTGATTATCTGCGTTCGAGAGGACGCAACGTCAACCTCTCGGCTGCCGGTGACGAGGGGGACAAGATGCAGTCGTGGGTGACCATCACGCTCCCCGACGGCTCGGTCTATCCCTTCCGTGGCAATGTAGACTTTGCCGACCCGCAGGTTGACCCCAAGACCGGCACCTTCTCAGTACGTGCGGAGATGCCCAATCCTGACCGCACCCTGCTTCCGGGCGAGTTTACGAAGGTAAAAGTGCTTCTCGATGTGAGAGAAGATGCCATAGAGATACCCACCAAGGCCATGACCATAGAGAAGGGTGGCGCATATGTGTATGTGATGAAGCCCGACTCAGTGGTGGAGCGCCGCTTTATAGAGACCGGCCCTCAGAGCGGCAACAAGATCATAGTGGAGCGTGGGCTGGCAGTGGGAGAGCGTCTGGTCACCGAGGGGATACAGAAGCTGAGCCATGGAGTCAAGGCGGCTCCGGTGGCACCGGGAACAATCGACCGTGACTATGCCGCTGCGGCCACGGAGGGCCGAGAGTCATGAAGGGCAATTTCTTTATCGAACACCCGGTATTCTCCATCGTAATATCCATAGTGATACTCATCCTTGGCGGGATAGGGCTTGCTATGCTGCCGGTAGATCAGTATCCCGAGATAGTGCCGCCGGTGGTGAAAGTGACTGCCTCCTATCCCGGTGCTGACGCTCAGACCGTTACGCAGGCCGTGGCCACCCCCATAGAGCAGGAGCTTAATGGCACACCCGGGATGATCTACATGTCGTCGTCATCGTCAAACACCGGTGGGTATACAGCCCTGGTGACCTTTGATATCTCCACCGACCCTGAGCTGGCCGCCGTGGATATCCAAAACCGCATTAAGAAAGCCGAGAGTCGATTGCCGGCCGAGGTGATACAAAACGGCATAGGCGTGGCCAAGGAGACAGCGGCCAGGCTCATGACCATCACCGTCAAGAGCGACGACCCGAAGTTTGACGAGCTCTATCTCTCCAACTACACCACGCTCAACATCGTAGACCCCCTGCGACGCATACCCGGAGTGGGCACAGTGAGCTCGGTGGGCAGCCGCTATTATGCAATGCAGATATGGGTGTCGCCCGACAAGCTCGCCGACCTTGGGCTCACCGTGCAGGACATCCAGGGCGCCCTAAAAGACCAGAACCGTGAGAGCGCGGCGGGTGCATTGGGTCAGGCGCCGGTGACCGATATCGACGTGACGATGCCGATTATAGCACGCGGGCGACTGTCGTCGGTCGAGGACTTTGAGCAGATAGTGATACGCGCCGGCTCCGACGGGTCGATGATACGCTTGAGAGACGTGGCGCGAGTGTCGCTTGAATCTCAAAGCTATGCCACAGAGAGCGGAGTCAATGGCGGCGATGCCGCTGTGATCAACATCATGATGCTTCCTGGGGCCAATGCCATCGAAGTGGCCGAGGCCGTCAGAGCCGAGATGGAGACAATCTCGCGCAGCTTCCCGGAGGGGATTAGCTACAGCATACCGTTTGACATGACAACGTATATATCGGAGTCGATTCATCATGTCTACCGCACCTTCTTCGAGGCGCTGATATTGGTGGTGTTGGTGGTGTTTCTCTCGCTTCAAAACTGGAGAGCAACTCTGATACCGGTCATAGCCGTGCCGATATCGCTGATAGGCACCTTTGGGGTGATGCTCATCTTTGGCTTCTCGCTCAATATGCTCACGTTGCTTGGGCTCATTTTAGCGATAGGCATAGTTGTTGACGATGCCATAGTGGTGGTGGAGAATGTAGACCGCATCATGCACACCGAGCGAGTAGGGGTCTATGAGGCCACCTGCCGGGCAATGAAGGGCCTTGGGAGCGCGTTGGTGGCTATGTCGCTGGTGCTCTGCGCAGTGTTTGTGCCTGTGAGCTTTTTGCCGGGCATAACGGGTCAGCTCTATCGCCAGTTTACGATAACCATAGCCGTATCGGTGATAATCTCCACCGTCGTGGCTCTGAGCCTCACCCCGGTGATGTGTATCAAGCTGCTTCGCCCCGATGGCAGCCGACGCAAGCCCCGCTTTTTCCGTCTTATCAACTATTGGCTTGGGAGAGGCAACAATATCTATTGCCGCATGATAAACAAGGCTCTCAGATGCCCTGGACGGATGTGGGCAGCCTTTGGAGTGGCGCTTGTGGCCATCTATCTGATGAACGCGCTGATGCCATCGAGCTTTATGTCGGCCGAAGACCAGGGGTATTTCACGGTAGAGCTGTCGCTTCCCGAGGGGGCTACGATAGAGCGCAGTCGACAGGTGACAGAGCGCGCCATGGAGTATATCCTGGCCGACCCCGACGTGGAGTATGTGCTCAATGTCACCGGGTCGTCGCCACGCGTGGGCACCAATCCGGCTCACTCGCAGCTCACCGTGATACTTAAGCCGTGGGAAGAGCGAGCCACCGCCGACATAGAAGAGGTGAAGGGACGCATCCGCGCCCACCTCTCGACCTATCCCGAGAGCGAAGTGTCCATCTCGTCGCCGGCCATTATCCCAGGCTTAGGCTCATCGGGTGGATTTGAGCTGGTGGTGGAGGCACGAGGGAATGCCGACTATAAAGCCTTGCGCGAGGCTATTGACACCCTTATGACCTATGCGTCGGCACATCCGGCCATATCCGGACTGTCGACAACGATGCAGGCCGACATACCCCAGCTCTATTTTGACGTGGACCGTGACCGAGCGAAGATGCAGGGGATACCCGTGAGCGACATCTTTGCCACGATGAAAGCCTTTACAGGGTCGATCTATGTCAATGACTTCAACATGTTTAACCGCATCTACCGCGTGTATATCCAGGCCGAGGCACCCTATCGAGCCAGCCCGGAGGGACTCAACCTCTTCTCGGTGAGAGGAGCGGGGGGAGCGATGGTGCCTGTGGCGTCGCTTGGCAAGGCGAGCTACACCACCGGACCGGGCACAATGAGCCGCTTTAACATGTTTACGTCGGCGGCGGTGACCGGCGAGGCCTCCCCGGGACATAGCACAGGTGAGGCGATGGCCGTGATGGAGCGGATAGCGCGCGATCATTTGCCCGAGAATATAGCCCTTGAGTGGAGCGGCCTGTCGTATCAGCAGAAGCATGAGGATGGGAACACAGCGATGGTGCTTGGCCTTGCCTTCCTCTTTGTGTTTCTCTTCCTGGCGGCGCAGTATGAGAGTTGGACGGTGCCCATGGCCGTGATACTGTCGCTGCCGGTGGCCGGAGTCGGCGCCTACTTAGGCACGTGGCTCTGTGGCCTGGAAAACAACGTCTATTTCCAGATAGGATTGGTGATGCTCGTAGGCCTGGTGGCCAAGAACGCCATCCTCATCGTGGAGTTTGCTAAAGAGGGGGTTGACGCCGGGATAGAGCCGGTGAAGGCCGCGCTACATGCAGCTCGCCTCCGTTTCCGGCCTATAGTGATGACCTCGCTGGCCTTTATGCTTGGCCTGTTGCCTCTGCTGTTTGCGAGTGGGCCGGGTTCGGCGGCGCGACGCGACATAGGCACCGGAGTCTTCTTCGGCATGGCCGTGGCCATATCCGTTGGCATTATCTTCGTACCCTTTTTCTTTGTGGCAGTAAACCGGCTCACCGCGCGCCGGCGCTCCAACAATATACCATCTCAGCAATGAAACACACCTATATATATATAGCAGCCCTTGTGGCTCTTGTAGCCAGCTCATGCTCAGGGGTAAAAGATTTGACACCGCCTCGTCTCGACCTGCCGGAACAATATGCAGGGCAGGGGGCCGACTCGTTGACAGTGGCCGACACCGAATGGTGGGCCTTTTATGCCGACGAGCCCCTGGCGCGCATCATCACCCGAACACTTGACCATAACCGCGACCTGCTGGCAGCCGCCTCACGGGTAGAGGAGGCGCGTCGGCTGTATGGAGTGGAGAAGGTCAACATGACGCCGACCGTGACAGGCCTTGCCGGGGGCAAGCAGGAGAACCTCGACTATGGAGGGGAGGGGATGAAACATGACCCCGAGTATGACCTCAAAGTGTCGGTGGGATGGGAGATAAATCTATGGGGAGCCATGACATGGGCACGCCGCGAGGCAAAAGCCAACTATCTGGCCAGCGTGGAAGATATGCGGGCTATGCGGATGACGCTGATAGCAGAAGTGGCTTCTACATACTTTCGCCTTATAGCACTCGACAACGAACTCAACATAGTGAAGCAGACGCTGGTGACACGCAGCGAGAGCCTTGAGCAGGCACGCCTGCGGTTTGAAGGAGGATTGACCTCCGAGACCGTCTACCAGCAGGCCAAGGTTGAGTATGCCACCACGGCATCGCTTGTGCCGGCCTTAGAGCATCGCATAACAGTGTCGCGCAATGCCCTAACTCTCCTCATGGGGGAATGTCCGGCCGACGACATAGCGCGGAGCACTCTTTATCTCAACGAGAGTATACCTGATAAGCTCCCCGCAGGAGTCCCGTCAGAGCTGGTGAAGCGCAGGCCCGACATCCTTGCCGCGAGCCATCGGCTCTCGGCTGCCATGGCCGAGGCCGGACTCACCTATGCCGACCGTTTTCCCAGGCTGAAGATCTCGCTCATAGGCGGTATAGAGAATGATGCTCTAAAGCGATTTTTCAAGTCGCCTTACACCTATGTGGGGGGCGACATAGCCGGTACCATCCTTGACTTTGGACGTAAGAAACGGCGCCATCAAGCCGCCGTAGCTGCTTACGACCAGGCTCGCTATCGCTATGAGCAGACCGTGATCCAGGCCTTTACAGAGGTTGATGATGCCATTTCGGCGTTCCGTCATGCACAGTCGACAGCACGGCTCAAAGGGGAGCTGCATGAGGCCGCTCGCAAATATGTAGAGCTTGCTCGGACGCAGTATCTCGGAGGGAGCATAGGCTATATTGATGTGCTTGACGCCCAGCGCCGATACTTCGATGCTCGCATAGGATTGAGCAACGCTCTCAGAGACCAATACTTAGCAGTAGTAGGGCTATATAAGGCTCTCGGCGGCGGCGCATAAATAAGAATTTCAGGGGGGGGCATGCCGGCGCTTGGATGTCTTTGACCTCGCATCTAAAGGGACTGAGGGGGGGGCGGGACGCGCCATCCCGCTTAGGCTCTCAAAGCTAAGGAATTAGGAATGAGGATAGAGGAATTGGGAGTTTGAGACGGAAGATTTAAATCCAGGGAGATCCGGGGTATCCGGGAAATATCCAGGCATGGAGGGGAGGGGTGGATATGGATGGGGGAGTGTATAATAATTTTTGTGGATTGGCGGATAATGGTTAACTTTGCGCGGAGCTGTGCTCGGATAAAAGTGCGGCCAGGAGCAGACATGATTCATCACATATGCCTGAATATAATAGCAGCTGCAGCTATGATGCTGGGCTCATGTAGCGGACGGCCCGGTGCAAAGGCATCGGAGGCTACTCCGCCGGAGGTGACAAAGGAGTCGGCATTTATGCCGGCATTTGATGCCGACACGGCTTATGGCTACGTGGCGCGCCAGGTGGAGATGGGGCCGAGAGTCCCGGGTTCACAGAGCATAGCGCAGTGTGGCAAGTGGATAGAGAGCGAGCTCCGTCGGCATGGAGTCGATACGGTCGTAGTGCAACTGGCTGAGACCGAGGATCCGCGCGACCCATCGAGGCAACTTCCTATTGTTAACATATTAGGGCGATATAATCTCGGGGCGAAGACGCGAGTGATGCTCGTGGCTCATTATGACACACGGCCTGTGGCCGATGAAGAGACAGACCCCGCGAAGGCATCCAAGCCTATACCGGGTGCTAACGATGGGGCCTCGGGAGTTGGCGTGATGCTTGAAGTGGCGCGCCAGCTGGCCAAGGCCAATATAGATGTGGGAGTGGACCTGCTCTTTGTAGACCTGGAAGACTCGGGCACGAGCGGCGACGACACCTCATGGTGTAAAGGCTCGACCTATTTTGCTGAACACCTGCCATATAAGAGCGCATCCGAGATGCCCCAGGCTGCCATAGTGCTTGACATGGTGGGGGGGCGCGGGGCGCGCTTCCATCGTGAGGGATTCTCGCAGTACTATAATCCGGCATTAGTGGCCCGAGTGTGGGACTCAGCACGGCGTACCGGGAACGCCAATTATTTCCCGACCGAAGATGGGGCACCCATCCTTGACGACCACTTGCCGCTCCTGCGCGTCGGCATTCCCGCCATAGATATAGTAGAGAGCCGGTCGGAGGCCACAGGTGGCTTCCCTCCCACCTGGCACACCCATGATGATGACCTTAAGAACATCGATCCATCGACGCTTAAAGCCGTTGGTCAGACCATCATCCACTTTATTTACCACTTCCGTTAACCCGCACAGACGATGAACCCAACGATAGAAGAGACCCAAGAGGAGATAATAGAAGATTTCAGTGCTGTCGAAGACTGGATGGATCGGTATGCCATGATTATAGACATGGGCAACTCGCTTCCGCCCATCGACCCGTCGCTGAAGACCCCCGACAGGCTCATAGAGGGGTGTCAGAGCCGAGTGTGGCTTGATGCCCGGAAGGATGGCGAGGGACATATCCACTTTACAGCCGACTCAGATGCCATCATAGTCAAGGGGATCATAGCGATGCTCGTGAAAGTGCTCAATGGCCATACCCCCGACGAGATACTCAGCTCCGACCTGCACTTCATAGCCGACATAGGGCTTGCCGAGAACCTCTCGCCGACGCGGTCTAACGGCCTCTTGGCGATGCTCAAGCAGATGAGGGCCTATGCATTGGCCTATAAGGCTAAGGGAGGTACATCAAGTCACTGAAAATAATTACAACCTAATACCACCTTAAATCATGTTTAAGAACCAACCGGCCGGCCTATATGTCTTATCGCTCGCCAACACCGGCGAACGCTTTGGATATTACACGATGCTGGCCATCTTCCTGCTCTACTTGCAGGCTAAATTTGGCTTTGACTCAACGGTGTCAGGCCAGATCTATGCCATCTTTCTTGCCTTGGTATATTTCATGCCACTGATTGGCGGCTGGGTAGCCGACAAATGGAGCTTCAATAAGTGTGTAGTCACCGGCGTTGTGGTGATGTTTGCCGGGTATGCGGTGATGTCGATGCCAACCGACATACGCTCCACCGCGTCGCTCGTGATACTCTGTTGTGCCTTAGCCTTGATAGCCATAGGGACAGGCCTGTTTAAGGGTAACCTCCAGGTGATGGTTGGCGACCTGTATAACAACGCCAAGCTCTCAGGGCAGCGCGACGCCGCCTTCTCACTCTTTTACATGTTTATCAACGTGGGGTCGATGTTTGCCCCTATGGCCGCCACCGCCGTGACAAACATGGCATTGAATGGCAAGGGGCTGAGCTATGTGGCCCAGCTCCCGGCCCTGTGTAACTCATATCTCGACGGCGCAACCGACAAAGCCGGGGAGATAATGGCGATGGCAGCAGAAAACGGAATGGCCATCACCGGCGAAATGACCGCGTGGTGTAACGAATATATCGCCACCCTCTCCACGGGCTATTCGTATGCCTTTGCCATAGCCTGTATCTCGCTGATCATCTCCTTCATGATATATTTCATTGGGCGCAAGACATATGCCCATATAATAACCGACAGCAAGGCAGCCCCGGCAACGACCCAGAGCGCCAAGACCCCGGCCAAGAGTGCAGAGCCAGAACTTAGCCCGGCCCAGACCAAAGCACGTGTCGTGGCGCTGATGCTTGTCTTTGCCGTGGTGATCTTCTTCTGGATGGTGTTCCATCAGAATGGCGCTACCCTGACCGAATTTGCCAAGAGCTGCACCGCAGCAGATGCCGGAGGGTGGACCCGAATCGGCTTCAACGTATGGGCCCTATTCTCGATAGCTATAGGAGTGTATGCCGTGTTTAACTTCTTCACCAGCAAGGCCAAGGGTAAGGCAGTGTGTGTAGCCATCCTTGCGTGTGTCGTCGGGCTGTTGTGGTGGTTCTACTCCAATACGCCCGACCCTGTTAGCGGGATACAGCCCCAGCAATACCAGCAGTTCAACCCGTTCTATGTCGTGGCTCTCACCCCGGTGTCGCTTGCCATCTTTGGGTGGCTTGCCAAGAAGGGGAAAGAGCCTTCAGCCCCGCGCAAGATAGGTTACGGCATGGTGCTTGCCGGCGTGGCCTATGGAGTGATGCTCATCGGGTCGCTTGCCATTACCGGCACATCAGCCGCTGTGTCGCCCAACTGGCTCATCTCCACATATCTTCTTCTCACCTTTGCCGAGCTGCTGCTGTCGCCGATGGGCATATCGTTTGTGTCAAAGGTGGCTCCTCCGAAGCTCAAGGGCTCCATGATGGGAGGCTGGTTTGCCGCCACAGCCCTTGGTAACTATCTTGTGTCAATCCCGATGCTTCTGTGGGGCAAGATATCGGTGTGGATGCTCTGGGGCATCTTGATAATCATCTGTCTCTGTGCCGCCGCCTTTATCTTTGCAGTGATGAAAAAATTGGAGGCCGCCACAAGCGATGCCCCTGCCCCTGCCGCCGACGAGCTTGAGACCGTAGAGGAAGACGCAATCTGAATACCGCGAAAAAATATAGAAGAGGCGGGAGGCAGGCATAATGAGCTTGCCTCCCGCTCGCATATAACAGAAATTAAGGCGGCAAGAGTGGGTATGTTGGGAAAATAGAGTATCTTTGCAGAACCAAACCAATCGCCACTTCGTGAAAAAAATCGCAATATTAGGCTCGACCGGGTCAATAGGTACGCAGACCATAGACATCATAGAGGAACATCCCGAGATGTATAGAGCGTCAGTGTTGACGGCCGGGAGCAACGTAGAGCTGCTCATCGAGCAGTCGCGGCGGCTGAGGCCAACAGTGGCCGTGATAGCCGACGAGGCACGCTATGCCCGTCTGCGCGAGGCCCTTGAGCCGCTGGGGATAACCACAGCAGCCGGCACAGAAGCCCTGGCCGAGGCGGCTGCGCTGGAAGAGGTGGAGATGGTGGTGACCGCCACCGTGGGTTATTCCGGGCTCACACCCACCCTTCGCGCCATAGCCGCCGGGAAGGAAATAGCCTTAGCCAACAAGGAGACCCTTGTTGCAGCGGGCGAGATAGTGACGCGCCAACTGGCGAGCTCGCCCTCGCGTATAATCCCGGTAGACTCTGAGCACTCAGCCATCTATCAGTGTCTCAGAGGCGAAAGACCCGAAGAGGTGGAGCGGCTGATCATCACAGCCTCAGGAGGCCCCTTCCGCAGCATGAGCCGGGAAGAGCTGGCGAGAGTGACCGCGGCCGATGCTCTGCGCCACCCCAACTGGGTGATGGGCGACAAAATAACCATAGACTCGGCCACGATGATAAACAAAGCGTTTGAGATAATAGAAGCGCGCTGGCTCTTTGACATCCCCGCGGAAAGGATAGAGGCGGTGGTCCATCCGCAGTCGATAGTCCATTCGATGGTGGCGATGAGAGATGGAGCCGTGAAAGCCCAGCTTGGCATCCCCGACATGCACTTGCCCATAGCCTATGCCTTGGGTAACACCAGCCGCATGGCCGATCCGCGTCGGCGCCTGAGCATGGAGCAGATGGCACATCTGGAATTTTATGAGCCCGACGAAGAGCGCTTCCCATGCCTGAGCCTTGCACGGAGAGCGCTGAGCGAGGGAGGGACGACCGCATGTGTCATCAACGCCGCCAATGAGAAAGCCAATCGAGCCTTCCGCGACGGGCAGATCGGCTTTGGCGACATCTATCGCGTGATAGACCTTACCCTCAACGACATGGAGCGGATAGACACGCCCACAATAGAAGATATATCTAATGTCAACAGCGAGGCACGCCGGCGAGCCGACGAGCACATAAAGCGTCTGGCATGACACCCGAAAACAGTAAACACCCATATCCCCGCCAATGGAGACAATCATGATAAAAGCCCTGCAGCTCATTGCTGCGCTGTCGCTCCTTGTCTTGGTTCACGAGTTGGGACACTATGTCTTTGCTCGAGTGTTTAAGATCAAGGTAGAGCGATTTTTTCTCTTCTTCAACCCATGGATTTCGCTACTGCAATATGACCCCGCCAAGGGGACACTTCGCTTCCTGACCCACGACACAGAGAAAGAAGATAAAGATAGCGGCAAAGTGACCGAGACGAAAGCCCAGGTGGCGACACTTCGCGTGGGACGCGACCTGACGACAACCGGCGAGAAGATACCGGCATGGCGGCAGACCATCTATGGCATTGGGTGGCTCCCTTTGGGGGGCTACTGTAAGATAGCCGGCATGATAGACGAGACCACCTCCAAAGATGACCTTGCCACAGAGGCACAGGAATGGGAATTCAGGTCGCGTCCGGCCTATCAGCGTCTGCTGGTGATGGTGGGGGGAGTGATGTTTAACTTCATTGCCGCCGTGATCATCTACATAGGCATGGCATGGCATTGGGGCGAGCAGTATGTGGCCTTTGAAGACGCCACCGAGGGATATGACTTCGTGCCGGCAGCCATAGAGGCCGGCTTCCGCAACGGCGATATACCCTATGCAGCCGACGGCAAGAAACTCGATGCAGGGGATAGCGACTGGATGCTTCGCATGGCCGAGGCGAAGAAAGTGACCGTGATACGCAACCACTGCGACACCGTGGATATAGCCATCCCAGAGGGATTTATCTTCAAGCTCAACGACGATAAGGGATTCTTGGCCCTGAGGATGCCCGTGGTGGTAGCCAACGCCGTTGCCGGGCAAGCCGCCGCGCATGCCGGCATCATCAAGGGCGACCGCATCATAGCCGTAGGAGATAGCCTCACCCCCTCATATACCGAGCTCACCCCGGCTCTGGCCGCCTATGCCAACCAGCCGGTAGAAGTGAAGGTGGAACGCGAAGGGAAGCAGATAGCTGTTACCGCCACCCCCTCAGAGGGAGGCAAGCTCGGCATCCAGCTTGCCCCGCCTACAGAAGTGTTTAAGACCGTGAGCAAAGAATATGGTTTGTTAGGGTCGATACCACACGGAGTGGAGCTCGGAACGACTACGATGGGCAACTATGTAGCGTCGCTCAAGCATCTCTTCTCGCGCGAAGGCGCGCAGAGCATAGGGGGCTTTGGCGCCATAGGGTCGATGTTTCCCGACCAGTGGAACTGGTATTCCTTCTGGAATATCACCGCTTTTATCTCCCTGGCGCTCGCCTTTATGAACATCATACCGATACCGGCCTTAGACGGTGGCCACGTGATGTTTCTGCTGTGGGAGATGGTGACAGGCCGTCAGCCCTCCATGAAATTTCTTGAGATGGCCCAATATACAGGTATGGCATTGCTTTTTGCCCTTCTCCTATATGCCAACGGGATGGATATCATCCGAGCCTTTTTCATGTAATTAAAAATGAGTAAGCTACCAACAATAAGACTTCGGCGAGGGAAGGAAGAGAGCCTTCAGCGCTTCCATCCATGGGTGTTTTCGGGTGCGTTGGCCGATCCGGTCGAAGGCCTTGAAGAAGGAGAGGCCGTAGCCGTAGCCTCATCCGATGGCAGACTCCTTGGTGTGGGGCATTACCAGATAGGGTCAATAGCAGTGCGCATCTTAGCCATGGGCCCCGAAGCGAGAGAGATAGAAGAGCAAGGCAGAATAGGCGAGAGCTATTATCAGAGGCGGCTATCAGAGGCCCTTAGGCTACGGCAGACCTTAGGCCTAATCCGAGCAGACAACACCGCCTATCGGCTTGTCCATGGCGAGGGCGACTTCTTGCCGGGGCTCATAGTGGATGTCTATGGCGACACAGCCGTGGTGCAAGCCCACTCAGTGGGGATGCACTTTGACCGCAACATAATAGCTGATGCCCTCACCTCACTACCCGACTTGGCCATCTCCAACGTGTACTATAAGAGCGAGACCACCCTGCCATTTAAGGCCCGGCTCGACCCCGTAAACGACTATATCCTTGGCGGATATTCAGGCAACGAAGCTATGGAAAACGGGCTTCGCTTCCACATCGACTGGCTTCGCGGACAAAAGACAGGCTTTTTCGTTGACCAGCGCGACAACCGCTCGCTGCTTGAGCGATATTCGCGTGGGCGGAGAGTGCTTAATATGTTTTGCTACACCGGGGGCTTCTCAGTGTATGCCATGAGAGGAGGAGCCGAGAGAGTGGTGTCGGTCGACTCGTCGGCCAAGGCGATAGCCCTGACCGAGGCCAATGTAGGGCTCAACTTCCCCGAGGACAGCCGCCATGAAGCGGTGGCCGTAGATGCCTTCCGATACTTAGCCGACATGCCGACGGGCGCCTTTGACCTCATAATCCTTGATCCGCCGGCCTTTGCGAAACATCGCGGAGCCATACGCAACGCCCTACGAGGGTATCAGCGGCTCAATGCAGCAGGGATAGAGAAGGCTGCCAAGGGGAGTGTGATTTTTACTTTCTCATGCTCACAAGCCATAACGAAAGAGCAATTCAGGCTGGCAGTGTTTTCGGCAGCGGCACAGACCGGAAGGCGAGTCCGCATCTTGCATCAGCTGACACAGCCGGCCGATCATCCGGTCAACATCTATCATCCTGAGGGAGAATATCTGAAGGGGTTGGTGCTCTATGTAGAATAGATATGGATATAGCATCAGCAAAAGGTCTCACGGGGCAGAGTGGGGCAGTGATGGCCGCCGCTGTAGCTGTAGTGAGCTGGTCGACGGTAGCCGCCGCGTTTAAGACCGCCCTTAACTATTACACGACCTATGAGATGGTGACGGTAGCGTCGATTACGGCCACACTGATATATGGCATGGCCGTGACCCTCCGTGGCCGGTGGGCCGACGTTAAGAGACTCAGTCTGACTCAGCTTCGCGGACTGGTGGTGGAGGGGCTTTTCAACCCAGCCGCCTATTATCTGATACTCTTTGCGGCATATGATATGCTGCCGGCTCAGGTGGCCCAGCCGATTAATTATTGTTGGCCCATCTTCTTGACGTTGCTGATGGCCATAGTGATGAGGCGGAGAGTTAAGCCACGCCTGTATATAGGAATGGCCGTGTCTTTGGCCGGAGTTGCAATTATCTCGCTCGGTGGTGGAGGCCTGCCTGAGGGGAGTCTCTCTGTCGGTGGGCTTCTCATGGCCTTTGCCAGCGCAGCCTTGTGGGCAGTCTATTGGATTATCAATGAGCGAGTAGGGATGGAAATGGATGAGAGCGTGAAGCTCTTTGTGTCGTTTGCCATAGCGTCGGTGGTATTGTTGGCGGTGATGCCGTTCACTGATGCCACATTTGCATCAATCGATGGACTATGGGCGAGCGTCTATATAGGCGTCTTTGAGATGGGAGTGCCCTTTCTGTTTTTCTCCATGGCATTGAGGATGGCCACAAATGTTGCAATAGTCAATCAGATGTGTTATATAGCGCCGTTTTTGTCGCTCTTCTTCATTTCAATGGTGGTAGGAGAGAGCATAGTTGCGTTTACCTATGTCGGCTTGGCACTCATCATAGTAGGGGTGGTGTATAATAAGTATGCGTCAGGCCGGGAAGCCTGACGCATATATAAACGATTAAACGAAAAGAGATGATAGCGTTTCTAAAGACGATGCCTATGCTCACGACGGTGGTGTTGCTGCTGGTGAGCAATGTGTTCATGACCTTGGCCTGGTATGGCCACTTGAAGCTACAGAGCGCGGGAGTGTCAACCAACTGGCCGCTCTATGTGGTGATATTGATGTCGTGGGGAATAGCGCTTCTGGAATATTGTTTCCAGGTGCCGGCCAATCGCATAGGATTTGATGGGAACGGCGGCCCCTATTCATTGATGCAGCTCAAGGTGATGCAGGAGATAATAACGCTGGTGGTGTTTGTGATCTTCAGCATGATAGCCTTTGAGAGCTTCCATCTGAGATGGAACCACATAGTGGCGGCACTTCTGATGGTAGCGGCAGTCTATTTTGTGTTCTTGCCCGATAAGTGAGCTTACTCCCAGAGAGTAAGAGGTTTGATGATGCTTCCTCCATCGACTTTCTTGCCGTTGAGGAAGAAAGAGCGAGAGATAGAGGCATTTTTTTCGGAGTCGAAAGTCACGGAGTTGATGATCTGAAGGAGGTATTTAGAGCCTCTTTCGGGCCAAACGAGAGTCATCTCATGGTCGAAAGACTCGCCGCCGTTGAAGTACCCAAAGAGGAGTAAAAATCTGCCTTTTGGGGAGTAGAAATTGTCCTTATCAGTGTTGAGGATGAGCTGAAGACCATGAAACTCCGACGAGTTGGCACGAGCGGCAGGCTCGGCAGAGCGTCCGGCTCTCATGCTCTGATAGAGGGAGTCGCTGAGATTGAAGCGCTTGCCATCCATCTCCATGTAAAGGCCGTCGGAGAGGATATTGTCGGCGCGAGTCTTGTCGAGGAGCGAATTGCCATTGTTATCGACAATGTCGAGGACAAACCCTACCGGGGTGTAGTCAATCACGGGATTTTCAGGCTCGTCTTTGCTGTCGCAAGAGGCAAGGATGACGCAAAGGAGGCTCATAAAGAGTGAGGTGAGAAAATTGGGTTTCATTATAAAGAAGATGTCGATTTCTTACATAACGGAGGGAGTGGGCGAAATCTTGCATCGGTAAGATGAAAATTTTGCGACTTAGCCTATTTTGGCGTAACTTTGCAGACAATAAACACCAAAAAAAACCGCCAATGGGCCGCAAAAACAAACTTGCCAAATTTAGCGAGATGGATACGATATCGTTTGTGTTTCAGTATCCATTTGCAGAGCTTCAGCGACAGGGGGGCTTCCCTCTGCGCGGACGGTGGCACAGCGACTTTTTCCATAATGACAATCCCATCACCCTTGAGCTTGGGTGTGGCAAAGGGGAGTATGCCGTAGGGCTTGCCCGTCGGTGTCCCGACCGTAACTATATAGGAGTGGACATCAAAGGGGCGCGTATGTGGCGCGGAGCCACACAGGCGCGCGACGAAGAGTTGGGAAATGTGGCCTTCCTGCGGACTGACATAGAGCTCATTGATCGTTTCTTTGCTCCGGGCGAGGTGGATGAGATATGGATTACCTTCCCAGACCCCCAGATGAAGAAGACGCGCAAGCGGCTCACCTCCACTCGTTTCATGGAGCTTTATCGCAAGATACTGCGTCCCGGGGGCCATGTGCGACTCAAGACCGACTCCCCCTTTCTCTACACATACACTCGCTTGATGGCTGAGCATTGTGGGCTGGCCATCGACGCCCTCACCGACGACCTCTACAGCTCTCCGCTGCTGACCGACATCTTGGCCATCAAGACCCATTATGAGCGTCAGTGGCTTGACAGAGGGCTGACTATAAAGTATATATCCATTCCGCTCGACCACACCACGCCCCTCACAGAGCCCGACGTGGAGATAGAGCCAGACACATACCGCAGCTACTCGCGCGGCATCATCCAGGGCAACATCGCCGTCCCTGAAGAAAACATCGGCAATTGACCTATGGCAGCATCAGAACCGCTTTATCCGCGTCTAATCCTCGACGCACTGACCAATGTAAGATACCCCGGCAACGGCAAAAATATCGTAGAGCTCGGTATGGTGACGGGCGACGACCTCCGCATCGATGGCCGCTCGGTGGCCATTGCCCTACATTTTGACAAGCCTACCGACCCGTTTGCAGCCTCGCTGACCAAGAGTGTGGCGGCAGCGTTGAAGACCTTCATAGCCCCCGACGTGGAGACCATCGTCACACCTGTCTTCCCCTCCATGGCCGAGAAAGCCAAGGAGGAGCCAGTCCTTCAGGGTGTTGACAATATTATAGCCGTCTCATCTGGCAAAGGGGGAGTGGGCAAGTCGACCGTGGCGGCCAACTTAGCCGTTGCACTGGCCCGAGAGGGGTATAAGGTGGGGCTGCTTGATGCCGACATCTTCGGCCCGTCGCTCCCCAAGATGTTTGGTGTTGAAGACGAACCGGTCTATATGGTAGAGAAGCCCGACGGGCGGCGGCTCATAGAGCCGCTTGAGCGATATGGGGTGAAGATGCTCTCGATAGGATTTCTTGTCGACAAGGAGAGCGCAGTGCTTTGGCGCGGGTCGATGGCGTCCAATGCGCTCAAGCAGCTGATTACGGATGCCGACTGGGGCGAGCTCGACTATTTTCTGATTGACCTGCCGCCGGGCACGTCAGACATCCATCTCACAACTGTCCAGACCATAGCGCTGACCGGCGCGGTGGTGGTGACCACGCCCAATCAGGTGGCATTGGCCGATGCTCGCAAGGGGATATCCATGTTTCAGGGCGATAAGGTGGGAGTGCCCATCCTTGGGCTGGTAGAAAATATGGCTTGGTTTACTCCCGAGAAACATCCCGATGAGCGATATTACATCTTTGGCCGCGAAGGGGGAGTAGAGCTTGCCAAGAAGCTTGGTCTTCGCCTCTTAGGGCAGATACCCTTAGTGGGGTCGATAGCCGAGAGCGGCGACAGTGGCGAGCCGATAGCGGCGCGCGACACCATGGCCGGGATGGCGTTTATCCATGCGGCTCGCGAGCTCACCGATGCCGTGGCAGAGCGTAAGGCCAGCCTGCCGCCGACGCGAGTGGTGGAGATGAAACACTGACATAAAACAAAGACTTGCATATGTTTTCAGGAATAGTAGAAGAAGCCGCCAAGGTGGTGGCCATGAAGGAGGATGGGGGCAATCTTCATCTGACACTCGCCTGCACCTTTGCCGATGAGTTGACGATAGACCAGTCGGTGGCCCACAACGGAGTGTGTCTCACCGTGGTGGCTCTGCCGGGCGATGGCACATATACCGTGACGGCCATCCAGGAGACACTCCGGCGGTCTAACCTCGGTCAACTCCATGAGGGTGATCTGGTGAACCTTGAGCGGTCGATGCGCATTGACGGGCGCTTGGACGGCCATATAGTCCAGGGGCATGTAGACACTACCGCAGTGTGCACCGCAGTGGAAGAAGCAGATGGCTCCACATACTTTACCTTTGAGTATGACTCCGATCCGGAGATGGCCGCAAAAGGCTATGTGACAGTGGAAAAGGGGTCGGTGACGGTGAATGGGGTGAGCCTGACAGTGTGTGACTCAACCGAGCGATCATTTCGCGTAGCCATTATCCCCTACACCTTTGAGCATACCAACTTTTGCCGTATCAAGGCCGGCAGCCGGGTCAACTTAGAGTTTGACATCCTGGGCAAGTATATAGCCCGCATAGCTTCACTAAGTCGCTAACATCCCCGGAGCGAAAAAAAGAGAGGCGGCGATATAATAATGTCCCGATGGCTACGTTATAATGAAGATGGGCAACTATAAATAAGGCTTGCCTTGTCTTCATTTCCCAACCGATTTGGACAGCAATCTGTTTCATCATATACGTCATATAATAAGGCGCTTATCGGCCCATCGCTGGCCGATAGCTATTGTTGCGGCCCTGATGATGGCAGCGGCGGTTGTTATAGTGCCCACTATGACGGCTCAGAGCATCCTTCCGGGTGGGACTCCGATAGGGCCGCCACCGCTAACCCTTATGGGGCCGCTGACATCGGAGGCCGACACGACGATGCTCCCGTTTCCGACGAAGCAGGCGTTTCCGCTCACAGCCGAGGAGCTCATGGCAGCCGACTTTGCCACCGACCTCACCAATCCTAAGAATATCAACACGGCAGTAGAATATGATCCCTCGATAGGGCGATATGTGGTGAGCACCAAATTGGGAGAGAACGTGGTGTCGACCCCCTTCCTGCTCACCCCCGAGCAGTATAACGCTTGGCAGACACGGAGGGAGATGGCCGCCTACTATCATAAGCGCAACTCGGAGCACCTCACCGGCGAAGGGGAGGGCGGGGGAGCCCGTCAGCCCTTTGACATCCTTGACATGAGCTTTGCCCTTGGGCCACTGGAGAAGATTTTTGGCCCGGGCGGCTTGTCGCTGCGGACACAGGGCTCGGTGCAGATCGATATGGGCATCAAGAGTAACTTTACCGACAATCCGGCCTTGTCGCTCAATTCTCGGCGGAAGACCTTCTTTGACTTCGACCAGAAGATACAGGCATCGGTGCAGGCATCGGTGGGCGACAGGCTCAACTTCAACCTCAATTACAATACCGATGCTATGTTTTCATATGATGCACAAAACCTTAAGTTGCAATATGAAGGCAAGGAAGATGACATAGTGAAGAGCATCGAGGCGGGCAACGTGAGCATGACCACCGGGTCGAGCCTCATCCGCGGCTCGGCGGCTCTCTTTGGCATTAAGTCAAAGCTGCAGTTTGGTAAGTTGACGGCCACAGCCTTAGTGAGCCAGCAGAAGTCGGTGAGCAGGTCGGTTAACACCAAGGGGGGAGTGCAGACCACCCCCTTCACCATCCAGGCCGACCAGTATCAGGCCAATGCCCATTTCTTCCTATCGCAATATTTCCGCGACCATTACGACGAGTTTGCCTCCAAGCTGCCCTATGTGAGCTCAGGCATCCAGATTACGCGCATAGAGGTGTGGGTGACCAACCGCAACAGCAGCTTCAACCAGAGCCGCAACCTTGTTGCCTTCATGGACCTTGGCGAAGAGGACCATCTGGCCTCAGACTATTGGACCCCCAACCCCGCCTACCCCAATCCCTGCAACCAGAGCAACAACCTGCTCACCACCATCAAGACCGACTATCCCGGCGCGCGCGACATCAACAGCGTCACCCAGGCCTTAGAGCCATTGGCCGCCTATGGCATCACCGGCGGCCGAGGGTATGAAAAAGTGGAGAGTGCCCGCCTTCTGAGCAGCTCGGAATATACACTCAATCCGACCTTGGGATATATCTCGCTTACCTCGAGCTTGAATGCCGACCAGGTGCTTGCCGTGGCCTTTGAATATACCTATCGTGGACAAGTCTATCAGGTGGGCGAATTTTCGGCCGACATCACCTCGACCGACCAAAGCCTCTATGTGAAGATGCTCAAGAGCACCACCCAAGACCCACGTCAGCCCATGTGGCGACTGATGATGAAAAATGTCTACCCCTTGGGGTCGCGCGACGTGAAGAAGCAAAACTTCAAGCTCCAGATCAAATATCTCTCCGACACCACCGGCACCGAGATCAACTACCTGCCCATCCCGGGCCTAAACAACCAGAGCCTCTTGCAGGTGATGAACCTCGACCGCCTCGACTCCAACCAGGAGAGCAACGTCGACGGATTTTTTGACTACGTTGAGGGGTATACCATTGACTCCCGCCGCGGCATCGTCATCTTCCCTGTGGCAGAGCCCTTTGGCCGATATCTTGAGCGCAAGATAGACAATCCCGTCTATGCTCGCGACTATGTCTATACCGAGCTCTATGACTCAACCCTCACAGTCGCCCGCCAGTATGCCGACAAAAACAAATTTGTCCTCACAGGCGAATATCAGGCCTCGGCCGGCTCGCGCATTGAGCTCGGGGCGGTCAATGTCCCGCGCGGCTCGGTGGTGGTGATGGCCGGGGGAGTGCGCCTCACCGAGAACAGCGACTACACCGTGGACTACTCAATGGGCACCGTGACCATCACCAACCAGAGCATCATCGACTCAGGGCAAAATGTGTCGGTGACCCTCGAAGACCAGGGCACCATGGAGGCCATGCAGCGAAAGAGCCTCTTTGGCCTCGACCTCAACTATGCCTTCAACAAAAACTTCAACGTGGGCGCCACCCTGCTCCATTACGGCGAGAAAGCCTTGGTAGAGAAGGTCAACATAGGGCAAGAGACCGTCAACAACACCATGGTGGGCCTCAACTTTGCCTATTCGACCGACTTCATGTGGCTCACCAACCTTCTCAACCGCATCCCCACCGTCAACGCCACTGCCCCCTCGCGTCTGGCCCTCCAGGGGGAGATGGCCAAGCTCATCCCCGCTCAGCAGAAGACCGGCAGCAATCGCGGCAGCTCTTACATCGACGACTTTGAGCAGGCCCAGACACGCATCGACGTCAAAGACCCTTACAGCTGGTTTCTCTCCTCCACCCCCTACGATCCCTCGCCCGACGCACTCTTCCCCGAGGCATCCCTCTCCAACGACGTGGCCTATGGCAAAAACCGAGCCCTTCTTAACTGGTATTATATCGACCGGCTATTTACCTCGCGCAACTCCTCGCTTGCCCCGGGATATATCAAAAGCGACCTCAAGCAGCTCTCCAATCCCTACGTGAGAGAGGTGAAGAGCTATGAACTCTTCCCCGGTCGGCAGCTCGGATATGGAGAGAGCAACCTTATCCATACCCTTAACCTCTCCTTCTACCCCAGCGAGCGAGGCCCCTACAATCTCGATGCCACCGACATAGACGAAGAGGGCAACCTCCTCAATCCCGCGCGGCGATGGGGTGGCATCATGCGTCGGCTCAACAACACAGACTTTGAGACCCTCAACGTTGAGTATATCCAATTTTGGCTCATGAACCCCTTCCTCGACCCCGAGAACCCTAACTATGAAGGGGGCGACCTCTACATCAACCTTGGCGAGATCTCAGAAGATATCCTCAAAGATGGGCTTAAGACCTATGAGAATGGCAATCCCATCGACGGCGACACCCGGTTTATGAAAGAGACCGTGTGGGGCAAGACATCCACCCAAAACTCCCTGACCTATGCCTTTGACAACGCCAACACAGCGCGCCTGACCCAAGACACCGGCCTCGACGGCCTGCTCAATCCCGACGAATTTACCTTCTCCTCCTATAGCGACTATCTCGACCGTCTCCGCGCCAAGCTCTCACCGGCGGCAATAGAGCGGATGCAGGCTGATCGCTTCTCGCCCCTCAACGACCCAGCCGGAGACAATTATCATTTCTATCGCGGATATGACTATGATGAAGAGCGCCTTGGAGTACTTGAGCGATATAAGCGATATAACGGAGTGGAAGGCAACTCCCTCTCGCCCGAGGATGCCGGCGAGCCTCTCTATCAGAGCTCCCGCTCGCTCCCCGACGTGGAGGATATCAATCAAGACAACACCCTCAACGAGTATGAGCGATATTTCCAATATCGCATCTCGATACGCCCCGAAGACCTTGAGGTAGGGCGCAACTATATCACCGACAAGCAGACCTCAGTGGTGTATGTCCCCGACGGCTCCAATCCCACTGTGGAATGGTATCAGTTTAAGATACCCCTCGAAGAGTTCCAAAAGGCCGTGGGGTCCATCTCAGACTTCTCCACCATCCGCTTCATGCGCATGTTTATGACCGGGTTTAAGGCCACCACCCACCTGAGGTTTGCCACCCTTGAGCTGGTCAACGGCGACTGGCGCACCTATGACTTCAACCTCAACAACCGCGGTGACACCCCCGCCGAGGGACAGCTCGACGTCTCAGTGGTTAATATCGAGGAAAACTCCCAGCGCAAGCCGGTAAACTATGTCTTGCCTCCGGGAGTGACCCGCATCACCGACCCCGGGCAGGCTCAGATAATCCAGGAGAATGAGCAGTCGATGTCGATGAAAGTGATAGGACTGCGCGCCGGCGATGCCCGCGCCGTCTATCGCAACACGCGCCAAGACCTGCGCAACTATCGCCGCCTCCAGATGTGGACCCACGCCGAGGCTCTTATCGACAACACCACAGCTCTGCGTTCGGGCGACCTATCGGTCTTTGTCCGCCTCGGCTCAGACGTGAAGAACAACTACTATGAGTATGAGATACCCCTGGAGCTGACCCCTGAATGGACCACCACAGGCTACTCCGACGATGCTTCGGGGCGCGCTGCCGTGTGGCCCATATCCAACTTTATGGACCTGAGCCTCCAAAACCTCGTTGACCTCAAGGTGGAGCGCAACCGCGCCCGCCGCGCAGAAGAGCCCGGAGTGGGATACGGTATACTTTTCACCGCCCGCGACCCCGACCATGAGCGCAACACCATGGGCGTGATGGGCAATCCCACCCTTGGCGACATACGAGTGATGATGATAGGTATCCGCAACAACTCATCGACCACCAAAGATGGCACCATATGGGTCAATGAACTCAAAGTCACCGACTTTGACAGCGAAGGAGGCTGGGCAGCCAAAGGCTCGGCCAACCTTGCAGTGAGCGACATTGCCACCATCAACCTTGCCGCCCACTATGAGTCGACCGGCTTTGGCGGAGTGGACCAGAGCCTCAATCAGCGCCGCATGGACGACTACTCGCGATATGACGCCGCCTTCCAGATAGACCTCGGACGATTTGTCCCCGCCGCCGCCAAGGTAAGAGCCCCCATCTTCTTCTCATACTCACGCGAGAAGACCACCCCCAAATACAATCCCCTGGACACCGACGTGCGCCTCAAAGATGCCTTAGAGTCGATGCCCAACAAGCATGATCGCGACTCCGTGGCCTCCTTTGCCATAGAGCAGACCACCTCCCAAAACTTCTCCATCTCAGGGCTGAAATCAGACGTAAGGAGCAAGAACCCCATGCCGTGGGACCCCGCCAACTTCACCCTATCCTTCTCCTTTTCCAAGCGCGCCAAAGTGGACCCCACCACCGAGTATGAGCACACCAACGACTATCGCGGCTCATTCCAATACTCCTACAACCCCTACTTCAAGCCTCTCAAGCCCTTCTCATTCATCAAGGGAACAGGCAAGGCCCTGAAGTTTATACAAGAATATGAGATCAACTGGCTGCCGTCGTCGATATCGTTTAACACCAACATGAGTCGATATTACTACGAGCAGCAGACACGATCAGAGATTGACCAGTTTTTCCAACTCCCTGTGGCCGTTAGCAAAAACTTCCTTTGGGACAGGCAGCTCAACGTGTCGTGGCAGATAATCAAGAGTCTTAGCCTCACCTTCACCTCCAACACCTCGGCCCGCATCGAAGAGCCTGTAGGAGCCGTGAACCGCAAGCTCTTCCCCGACAAATATCGTGAATGGAAAGACACCGTGATGCAGAGCCTGCTCCATTTCGGCACACCCTGGGCCTATAACCAGCACGCCACGGCCACATATACAGCACCCTTTGCCAAGCTCCCCTTCCTCGACTTCCTCACCGCCACCCTCAATTACGACTCCAACTACCGCTGGGACCGAGGTGCCACAGTAGACGGCGTGAAGATGGGCAACTCCATCTCCAACCAGACCACCTATGGAGCCGACGGTCGCCTTAACTTCGAAAATATATTCAACAAAGTGGGCTATCTGAAAAATGTCAACCAGCGCTTCTCCTCATCGGGGCGTGCAACAGCCCGCGAGCGCAAGCCACGCAAGTTTGAACGCAACATGGCGTTGCTCCCCGACACCACCATCACCATCAAACACAATCTGCGCACACGCAAGGTGAGAGTCACCGCCACCGATGCCAACGACCCCGACGGCAAGCCGGTAAGAATAAAGACACGCATTGTGGATATGAACAATGTTGAGGTGCTTGACACCGGGTCGAGAACCCTCAAATTTGTAGTGACCGAGCAGCTAAAACCCCAGCGCACCCTATGGTCGGAGATAGGGCAGTATGCCGCCCGCCTGGCCATGTCGCCGCGCAATGTTGCCGTCCGTTTCAAGTCGACCCGCTCCCTGTCGCTGCCGCTCTTCATCCCCGACATAGGCGATGCCTTTGGCCAGACACGTGCCTATGGCCCGATGGCGCCCGGCTTAGGCTTTGCCTTTGGCTTCTATGGCGACGACTATGTAGAGCGCGCCAAAGAGCGCGGCTGGCTCATGACCGAGAGCGGGCAGACCTCGCCGGCCAACATGTCGCGCACGTCGGAACTCAACATAGAGCTCAACCTCGAGCCAATCCAGGGACTAAAGATACAGCTCACGAGCAACAGGACAGACAATCGGACGAGTCAAGTGCAATTTATGTATGACAACATGCCCACGTCATATGCCGGCTCCTTCACCATGACGCACGTGGCCATAGCCACAGCACTCAAAGGCTCGTCGGCCGACGACGGCTATAACTCCTCGGCCTTCAATAAATTTATAGAAAACATACCGACCGTGGCCTCACGCATAGAGAGCGGATATATGGGCACAACCTATCCCCGAAGCGGCTTTATGGATGGCAATCCTCATGCCGGAATGCCCTACGATCCCGCCGTGGGCACAGTGTCGACCACCGGCTCCGACGTGCTCATCCCAGCCTTCCTCTCAGCTTATTCAGGAAGCAATCCCAAGAAGCAGACCCTCAATCCCTTCCCCTCCTTCGGCGCCGTGCGACCCAACTGGCGCATCACCTATGACGGCCTCATCCGCATCGGCAACCTCAAGAACATCTTCAAGGCGTTTACCCTCTCCCACGCCTATCAATGCACCTACTCCGTGGGTTCCTACTCCTCCTACCTCAACTGGATAGGGATTGACGGGAGCGAGACACGCGGCTTCACCCTCGACGAGCTCACCGGCCAGCCCATCCCCTCGTCGCCTTACAATATATCGTCGGTGGCCATCACCGAGCGTTTTGCCCCGCTCATAGGAGCTGCCGTGACCCTCAACAACAATATGACCATCAATGCCGAATGGCGCGACCAGCGTACCCTCACCCTCAACACCTCGGCCGGTCAGGTGGTAGAGGCCACCACGCGAGGCCTCACCCTCGGGCTGGGCTACAAGATCGTGGGCTTTAACACCGTGCTTAAGATGCGCAACACCCAGGCCGGCATCTCCAACGATCTCAACATCACCGGCGACGTGTCGTATAACCTCAATCAGGCCCTCATACGCCGCATTGAGACTGCGTATACGCAGGCCACCTCAGGCACACGCACGATCAACATCAACATAGCCGCCAAATATCAGATGAGCCGACGCCTTAACCTGGGAGCTTACTTTGAGCACCAGATTAACACCCCGATAGTGAGCTCCAACTCATATCCCACCTCATCAACTGCCTTTGGCTTCTCCTTCAACCTCTCCCTCTCACGCTAAACATGATAGGAGTGAGATATGATGTTGTTTAGTTATAACAGTCTTGATTATAAATCACTTATGTAGGATTAAGTAATCTACAAAAAATCGAAAGCCGGGAAAATATGTTGTAGAGCAGATTTTTTTGACATTTTTCTTGCGAGTGTCGAAATAAGGGTGTACTTTTGCAACGTGTTTTTCATGGTATTAGATTCAAAGGTCAAAGATTGAACGCCGGGAGGCGCTCAATTTTTTTTGAATATAAAAAGTCAGCCGCCGATCTCATGAAGTGGAGCCGGCGGCTGATTTTGGGCGCTATTGTTTTGACGGTTACTTAATCTCGATGCTGTGTCCGGGATTGTGAAGGCAATAGGTGTGGGTGTCGGGGGTGGCGTAGATGTCGAAGGCGCAAGCCTCGTCGGCCTTGCCGTTGAAGTGCATGGGGAAGAAGTTGGTGACCTTTATGGCTTGCATGAAGAGGCGAGCGCCACGGGCAAAGTCGCTGCCTTGCCTGGGGTCGACGGCCATCATAGCCACGAAAAGGGAGGGATTTTCTTCGGCAATACGATGTAGGATTTTCTCGAAGGCGGCGTTAGCTTCCTCGACTTCTTTGAATGAAGATTCATCCTGCCAGTGCCAGTCGTTGAGGTCGCCTCCATGGAAGATTTTGTTTCCGTCGGGGAGAGTGACTACGAAAGAGACACCGGCATCGGTAGAGCCATAGGCTTTGACTGTGATGTCGCCGGGAAGAGGGCCAACGTTATCGCCGGGGCTCATACCCTGGACTTCGAGGGTAGAGGGTATTTTTTGCGCCGGGACATCGTTGGAGACCACGTAGACTCTGCGGTGGTTTTGAGCAATCTCGTAGATGCCGGGGTTGTAGTGGTCGGGGTGACGGTGAGAGACGAAGAAGATGACGGGCAAGGTGGGCTCGTCGCCGAGGATTGAGTTGAGAGCGTGTGACGGGTCGCGGTAGTAGTCAAAGACCATGATGACCTTGTCGGTGGTGATGACAAAGCCGCTGTTGTCGAGATATGTGACTTTCATAGGGCGTTATATGTTTAGGTCGACAGCCAAGCCGTCGGTGGCCAGCTCAACGCCATCGGGGAGCAGGCGTGAGGTCTCGCTATGGAGGCCAATGCCGTGGCTCATATGGGTGATGAGAGCGCGTCGGGGGGCTGTTGCCTTTATAACGTCCAGGGCCTCGCGAAGGTTCATGTGGGTTGGATGGGGGGTGTGACGGAGTGCATTTATGACGAGGGTGTCAACCCCATGGAGGGCGAGGATAGTCTCATGGGGCATCAGCTTGCAGTCTGTGACGTAGGCAAAAGAGCCGATGCGGAAGCCGAGGATGTGGTAGTCGTCGGAGTGAAGGATGTCGAGGGGGGTGATGGAGATAGGGCCAATGTTGAGGGGGGAGCCGGGCGAGGCGGCGACGGGGCAGAAGCGGGGCACGCGAGGGGAGGGAAGCTGGCGGAAGCAGTAGGGGATGCGAGCTCGGAGGTCGGCTTCTACGTCGGGGCTACACACTAATGGGAGGCCTTGGTCGAGGGTGAAGCAGTAGGGGCGGAGGTCGTCGAGGCCGCCAACATGGTCGTAGTGGCTATGGGTGATGAGGACAGCGTCAATCTTTTTCGGGTGGTGTCGCAGGAGTTGTTGTCGCAGGTCGGGTCCGGCGTCGATGAGGATTGTTAAGCCGTGGGCTTCAAGGAGGACAGCGCACCGTAGACGACGGTCGCGGCGGTCGCGAGAGCGACACACGGCGCAGGAGCATCCTATCTGAGGCACCCCGGTAGAGGTGCCGGTTCCGAGAAAAGTGAGCCGGGCGTTAGGCATGGTTGAGGGTGGAGGGGAGTCAGCGTTGGATCAGGAGACCGTCGATGAATATGAGTCGGATGCCGTCGGGGTAGGTCCATATCTCCTGGAGGGAGGAGTAGCCGGGGCGGCGGTCAATGTCGGTGGGAGAGCCGAGTGAGAGCCGACATTCGTCACGAGTCATTCCTTCGATGACACGACCCTCGTTGATGGCGAGCCATGCCGCGTCGCTTATCTTGGGATAACGCTTGCGGGGGTCGGAGAGGGAGAAGAGGTTGGCAAAAGAGCGCGTGGTGCCTCCGGCTCCGCCTCCCGGTAGGGCCATAGGGAGAGTGAAGTGTCGGTGGGTTGAGTCGCCGGGCAACTCTTTGCCGGGCTTGGATCGCATCTGGTCGGAGATGAGATATTGCAGAGAGAGTCGTATGGGCTCAATGCCGCGGCCGGCCTCTACGCCGGTCACCTCCACGGGGATGTATTTGAGGCCGCGGATGGAGTTGCCGTCCATGTCGCCCCAAAGCGATGTGGCAACATAGAATGTCTGGCCAATTAGGCGCTGTCGGAGCTCGCTGATGAGAGAGAGCTCTACGGTGTAGGGGATATTCAGCGACTGGCGGCGCATGAGGGAGTCGGGGGAGATGCCGGTCATGTAGGAGGCATCGCCGAGCGGGGATGAGAAGGACACTACGGCTTCCGGGAGGCCCAGGATGGAGATAGACTCGGAGATGGCAGAGAGGGAGATGGTGTCGCCTTCGAGCGAGCGGCCGATTGCACGGTCGGAGCGGGAGTCGGTCACCACCCATTGCTTGCCTCGGCGCCAGGACGATGGGGGCTCGCCGTGGATGTCGGCAAGGAAGCGGGCCTCGGGCAAGTCGCGAGTAGAGACAGCCTCCTTATATTCCTTTTCAGAGATGCGAGGGGTTGACTCGACGCCGGTGAAACACCCCTGCAAGGAAAGTAACAGGATGACGGCGAGGGGGGCAGCCGAACGGGTGAAGCGGGGAAAAGGTGACATGATGGCGCAAAGGTAACCAAAAACCCTCTTATGACCATAGGAAAAAGAAATATTTGGCGGATTGAGGCGGATGGCTTATCTTTGTCACACTAAACATCAGACCTAAACGAGGAATGTTCAAGATAGTCAACAAGACTCATTTCAGCCCCGCCGTAGTGTGTTTTGAGGTGGAGGCTCCGGAGATAGCCCGTGCGCGTAAGCCGGGTCACTTTGTCATAGTTCGCGCCCGCGAGGGCGGAGAGCGCATCCCGCTTACGATAGCGGATGCTGACCCCGAGCGGGGCACCATTACGCTGGTGGTGCAGGCCGTTGGGGTGTCGACGCGCAAGATCAACGCTCTTGAGCCTGGGGATGAGATGATTGACGTAGTGGGGCCGTTGGGACGCGCCACCCACATCGAAAGAGTAGGGACGGTGGTGTGTTGCGGCGGCGGTGTCGGCGTGGCCCCCCTTCTCCCAATCATTAAGGCCATGAAGCAGGCAGGCAATCGCGTGGTGTCGGTGTTGGCAGCGCGCAGCAAGGAGCTCATCATCCTGGAAGAGCAAGTGGCGCCGTGGAGCGACGAGGTGATCATCATGACCGACGACGGGAGCGCCGGGACAAAGGGGCTCGTGACCGATGGGGTGGAGGCAGTGCTTCGCCGCGAGAAGGTAGACCAGGTGGTCACCATCGGTCCGGCCGTGATGATGAAGTTTGTGAGTTTGCTGACCAAAAAATATGAGGTGCCTACAATGTGCTCCCTCAACACCATCATGGTGGATGGGACCGGGATGTGTGGGGCATGCCGCGTGACGGTTGACGGCCGGACTCGCTTTGTGTGTGTCGACGGACCGGAGTTTGACGCCCACAAGGTTGACTTTGACGAGATGATGATGCGCCTGAGGGCATATAATTGAAAAAGGAAATGACAGACAAAGAAATATCAGGTCGTGATGCCCAGTGGCGCGAGGAGCTTCGCCGAGCCATGACCGCCAAGGAGCGCACCGCCATCCCGCGCGTAAAGATGCCGGAGCTCGACCCGGCCTATCGTGTTACTACCCTCATCGACGAGGTCAATCAGGGTCTCTCGGCCGAGCAGGCTGTGCTGGAGGCCACGCGATGCCTCGACTGCCCCGACCCACAGTGTATGAGGGGGTGTCCGGTGAGCATCAACATACCCGGATTTATCAAGAACATACAGCGTGGCTGCCCCGGGCAGGCCTCGGCCGTTCTCCGCGACACCTCGGCTTTGCCGGCTGTCTGCGGCCGAGTGTGTCCCCAGGAGCGGCAGTGTGAGAGCAAGTGTATCTATCATAAGATGGGCAAAGAGCCGGTGGCCATAGGCTACCTCGAGCGCTTTGCCGCCGACAGCACCACCGCCCCAGCCGTCACTGCCGCCGAGCCCAACGGCATTAAAGTGGCCGTGGCCGGGTCGGGCCCCGCCGGCCTCTCCTTTGCCGGCGACATGGCCTCGCGCGGCTTTGACGTGACTGTCTTTGAAGCCCTTCACGAGATAGGGGGCGTTCTTAAATATGGCATCCCCGGGTTTAGGCTGCCCAATGCGATAGTAGACAAAGAGATAGAGGCCTTGAGACGAGCGGGAGTGAAGTTTGTGGCCGACACCGTGATAGGGAAGACCCTCACTGTCGATGACCTCCGCGTGTCAGGCTTCAAGGGGCTTTTTGTGGCCTCGGGCGCAGGGCTGCCTCGCTTCATGGGCATCCCCGGCGAAAACCTCATAGGAGTGATGAGCAGCAACGAATACCTTACGCGCATCAACCTCATGGGTGCCGGTACCCCCGGCCATGACACCCCTGTGGCCCGCGGACGCGTTGCCGCCATCATTGGCGGCGGCAACACCGCCATGGACTCAGCCCGGACCGCCCGCCGCATGGGGTCAGAGAAAGTCTATATAGTCTATCGCCGCTCCGAGGCCGAGATGCCTGCCCGACTGGAGGAGATAAAACACGCCAAGGAGGAGGGGATAGAGCTCTTGACGCTGGCCAACCCCATGGAATATCTCGGCGACGAGAAAGGTCATGTGACCTCCATGAGGCTCCAGCGCATGGCCTTAGGGGAGCCTGACGAGAGCGGACGCCGCTCACCCGTTGCCATTCCCGGGGAGGTAGACACCCTGCCGGTGGATCTGGTGATAGTCTCTGTGGGCGTGAGCCCCAATCCCATTATCCCCGACTCCGTCGAGGGACTTGAGATGAGCCGTCGAGGCACCATCACGGTCAACGACGACACGATGCAGAGCTCACTCGAAGGAATCTATGCCGGCGGCGACATAGTGCGCGGCGGAGCCACAGTGATATTGGCTATGGGCGACGGACGACGTGCCGCTCAGGGCATGGCAGCCGCCCTCACTCTTAAATAAAGCTAAAAAATGAGAAAGCGAGGCCCCGCGATGCTTGCCCACTCATGGCAAAAGGCTAATTTTGTCCATCATTGCATCATGGCTAAACTAATCATTACCCTCCTCTCCCTCGCAGCGCTCACCGCCGCAGCCCATGACGGGCCGCAGGGGCGTCGCACAGTGGCCCTTGCCTATGAGGGAGGCACCTCCACCACGGCCTATCTCTATGAGGCCGTGGACATCCATCCCGTCTTTCCCGGCGGCGACCGCAAGATGATGAGCTTTATCAACGCCGAGCGGCGCTATCCTGCCGACGCCTACCGCCGAGGCGTCGAGGGGCGCGTCATCTGCTCCTTCTTAGTCCACCCCGATGGGTCGATCTCCCACATAGAGGTGGTGAGGGGAGTGGAAGAGAGCCTTGACCGGGAGGCGATACGCATCATCGGCGCCATGCCCCACTGGGAGCCGGGATATGTAGGCTCCAAGGCAGTGGCCACCTTCTGCATACTCCCCATCCCCTTCCGACGCTGATAATGAAAGACTATAACGCCTATCTCTTGCTCATTGAGGCGCGCCTGCGCGAATGTGCTGCGGCCAAGGACCCCGACACACTGCGCCTCCCCATCCGCTACACCCTTGAAGGGGGGGGCAAGCGCCTCAGACCCATCCTCATGATGGCCTCCTGCGAAGCCGCAGGCCGACCGGCCGACCAGATCCTTAACCAGGCCGCCGCCATAGAGATGTTTCATAACTTCACCCTCCTTCACGACGACGTGATGGATCGTGCCGACATGCGCCGCGGGCGTGCCACCGTCCATCGTCGCTGGGATGAGCGCCAGGCCATCCTCTCGGGCGATGCCATGCTCACTATGGCCACCCAGCTCCTGGCCGATGGCTGCCCGCCGCAACTCTTGTCTGATGCCCTGGCTCTCTTCAACGCCACAGCAATGGAGGTCTATGACGGCCAGCAGCTCGACATGGAGTTTGAGACTCGACAAGATGTGACCATCGATGAATATATGAGGATGATAAGGCTCAAGACTTCGGTGCTCCTCGGTTGTGCCGCTGCCATGGGGGCGCTCCTCGCCGAGGCCGCGCGCCCCGTGGTCAAAGCCTTCTACCAATTTGGCGTAAACCTCGGGATGGCCTTTCAGCTCCAAGACGACCTCCTCGACACCTATGGTGACCCCATCGTCTTTGGCAAGGAGATAGGGGGCGACATCGTTAACGACAAAAAGACCTGGCTGCGCATCACAGCCATGACCGAAGACACCTCCGGCATCATATCTGCCGAGACCACGTCGCCCACTCCCGATAAGATAGAGCGTGTGAGGGCAGTCTACACATCCCTCTCCCTCCCTGAGAGATGTCGTGAGCTTATCGACCGATATACCGACGCAGCCATAGCGGCCTTAGCCCCGGTGGCCATACCGCGCTCGGCTCTTGACTTCTTTACCGCCCTGGCCGACAGCGCACGCACCCGCACACACTGATCTCCCCACGCATCTCTCCCTTCCAAAATAATATTCCCTCATGCACCAAAAACAGACACCTATACTGCTCATCACCGGATATCTCGGCTCCGGCAAGACCACCCTCCTTAACCGCATCCTCAACAATCGCCGAGGTACTCGCTTTGCCGTAATTGTCAACGACCTCGGCGAGGTTAACATCGATGCCGACCTCATTGGCCGAGGCGGAATAGTGGGGATGGACGATGCATCGCTCGTTCCCCTCCAAAATGGCTGCATCTGCTGTTCGCTTCAGGAAGACCTCATCCGCCAGGTGGCCGACCTCGTGGCCACCGACCGCTTTGACTACATAGTCATTGAGGCATCGGGCGTATGCGAGCCTGAACCTATCGCCCAGACCCTATCAGCCATGGCAGAGCTCAATATACCGGGAGCCGACGTGCGCCTCGACTGCATCACTACCGTAGTTGATGCGCTCCGGCTGCGCGACGAATTTGACTCCGGCCACTCTCTCCAAGCCCCCGGCATCGACGACGACGACATCGAGGCTCTGGTGATACGCCAGATAGAATTTTGCAACATGATCCTCCTTAACAAGATATCGGAGGTGACACCCGAGGAGGCCGAGATGATACGCGCTACAATACGCGCCATCCAGCCCACTGCCAAGATCATAGACTGTGACTTTTGCAATGTAAACTTTGGCAAGCTCCTTGATACTCACCTCTTTGACTTTGACAAGACCGCCACGTCGGCCACTTGGATCAAGGAGATAGACAAGCCAGTGGACGAGGAAGAAGAAGAGCGCCACCATCATCACCATCACGATGATGATGACGATGAGCATGATGACGATGAGCATGAGCATGACGGGCATGAGCATCACCACCATCATCATCACCACCACCACCACGATGGCGAGGAGGAGAGCCACGACGAGTATGGAATCTCAACCTTTGTCTATTTCACCCGCCGACCTTTCTCGCTCGACCGCTTTGACTTCTTCTGCGATCGCCACTGGCCTGCCGAGATAGTCCGCGCCAAGGGGCTTTGCTACTTTGAGGAAAACCCCGACATGAGCTACCTCTTTGAACAAGCCGGGCGTCAGAAACGCATCACCCAAGCCGGCCAGTGGTATGCCACCGCGCCCGAGGAAGACCTCAAGATGCTCCTTCGCCACAACCCCGACCTGATGCGCGACTGGGATCCCGTGGTGGGCGACCGCATGAACAAAATCGTCATCATTGGTCGTCACCTCGACCGTGACAAGATCACACGCGAGCTCGACACCTGCCTTGCCCCCGAAAAATAACCCCCTTGTCATGAGGATCATCACAACAGAGGATATAAAGTCGCTCGGCATATCAAGGCAAGACACCATCGATTGGGTCACCGAGGCCTTCCTGATCAAGCCCCAGTGTCAGCTCCCCCCAAAGATGTCAGTCCATCCCCGAGGCAACGATTTTATCAACACAATGCCATGCCTGCTCCCCGAGCGCTATAGTCGCTTTGGCTGCAAGGTGGTGTCAAGAGTCAAGGGATGTCATCCGGCCTTGAAGAGCGAGCTGATGCTCATCGACACCTCGACCGGAGCCTTGACGGCGCTTGTTGACTGCGACTGGGTCACGGCCGCACGTACCGGGGCAGTAGCCACCCTGGCCATCACCACCCTCCGCCGCAGCGATGCCCGCGTCTATGCCTTCATAGGGCTCGGAGTCGTCGGGCAAGAGACCCTTGAAGACCTCCTCTATTCAACTCGCGGAGAGGAAATAGAGATAAGGCTGCGCCGATATAAGACCCACGCCGAGGACACCATCGGTCGCCTTGCGCCCCATTATCCCAATGCCCGATTTGTCATCTCCGAGTCAAATGAAGAGCTTGTCGACGGAGCCGATGTGGTGGTGTCGGCCATTACCGATGCCGATGGGCTGCTGGTTGAGGATGTGACGCTGTTTAAGCCGGGATGCCTGGTGGTGCCCATCCATACACGCGGTTTCCAAAACTGCGACAGGGAGTTTGACCTAGTCGTGGCCGACGACACTGCTCATGTGGCCAACTTCAGATATTTCAATGAATTTCGTCAGTTCTGCGAGCTGGGCGATGTCATTTCAGGCAATCACCCGGGACGCACCACCGACACACAGCGCATCTTGGCCTATAACATAGGTCTGGGCCTCCATGATGTCTTTTATGCCACTCGTATCGAGAAGCTGCTTGAGGACTGGGAGTAGCCACACCCCCTCTCCACGGCATAATTAACATCTATTAACGGCAAGGATGTAACATATCCATCCTTGTCGCGTCATATATACGTAGTAGGCCCTCGACACAGGTGGCCACTTCTCCATTCATCCTTCCGCCATGCCAGCAGATTCAATCATTACGCTACAAGACGTAAACAAGACCTATCCCGGAGCCGTACCCCTCCATGTGCTTAAGGGCATCGACCTCAACATCGACCGAGGCGAGCTCGTGGCCATTATGGGAGCCTCAGGCTCAGGCAAGTCGACACTCCTCAACATCTTAGGCATCCTCGACAACTACGACACAGGCTCATACATCCTCGACGGCACCCCCATCAAAGACCTCTCCGAAAATCGCGCCGCCGAGCTCCGCAATCGTCTCATAGGCTTTGTCTTCCAGTCGTTTAACCTCATCGGCTATAAGAACGCTCAGGAGAATGTGGCCCTCCCGCTCTACTATCAGGGAGTCGGTCGCTCCAAGCGCAACAAGCTCGCACTCGAGCAGCTCGAGCGCATGGGCCTTGCCGACCGCGCCCACCATCTCCCCGGCGAGCTATCCGGCGGCCAAAAGCAGCGCGTGGCCATTGCCCGCGCGCTTATCACCAACCCCTCGCTTATCTTGGCCGACGAGCCCACCGGCGCCCTCGACTCCAAGACCTCCAAGGAGGTGATGGAGGTGTTCAGGCGCCTCAACGACGAGGGGATGACCATAGTCATCGTGACCCACGACCCCGGAGTGGCCGCCCAATGTAAGCGCACTATCCGCATCTCCGACGGCCTCATTATCCCCGACAAAACCATCATCACCCCCCCGGCCCCCGATGCTTGACCTGATCAACGAGATAAGCCAGACCCTCTCCAACAATCGACTGAGGACCATCCTCACGGGCATCTCCGTGGCCTGGGGCATCTTTATGCTCATCATCTTGGTGAGCATCTCCAAGGGAGTTTTCAACTCATTTGAGTCAAACATGTCATCATCCACCTCAGCCACCATTGAAATCTACCAGGGACGCACCACGATGGCTCATGGCGGATATAAGGAGGGACGATTTGTGAGGCTCAATGTGCGCGACATCCCGCAGATTATAGCTGCTCACCCGGAGATGGTAGAAGAGGTGCACACCACCATCTCCGTTGACTCGGCCAAGGTGGAGACCCCCACCGACTACACCGCCCAGGGTCTCTATGGCGTCTTTCCGGGCTCGCATGACCTGAGGCGAGCCAAGATGATTGCCGGACGAACCCTCAACCGTCTCGACAACGACTCCAGGCGTAAAGTGATATTGATGGAGAAGCGTAATGCCGACCTCCTCTTCGGCTCTCCCGAGGCCGCTATTGGTCAGACGGTCAAGAGCCTCGGACTGGCATGGACCGTGGTGGGCGTATTTTCCCACGACTGGCAGCGCGAAAACTACGTCCCCTTCAACACTCTGATGCAGTTGGCCAACAATGGCGATGGCTACGTCTGGCGCCTGTCGGTCGTCGCACCGGGCATGAAGGATGAGAAAGATGGCGAGGCCCTTGAGAAGGGCCTGCGTGCCACTCTGGCCGGTATCCACAACTTCGACCCGGAAGACACCGGCGCCGTGTGGCTCTACAACCGCTTCACCTCCTACCTCTCATCTAAGGCCGGTCTTGGCTATCTCGATATAGCCATATGGGTCATAGGCATCCTGACGATGCTTTCAGGTATCATAGGTGTGAGCAACATTATGTTTGTCTCAGTCCGCGAGCGCACCCATGAGATAGGCATCCGCCGAGCCATTGGCGCCAAGCCCCGCTCCATCATGGGACAGGTGGTGGCCGAGAGCGTGGTGATCACCACCCTCTTTGGATACATAGGCGTAGTGATGGGCATGGCCGTCACCCAGTTGGCCGCCAAGGTTATAGCCGCCAATCCCACCATCAGCCAAGGCATCAAAGACCCCACTGTCGACCTGGCCATGGCCGTCAAGGTCACCATAGTGCTCATCATCTCCGGGGCTCTTGCCGGGCTCGCCCCCGCCATCAAAGCCACTAAAGTGAAACCGGTCGAGGCCCTCCGCGACGAATAATCCCCCCATCCACCGCCATGGCATTGCAGACTTCACTCTTTGACATAGACAACTGGCGCGAGATAGGCGCCACACTGGCGCGCAACAAGACCCGCACCTTCCTCACAGCCTTTGGTATATTTTGGGGCACCATGATGCTCGCCCTCCTTTGGGGCGGTTCCAACGGCCTGGAGGGGCTTCTTATGCGTAATTTCTCCTCCATAGCATCCACCAACATGGGAGGCTTCTTCCCCAACCGCACATCCATCGCCTATCATGGCTTCAACAAGGGTCGATATTGGAATCTCAATCAGACCGACGTGGACAACCTTCGCTCGCGTGCCGATGGAATCGAATTTGTCACCGGAGTCTACCAGTCGTATGGCAACATGACCTATGCCGACAAGAGCCAGACAGGCAGCATAATGGGCGTAGAGCCCGACTATGCACGCATTTCAGCCCCCAAAATCCTGGCCGGACGTTTTGTCAACGAGTCCGACCTGGCCAACTCCCGCAAGGTGACCTTCGTCGGTTCCAAGGTGGCCGAGACGCTGATGCCCGGGGTGTCTTACAGCGAGATGCTCGGCAAGGAGATAAGCCTGCGTGGCGTTTATTATAAGATAGTAGGAATAGGCGCTCAGGTGGGCGATGCCAGCATCGGTGGCCGCGTCGACGACTGCTCCTATATCCCCTTGACCACGATGCGCCAAGTGGAGAGCGGAGCAGGCGACCGCGTTGACTTCGTAGCCTTTTCCATGCGCCCCGGCCACAAGGTGAGCGACGTAATCCCCGTAGCACGACGCCTGATCTACTCGCGACACTCCGTCCACCCCTCCGACGAGGAGGCCCTTCAGGTGATGGATATAAGCGAGCTCTTTGACATGGTGAGCAACGTCTTCCTTGGCCTCACCGTCCTGGCCCTCTTTGTGGGCATAGGCTCCCTCATGGCCGGCATCATCGGAGTGGGCAACATCATGTGGATCATAGTCAAAGAACGCACCCACGAGATAGGCATCCGCCGCGCAATCGGCGCCACCCCCTCCTCCATCATCGTCCAGATACTCTCGGAGAGCATGGTGCTCACCACCATAGCCGGCATGGCCGGTATAGTCGTGGCCATCCTCGCCCTTTATCTCGTGGACATGGGCACCACCGACCCCATCACCGGCTCGGCCGGCTTCACCCTAAGCTTCGGCAACGCCATGACCGTCCTTGTGCTCTTCATGGCCTTAGGCACCGCCGCCGGAGTCATCCCCGCCCTCAAAGCCATGCGCATCAAGCCCATCGAGGCCATCAACGACAAGTAAACCGATAATAAACTACACATCCCCATCATAGACAATGAAAAAAATTTTCCGCATCCTGCTGTGGACCATTGTAGCAGCCATCTTCATCGGCTCATTCGTCTTCCTTTACCTCAACTCCAAGGAGAAGCCCGTGAGGTATGAGAATGTGACCCCGATAATGTCTACCCTTGAGCGGACAACGGTGCTCACCGGTACCATAGAGCCCCGCGACGAGATCAACATCAAGCCCCAGATATCAGGCATCATATCAGAGATACTTGTTGACCCGGGCGACAGAGTAAAAGAGGGCGATGTCATTGCCCGTATCAAGGTGATTCCCGAGGCTTCCCAGCTCTCTTCGGCTCAGAATCGTGTTGACCTCGCCCGCATCACCCTGGCCGACGCCCAGCAGAAATATGACCGCGCCCGCCAGCTCTATGACAAGAGGGTGATTGCCCGCGAGGAGTATGAGACAGCCGAGACCGCCATCAAGCAGGCTCAGAAAGAGCTGGAGAGCGCCCACGATGCCTTCAATATCGTCAAGGAGGGTGTCTCAAAGTACAATGCCACTGAGGCCAACACCATGGTGCGTGCCACCATCTCAGGCATCATCCTCGACATCCCCGTCAAAGTGGGCTCATCTGTGATACAGGCCAACACTATGAACGATGGCACCACCATCGCCACAATCGCCGATATGACTGACATCATCTTCCTTGGCAAGGTGGATGAGACCGAAGTGGGGCTCCTCCGCCCCGGCATGACCATGGATGTGACCATCGGTGCCCTCGACTCATTCACCCCCACGGCTGTCCTTGAATACATTGCGCCCAAGGGCTCCACCACCACCGGTGCCAACACCTTCGAGATTAAGGCCGCAATCAGTGCCCCGGATTCCATTTCCCTCCGCGCCGGCTACTCGGCCAATGCGCGAGTGCGCCTGGCCGGGGCCGATAATGTGGTGGTTATCCCGGAAAGCTCCGTAGAATGGGCCGGCGACACCACCTTTGTCTACGTCATGACCGACTCGCTTCCTGAGCCCAAGTATGCCCGCCGACAGATTACCACCGGCCTCTCTGACGGCCTCTCCATCGAGGTCAAGTCAGGCCTTGACACCACCATGACCATCCGCGGCAATATGATCAACGACTAACCCCCCCCTCTCCCCATGAAAGCCATCATCATTGCCTCCTTACTGGCCATGTCAGCCTCCTCAGCAGCCGCCCAAGAGCCTTGGAGCCTCGACAGTTGCATTGTCTATGCCACTACCCACAACATCTCCGTCCGCCAGAGCCGCCTCCAGCAGCTCAACGGCGAGATCTCCGTCACCTCGGCCAAGGATGCCTTCCTCCCCCAGCTCCATGGCTCGGCCTCGCAGTCGTGGGGCTTTGGGCGCGGACTGACTGCCGACAACACCTATGCCGACCGCAACACCTCCTCCACCAACTTCAACCTCGGCCTGTCGGTGCCCGTCTTTCAGGGGCTCCGAGCCTTGCGCAATCTTGACTATGCCCGCGCCGAGCTCGCCTCGGCACTGGAGCAGACCGAGGCCACGCGCGACAACGTGGAGCTCCGCGTCATAAGCTACTACCTCCAGACCCTCCTCTCGCGCGAGCTCCTCGTCGTGGCCCGCAATCAAGCCTCCCTCTCCGAGGTGGAGCTTGCTCGCCGTCAAGCCCTCTTTGATGCCGGTAAGATAGCTGAGCTCGACCTCGTGGAGGCTCGCAGCCAACTCGCCCAAGATCGTCTGAGTGTCGTCAGCTGCGAGAGCGACGAGCAGCTCGCCTTGCTCAATCTCTCTCAGCTGCTCGAGCTCCCAGCCGGCCATCCCTTTGACGTGGCTCCCATCGACACCGCCTCCGTGGCTTTTGGTGCAGCCTATCGCCTCACAGCCGAGGAGATATATGCCATAGCCAACGAGCGCAACCACTCCATCCGCGCCGCCCTCCTCTCAGCCACTGCCGCCCGCAAGAATATCAAGGTGGCACAGAGCGGATATATCCCCACCCTCTCCTTCTCGGCCGGCCTCGGCTCCTCTTATTACAAGACCAGCGGCTTTGTCAACGAGAGTTTCGGCTCCCAGATGCGCCACAACTTTGCCCAAAACCTCGGCTTCTCACTCTCCGTGCCCATCTTCGACGCCTTCTCGACGCGCAACAACGTCCGCCGCGCCCGCGCCTCAGCCCTTGCCGCCGACCTTCAGCTTGAGAGCACCCGCCTCGATGTGGAAAACGCCATCAATCAGGCATATGCCCAGGCCACCACATCGCGAGCCAAGGAAGAGAGCGCACGCATTGCCGCCACCCAGGCCGAAGCAGCCCTCGCCGCCGTGACAGAGAAATACAACGCCGGGCGAGCCAACCCCACCGAGTGGGAGACAGCCAAGAACACAGCCACACGCGCCCGCGCTGAGGCAGTCCAGGCTCGCTATGAATATCTGTTGAGGATGCGCATACTCGACTTCTATGCCCGCTAATTCCACGACCGACATAACCTGTGTCTGACCGGTCATGACATCTCTGACATGTCTGGCATGTCAGACACACTTGGCTATGTAAGCTATCTCTGCGTAAAAAGCTAAAGATAAACCTCAGGATATTTGCAGTTGTCAAATCAGAGACTTATATTTGCGAGGTGATGCAGGGATTACACATTCCGAGCCAGTCAAATCGCATAGACTATAGTCATAGTTAACCAATTATTAACCAATATGCTAACTATTATGAGACATCTATTTAGAGTCGCGGCCGCCGGGCTTATATGTCTCACCGTAGGCATGAGTTCATGCGACAATGCCGAGACACCCATCGATCAGATGGCTCAGTTGTCAAAGCCGGCTATGGCAAAAAGCAACCGTGAGATATCAAAGTCAGAAGCAGTGAATATGGCATTGTCTCACAGCATTCACCGCTTCGGTGAAAATGTCGCAGCGTCTCGTTCTGCCGCTGAGGCTACACCCATAATCGGTAGCAATGGTTCTGTAATGGCATATGCAGTGACCATAGAAAATGGAGGATGGGTTATCGTAAGCGCCAGCACCGACTATTACCCCATCTTGGCTTACTCCGACAATGCAAATGGCGCGTTTGACCTCGAGCAAGCCAATCAATCCGGCTTCAGTGTTTGGGTTAATGAAATATCAGACGCAATTGAAGGCTTATCCTTGGCTGAAAATTACTCGGAAATCTCTTCGGAGATAGAACGCGAATGGACGCAGTACAATGACGTGCTTGGCATTGAGCCTATGGCAAGCGGTGTGCCGGGGGGCAACAGCCCTGAGGCAGTCAAGTGCCGTGAGAGGCTTAAGGAACTCAATGACGCATATTATCAAAGCGGGTGGACGTTCACCACACTGACAAATGTGTCGGGTGTCGTGTTGCCAAGTTCTGTTTATGAAACTGCCGACAATATGAACTCTCCGTATGAATATACAATTGTTGGAGTAAAGGACGAGAAGGATCATAAAAGCGCGGGGCCGTTGTTGTCTACGACGTGGAACCAGACGGAAGGCTATAATGACTTTTGCCCTAATAAGGCCGCTGCCGGATGTGTTGGGGTTGCTTTAGCTCAGATAATGAGATTCCATGAATTCCCGACATACTATAATTGGAGCAATATGCCAGACAATCCTTACAACGATGAAATCCGCTCGTTGCTTGTTGATGTTGGGAATGCCGTTTATATGGAGTGGGGTACTTATACAGATGCTCCATCCGGGTCTACCATATCTAAAGCGCAAATTGGAATGAAGAATTATGGATATACTACTCAAATAAAAGCGCATAATGCTTCTATTGTTATGGATGAAATCCTATACAACAAGCGTCCTGTTTTTATGAGTGGAATCGATTTATATTATGGTGGCCATGCTTGGGTTTGCGACGGAGTGAATTATGATTTTGTTAGCACTTATTGTTATGCTGAATTTCTCAATAGTGTAACAGAATATACCAATTGTGGTTTATCATTCATTTCATCGCCAATCCCATGTGGAGAAAATGGGCCAAGCATTTTCTTCTCAATGAATTGGGGCTGGGGCGGTGACAGTAATGGATGGTACCGAACTGCTAATCCGACACCATTTGATTACTCTGCAGATCGTAAAGACCTGTATGTTCATCCTTAAGTGCAATACAAATGAAGAAATTAGTTTATTATATAGGTTGTTTCATGCTGTCTGCATTGTTAATTGGTTGCAATGATGAAGAAACGACAGAACATGAATTATGGATGCCTTCCTACATCTTAAAAGTGGCATTGATCGACAAGGATAATAATATGCTTAGTGATGTTGAACATAGTGATTTCTGGTCAGGTAGCAGCAAGTCGTTTAGCATCAAGGCATATTTTGACGATGAGAGTGAAACTCAAGTAACAGGTTGGGGCATAGGTAACCATAATGATACACTGTATCTTGATATGCGTGTCCCATATGTCGTAGGTTCGCCTATACGCAAAGTCACTGTGTATCTTAACTATCCTAATGCTTTTGCAGACTCCTTGACTCACAAATTTGAGGCATATTATGTCCCCGGAAGTGGGCCCGGTGGGAAGCATGTGGTTCCCTGGCTTAATAGCGTAACGTTGGATGGGCGGAAGTGTGAGAAACTCGATTGGGATGCCGTCGTGGCGCATCTGGAGTAATCGGCTAAGATTTTTTCACCGACTACGCGAAAGAATTTGTAACTTTGCGCGGGAATGGCCCGGAGTGACGCCGGCGCCATCCCCGCGCTCACATTATGCCTGACGCCAAGCCTGCTTATATCTCGCCCTACAAGCGTGGGGCCGACGATGGCTTTATCTTTGCCATCTACCTGACGGTGATGTTTTTTACGAGCATCTATTCCGCCAGTGTTGCCCTCTTGTCGCTCTTGACGATCGGCTTGATGGTGGGGGTGCCGTTTATTATCTACTTTTTCCTGCGGCGGGCATATGTGGAGGAGCATGGTACCACCATCATGTCGGGCCTGTGGATGCATGGCATTATGATTTTTCTCTGCGGCGGCCTGCTGTCGAGCGCAGTGGCCTTTATTTGGCTGCGCTGGATACAACCCACCTATATCGTCGATCAGCTCCACGCCATCATTGAGCTCTACGAAGACTCAGGCTGGGACCGAGGCGAGGAGATTGCCTCAGTGCTTAAGGAGATGATCAAGCAGGGGGTGGTGCCGGGTGCCATTTCCATCGCCATGGAGATGCTTTGGCTCGGGGTGTTTACCGGGTCGCTTCTCTCGGCTCTGATGGCCTTGTTGGTGAGGGCACGTCCGCTTCCCACCTCCGGAGGCTCCCAATCTCAATCTTAATTCATTGTAAGAATGGATATTTCTGTTATAGTTCCGCTATATAATGAGGCAGAGTCGCTTCCAGAACTCGAGGCATGGATAGCTCGTGTGATGGAGGCTAATGGCTTCAGCTACGAGGTGATATTTGTCGACGATGGGTCATCTGACGGCTCGTGGAAGGTTGTCACATCTCTTGCAGCGAAAAACCCTGCCGTGAAGGGGGTCTCCTTCCGCCGCAATTATGGCAAGAGCCCCGCCCTCAACACCGGCTTTGCCCGTGCCCAGGGGGATGTGGTGATTACCATGGACGCCGACTTGCAGGACTCGCCCGACGAGATTCCGGAGCTCTATCGCATGGTGACCGAGGAGGGTTATGACCTTGTGAGCGGATGGAAGCAGAAGCGCTACGACCCACTGTCGAAGACCATCCCCACCAAGCTTTTCAATGCCACGGCTCGACGAGTGAGCGGCATCCATAATCTACACGACTTCAACTGTGGCCTCAAGGCCTATCGCGGAGAGGTGGTGAAACATATCGAGGTCTATGGCGACATGCACCGCTACATCCCTTATCTGGCCAAAAATGCCGGCTATGGCAAGATAGGCGAGAAGGTGGTCCGCCATCAGGCTCGCAAATATGGCAAGACCAAGTTTGGCCTCGACCGCTTTGTTAACGGCTACCTTGACCTGGCTACTCTCTGGTTTACAGGGAAATTTGGCGTAAAGCCAATGCACTTTTTTGGCCTCCTTGGCTCGCTGATGTTTATCGTGGGCTTCTTTGCTGTGGCTATGGTAGGAGGCATTAAGCTATATGACATGTATTCGGGGCATCACTATACGCTGGTCACCGATAGCCCCTATTTCTATCTGGCTCTCACCACCATGATTATAGGCACCCAGCTATTCTTGGCCGGATTTATTGGCGAGCTTGTGGTGAGAAACGCTCCGGGCCGCAATCATTACGAGATAAAAGAGGAGCTCAAGACCGGTTTCTGAGCCCCTACACAGATTTCGCTCAAGACAATTATCCATGGAACAATATGCATCATTTGCCCGGCTCGTGGCCTCGCGCCATTCATGCCGAGCTTTCGAGGACAAGCCGGTTGACCGAGCCCTTGTCCGCGCCCTCGTCGACGCCGCCCGTCTCGCCCCTTCGGCCGTCAATCGCCAACCATGGCATTTTGTGGCCATTGACCGCTACGACTCAGATATGGCCGAGGCCTATTGTGCCTTGCTTAAGGCTTATGACCGTCCATGGTTTTCCACGGCTCCCATGGTGATAGTGGCTTGTGAATCTCACGATGCCGCATGGCATCGCGCAGTCGATGGCAAGGATCATGCCGACATCGACATAGCCATAGCCACCGAGCACATCATGCTGGCGGCTGAGGCCTTAGGCCTTGGAGCCTGCTGGGTGTGCAACTTTGATCCAAAGCCCCTCGCCGAGGCTCTTGGTCTCCCGGAGGGCACTGAGCCCGCCGTGATTATCCCTGTGGGTTATCCCAGCCAAAACCATCCTATGGGCGAATATCGCCCTGCCAGTGCTCGAAAGCCTATCGACGAAATTCTTTCATGGGGAAAATATTGACCACAGCCATCCTGGCTCTCATGTCGGTGGCCATCCTCTTGGCCGGTTGTAACTCAGCCGGTTGCACCGACAATCAGACATCGGTACCCTTGGCCGGTTTCTATTCCTACACCACCGGTCAGGCTCTGGCTCTCGATTCGGTGGAGATAGGGGGAGTGGGCGCGCCACACGACTCGCTGCTCCACTCCAAGGGGTCGGTGAAGGAAATCTATCTCCCGTTGCGTCCCGGCAAGGAGGCCACCTCCTTCTTCCTACGCTACACCAATCGCCAGGCGGCTGCATGGAGCATTGCTGACACCGTCACCTTTGACTATACCACCATCCCTTATTTCGTCTCAGAGGATTGCGGCGCCATGTATCGCTATCAGATCACCCGAGTGAGCCACACCCACTGGCTCCTTGACTCGGTGGCCGTCCTCGACTCCACCATCACCAACGCCGACTTCCAGCGCATTCAGTTTTATTACACCACCTCTACTCAGCCCTGATGCCTCGACTCCTTTGCCTCATCGTAGCCCTTTTGTATATGACCATGACCCCCATTGGAGCCGCGGCGCAGCGGCGTGTCAATCCGGTCAAGCCGGCCAATCCGGGGCAAAAGATTGTCGTGGCCAAGCCCAAGGAGATAGACCGCACCCGCTTAGCCGAGAGGCTTGATGCGCAGGGCAACATCATCTTGGTTGACACAGTGACCGGCCTTGAATTTGTCGACTCGGCCGCCATGGCTCATAGACCCCGTAACCTCTACCCACGATGGCAGGCCCTCGACATCGGGGTTGATATCTGGGATCCCGTGATGAGACTCCTCGGACAGGATTATGGCCTGGGGTCGGCCTTCGTCCGCCTGTCGGTTCACAATCGCTTCTTTCCGCTCGTTGAGGTCGGCCTTGGAAAGGCCAATATCACCCCCGACGGCTCCAACTTCACCTTCAAGAGCCCCATATCCCCCTTCTTCAAGATCGGAGCCGAGTATAATGTCTTTTACAACAACAATCCCTCATATGCCTTCCTCGTGGGCCTGCGCTATGGATTCACACCCTTTAAGTGGAGCGTCGACGATGTAAGCGTGCCTGGCACATATTGGGACGATCCCTCCACCTTCACCATCCCCTCACAGAGCTACACCGCCGGCTTCCTTGAGGTGAGCCTTGGGGTAAAAGTGAAGCTCATAGGCCCCCTCTCGGCCGGCTGGCAGTTTAAGTTTCGCTCAATCATCCACGAGAGCAACAACCCCCACGGCGAGCCGATGTATATCCCCGGCTTTGGCAAGAGAGGCTCGCCCGTCTCGGCAGCTTTCTCCCTGATTTACACCATACCCCTGAACAAGGGGAGCTCTGCTAATGTTGATAACGAAAACAATTCTTCCCAAAAATGAAAAAGATCGTTATCGTAGGCGCCTCATCGGGCATAGGGCTGCAAGTGGCCGCCGACCTTGCCCGCGCCGGATTCAGGGTGGGGATGGCCGCTCGTCATCTGGCCCCCATGCAGGCCATAAAAGAGCTTTACCCCGACCGAGTGGAATTGGCCGAGATCGATGTCACATCGCCTGAGGCCCCGCGCCGCTTAGGCGACCTTATCGAGGCAATTGACGGCATGGACATCCTCCTCTTTGCCTCGGGAGTGGGCTTCTCCGACCCTGAGCTCGACGACTCTATGCTTGCCAATACGTTGCAGGTCAATGTAGTGGGCTTTGCGCGCATTGTGGCCGAGGCATACAAATATTTCCGCTCAACGGCCAATCGCTCACAAGGGCAGATTGCCGTCATCACCTCCGTGGCTGCCACCAAGGGGATTGGCATCGCCGCTGCATATAGCGCCTCCAAGGCCTTCCAAGTGAGATTTATCAACGCCCTTGAGCAGCTTGCCTACACCCAGCAAGTCAATGTGGCCTTCACCGATATAAGGCCCGGCTTTGTCCGCACCCCCCTCTTGAAGCCCGACCGCTCCTATCCCATGATTATGCCAGTGGCACGCGCGGCGCGCCTCGTCGAGAAGGCCATCTTAGAGCGTAAGAGGGTGGCTGTGATTGACTCCCGTTGGCGTATTGTCAATGCTCTATGGCGCCTCGTGCCCCAGCGGCTATGGCGCCATGTCGAAATAACGTTTAACTGATCCAATGACCTCTACAATTTCTAAAAAGATTGCCGTGGCATCCGACCACGCCGGCTATGACCTTAAGTGCATCGTCGAAAACCATCTCACCCTCTTAGGACGCCCATATGAGGACTTCGGCACCGACTCCGACGCATCTTGCGACTACCCCGACTATGCTCACCCCTGCGCTGAGGCAGTAGAGGAGGGGAGATGCTATCCCGGCATTGCCATGTGTGGCTCCGGCAATGGCATTGCCATGACCCTCAACAAGCATCAAGGCATACGCGCCGCTCTGTGCTGGACCCCCGAGCTGGCTCGCTTGGCACGCGCACACAACAACGCTAATATACTCGTGCTCCCAGCCCGCTTCATCGAGCCTGAGCTCGCCTTGGAGATTGTCGATGCCTTCCTCGCCACCCCCTTTGACGGGGGCCGTCATCAGCGCCGCATTGACAAGATCGGCCTACCCAGGTAAGTCTATAATCTACTCCCCGCCGAGCTCCAGCTGATTTTGTATCGGCGACAAGTAATACCTCCCCTTGTCACAAGCTCAGTGTGGATTCCCTGCTCCACTGCCCGTCCACGATGCATGACAATTATAAGGTCGGCATCGCGGACGGTGCTTAGTCTGTGGGCAATTGCCGGTCGTGTCGCGCCGGTAACACTTTACGGCTGTATGCTCGTGAAAAAAACTCATTTACATGTCATATTTGGCCGAGTGACTTTTTTTGCATATTTTTGCGGCCTAATCATTATCCTCATGAAAGTTATCAACACTAAGATATGCCTGGCCATGGCAGCTGCTGCGCTGCTGACCGGATGTAGTAAGAGCAACACCTGGACTGTCGACGGCGTGATTGAAGGGGGCGAGGGGTCATCTTTGGTCCTTGAGGCTTCGAGCAATGGTCATTGGTATCCGCTCGACACGCTTACACTCTCCGAGACGGGGGCTTTCTCCTTCAGCAGGGAAGCCGCCGGATATCCCGACATCTATCGTCTGAGCCTCGACGGCCGCTCGCTTTATTTCCCCATAGATTCCATCGAGACTGTTACCGTATCGGCTAAGGCTGATGCCTTTGATGCTCAATATACACTCTCAGGCTCGCCCCAGGCTGAGATGATGATGGAGGCCAATGGCAAGCTATCTGAGGCTGTTGCAAGACTGGGCGCAGAGGCTGTAGCCGACTCTACGCTGAAGCGCGACTTAGGCACTTTGCTTCTCAACGACCCCTCAGGCATCGTGGCTTATTATATCATTAACAAGAAAATAGGTGGGCGCGACCTCTTCAGCCCCGCCAATAAGCGCGACTTGAGGATTATCGGTGCCGTGGCCAATGCCTACAGCGAACGCCGGCCCTCCGACCCCCGCACGGCTTATCTTGCCAACCTCTTTACAAGCAATTACGCCAACTTCATCCCGCGAGCCGACAAAGCTCCGTCAGATACCATCGTGGCCAGCGAGGTGGGGGTGATTGACATTACCCTCTACGACGAGGAAGGGCACCAACGGAGCCTCGCCGAGGTAGCCGGCCAGGGGAAGCCCGTGATACTCAACTTCACTATGTATACCGCCGAGGCCTCTCCTGCTATCAACTTGGCTCTCAATAAGGTGTATGAGCAGTATCGTGGCAGCGGGCTGGAGATCTTCCAGGTGGGCCTTGACGAGGATGAGTATAAATGGCGCCAGAGCGCTCGCAATTTGCCGTGGATTACGGTCTATAACTCCACCCACGACGGCACTCAAAACCTCTTGCGCTACAATGTTACCTCCCTTCCGGCCACATTTATCATTGGCCGCGACGGCGACATAAAGAAGCGAGTTGACAATCTCGACCGACTCTCAGCCGAGGTGGCTTCTTACATGCACTAATTGCTTTCTAAGTCAGGCGCGAGCCTGTGGGAGAAGTGAGAGCTAAGGAGGATAAGGATGGCCAGGGCTATGTAGGCTATTGCTGTGGAATGGAGAATGTCACCGATACCCACAAGTGGCGACACTATGGCACCCACAATGTATCCGGCTACGCCAAGGACTGCTGAGGCCTCTCCGGCCTTGTCGCGCCCCTCGTTCATGGCCAGTGAATTGGTGGTGGAGAAGATAAGTCCCAATCCAAAGAGAGCGGCCACCATTATCCCCTCAAAGAGCCAAAGCGAATGGACTGTCCATAGCGCTACGCCCTGCGCGGCAATGGCCACTGAGGCGATGATGGCTCCGAGGCGAGCCGCCCGCTTGAGCGGGTGGAAGCGGAGCGCGATGAGCGATCCGGCCACGACAAAGAGAGCGTTTACCCCCACGACAAGACCATAGGCGGTCTGTGACAAACCGTAATGATTTTGTAAGATGAAGGGCGACGAGGATATGTAGGCAAAGAGAAGACCCAAGCTTACCCCCTTGAAACATACATGTATCATGAATGGACGGCGGCGGATTATCTCGCCGTAGCCTCTCACGCCATGCCACCATGGCCCTTTTGTCCGTGCCGCCGGAGCGAGCGACTCCTTCACCAGCGGCGAGGAAAGCATCAGCAGAGATGCAAAGGCTGCCAAGATGATGAAGACGCTCTTCCAGCCCCAGGTGTCGGCTGCGATGCCGCCTATGACCGGTGCCGATGCCGGGGCTATGCCGTTGATTGCACCGACGATGGCCATCAACTTGGCCAGCTGGCGACCGCCGTAGACGTCGGCCGGGATGGTGCGGGCAAGGAAGTAGCCACCCGATGCTCCGAGCCCCTGAAAGAGGCGGCATATGTTGAAAAAGTGGATGTTAGGGGAGAAGATGCTTGCCACAGCCGCGACAATGAAGAGCAGCGCCGAGCTGATGAGGATGGGGCGGCGCCCATAATGGTCGCTCAGTGGGCCGAGGATAATCTGGCCGAGGCCGAGGCCGGCCATGCCGGTGGTGAGCCCCACTTGGGCCAGTGGCACGGAGCAGCCATAAAACTTGGTCATGGCCGGCAGGGCCGGCGAATACATGTCGTTGACCATAGAGCCGAGAGCACTCTCGGCCACAAGGAATATGACGAGAAACCAGTAATAGCGAGGGTCGGCATCAAGACGCCGTGCCATCTCACTTTGAACTGTAGTGGAGGTCATGACTATCGGGGCATTTGAGATGAGTGAGGGTGTATGTCACTTCTCTCAACGCCCCGAGAGCCTTTAATGTTCTCTTTTTTTACTTACGTGATATGAGGGCAATTGCCTCGCCGACGGTCATTGAGCGCTGCTCGCCTGTGGCCATATTCTTGAGAGTGAGAGTGCCGGGATTGGCAAGCTCATTTTCTCCCACAATGGCGGTGAAGCGGGCTCTAAGGGCATCGGCGCGGCTCATCTGCTTCTTCATCTTGGCTGCGTCGGGATAGATTTCGGCGGCTATTCCGGCGGCTCTCATCTGCTTGAGCATGGCCATGGAGGCTTGAGATTCGGCCGGACCAAAGTTGACCATCATCACATCTACTCCCCTCGTGGTGGCTTCGGGAAAGAGGTCGAGGGCGGTGAGGACGTCATAGATGCGGTCGGCGCCAAATGATATGCCCACACCCGAGAGGCCTGGCATGCCGAAAACGCCGGTAAGATTGTCATATCTGCCGCCGCCTGAGATGGAGCCAATGGCGTGGTCGAGGGCCTTGACCTCTATGATGGTGCCGGTGTAGTAGTTGAGGCCGCGGGCGAGGCTCACGTCGAGGTCGAGCTCAGCCCTGAGGCCCAGGGCGCGCGTAGAGTCGATCACGTCGGTCAGCTCCTTGATGCCGAGGCTACCTGTCTCAGAGGCGGCTAGGAGCTTGCGCAGGGAAGCGAGGCGCTCGTCGGTGGAGCCGCTGATGGCCAGAATGGGGCGGAGAGCCTCTACGCTCTGCAGGCTGAGGCCATGGGCGAGGAGCTCCTCCTCAACCTTTTCGGGGCCTATCTTGTCAATCTTGTCGATGGCTACGGTGATGTCCACGAGCTTGTCGGGCGCGCCGATGATCTCGGCGATGCCGGCGAGCACCTTTCGGTTGTTGAGCTTAATGGCCACTCTTATGCCGAGGCGGGCAAACACCTCGTCGGCCATCTGGAGCAGCTCTACCTCGTTGATGAGGGAGTCGGAGCCCACCACGTCGGCATCACACTGGTAAAACTCCCTGTAGCGTCCCTTCTGCGGGCGGTCGGCTCGCCACACCGGCTGTATCTGATAGCGCTTGAAGGGCATCTGGAGAGTGTCGCGGTGCATCACCACAAAGCGAGCAAAGGGCACAGTGAGGTCATATCTGAGGCCTTTCTCGCAAATCCTTGCGCCGAGACGGGCATAGTCGCCGGCTTCAGTGAGAGAGGGGTCGATGTCGCGGATAAAGTCGCCGGAGTTAAGAATCTTGAATAGCAGCTTGTCTCCTTCCTCGCCATATTTGCCCATGAGGGTCTGGAGGGTCTCCATTGAGGGTGTCTCGATAGGGGCGAAGCCATAGAGACGGAAGACGTCGCGGATGGTGTCGAAGATATAGTTGCGACGGCCCATCTCAATGGGGCCGAAGTCGCGTGTGCCTTTGGGTATGGAGGGCTTCAAAGCAGTGGGGTGGATTGGTGATGAATGAATGTTATTGAGGTTGCTCGCCATAGGTCTCTCGGATGCACCCCACGGCAAGAGCGCCGAGGATGAGCATCACGCCGGCGGCCACGAGCATCATGCCCTGGCTGCCACCGAGGAGGCTGAGGATGACACCGCCAAGGGCTGCCGCAATGATCTGGGGCAGGCAGATGGTGCAATTAAAGAGGCCGAGATAGGTGCCTATGTTGTCGCCTTTGAGCGAGTTGGTCAGGATGGTGAAGGGGAGGGCGAGCATGGCTGCCCATGCAAATCCAATGAGGAAGTAGCTGGCACAGAGGAAGTAGAGGCTGTGGAAGAAGATGGTGGAGATAAATCCAATGCCACCGAGGATGAGCGAGAGGGAGTAGATGGCCTTGTGGCTTTTAAAGCGGGGGATTACCATTGCCCACAAGACCGAGCCCACGGCCTGGACAGCAAAGAGATTGCCCACCCAGTTGCCGGCTGCCTGATATTGGGACGAGTGGGGGTCGGTTGTGCCCCACACTGAGTCGGCAATGGCTCCGTTGGTGTAGGTCCACATGAAGAGGAAGGCTGCCCAGCAGAAAAATTGCACGAGCCCAACGGTCCAGAAAGTCTTCGGTGCTTCGCGCAGGAGCTTCATCAGGCTGAATTTCTCTGTTTTTTTCTTCTTGGCGAGGTCAATGCCGTGGAAGGCGGCATACTCTGCCGGAGGCATTTCGCGTATGGTGATGAAGGAGTATATGACACAGAGGATGAGGATGGCGGCGCCGATGTAGAAGGAATAGATGACAGAGTCGGGCACCACTCCCTGTGGAGCTATGTTGCTAATACCTATACCGGTGAGGATAAAAGGAGCGAGATAACCAACGAGCGAGCCTGCATTGCACAAGAAGCTCTGAATGGAGTAGGCAAGACCTTTTTGGCGCTCATTGACCATGTCGCCCACGAGCATTTTGAAGGGCTGCATGGCCATGTTGATGGAGGTGTCGAGAAACATCAAGGCAATGAAGCCAAAGATCATAGCAGCGCTCACGGTGAGGCCGAGGCTGCCGGCGTTTGGGAGGAGACACATTACTATGACGGCCACTAAGGCACCAAGCAGGAGGTAGGGGAGGCGACGGCCGAGGCGGTTCCAGGTGCGGTCGGAGGCCACTCCAATGATGGGCTGTACGATGATACCCATGAGTGGGGGCAGTATCCAGAAGAAGCTCAGGGAGTGGGGATCGGCGCCTATGGTGGCAAAGATGCGCGAGATGTTGGCGCTCTGGAGGGCATAGGCTATCTGCACTCCGAAGAATCCGAAGCTGAGGTTAAACAGCTGGAAGAAGGTGCGATTGGCCTTGATGTGTGATGGTGTCATAGGTGAGTAGTTATAAAGGTGGGGGAGATGGAATGGTTAAGAGGGTGTGGCAAAGGAGTAAAGGAGGTCAATTTCAGCGGGCCAGAGGGTCTCGTCGGGGGTCTCGAGGATGAGGGGGATGCCATTTGTGAGGGGGTCGGCAATGAGTCGCTTGAAGAAGGGAATGCCTATCTCGCCCTGGCCTATGGGGGCGTGGCGGTCGACATGGCTCCCGAGCCCTTTCTTGGAGTCGTTGAGGTGCATGCCTGAGAGATAGGACAGGCCTATGAGATTGTCAAATTCCTCCCACATGCGTTTGTAGCCGTCGTCACAGGCCAGGTCATAGCCGGCGGCAAAGGCATGGCAAGAGTCGATGCACACCCCCACTCGGCTCTTGTCGGCAATGCTGTCGATGATGCGGGCGAGCTGGGCAAAAGAGAATCCGAGGTTGCTCCCCTGGCCGGCAGTGTTTTCGATTACGGCCTTGACTCCTGAGGAGCCCTCCAAGGCGATGTTGATGCTCTCGGCGATGAGGTCGAGGCAGGCATTGGGCTCGAGGATATTGAGGTGGGAGCCGGGGTGGAAGTTGAGCATAGTGAGCCCCAACTGCTCGCAACGCGCCAACTCGTCGGCAAAAGCCTCGCGGCTTTTGGCGAGCTTCTCGGGGTCGGGTGCGCCGAGGTTGATGAGGAAACTGTCGTGGGGTAAGATAGCATCGGGGGTGTATCCGGCCTCGGCGCAGCGGTCACGAAAGGCTTGCGCTTCCTTGTCGGAGATGGCCTTGGAGGCCCACCGGGAGGGGTTGCGAGTGAAGAGGGCAAAAGCTCCGGCTCCAATCTCCAGAGCGGCCAGGGGGGTGTTGCTCACGCCGGGCGAGGCAGCCACGTGAGCTCCTATGTATTTGCCGGTGGCCGCAGCCCGCTGCGGCCCCGAGAGGGTGTCATTCTGTTTCACGATGTGCAAAAGTATATAAAATTCCTCAATAATTAATAATTATTCACTATCTTTGCGGAGAAGAGGGCGCCGCTGGTCCAAGCAGCGGCTCTTATCCTATGGCCATAGGTCCTATGCCTATTGTTCAAATTATTCATCATTAGACATTTATGAAACAATTTTTGATTAGCTTCGCCGGCTCGCTTGTCGCTTTGTGGGTCACCCTGATCGTGGCTTTTCTCTTTGGCATTGCGTTTATTGCCATGGCTATTGCGGGAGCCTCGAGCTCGTCGGAGGGTGTGGTGGTGAAAGACCGCAGTGTGCTGGTTCTTGACCTCAATGCTCAGGTTACCGACCGCGAAGCTCCCGTCGACATCATGGCAGAGCTCACCGGCGGAGTCGCTATATCGGCGCTCCCTCTTAATCAGATTGTGGCCTCTATCGAGAAAGCGGCCGAAGACAAAAATATCCGTGGGCTCCTGATCAAGGCCGGCGGCCCTTCGGTTGGGCTGGCTCAGGCTCAGGCCATCATCGACGCCATCAGCAACTTCAAGACCTCAGGTAAGTGGGTGATGGCCTATGGCGACTCATACACCCAAGGCGACTATTTCATCTCATCTGTGGCCGACTCGCTGATGGTCAATCCCATAGGTATGATTGACCTCCACGGCTTGGAGTCAACCACCATCTATTTCAAAGACTTCCTTGAGAAGGTGGGCGTAGATGTCCAGGTGGTGAAGGTGGGTACATATAAGAGCGCCGTAGAGCCGTTCTTACTTAGCGACATAAGCGAAGCCAATCGCATTCAGCAAGAGGCTTATCTTGGCGCTATCTGGAAGAGCATGCGCGAGACCATTGCCGTTGGGCGCAAGTTGGCCTCCGACACGGTGGTAAACGCCTGGGCCAATAGCTTTGCTATGACCAAGCCTGCCGAGTGGTATCTTCAAGAGGGGATGGTCGATGGCCTGCGCTATCGCCACGAGATTGACGAGAGCCTCCGCCGCCTCTCAGGGCTGGATTCCGACGACGACCTCCGCGAGATTTCGGTGACCGACTATTACACTGCCCGCAAGCTTGACCAACCCAAAAAGGGTAAGGGAAAGAAGATGATAGCTGTGCTCTATGCCACGGGCGACATCACCGAGAATGGTCAGGGTGGCATTGCCTCTGAGCGCATCGTCCCCCAGATTTTCGACCTTATTGACAATGACAAGGTTGAAGGCCTTGTCCTCCGTGTCAATTCAGGCGGCGGCAGCGCCTATGCATCCGAGCAGATATGGGAGGCGTTGGAACAGTTTAAGGCTCGTACCGGCAAGCCCTTCTTTGTCTCGATGGGCGACATGGCAGCCTCGGGTGGCTATTACATCTCTTGCGGCGCCGATCGCATCTTTGCTGAGCCGGTGACCCTCACAGGCTCTATTGGCATCTTTGGCATGATACCCACCGCCCAGAAACTTCTCAACGATAAGCTCGGCATTAACACCGCCAGTGTGGCCACCAACCAGCCATCTATAAGCCTCTTCAAGCCCATGACAGAGGCACAGAAGGGAGCCATGCAGGGCTATGTGGAGCGCGGATATGACCTCTTTACGAGCCGCTGCGCCCAAGGCCGGCACATGTCGCAAGACTCCATCAAGGCCATAGCCGAGGGGCGCGTATGGGCCGGCTCCACCGCCATGGAGCTGGGATTAGTTGACCGCATGGGCTCTCTCCAAGACTGCATATCAGCCATGGCAGAGCATATTGATGCCTCCGACAACTATTATGTCCGTGAGTTCCCCAAGGTGAAGTTTACCCTCTTGGAAGAGATTATGAGCCAGGCGGGCAACATACGGGCAGCGGCCGTTGATGCCGAGCTTGGAGAGGCAGCCCCTTACTATCGTGCACTCTCAGCCTTCCGCGACATGGATCCCCTTCAGGCCCGCGCCGATCATATCATCTTAAAGTAACCTCCCCCTTGACCACCTCGCAGTAGCAATGACCCTCCGTCAAATATTCAAAGTCCTGGTGCTCTGGCCCATATCACGCATGTATGGACTTGGAGTGGCTGTGCGCAACAAGATGTTTGACATGGGTGTTCTCTCCCAGCGGGAGTTTGACATCCCGGTGATTGTAGTGGGCAACATTGCCGTTGGCGGCACCGGCAAGACACCCCACTCCGAGTATATTGTCGGTGCCCTGAAAGATGAATATAAGATAGGAGTGCTCAGCCGTGGATACCGCCGACGCACCCATGGATTCCTCTTAGCCACACCCGACTCACATCCTGACGACATTGGCGACGAGCCCTATCAGATCTATCGCCGCTTTGCCCCCGACGTAGTGGTGGCTGTGTGTGAAGACCGCGTCAAGGGTATCGAACAGATGCGTCGCCATCACCCAGAGCTAAATATGATAGTGCTCGACGATGCCTTCCAGCATCGCTACGTGAAGCCCACATTGTCCATTGTTCTTACCGAGTATAGCCGTCCCCCTTATGCCGATACCTACCTCCCCTATGGCCGCCTGCGCGAGCCTATGAGTGCTCTCAATAGAGCCGAAGCTGTTGTGGTGACCAAATGCCCGGACACGGCCCAGCCCATCGACTTCAGAGTGCTCCGCGAGCATCTCAACCTCTTCCCCTATCAGAAGCTCATCTTTTCGCGATATGCCTACCGACAGCTTCGGCCGGTCTTCCCCGACTCGGCCCCCAGAGAACTGCCTCGCCTAAGCTCTTACGGGCCGGGTGACATGGTGGTGTCGCTCACCGGCGTGGCTAATCCGCGACCCTTCCTCAGGTATATTCGCAAGCGCGGCACCAAGGTCAAGGTGCTCCGTTTTGATGATCATCACCGCTTCACTGCTTCCGACATGGAGGCCTTGCGGCGCAAGTTTAAGACCATAGCCGGCAGTCCGCGCGCCATTATCCTCACCACGGAAAAAGACGCAGTGCGCCTCGCCGCATGCCCCTATTTCCCACACGAGCTGCGCGACAAGACCTTCTTCATCCCCATCGAAGTGGAAGAGCTCCAGCAGAGCGACGACTCTATCCCGTCGCTCATCCGCCAGGCCATCCGGGCCAACCATTGACCCCCGGCAATCGTTTATCCCACAGGCGGCCATCGTCCTCAGGCCGGCTGCCACACATATAATCCTTCATAACCATCATATGCTACAGCAAATCAACCATACCGCCGCATATCTCCGCGAGAGAGTCACAGGGGAGATGCCCAAGATAGCCATCATCCTCGGCACCGGCCTTGGTGAGCTCGTCGACCATATTGAGGATAAGCAGTTTATCCCATACAGCGAAGTCCCCAACATGCCCGTCTCTACTGTCGAGGGCCATTCAGGGAACCTTATCTTCGGCTCACTCTCGGGTCGCCGCGTCATTGCCATGCAGGGCCGTTTCCATTATTACGAGGGATATGACATGAAACAGGTGACCTTCCCTGTCAGAGTGTTTCAGGCTCTTGGCGTTTCAACCCTCTTCGTCTCCAATGCTGCCGGAGGCATGAACAAGGAGTTTGCCGTGGGCGACATCATGACCATCACCGACCACATCAATCTTTTCCCCGAAAATCCCCTGAGAGGCAGAAACTACTCCGAACTCGGACCCCGCTTCCCCGCCATGACCGAGGCTTACGACCCCGGCTTGATTGCAGAGGCTGACGTAGTGGCTTCCAACTTGGGCATTCGCTTGATGCACGGCGTGTATGTTGGCACTCCCGGGCCCACCTTTGAGACCCCAGCCGAATATGAATACTTCCGCGTAATAGGAGGCGATGCCGTAGGCATGTCAACTGTCCCGGAGGTTATCGTGGCCAATCATGCCGGCATGCGCGTCTATGGCATCTCTGTCATCACCGACCTCGGCGGAAAGGATATCCGACAGGTGCCAACCCACGAAGAGGTACAACAGGCAGCAGCCAAGGCTCAGCCTAATATGCTTCAGATTATTAAGGGGCTTGTGGCCACCATCTAAGCTATGGAAATTTCGGAGATAGGCGAGTTTGGCCTCATTGACCGGCTCACCAAAGAGATGCCCCTGCAGCAGCCCTCGACCATCAAGGCCGTGGGCGACGATGCCGCCGTCATCCGCTATCCTGCCGGAAGCGACACCCTCGTCTCCACCGACCTGCTCCTTGAGGGGGTCCATTTCGATCTTACGTATGTCCCCCTCAAGCACCTGGGCTATAAGTCAATCATAGTCAACCTCTCCGACATTTGCGCCATGAATGGCATTCCCCGCCAGGTTACTGTTGGGTTAGGTATCTCAAGCCGCTTCACCGTTGAACACATGGAGGAGCTCTATGCCGGGATGAGGCTTGCCTGTCAGGCATATGGTGTAGACCTCGTTGGGGGCGACACTACGGCCTCCAAGGCGGGACTCGTGATTGCCGTCACCGCTATGGGTGACTGCCCCGAAGGGGAAGCTACAGGCCGAGATGGTGCCCATGACACCGACCTCATCTGTGTCTCGGGCGACCTCGGCGCCGCCTACATGGGTCTTCAGCTCCTTGAACGCGAAAAGGTTGCCTCTGTCGGCCAGAAAGAGTTTGTCCCTCGCTTTGAGGGGAAGGAATATCTCGTCGAGCGCCAGCTTAAGCCCGAGGCAAGGCTCGACGTTGTAGAGCTCCTTCACAAAGAGGGCATCAAGCCCACTGCTATGATCGACATCTCTGACGGGCTCTCTTCCGAGCTGCTACACCTCTGCAAGGCCTCCGACGTTGGTTGTCGCGTCTATGAAGATCGCATCCCCATCGACTACCAGACCGCCGTCATGGCCGAGGAGCTCAACATGAACCTCGTCACCGCTGCCCTCAACGGCGGCGAAGACTATGAGCTGCTATTCACCGTTCCCCTCCATCTCCACGACAAGGTGGCTCATCTTGATGGCATCCATGTCATTGGTCATATCACCAAGCCTGAGCTTGGCGCCGCCCTCGTGAGCCGCGATGGCAACGAGATTGCCCTCCGCGCTCAGGGTTTCCACCACTATTGATTGCTCCAAACAAAACGCCGGGGGCTGTTGTTTTTTAGGTAAAAACATAAATACTGAAAACAATAGCCCCTTTGCCGTTATGGAAAATAGAGACAAACCCCGCAAAAAGACCACAGCGTGGCTTCTCATTGGTGTGCTGGTACTGATAGTACTTCTGCTTATATGGCTCACCGTAGCCGACCTCTTTGGCGACACCGACGTTGCCGCCCAAAACATATCCCACAGCCTCGCCGACCGCTTCCTCGCTTAGCGCCACTTGCTCACTCCCACATCCGAAAATTTTTTTTGGACAATAGAGCAGAAATCCTTACCTTTGCGCTGCAATTGATGCCCGGATGGCGGAATTGGCAGACGCGACGGTCTCAAACACCGTTGGAGAAATCCTTACCGGTTCGATCCCGGTTCCGGGCACCCCCTGGAGGCTCTCATTCCCGAGAGTCTCTTTTTTTGATATGTACTTCAAGTAACCCATTGATATGCTTATATGTAAATTCCGATACTATGAATGAAAATTGCTCCGGTATTTGTTTAGCTCGTATATAATGTCTAACTTTGCATCATGACAAAAAATGAATTCATCTCGAAATTGCGAATAGCTGTAAATTCTTTTACACCATATGTTTGTACTAAAGATGGTCAGTGGGTTGAAAAAGGGTTTATAGATATATGTCGAAACATATACACAATATCTCCTGATACAAAGGTCGTCTCTAAAGTTATAGAATTGTATATTTTCCCCTCTTATGCAAGTTTGCTCAAGATAACGGACTAAAATTGGAACTTACGAAGGAACAGAATTTTTATCCCGACCTGACGTTCATTGACAGTGAAGGCAATTTATTTGCTCTTGATCTTAAAAGTAGTTATCGCAAGTCAATCACAAAGATTAATGGCATGACTCTTGGCGCGTACACGGGATATTTCCGTAATCGTAAAAGTACAAAGAATGTGACTTATCCTTATTCTTTTTATAAGGCACATATTGTCCTGGGTATTATTTATAGCGAAAATGGTGATGTCGTTGATGAGCGCAAGTCTTATGGTTTGGACGATCTTGATGAGATCACGTCAGTTGTAAAGGATATAACCTTTTTTGTTCAAGAGAAATGGAAAATAGCCATGGATAGACCGGGTAGTGGCAATACCAAAAATATAGGGTCGGTATCCTTGATTAAGGATCTGATTAATGGCAAGGGTTGTTTTGCTGACCTTGGTGAAGAAGTGTTTGATGATTATTGGACAAACTATTTGACACCTGATATGGCAAAGAAGGCAGAACTTGCTGAACCATATTATAACAATTTGTCAAGTTATAAAAAATTCAGAAATATACAATAAAATGCAGCAACTCTCTTTGTTTTCTGATTCAGATATACAGGTCAAAAACAAATTTCCTTCCACAAGATATCAAGGTGGTAAGGCTAAATTTGTAGATTGGATTTGGCATGAAATTTCACATATCCCATTCCGGACTGTTTTAGATGCATTTGGGGGGACAGGCAGTGTTGCATATAAACTTAAGGACAAAGGGAAGAGTGTAACATATAATGATATTCTAATATTCAACTCAATAATCGGCAAAGCGATTATTGAGAATAAGTCAGTAATACTAAGCGATTTAGAAGTCGACCAAATAATAGAGGAACGGAAAGATATTGAATATCCATCATTTATCGCAGATAACTTTAAGGATATATATTATACGGATGATGAAAATCATTGGCTGGACGTTGTAAGATATAATATTTCAACAATCAACAATGAGTATAAAAGGGCTATTGCATGGTTTGCTCTTTTTCAGTCATGTATAATAACAATAGTTCGTTAAAAATTTGACTTTGGAAAATATGCTGTAAAAAATAT
>JAMPIE010000015.1 GCA_023663135.1 Alloprevotella sp.
AACCGTGCAAGTTTCTCGCAAAAGATTTTTGCTTCAAGAAACCGTCATTTCGCCATCAAACCACTAATAGACAAAACATTAATCGGGATGACAAATGTTTAATATTTAACTTTTGTTAACATTAGGATTTAGGTGAGGGATAAAAAAACGCCCCCGCAGGGCATGAGAGCCAGCGGGGGGATCAGTAGATTAGCGGCGGCAATAGATTAGCGGTAGGTCTCGGTGAGTCGGTAGACCTCGGAGAGGAGATGCTCGTCGGTCTCGGTGAGCTCCACCTGGCGTCGGGCCATTACGCGCCGAGCTATGTCGATAAACTTCTTGAAGGGCATAGTGTCAAATCCGGAGGCTGAGCCTTCAGAGAAAGAGGCGACGAAATTTCGGGGAAAGCCGGTGCCGTGGATGTTGACTCCTACGCCGGTGACGGTGGCGGTGTTGAGCATGGTGTTGATGCCGGCTTTAGAATGGTCGCCCATGACGAGGCCGCAGTGGAGGAGGCCGGTAGACAGGAATCGGCGCTCCGGGTAGCTCCATTGCTTGACGACGGTATAGTCGTTTTTGAGATTGGAGGCATTGCATCCGGCGCCTATGTTACACCACTCGCCAATGACAGCGTTGCCGAGGAAGCCGTCGTGGGCCTTATTAGAGTAGCCTTGAATAACGACATTGTTGAGCTCGCCGCCGATGCGGCAGTGTGGGCCGATGGCCGTCGGGCCATATATGCGGGTGCCCATATTGACGATGGAATGATGGCCAATTGCTATGGGGCCACGGAGACATGAGCCTTCGCCAACGGAGACGTGGGCACCTATATATATAGGGCCGCCGGACGTATTGAGAGTGGCGGCCTCAACCGTGGCGCCTTCTTCGATGAAGAGGCGGCCGGATGGGCCTATGAGAGTGTTGGTGGGGGACAGTGGGGCGGAGCAGCGGCCCTGGGTGACAAGGGGAAAGTCGATCTCGATGGCGGTGCCGCAGTGGGTGAAGATGTCGTGGGGCCGACGAATGACTATGGGGGCGCCGGAGCCGTCGTCGGAGCCGACAATGATGGCTGCGTCAGCAATCTCGGTGGCCTTGGGGTCGGCGGGATATTTCTCGGCCAGGTAAGGGAGAGTGGCGAAAGAGTAGATGGCCGGCATGAGGCGACATCGGCGCTCGGCCATGGAGAGGATGCCCATGCGAATGTCGGCAACGGGGCGGGTGAAAGTGAGGGGAAGTAGCGACTCGTGGGCCGGCCCGTCGGCAAGGGCAATGTGGGTCATCGTGCGGTGTTGATGCGGTAGATAATTTTATAGTTGATGTCGTCGAGAGAGTCGAAGCATGCAAACTCGACGCGGACATCCTCGCGCTCGGGCTTGATCATGAGGGCGGTCATGTCGTCGGATAGAGCACGGTCGAGCTCAAAGAGACGCCATGGGCCTCGTGCACCCACCTCGCGAGCGCCTTTGACGACATAGAGAGTGTCGCGCTGGGGGGCTTCAAGGACACCTATAATGGGCTTATCGTCGACAAACGAAAGCATGTTGACCTGGAAGAGGTGACCGCGCTGAGTGGGGTTGTTGAGCGTAGCACCATATCCTTTATACTTGGCGGGGGTGACCATAGAGGCGTTGGAGCGAGTGTCGGCCAGTCGGCCGGAGCGCTGGACTGCGAGACGATATCCCATGGCCTCGGCCTCATTCTTAATGCGGTCGAATAGGTCGGGGCCGAGGGAAGAAAATACGGCCTGGGCAAGATGACGACAAATGAGGCTACAGAATCTGACATCGGCTTGACGCTCAAGGACAGAGCTAAGAGTAGCGGAGCCATTTTTCAGGAAATTGGCCACAATCCACTGCGCCAGGGCATCCTTGTCGGCAAGGGTCTTGCAAGTAAGTACAGGGGGCCTGTCGGCTGAGGAAGAAACGGAGTCAAGTTTATTGAGTAGATTCTTTAATAAGGTCATAAAGAGAAGTGATAGGACAAAACGCAAAAATTACGCTCGTGAAAACGACGATTTCAAGTGCGAAGATAACGACAAAGAAATTACATGCCAAAGATGTAACTTGATTGTCAAGGAGGTGTCACGGGGTTGTTAGGAACTTAGGGGCTCAGTAGTTGATTTTGAGAGAAGTGCCGTTGAGTTTGCGGAAGAGGTCAAGGGCATATACGTCGGTCATGCCGCTGACATGGTCGACGACGGCTTGGAGCTTGCCGTAGAGCGAAGGGGCGTCCACGTCGTATTGCTGTGGCACTTGAGAGAGGAGGAGGCGGGAGTAGTTGAGGGCCGGGCGTCGGACGGCGTCGACCAGACGCTCCATGAGCTCGGTGATGATGCGATTGCCGGCGAGTTCAATGTCCACCACGTCGGCCGACCGGTAGATCTTGGCCCAGGAGAGGTCGTTGCATCGCGCATATCCCTCGCGCTCCAGTGGGGGTATATGGTCGAGCAGGCAGCCGTCGAGGCGCCCTTCAAGGATGGCATCTTCGTTGGCATCGAAGGCATCGGCGCATACCGAGACGAGGCGACCGATGACACACGAGCGGAGATAAGAGATCTTCTCGTTGGGGTCGTCAACGGTGGCCATGCGTCCTCGCATGTGGGCTTGGCGTTCAGAGGTAAAGAAACCGAGGAAATGATCGATAACGGTGTCGGTGGGTATGATTCCGAGCTTGTGGGCATCCTCGATGTCCATCACCTCATAACAGATGTCGTCGGCAGCCTCAACGAGATAAACCAAGGGGTGGCGGGCAAATCTCAGCTTGCCTTCCGGGGCCGGGAGGCGGAGCATACGGAGCTCAGAGGCCACACGCTCAAACGAGGGAGCCTCGGAGTCGAAGAAGCCAAACTTATTTTTTCCCACCGGGGCGAGAGTCGACTCATAAGGATATTTCACGATGGAAGCCAGGGTGGAATAGGTCATGGCAAACCCGCCCGGACGACGGCCCTTGAAGGGGTGGGTCAAGAGGCGAAAGGCGTTGGCGTTACCGTCAAATGATGTGAGGTCGGTCCACTGGCGCTCAGATAGTTCAGCCTTGAGGTCGGCACCGGCGCCCTCGGAGAAGAAAGTGGAGATGGCCTTCTCGCCGGAGTGGCCAAAGGGAGGATTACCCAGGTCGTGGGCCAGACAAGCCGCAGCCACAATCTCGCCAATCGACTCGAGGCGGTGAGCCCAAGGCTCGCCGGTGTATCGGGGCATAATGCGGAGCAGCACCTCAGTGGCGAGAGAGCGGCCAACGGTTGAGACCTCAACGCTGTGGGTCAAACGGTTATGGACAAAGATGCTTCCCGGCAGGGGGAAGACCTGAGTCTTGTTCTGGAGCCTGCGGAAAGGTGACGAGAAGACGAGTCGGTCAAAGTCGCGCTGGAAGTCGCTTCGGGCGCGGCGTCCATGCTCGGGGTCGCTATATTCTTCGAGGCCGAAGCGGAGGTCGCTGATAAGCCTGTTCCATTCCATCTTTGCCATAATCAAAAATTAGGAGGGGTGTTGGGAATGCAAAGATAACGCAATGGGGCAAGATTTCATCAATAAAGGGCGAGAATTATTGCAGGGAGCCCGTGACGAGACGTCGCGAGGAGGAACGATAGCGGGTAAGGATATAGGCCAGGGCCATGTAAATGGCGGCTAACACCCACGTCATAAGATAGGAATGAGACTCATCCATGAGAGATGCCCCATTGGAGTTGATGCGGATGAAGCCCTCCATGCCGCGGATGGCGGGGATGCAGTCGCCCACGAGAACCCAGAAATTACTCATGGCATATCTGGGCCAGGTGAGGCCGGAGAGGAAGAGGAGAAACACCGAGGTGAAGACGATGACCAGCAGCGAGCTCTCGCGCTCAGTGACAAAGACGCTCAGGGCGATGCCCATGAAAGCCGAGGCAACGAGCATGGGGAATAGATAGACAAGCTCTCGCCAGCATGAGCCGACATGGGGGAGAGAGAAGATTGAGGGCACTATGTGGATGACATAGAGAGTGAGCGGGATATAGATGGCCACGTAGCAGAGCATCTTGCCCATGATGGAGGCCGAGGGGGGAGCGGGGATGGCCAAGGGGTCGAAGAGGCCATTGCGGCGGCGTCGCTCCGAGCTGCCGGCGGCGAGCATTGTGACGCCGAGGAGCATGCTCTGCTGAAGGATTAGGATTACTATACCCGGGATGATGAAGGAGGCGAACCCTTGAGTGGGGTCGCCCATGAAAAAGCCCTCATTGCCCACCTGAGGGATGGAGATCATCCCCTCGGCAGCGGCTAACGGCTCCATGGCCTTGGCGCGTATCTCGGCGCCAAGGGCGAGCTGCACCTCGGTGAGGGCCGACATGAAGGCGCGATAGCGGAGCAGGAGGCTCATCTCGGAATAGAAGATGGCGGTGGCCTGCTCCCCTTGCCCTATCTTCTTGGCATAGTCGGAGGGAATAAGGAGTATGCCATAGACTTCGTGAGAGTCCATCAACCGACGGGCTTCGGAGAGGGTGGGAGCATAATGGGCAACATGGATGGCATCGGTGGCATCGGCCATGCGAGTGAGATGGCGCGAGGCTTGGGTGGCCGACTGGTCGACGATAGCCACGGGCATATCCTTGACGGTCTCTGGATTATATATAACAGTGTAGACGAGCGGATAGAGCAGCGGCAGGCCGAGAAAGAAAATAAGGACGCCCAAGTCGGAGGCCACGAGCTTCATCTCGCGGGCAAAGACGCGCCTGAGCCAAGCCCACCAGGAAAGATGGGCCGAGCCGGAGGAGCGTGATGATTTTGCATGGGTCATAGGAACTCAGGGGACATAAATGGGGTTGAGGCATCGGGAGCGAAGGCGCCGCAAGCCCAAGAGACCAATGAGAGGGAAGGCAAAGAGGGCGGCGATGAAATGCCTGGAGTAATAGAGCGGAATGCCGTTGAGGGCCTGGTCGATATAGATCAGGAAGTAATAGCGGATGGGGAGGATATAAGAGAAGATGCCCACGGCGCCATACATCTGATCGACAGGAAAAGAGAAGGCGGCAATAGAGAAGGCCAGAATGCCGGTGAGCGAGCACATTGAGACGGCGAGCCTGAGGTTGGGGATAGCGCAAGACCATATGACGGCATACCATTGCGAGGCCATGATGAGAAGTTCCATAGCCAAGATCATGTGCCACACAGGACAGTTCATGGGGAAGGCTGCAAAGCCATATAGAAGGCCAAGGATGGCCATGCCGACGATGCTCCAAATGGCAAACTGCGGGATAAGCTTGCCCATCAGCGCCACAATCATGGAACCACCCGAGCGTCGGAGCCACTCAACCGACTGGCCGTCCTTGATGTCGACGAGGATAGACCAGGACGTGACCAGAGTAATGAGTAGAGCTAATAGAGCCGGGACAAACGAGTTGGAAAGGTAATAGTTGTAGTTGAGCCAAGGGTTGCCCGGGGCACGAATGTCGATGTTGACGGGGTTGATGAGCTCGCCGGCCATGGATGAGGGGAGGCCGGCGGCGGTGAGAGTTGTCACGGCGAGGCCGGCCGTGGTGGTCACGGCCTGTGTCTTAAAGCCTTTGAGGGCAAGAGTGCCGGGTACGAAATAAGTAAGATTGGTATAGTAAACCACGCTTGCGGGGCGCCCGGAGAGGGCATTTTGCTGGAAATCGTCGGGAATGAGGAAGAAGCCGAAGGTCTTGCCCGCGCGTACCTCCTCAAGGGCTTTGGCGTAACTCTCGGGCTGAGAGACGAGGTCGATAAGCTCGCCGGCACGCAGATTGCGCGTAATCTGGCGCGAGAGGGCCGATCGGTCGTGGTCAACGATGGCTGTGGGCACCTTCAAAGGGAGGCCGCTATCCATCAAGTTGATGAAGAAAAGGGCACCGAGAAGGGGGACGATAAGCATGAGGGTCAAGTAGATGCGCCGTCCTGCTATCTGACTCAGGCCATAACGGATGGAGGTGAGGATATATTTCATGGCCTGTATATGGCCGTCATCCCCGGCCTGAGGTCCGGAATGGAGTCGAGGGGACGGGCCTTCACCTCAAAGGTGCGGCTGTCCCAGTCGCCGGTGGCCTTTGTAGCGCGCCATGTGGCATAGTTGCCCATGTCGCGGATATAGTAAATCTCGGCCTGTATCTCCTTCATGCCGAGGGCCGGAAGGGCGATGGTGATCTTGTCGCCCTGCTTCATGGAGGCGAGGCGGTCTTCACGCACATTGAAGGCGATCCACTTGTCAGCCACTTTAAGGATAGACATAGCCGGGGCACCGAGGCTGATGAGCTCCCCTTCCTGGGGGTAGATTTGGTCAATCTGGCCGTCGCATGGAGCAGTAAGATACTGGTCTTCAAGTAGGGCATTGACTTCGTCGACACCTCCTTGAGCAACGGTGACCATGGCTGCGGCGCTCAACTTGTCTTCACGCTGGGCACCGTCGCGGGCCATCGAGAGCTGAGCAGCGGCGGCCTTCTCGCCAGCGAGGGTGGCCTCATAGGCGGCCTTAGCCTCATCGCGTCGTTGCTCGCTCACCACCTGTTCCTTATATAGAGCCTCCATGCGGCGATAGGTCTTCTCGGCGAGGGTGCGGGCAGCAGTAGCCTGGGCCAAGAGCTCCTGGGCCGAGGTGATAATCTGAGAGCGGGTGCCGGCGTCGATCTTGCGGTTTTGGGCGGCTGCGGCATCCTCCATCGCTTTGGCTTGCATGAGCTTGGCGTCGGCCAAGGAGGAGTGGATGTGAACCAAAGTGTCGCCTTTGCTTACGATGTCGCCCTCACGGACATAAATATGGGCAACGCGGCCGGGCAACTTGCCGGAGACACGGACAGAGGTGGCATCGGCCTGCCCTTCAAGAATCTCGGCCGGCTCGCGCATGAGGCAAAAACCAATGATGGCCAAGACGGCCACAGCTATGATGACAAACACCAGTGCCACGGCAATGGCGCGGCTCTCTTTTTTCTGGGCTGGTGATGATTGGGTGTCGGGTGACATGGATATGCGGTATGAGGTTTTAGTCGTTAGTTACAGGTGGATTATGGGCGGAAGCCGAGAGCTTTTTTGAGATAGGTGTCGCAGAGCATCACGTCGATGGCTGCATCAATGTTTTCGCTGCCTGCCTTGAGCCAGGCAGTCTGGGCGGCCATGACATCGTCGGTGGTCATCACTCCTTCGCGAAACGCCAAGCGGGCCTGACGCAGGTTTTCGTCGGCTTTGGTCATGTTGCTCTCAGTCATGGCGCGTGTCTTGAGGGCTTCGCGCGAGCGGAAGGCACACTGCCTCACCTGGAGAGCAACCATCTCGCGGGCATCGTCGAGCTGGAGCTGACGGACGAGGGCCTCGCTCTTGGCGGCGCGGTATTTGTTGTAGTTGCCGCCCCAGTGCCATATGGGGATGGTCACCATGGCTCCGACCGAGAAAGCGCCGGAGAAGCGCTTCCTAAAGCCGTTGAACATGTTGGGGTTGGAGAATTCATATGAGCCAATCAAGGCCACATTGGGGAGCATCGACGAGAGGGCCACTCGGCTCTGCTGGTCGCCGGCCTTTACAGCAAACGAAAGTGCCCTGAGGTCATTGCGGCGGGAGTAGACGTCGGCCATATCATAGTCGATGGCGACGGGAGAGGCATCGGCGGCCGACAGTGAGGGCTCATCGTCGGCGGGAGAGATGGGGGTGTCAACGGGGAGGCCACAAAGCTGTGCCAGAGCCATGCGCGATAGGGTCACTCCATTGTCAACCTTGGTGAGATCAACGTTGGCCTCATTGAGCTTCACCTCCACCGATAGGAGGTCAGAGCGAGTGGCCATCCCCTGGGCGAGCAGGAGAGCAACGTCGTGGCGAAGGGAGTCGAGCAAGGCAACGTAGCTCACAGCCAAGCGCTGCTTGGCGCGGAGCGAAACCACCTGCCAGTAAGCGGCATCGACGGTACACGTTATGTCGTCGGCCGTGTTTTCCTGGAGAGCCTTCTGTGCCTCCTCGGCGTAATTCGCCATCTTGTTAAGCGCCAAAATCTTGCCTCCCATATAGATGGGTTGAGTGAGGGTCACAGCCCCGAAAAACACATTGTGTATATCATAGGTCATGGCCTCCTTGGGAATGAGAGCCACCTCAGAGGGGATTGGCTGGTTGCCCGGACCGAGAACCGGCTCGCCGGTAAGGGGGTTTTTCACCAGATTAAACTGATAAGACTGTGTTGCCAAGTCGAAGCTCTTGGTGGGCAGCAGCTGGTCGGAGTCGAAGATTGAGATCTTCTTCTGATTGTAAGCATATCCGCCGGCAAAGTCGATGGAGGGGAGAAAGGCCGCGAAAGCCTCCCGACGCGTATAGCCGGCGGCGCGGGTCTGCTCGGCGGCAATGCGTAGCTTCTTGTTTTGTGTCAAGGCCATTGACCGACAAGAATCAAGCGACACTGTCAGGGGCACTTGAGCCTCAACGCATGGGACGGCAGCAAGAGTCATCATCAGGGCCAGCAATGAGCAAGGTAGGTATGCAAGCAGTTTCACTTTCTGAAAATACGATGGATGAATTTTGGGCTTGCAAATATAACTCACGGGCTCAAAAAAAGTTTGCCCCCAAGGCGATGATGAGCCATAGGGGCAAATCTTTTCCGAAAAACTCCAAAACGTGGAATGATGGAGGGTTTTCAAAGTCAAAAGCCCTGCCGGGCCGTAAAGGTCGGGCAGGGATGTGGGGATATTGACGTCAGTGTACTCTGAAAGTCGGCTCTTAGGAGAGGATTATTCCTCAACCGAGCGGAGCTGCTGGACGTATACAGCCTTCATCATCTTCTTGCGGTTGACAACCGAAGGCTTCTGGAAGGCTTGGCGGCTGCGGAGCTCTTTGACGATGCCGGTCTTCTCAAATTTACGTTTGAACTTCTTCAGGGCGCGCTCGATGTTCTCGCCTTCTTTAACTTGTACGATGATCATTTCGTTGTCTTGATTGTGATATTTTTGTTTTTGTTGATGCTTGTCTGTGATGCAAGCGGCCATAATGATGCCAAATGCGCCGCAAAATTATGAAAAATCCTCCAAGTGCAAAAATTTCGCGGCATAATTCTCAATTTTTCGCTGCGAGAGGAGCCCGCGCTTTTTCCCCGGCCTCGTTGGCCTCTCTTTCCGTTTTTTTGCCTACCTTTGCAGCCGCGCCGCTCGCAAGGCGACGCACCTCAACCCGTATCTGTCCAAGATGAAAATACTTCTCACAGGGGCCGACGGCCAGTTAGGGCGTGAGCTCAGCTCGCTCCTCGAGTCGTCAATGCCGGGTGTGACCGACTACACCGACATCGACACCCTTGACCTCACCGATGCCGAGGCCGTGGCCCGATATCTGGCCGCCGGCGAATACACACATATCATTAACTGTGCAGCCTACACCGCCGTTGACCGCGCGGAGCAGGAGCCGGCCTTGTGTCTGAGGGTCAACACCGATGCCGTGACCAACATTGCCAAGGCCGCTTACGAGACAGGCGCCAAGGTGATCCACATCTCCACCGACTATGTCTTTGACGGCACCTCCCACCTCCCCTACCGCGAGAGCGACAAAGTGAATCCCACCTCCATCTACGGCTCATCGAAGAGAAAAGGGGAGATGGTGCTCCTCAGCCTCTGCCCCAACGCCATAATAATACGGACGGCCTGGCTCTACTCCCCTTATGGCCACAACTTCGTGAAGACCATCCTAAGCCTGGCCGAGAAGCGCAAGAAGCTCGCCATAGTGAGCGACCAGATTGGCACCCCCACCGCGGCCTCCGACCTGGCCGAGGCCATCCTGGCCATCCTGCGCGCTCCACAATGGATTCCCGGCATCTTCCACTTCACCGACGAGGGGGTGGCCTCTTGGTATGACTTCGCCAAAGCCATCCTCCGCATGGCCTCCATCAGGGATGTCACCGTAAAGCCCGTATCCACCGAAGATTATAACACTGAGAACGCCACCGCCGCCTCCCGGCCCCCCTATGGCGTCTTGGACAAGCAGCTCATCAAGAAGACCTACTCTCTCACAATCCCACACTGGGAGGAGAGCCTGGCCGCTACCCTCCCACGCATCATCGCACAGATGAAATAAGACTCTGAGGGAGACCCCTAATCACGACAATTATCACAGCCTTGACACTCAACGAAGAAATAGCCCGCCGACGTACCTTTGCCATCATCTCTCACCCCGATGCCGGCAAGACCACCCTCACCGAGAAGCTCCTCCTCTTTGGCGGAGCCATCCATGTGGCCGGTGCCGTGAAGAGCAACAAGATCAAGAAGACCGCCACCTCTGACTGGATGGAGATTGAGAAGCAACGCGGCATCTCCGTGGCCACCTCCGTCATGGGCTTTGACTATGGCGACTATAAAATTAACATCCTCGACACTCCGGGACACCAAGACTTTGCCGAAGACACATACCGCACTCTCACTGCCGTCGACTCCGTGATCATCGTGGTCGACGTGGCCAAAGGTGTCGAGCAGCAGACAAGGAGGCTCATGGAGGTGTGTCGGATGCGCAACACCCCTGTCATCATCTTTGTCAACAAGCTTGACCGCGAGGGGCGCGACCCCTTTGACATCCTCGACGAGCTGGAGGCTGAGCTTAAGATTGCAGTCCGCCCCCTCTCTTGGCCCATCAACATTGGCCAGAAATTTAAGGGCGTCTACAATATATACGAAAAAGGGATTGACCTCTTCACCCCCGACAAGCAGCGAGTGAGCGAGCGCGTGGAGATTGACTCCCTCACCGACCCTCGCATCGACCAGGCCGTAGGAGAAGCCGATGCCAACAAGCTCCGCGAAGACCTCGACCTCATCGAGGGAGTCTATCCCGAATTTGACGTGGAGGCCTACCGCAGCGGACACCTTGCCCCGGTCTTCTTCGGCTCTGCCCTCAACACCTTTGGAGTCAAAGAGTTGCTCGACTGCTTTGTAAAGATAGCTCCGGCTCCCGGCTCTACCAAGGCCGAGGAGCGAGAGGTGGAGCCCGACGAGAATAAATTCTCAGGCTTCATCTTCAAGATACACGCCAACATGGATCCCAACCATCGCTCTTGCATTGCCTTTGTCAAGATATGCTCAGGCAAGTTTGAGCGCAACGCCCCTTACCTCCATGTCCGCTCCGGCAAAAACCTTAAGTTTGCCGCCCCAACTGCCTTCATGGCCCAGAAAAAAAGCATCGTCGACGAAGCCTATCCCGGCGACATAGTGGGCATCCCCGACTCAAGCAGTTCCTTCAAGATTGGCGACACCATCACTCAGGGTGAAATCCTCCACTATCGCGGCCTACCATCCTTCTCCCCCGAGATGTTTAAATACATCGAAAACACCGACCCCATGAAAAGCAAGCAGCTCGAGAAGGGAATCCAACAACTTATGGATGAAGGTGTGGCTCAGCTCTTTGTCAATCAGTTTAATGGCCGCAAGATTATTGGCACTGTAGGCCAACTGCAATTTGAAGTGATCCAATACCGCCTGCTCCACGAGTATGGCGCCCAATGCCGCTGGGATCCCATCTCGCTCTATAAGGCTTGCTGGATTGAGAGCGACGACCCCGCCGCCCTCGAAGCCTTCAAGAAGCGCAAACACCAGTTTATGGCCACCGACCGCGACGGTCGCGACGTATTTCTTGCCGACTCCGGCTATGTGCTCACTATGGCCCAGCAAGATTTCCCAAAGATCAGGTTTCACTTCACGAGCGAATTCTAACCTTCCCCTCCACCCGTCTGATTATGTATGCCATTGCCAAAGCCATCACCGCCATCATCTTAACACTGACATCCACAGCCTTCGCCTTTGCCAAGGAGCAGACATATGCCATAGTGGCCTATGGCGTTGACTACAACGCCAACCCCTTTGCCTACACCAACGACGGCTATTTCATCCAACAGAAATTTGACATAACCAATGCCTTCCGCCTGGCCTTTGACTATGGAGGGAGCAGTCGAAGTGCCAAAATCATCCACGACAAGGATAGAAACTATGGACTTCTCTATTCTAAGATGGGCTTTATCGTCACCCCCTTCAACGGCATAGCAATCAAGAGAATATCCATAGCCACCGTCAACGACCTCGGCACCGGATTTGTCGACGGCAACAAGACCCCGCTGCAACGCGTTGGCGTCGACTATATCTGGAAAGGGAGCGCCACCGGCCCTGTGACCATCAGGCTTAGCGGAGCCGAGGCTTCAATAGGCTTCCTCTATATAGAGGTGACCTACGACAACGCCCTCCAGCCCGACGACCCAAATATCCCGGATAATCCCGACATTCCAAACAATCCCGACATTCCCGATAATCCGGACAACCCCGATAATCCGGACAACCCCGATAATCCTGACAATCCTGATATCCCAGACGAGCCTAATATACCCGATAATCCCAATATCCCCGACAATCCCGAGCCAATAGGCGAGCTGACAATTCTTCCCTCCCAGCAGATGATTAGCCCGGGGGAGAGAATCACACTCTCATGCCCCACCGATGGTGTTGTAATCTACTACACAACCGATGGTTCTAAACCCACCTCGCGCTCGCGCCGCTACCAAGGCCGATTCACCCTCTCGCTACAGTCGGGCATGGATGTCAGGGCCGTTGCCGTAAGCCCCGATGGCCAGACCGCCGAGTCGCGCCGACGATATTACTTCGACGAAGTGACCACCATTGGCGACTTCTTCCTCAATGGGGCTGACACCCCGGTGAGCCTCCGAGCCCACCTACAAGTGGCCTATCACAACGACCTCCAGGCCTATCTCACCGACATTACCGACGGAGATGCCGGCGAATATCTCTTGGTCAACGACCCCGACCTGCTTATGGGGAGCATCAACCGAGGCGACGTGATGACCTCCATATATGCCACCGCCGACCGCAGCGACGACACCCCCTCTGCGCGCTTGGCAGGATATCCTCGAGTGGCCTATCGAGCCACTCCCCCTGAGCCCGACACCATTGCTATCAAGCGCCTCTCGCTCAACCATCTCAACCGCTATGTGGCAGTCATAGGCACTCTCTACAACAATCTGCTCACCGACTCTGAGAACCGCTCAATCATCATCGACCGCTCTTTCATTGCCCCCGGCGGCAGCTACACCACCCCCGTCTGTGTCACCGGCTTCATTGGCTCCAACGGCAATCAATCCATCGCCCTCCGCGCTATAAAGATAGAGGCTGTCAAGGATGAGGAGCCCGTCCCCGCGCCAAGCCCGGGAGAGGACACACCGCGCCACACCTTCAACATCGTCTCGGGAGGCAACGGCTCCATCGATGCCTTTGCCCGCTGCAACCGATATGCCGGCTTCGGGCCCGAGGGAGCGCCGCTATCCATCCCGACATCCATTGCCGAGGGCGACACCATCTATCTCTACGTCCACCCCGACAAAGGATATGCACTGGCGAGCATTGTGGCCGGGGCCGCCATCTATCTCCCCTCCGACTCTCGCTTCACCGAGACCATCTATGGCATGATGCTACCCCTCATAATCAAGGACGACGTGACCGCCGTGGCCACATTTGTCAAAGAAGCCGCCGGGATAAGCTCCGTGACTGCCAACCCACAGGAAGCTCTTTATTACGACCTTATGGGCCGCTGTCTTGGCTTCGAGACTCCCGCAAAAGCAGGCATATACATCCGCCGTTCAAGCCGAGGCGCAGAGAAGCTGAGGGTTGACTAAGTAATCTTCAAAAAACAACTTGGGACATTCTGCTCGTCCTCATCGGCATCTTTCCATCGTTCGTTCAGTTGTTATGCCCGCATAACTCCATCACTCAAGATGGAAATCTGTTCGATGACGACTTCGCAATCTGTCCCAACTTATTTTTTTACGATTACTGACACGCCCACCGCCCTCAACTCTCCCCCCAAAAAATTTTTTTTCAAATTTTTCACATCGACTTGTCACAGACAGGCCGGGCTGCGCGTATTACCGATGAACGACCAATGGAACAGACCTCGTCATATACCTCCCCATCCAGCCCCGCCGCCGGCCTGGCCCGACGCTTCGAGGAGCTCCGTCCCAAGCTCAAGCTCTGGGCCTCACGCATCCTCGGCAGCTCCGACGATGCCGACGACGCCCTCCAGGAAGCCTTCTTCAGGCTTTGGCGCCGGCGCGACACCCCCGGGAATGTCGATGCCATGAGCCACACCGCCGTAAGAAGCGCCTGCATCGACCTTCTGCGCCGACGTGCTGTGAGACGCGCCGAGCCGCTCGACGCCGCCGGCGAGCTCCTCACCTTAGGCAGCGACGCTGATGACTCCCTCGCTGCAATGGTCCAAGAGGTGACCGACCTCATCGAGAGCCGCCTCGACAGCCGCGCCCGTGAGATATTGCTGCTCCATGACTCGCAAGGCTACGACTATGACGAGATTTCCCTGAAAATGGGCATCACTGAGGTAAACTGCCGCGCCATACTATCCCGCGCCCGCAAGACCATCCGCGACATATACCGCAGCCGTCAAACTTCAAGCAACAACCCACAATCTCCACGCCGATGAACAGCGACAAGACCCACCTTCTAATCCAGCGCTTCTTTGATGCAACCGCCACCAAAGAAGAGGAAGAGGCTCTGCGCAAAATCCTTGCCGACCCCTCCACCGAGTCCACCGACGAAGTCAACGAAGCTCGTGCCGTGATGGGCTTCACGGCCCTCTTCCGTCCTCGGCTCCGACGTCCGGCGTCCTCGCGCCGCCTAAGAGCCATTGCCGCATCGGCCGCCGCCGTGGCCGTGGCTGCCACAATTGGCCTATGGGCCATAACCCACCAGACCCCCTCCAGCGCAAGCGATGCCACCATCTATGCCTCAGGCAATATCAGCCACTCCACCGACGATGCCCTGGCCATCATGACCTCTCAACTCAGCCAGATGGGGCAGGCCAACGCCTCGAGCCAAGCCACCCGGATGCTCAACGCTCTCGGCGAATCAATGCACAAGTAACACCTTATATAATATATGACACGGCATCTACTCATCACCCTCATAGCCTTAGCGGTCTCAGCCCTCACCTCGACGTCACAAGTCCCGGCAGCCCTCGAAAAGCTCTTTGACGGGCCCTATACCGACAACCCCTCCGCCACCGAAACCATCATCACCGGCGACCCTCTTAAGCCATTCTCTCTCAATCTATTTCACTCCCTATCGGTCAAAGACAACGCCACTCTCGCCGACGAGATAGAGAAAGCAGTGCGCTCCGATGGAAAGCGCTCCCTATGGAAAGAGACAGTAATGAACGGCGGTCGCCTCCAAAACGGCATCTATGAGCTCAAGGGAAATAAGCGACGCCGCTACATCCTCTATCTCAACACCTTCATAAGCGGAGGCAACGACGCCACGGTGATCTACCTCGAGGGGAGCGCTACCCCCAGTCAAATCAAGCGCCTCATTTCCACCATAAGCAACTGATCCATCACATCCCATATAGTCATGCACACCCCTTCATTCATTATAGCCTCCTTGACCGCTTTGGCCGCCGCTTCACCCATCTCGGCCTCAGCTCAGTCTCAAAGCCCCGACACCATTGCCGTCTTCAACCAAGCCAACGAAGTGACCATCACCAACTCCCCCGCCGGCAACACCGTTACCATTGTAGAGAAAAACGCCATCGGAGTGGAGACGCGCCACACCTTCACTGTCAGCGACGGCCTATCCAACCCCTTTATCAACAGCCCCAAAGGATGGAACATCACGCGCCTATTCCAGTCGCGACAAAAAGTAAAATCGCCCGCCCGTCCCCATTCGCGCGTCGACGGTGCCAGGGGCATCTATGCCGGCGGCCTTATTCCCATAGGCAGCCACGGCCCCGTGACCGGCGGCTGGGAGATAGGCGTCAAAAACCTTATCATGGGGGAATGGATTGCCGGCCGTGGCCTCCCCTCGCTTTCCATCGGGGCCGGATTTGGGTGGAAATTCCAGACCGTGGGCCATGGCTTTGCCCTATATAGCCAAGAGGGCGCCCTCTGCATCATGCCCCGCCCCGACGGCGTCAACGACCTCTCGAGCCGCATCAAGTCCTTCCACCTCACCATCCCTATCACCCTCACCATCCCCCTCCACGGCAAGTTTGCCGCCGCCCTCTCAGGCGAGCTCCACCTCAACACCTACACCACCGCCTCAACCTCTTGGAGCATGACCGACCCCACGAGCAGAGCCACCGAACGCACAAAAATAAACTACAAAGGGCTCCACCAAAAAATTGCAACCCTGGAACTCTCGGCCGCCATTGGATGGACCGACGCCCTCGGCGCATACATTTCCTGGGCCCCCTTCAATCCCTTCAAAAAAGGTTACGGCCCTGAATATAAGACCCTCGCAGTAGGTGCCACTATCAACTTCTAAACATCCTCGCCACAATGAAACCACTTCTTTTAGCCATAGCCGCCTCCATCATATGCCTTGTCTCTGCCAATGCCGCCGAGACCCCCGACACAACCGTAGTACAGACCATCAAGACCGTCATCACCGAGGGACCCGACGGCACCACCCTCGTCACTATTACCGACACCCAAGGCAACACCACCGTGCGCACCCTATCCTCCGCACGCTCCGACTCCACCTTGACGCGCCTCACAAGCCGAATGGAGTCAAACCTCTCCATACGCATCGGAAGCAACAAGCAGTCGCGATGGACCGCCACATGCGGCGGTTTCAACATAGGCTTTGCCTCCGCCCCCGGCCACCCCTCCGAACTGCCCTTTGAGATGGGAAAAAGCTGGGAGATAGGATGGACTGAGATGATAGGCGTGGGCTTTGATGCCACCCCATCCACTCAGCTTCGCCTCGGCTTTGGCCTCGACTGGCGCAACTATAAAATGACCGCCCCCGACGCCCGCCTCGCCATTGCCCCCGACGGAAGCGTCATCCCCCTCCCCTACCCCGAAGGAACCCGCCCGGCCGGCTCTCGCATCAAAGTGTTTACCCTCCAAATGCCCTTGATGATCAAGCAGAAAATGCCCTTTAAGCTCTTCCGCCAGCAGCAATGGATAGCCCTCGGAGTTATCGGCGGTTATTCCCCCCACGCCTCCATGCTCACCCGCTATCGCGACGGCGAGGGGATGGTCAAGAAGTCGGTCAACAAGATAGGCCATCGCCGCTGGACTCTCGACCTCATGGCCATCGCCGGACTCTCAGAAAGCGTCGGAATCTACCTCCGCTATCAGCCCCAAAGCGTCCTTCGCGGAAGCGCCCAGCCCGACTTTCGCTCCCTCTCCACAGGCCTTATTTTCTTCTATTAACACAAAAGCAATACAATAAAGAGGGGGCAACTTGCGTTATAGTCATTGATGACCATTCAACGCCACATATCCTCCTCAACCACCCGCAGCAGCAGAAGGCTCCTGAGCCTCCTGCTGCTGCTCACGCTTCTTCCCGCCATAGCCGCCATGGCCCAGCGCCCCAACGACAAGCTGCTCAATCGACCCTATGCCGACAATCGCGCCTGGCACCTTGGCTTTGGAGTGGGACTCTCTTCGTTTGACCTCACCTTCACCCACAATGGCTTCACCACCCCCGAGGGCGAGACATGGTTTTTCGAGCAGCCGGCTTTCTCCCCGGGCTTCGCCGTCAACGCACTGGTTGACTTCCGCTTATCTTCTTACCTTAATCTACGCCTCTCTCCGGGGATGATCTTTGGCAATCGCGACGTGAAGATGATCGACACCACCCTCGGCGCCGAGGAGCGCCAAAACATCAAGTCGACCTTTGTCACCATCCCCATCGACTTGCGCTTCTCATCCATCCGCTGGGGCAACCTAAAGCCCTACATCTCGGCAGGCATCATGGCCGTGGCCGACGTGGCCAAGAAGCGCGACGACTTCCTCCGCCTCAAGACCTTTGACACATACCTCACTGTGGCCATCGGCTGTGACTTTTATCTCCCCTACTTCAAGCTCAGCCCCGAGCTTAAATTTGGTTTCGGACTGGCCGACGTGCTTCAACACAAGCGCCCCGACCTGGCCGACAATCCCGCAGCCATGAAGTTTACCGACTCCCTGGCCAAGGCAGGCTCCTCTCTGGTTACCCTCTCATTTTATTTCGAGTGACGACAATGATGCCATCCACCTCCCTCCTCAGGCTCGCGGCCGTCATCATTGCCTTGACCGCCTCCATCCTCCAGGCCTCAGCCCAATTTGCCGAGCCCCTGATGAGCCAATATTACGAGATGCCCGCCTTCTACAACCCCGGAGCCACCGGCCTGACCGACCGCATCAACATCCGTGGAGGCGCGCGACTGCAATGGGTGGGCGTTGAGCATGCCCCGGTATCGTTTGCCGCCGTAGGCGACATGCCCTTCAAGCTCGGCTCCAAGCGCCTCGGTGTGGGCCTCGCCCTACAGCAAGAGAGCTATGGCCTCTGGCGCAACATGACCCTCGGCGCCATGGCCTCCTACCAGTTTAAGCTCTTCGGGGGGCGCCTCATCCCCGGATTGCGCATAGGATTGCTCAATCAGAGCTTCCGCGGCTCGGAGGTCTACCTACCCGACGGCGACGACTTCCATCAGGGCACCGACGACGCCATCCCCACACGCGACGTGGGTGCCAACGCCCTCGACCTCGGCGCCGGAATCTACTTCATCAAGCCCCGCTGGAATGTTGGCATCAGCCTCCTCCACGCCAATGCCCCAACCGTCACCTTCGAGGCCGAAGGCACCGGCACCGGAGGCACCCTCTCCCCCTCGCGCGACGGCGGCGACAATGGCAGCGGCTCCGAGCCCTCCACGCCAGTCCCCGGCGAAGGCTCTTCCGATGGCCAAGAGGTTAAAAAATATGAATTTCCGGTGGCTCGCACTCTTTATTTCACTGCCGGTGGCAATATTCCGATAAAAGATACGTTATTTGAAGTGATGCCCTCTGTGATGGCCGCCTATGACCTCTCCTCTGAATGGACAGCCATAGCCACCGCCCGTCTGCGCTACAACAAGATGTTTACAGCCGGACTGAGCTACCGCTACCGCGACGGCGTCGCCCTCCATCTCGCCCTCGAGATTAAAAACTTCTACATAGGCTACACCTATGAATATCCCCTCTCCGACATAAGCAAGGCCTCCTCAGGGAGCCATGAAATCCTCGCCGGATATGCCTTCAAGCTCAATCTCGGCGACAAAAACCGCAACAGACAGAAGAGCATCCGCCTCCTCTGACATTCCCTCCTCCTCTCCTCCTCTAACACCTAAATCACTTTCTTGCCCCATATGAAATATCACCTCTCTTTTACCCTCCTCCCACTCGCCGCCGCAGCTTGCCTGACGGCTGCCATGGCCTCTTGCGCCGCCGGTAACGGTTCGTCGGGCGGTGAGGTGACCGGCGTGGCCGCTTCCTCCTGGACCGAACCAACCCCCTACGGTATGGTGCTCGTCGACAGAGGGTCTATCAAGGCAGGCCCCCAGGAAGCCGACTCGTTATGGGGGCTCCTCCCCGACTCTCGCGGCATCTCGGTCGATGCTTTCTGGATGGATGAGACCGAGATAACCAACTCTAAATACAAGCAATTTGTGTTCTGGGTCCGCGACTCTATCATCCGCGAGCGCCTGGCCGACCCCGCCTATGGCGGCAACGAAGAGTTTAAGATTGAGGAAGACCGCGAGGGCAATCCCATCACCCCCCACCTCAACTGGAACAAGTCGATACCCTGGCGCAACCCCAACGAGGATGAGCAGAGAGCCATTGAGAGTCTCTATCGCACCAACCCCATCACCGGCGCCCGCGAGCTCGACCCCTCTCAGCTCAACTACCGCTACGAGGTGTTTAACCACACCGAAGCTGCCCGTCGCCGAAACCGCCTCGACCCCACCCGCCGAGAGTATAACACCGACAAGCCCATCCCCACCGAGCTCCCCGTCATCACCAAAGACACCGCATATATCGACGACGAAGGGCAGATACGCCGCGAGACCATCTCGCGTGCCCTCACCGGCGACTATGACTTCCTCAACACATACATAGTCAACATCTATCCCGACACCACCGCCTGGATCAACGACTTTGAAAACGCCTACAACGAGCCCTACGTGAGGATGTATTTCTCCCACGGCGGATACAACGAATATCCCGTGGTGGGCGTGAGCTGGGAGCAGGCCAATGCCTTTGCCAACTGGCGCACCGACTATCTCAAGCGCTCAATTGGCCGAGAAGGAGCTTTCATCGAGCCCTTCCGACTGCCCACCGAGGCCGAATGGGAATATGCAGCCCGCGCCGGTGTCTCCGGCAATAAATATCCCTGGGAAGGCGACCTGCCTCTGACTGAAGAGCAAGGGTGCTTCTATGCCAACTTCAAGCCCCAGGAGGGCAACTTTGTCCAAGACGGCCACCTCATCACATCGCGCGTGGGCACTTATGCCCCCAACGACTTTGGACTCTACGACATGGCCGGCAACGTGAGCGAATGGACCTCCACCGCCTTCACCGAGAGCGTGTCCAAGCTCATGAGCGACCTCAACCCCGAATATCGCTACGACGCTGCCATCGAAGACCCCTACAAGATGAAGCGCAAGATTGTCCGCGGCGGCTCGTGGAAAGATGTGGCCCACAACGTCCGCTCCGACCTCCGAATGTGGGAATATCAAAACGAGCAACGCTCTTATATCGGCTTCCGTTGCGTCCGCACTCAGATTGGCTTTGCCAAGGGCAACGGCAAAAAGAAAGGCAAGTGATCATATCCTCCCCTGTCTCATCCCTTCACCATCTTCTTGACAATGAAAAAATTTCGCAAATATAAAAACATCGTAGAGAAATTCCTCTCGGGCGAGAACGGGCAGCGCTTCTTCAACTTTGCCTATTCCATCGGCGCCGCCATCGTCATATGGGGTGCCCTCTTCAAGATACTCCACCTTCCCGGAGGAAACACTCTCCTCTGCATCGGCATGGGCACTGAGGTGCTGATGTTTATCCTTACAGCCTTTGACCGACCCTCGCGCGACTATCACTGGGAAGAGGTGTTTCCGGTCCTTGACACTCGCAATGCCGAAGACCGGCCCGATTTTGCCACCGGCGATGCCTCCCATGGCGGCGGTGGCGCCATCGTGGGCGGAGGCACCATCGTGATCAACGGCAGCACTCCGGCCATGGCTCCGGGCGCCGCTGCCGCCGACATCAACATCCAGGGCGCTCCCGCTGCAGCCTCCGCTCCTGCTGTCCCCGCCTCCCATATCCCCGCTCCGGTGCTCACCGGCGACCCCTCTGTCGACGTGGCCGCCGTTACCGAAAACTATGTGGAGCGCATGAGTGCCATCGCCGACCAGATGGCCCACCTTCAGGAGTCGACCGAGGCCCTCAACGCTGCCTCCGACACCCTCCTCCAGGCCTATCGCGCCATCACCGAAAACTCCGACTCTGTCGGCGCTTCATCCACCGGATATGTGGAGCAGATGCAAGCCCTTAACCGCAACATTCAGGGGCTCAACACTATCTATGAGATTCAGCTCAAGAGCGTAAGCTCGCAGCTTGATGCCATAGACCGCGTCAACCGCGGCATCAAAGATATTCGCGACATGTATGAACGCTCGGCCAATCAGAGCAGCCGCTATGCCGAGGAGACCGAGAAGATGGCCCTCCACATGCAGCACCTCAACCACCTATATGAGCGCATGATACAGGCCATGACCGTCAATATGTATAATCCCGTGGCCCCGGCTCCAGCGCCTGCCCCGGCACCGGCGCCCGAGACCGCTGCCGAGCCCGCCGTCTAAACAGACCTTAAAGTCCATAATCCCCTAACTTCCTCAAAATGGCCCAATCATCAGGCAAGCTGTCTCCTCGTCAGAAGATGATCAATCTGATGTATATCGTCCTCACGGCGATGCTTGCCCTCAATGTCTCAAGCGATGTGCTCAACGGCTTCACGCAGGTTGAGGACGGCCTCTCGCGCACTAATGCCACCGTGGCCCAGCGCAACGAGGCTATCCTTGGCCGGCTCAGAGCCTTTGCCGAGCAAAACCCCGACAAGGGCGCTCCTTGGCTTCAGAAGGCGCTTGAGGTCACTTCTCATACCGACTCCATGATAGCCTCCGTTGACCGCCTCAAGATGGCTATCGTCTCAGCTGCCGACGGCAAGGATGCCGACGTGGCCAACATACGCAACCGCGACGACCTCGAGAGCGCCTCGGTGGTGATGCTCAATCCCGCCACCAAGCGCGGCGAGGCCCTCCGGCTTGAGGTCGACTCCTACCGAGCCTTCATCTCCTCTTTCATGACCGACTCCACCAAGCGCCACGCTGTGGAGACCGCCCTCTCTACAGGCCGCATCTACGATGCCAATTCAGGCCTCCACCGACAGTGGGAGGATGCCAAATTTGAGAACCAGCCTGTGGTGGCCGCCGTCACTCTCCTCACCAAGCTCCAGAACGACATCCGCTTTGCCGAGGGCGAGGCGCTCAACACTCTCCTCAATAATGTCGACGCCGGCGACGTCCGCGTCAACGAGCTTAACGCCTTCGTCATCCCACAGAGCCGCTTTGTCATGAGGGGCGAGAAATACTTGGCCAACATCGTCCTGGCCGCCGTAGACACAACCGCCCGGCCCGTGATTACCATCGGCGGCAAGGAGCTCCCCGCCTCGGCCAATGGTCTATATGAGTTTGTGGCCTCCTCAACCGGCTCCTTCGACTATTCCGGCTCCCTCGACGTGACCCACGGCGACGGCACCGTCACCTCCCACCCCTTCACCTCCTCCTACGTAGTGATGGAGCCCTCAGCCACCGTCAGCGCCACTATGATGAATGTCCTCTATGCCGGCATCGACAATCCGATAAGCATCTCTGTGCCGGGCGTTCCCTCGGCCAATGTCACTGCATCCATGAGCAACGGCTCGCTCACCCGCAGCGGCGACTCATGGGTGGCCAAGCCCTCTAAGGTGGGCGAGGATGCAGTAGTGACCGTCTCGGCAGCCATGACCGGTGGCGCGCTACAAAATGTGGCCTCTACCACCTTCCGCGTGCGCCGTCTCCCCGACCCCACCGCTTACATTGCCATAGGCAGCGACCGCTTCAAAGGCGGGCGCATGCTACCCAAGGCTCAACTGCTCCAGGCCAAGGGACTCGGTGCGGCCATCGACGATGGCATGCTCGACATTGACTTCCGCGTAGTAAGCTTCGAGACGGTCTTCTACGACTCTATGGACAACGTGATGCCCGAGCTCTCCGACGGCTCCAACTTCTCCCAACGACAGATCAGCCAGTTCCGCCGCCTCTCGCGCGGAAAGCGCTTCTTTATATCAAAGATCAAGGCCGTGGGCCCCGACGGCACCGAACGCACCCTCCCCGCTGCCCTCGAGGTGATCGTCGGCTAAAACTCTCCCTCTCCTCATAAAAACCCTCAATCTCAACTCCCTTCACAGCAATGAAAAGGCTCAGCATAGCATTAGCATCCACCCTCCTTGCCCTCCTCCCCTTAGCTTCCTCGGCAGGGGCTCAGGACGATGTCACCACCACCGGGCGCCAGTCGTCGAGCTCCATCGTCAAGCGTCGCGCCGACAAAGCCGGCGACAAGGCCGCCTCGGCCTCCTCACGGGTCACCGAGAGAATGCAGCAACGCTTCGATGCCACCCCCGACGTTGGCGACGCCGACAAGGCCTGGATGAGGGTGATCTATCGCCAGCTCGACCTCGACAAGGCCCCAAACACTCCCCTCTACTACCCCACCGACATCATCGACGGCGAGGAAAACCTCTTCCGCATCATCATGCGCCTGCTGATGGACAATCAAATCAAGGCTTATGAATATCTCGATGGCCGCGAGATCTTCGACGACAAATATCGTCTCTCAGTCCGCGACATGCTCGACCGCTGCTACATTGCCTACTCCGAAGCCAAAGGGAGCACGGAGAAAAATCCTCGCTTCGTGGCCGACGAGGCCGACATCCCCGCCGCCGAGGTGCTCCGCTATTACATCATAGAGCAATGGGAGTTTGACCGCCGACAAAACCGACTCCAAAACAACATCCTGGCCATTTGTCCCGTCCTTATGCGCACGGGCGAATACACCTCTGAGCCTGAGCCGATGCCCCTCTTCTGGGTCAAGTATGCCGACCTCCGTCCCTATCTCATGACCCGCTCTGTATTCCTCTCCGACGACAACAACCTCCCCACCGGCACCTACGACGACTTCTTCAACTTAGGCCTCTACGAGGGCGACATCTACAAGACGCGCAATCTGCGCAATCTCTCTATGGCTCAGATGTATCCCGACCCTGAGGATCGTCGCCGGGCACAAGACTCCATCCAAGCCGCCATCGACAGCTTTGACAATAAGCTGTGGGTGCCCTCGCTCGACCAGCTTGCCAAGGCCCGCGCTGACAAGGAGGAGAAGGAGGCCGCTGCCGCCGACTCCACTGCCACGGCTTCAAGCGATACCCCCAAGACTCGCTCCCGCTCCCGCTCGGCCAAGGCTGCCACCAAGAAGAGCAAGCCCAAGGCCCGCGCCAAGAAAGAGCCCAAGGCCAAGCCCCAAGGCTCGTCGTCGGCCGCCCGCTCGGTCAGAAACCGCAAAAAATAAATTGCTGTCCCGACATATTGTCAAAAACCTTTTCACTCCCTGCGACGTTAAGCAGATATGCCTACACCAGCCGACATCAATCCCGCCACCAGCTTCTCGCTCCGTGTGGCACGCATCGACGAGCTCCCCTCGCTCTCCGACTTCCACCGCTGGAGCATCATCCGCTTCAAAGGTGAGCCCGTTGGGGTCAACCTCTCCACACGTTATATCATCGATCCCTCGACGCCCGATATGCTCCGTCTGCGCCTCGTGGCCCACTACCACACAGTCCGCAGCCAGATTATCCGTCCGCTCATCGACTATGCTATTGAGGTGGTCTTTGAGGTTGACAATCTTCAGTCAATGGCCTCGGAAAAGGATGGCGAGTTGCTACTGGCCACCGGCCTGCTGTCGCTCACTCTGAGTGTGGGCATAGGCGCTCTCAGGGGCATGATTGCCCTCGGTGTCCGCAACACTTTCCTGGCTCATTACCCCCTCCCGGTGTTTCGCATCGCCGACCTCATCACGAAGATTGCGGGCCCTGACGGCGACATGGCGGGCACAGGCCGCTTAGCCACTATTCGCCTGGCCGACATCTAACCTTCCCCTCGCAGCAGCGGCTCAAGATGACCGGCAAGGTCGGCCATCGTCACGCCTAAGGCGTTCATCGACGAGGCAAGCCCCGGCAACGTAGTCTCATAGAACTCACGGCGCCTCAGCGCCCCCACCCTCTCGCGCGCATCGTCGGCCAAGAAATAGCCCATCCCGCGCCGGGAGATGATTATCCCTTCGTCGGCCAGGATGTCAAATGCTTTAAGGACGGTGTGGGTGTTCACCCCAAGCTCCACCGAGAGCTCCCTGACCGACGGGATGCGTCGGTCAGGGAGCCATTCATCGGTCAAGATGCGGTTCATGGCGTCGTCGACAATCCTCAGATAGATTGGTCGCCCGGTCTGTTGGTTTATATCCATTATCGGTGGTTTATGCCTTGAGAGTGGCTATCTTACGGTAGGTCAGGCAGACAAAGAGGATGCTCACGCCAAGGGCCACGGCAACATAGGCCCACATAAACGGCATCATGCCTGAGAAGATATTCTCTATAAGATCTTCCGTGTCGGGCATCCTACCATCAAGGCCGGCCTTATATCCCTCCTTGATGGCCATCACCACTACATACAGTCCGCCCACTATCCCCTGAATGAAGATCGTGACGAGAGCCAGTGCTATAGCCTGCCAACGGTGACCGGGCGATGAAATGATGCTATATAGACACACCATAGCCGGCAGGGCCGACGACAGGTAGGAAAGGATATAAAACACCGGGCTCACCCCGCTCATATACTGATATGTATAACTCATACTCCCGGCCAGGCCACCTGCACTCATCATCATACTCGTTGTCGTAATCTGAGGGAGGTAGTATGTCACGATACCCACCACCCCAACCGGGATCAGCAGAGCTACGAGCTTCTCTCCGACTGTGGCCGGAAGAAGCACAAACTGACGCGGCGAGATTGCCCCGTAGATAAACACGGGACTGACATAGAATGCGATGGCCGGTATCATTATCACCACACCCACCAGTGATGCTCCGAGGATGAAGCGACTGCAAGCCAACACTATGATTGTAGACATGAGGCCTATAATAAGCGAGACAAGCAAGAGGGTGCGCATTCGTGGCAACATGAGCTTCATTATGGCCACTACGCGGCTCCACGTAAACTTATCGGGAGCTATAGCAGGTGAAATCATATCTAAAATGTCTAACTTTTAATACTTAGAGTCGTCATCACTCTCCCACGCTCCTCGCTTTGGAGGGCACTATAAAGCAGATGGATGTCCACCTCAGTCTCGGGGGCGTCGGCTCCGGCGGGAGTGATTGACCTGAAGCGACCAATGTCGTTCATGGAAAAGAGTGCATCGCGCGGCGGCATCTCGTAAATGCCAAAGGCGAGGCGGCGCGTTATCTCATCCATCCTCATGGTAAAGAGCAGCTCGCCACGGCTCAACATGATGATACCGTCATAGAGCGGCTCGAGGTCGGCGGTGGTGTGGGTCGATACTATGATGGTCTGCTCCGGCGCGGCACACCGAGCCATCATCCCCCTGAGCGTGTCGCGGCTCCCTATGTCGAGGCCGTTGGCCGGCTCGTCGAGAAGAAGCAGCGGTGTCTGCAGCGAGAGCGCATAGGCCGCCATAGCTTTCTTGCGCTGGCCAAGGCTCATGGCGCTCAACGGCTGGCGGCCGTCGAGTCCAAAGTCGGCAAGGTTTTGGCGAAGCATCTCACGGTCAAAGAGCGGATAGAGAGGCTCGCCGTGGAGGCGAGCCAGGGCGTCGACGCTGTCGGCGGGCATCTGCTCGTCATCCCCGATGAAATAAAGGTCGCGCAGCTGCGAGGGAAGCCTCAGCCCGGCATCGACACCATCCATCGTCACACGCCCCTCGGAGGGGGTCAGCAGCGAGGCGAGCACTCGAAGCAGGGTGGTCTTGCCGGCTCCATTCTCCCCTAAAAGGAGGTAGATGCCGGGCGAGATGGTGAAAGTGACACCGCGCAGGGCGGCCGGTCCCGATCCAGGATATCGCAGGGTCACATTGTCAAGCTGTATCATGGTTCGGGATCGGGAACGGCAGGATAATATTTCACCGGTGTCACCTCATAACCTTGCCGGCGGAGGAGGTTAAGGAGCCCCTCCGAGCCGGGCAGGTGGCCACACCCCACGGCGACAAGCAGGCTCTTTGAGGCCATCATCTCGGGCAGCTTGGCGGCCCAGGCGCGGTTGCGCTCAAGGAGCAACTTCTCTATTTTGTCGGGTGTCATCTCGGGGTTGTCATATAATATTTTCTCCACCAGATCAAGGTCATAGGAGGTGTAGGCTCCGGCCAGCTCCCCGGCCTCACGGACGGCCTTGGCATCGTCGCGCACTATGGCCATCAGGTCGTCGGCCTGGGTAGCGATTGGGGTGTCATAGAGCACTCCCATCTGATATTCAAAGGTTTCAAGCCCCTCGACGCTTTTTCCGGCGGCGGCCGCCATCTTCTGGAGGGTCTGGTCGAGCTGCTCCGACGGGTCAAAGCCGGGGAAGGCCTTCATTGACTGGAGGATGGCGAGCTGTGATGAGATCATCACCGGCTTCATTCCGTCCATCATAGTCAGATCAACCGGGGCACCGGTATAAGAGGAAAATATCGAGGCTATGCTGTCGAGTTGCGCCGGCGTGAACACCTTTGAGAGCGTAGAGTCGGCCGGAGCCATGATGTGGGGCAGCATCATCTGCTGCATCTCCATCGGGTTGAGGTTGGTCATGTCCACCTCGCCCACAACCCCCTCCGCCTCCTCGATGGCATCAAAGAGGCCGGGCACGCGGCTGGTCATGTCGGCCGGAGCCACGTGATGAGTGCCAAAGATATATGAGGGCTTGGCAAGGCCGTTACCCTCCACCTTCCAGAGCAACTGGGCATTGGCTGCTGAGCCTATACATAAGGCCCCGATTATCAGGGTGATGATACGTTTCATTTATATCTGTTTTTGTTGTGATTTATATGTTGACTTGGTGTTGTAGTGATGTACAACACCGCAAAGGTATTGCTTTTTCTCCACTTTCCAAATTTTTCGGCAAAAAATTTGACGATTACAATAAAGAGGGGGAGCGGCGCGTTATATCTATGATGAGACTCAGCTCTGACCGTCGGCTGGCCACTCTGGCCTTTCTGCTGACCGCGCTCGCCGTGGTTGGTGCCTTCCTTTATGTCTCCAATCAGATTGTGACCGATCTGGCCGCTCAGGAACGCAGCCGCATGCAGATGTGGGCCGATGCCACCCGCGAGATTGTCTCCTCCCCCCCGGGCAGCGACATCGACTTTCCCCTGGCCATAGTGCAGGCCAACACCACTATCCCTGTGCTCCTTACCGACGACGATGGCAACATCATTGACCATCGCAACTATGACCTCCCCGAGCCGGCCGACCCTTCGCGTCCACTTTACATCTCCGAGGCCAACCGACGCTTCCTCCTCGACAAGCTCGAAGGTCTCAAGGGGTCGCCGCGCGTGATTCATATCGAGATAATGCCCGGGCTCGTCCAGCACCTATATTACGGCGAGAGCCACACTCTGAGGATGCTCAGCCTTTTCCCTTACATCCAAGTGGCTGTCATGACGGTCTTTATCCTCGTGGTCTATCTCGCTGTGTCGTCGTCTAAGCGAGCCGAGCAAAACAAGGTGTGGGTGGGCCTCTCCAAGGAGACGGCCCACCAGCTCGGCACCCCCATCTCTTCTCTCATGGCCTGGGTGGAGCTTCTCCCATCTTATGGTGTAGACCCCGAGGTGACCGACGAGATGGACAAGGATGTCCACCGACTGGCGTCCATTGCCTCACGCTTCTCCAAGATAGGTTCAAGGCCCGCCCTGGAGCCCGGCGATGTCAACGCCACTGTCTCGCGCATTGCCCGCTACATGCGCTCGCGCATCTCCTCGCGGGTCACTCTCTCGGTCGACGAGTATGCCTCCCCGCTTATCGTGGCCATGTCGGAGCCGCTGCTGGAGTGGGTGCTCGAAAATCTGATCAAAAACGCTGTTGATGCCATGGATGGCCATGGCTCCATCAACATCTCCACCTCGCTCATCCCCCAGGCGCCTCGCCGTCACGCTGCCGCCCGCATCGACATTGCCGACACCGGAAAGGGGATTCCCCGACGAGCATTCAAGACTATCTTCAAGCCCGGCTTCACCACCAAGAGCCGCGGCTGGGGGCTCGGGCTCACTTTGGCCAAGCGCATCGTCGAGCAATATCATGGCGGACACATCTTCGTTGCCACCTCTACTCCCGGCGAGGGCTCCACTTTTTCCATCACGCTTCCACTTCTCCCCGACAAATGAACCTCTACATAACCGACCTCGACGGCACTCTCTTGGGCGATGACAGCCGCGTCGACTCCGAGAGCGCCCGCATTATAGCCTCCCTCCCCTCCGATAAGCTCTTCACCATCGCCACTGCACGCACTCCGGCCACTGTCGACCTTATCCTCCCTCCTGAAATTGGCCCCCACATACCCGCCATAGTCATCACCGGCGCAGCCCTATGGCACCGCTCCGAGCGTCGCTACTCCGATGTTATGGAAATGGGCCCCGCCGCAGCCGCTATGGCCGAGGAAGCTATGCTCGCCTGTGGCCTCGCCCCCTTCACCTACACCATTGATGCACCCGCCGGGATGCTCTATGCCTACGGGCGCGTTCCCGAAGGGAGGCCCGCTTTCTCGCCGCTCACCCACGCCGAACAAGCTTTTGTCGACGAGCGGCGCAATCTCCCTTTGAAGCATATTTCGCTCGCCTCCAATCCCCACACCTGCCCCCCTCTGCTGGTCTTCGGCATTGGCTCCATGGACCAAGTGGAGCAGGCCGCCGCCATCGTGGCTCAGAAGATGCCCGAGGCTTCGGTCTCAGTCTATGGCGATGTATTCTCGCGCGAGAAGGGGTTTATCGAGGTGTTTGCCCCGGGGGTGAGCAAGGGGGAGGCAGCACTCCGCCTCAAGGAACGCCTCGGGGCCTCGCGCCTCATTGCCTTTGGCGACAGCCTCAACGACATGGCTCTGCTCGCTGCGGCCGATGTAGCTGTGGCGGTCGATAACGCTGCCGAGAAACTCAAGCAGATGGCTCGGGTGGTGATCGGGCCTAACACCTCGTGCTCCGTGGCGCGCTACATTGCCAACGAAAACTTTTAGGCAATCAAGGTGTTGTAAGGGTATGACCCGTCACCTTATGCTTACCCTCATATCGTTTCTACTGTCAACCGTCACGGCCCTTGCCGATGGCGGCGACAACGACACCTCGCCCCCGCCGAAGGAGCGTAAAGGCCTCATAGGCAAGCTCCTTGACTACCTCGACGAGTCAAACGAGGAAAAGCCGGCCAAGAAACTGGACATCAGTTTCATCGGAGGCCCCCATTATGCCTCCGACACCAAGCTCGGCATCGGCCTGGTGGCCGCCGGCTCCTATAAGACCAATCTGGCCGACTCGCTCACGCCCCGCTCCGACATTGCCTTGACGGCCGACGTCTCTACCGTAGGCTTCTATATGCTCGGGATGAGAGGCACTCACCGTGCCCGCGCCGACCGGCTCAGGCTCTCATATGACTTCCGCTTCTACTCTTTCCCCACCTACTATTGGGGCATAGGCTACGGCAACGCCTCCATGGGCGACCTCCATCGGTCAAAGTATCTCGAGTTTTCTTTTGGCGGCAATGCTCGCCTGCTCGGACAGGTGGCCAAGGGTCTATATATAGGCCCCGCCTTTGGCTTCAAATGGCTCAGAGCCAAAAACCCTCGCATTCCGCAACTATGGGAGCCGCGACAACGCTTCAAGACGGTGTGTCTCGGCCTGGGCCTCAGCCTCCGATATGACACTCGCGACAATCTCACCGCCCCCACCCGCGGATGGAACATAGCTCTGGAGCAGCGCCTCTACCCCCGATTTATGGCCTCACCATTCTCGTTCTCAACCACTGAAGTCGAGGCGGCTTTCTACCGCGGCGTATGGGCCGGCGGAGTGGTGGCCGCAAGGGTCCATGCTATGTTTTGCTACGGCAATGTGCCCTGGAGCATGATGGCCACCTTTGGCGGCAGCAACACCATGAGAGGCTATTACGAGGGACGCTTCCGCGACTACGACGAGGCCGACCTCACCCTCGAGCTCCGCCAAAACATTAAAGGGCGCTCAGGCGTTGCAGCATGGGTGGCTGCCGCCTCAGTCTTCCCTCGCTTAAGCGCCTTCGACCTAAGCCATATCCTCCCGGAGGCCGGCCTCGGCTACCGCTGGGAGTTTAAGCGCCACTGCAATGTGCGCCTCGACTATGGCCTCGGACGCCACTCTTCCGGATTTGTTTTCTCCATCAATGAAGCCTTCTGATTCATCCCCCCTATGCCCAAAACGACTTTCTGGTGGACGCTCTTAGCCCTGATGGCCCCAAACGTGGCCCTCTGCTTCACTGAGCATCTGACGCTCCTTCAGAGCGCCACCAATGTCATATTGCCTTTGGGAATCTATTGGGCTCTCCTCTCCATCTCTCGGCGTGTAGGCCTCGCCGTCTGGCTTATGCTCGCTCTGATGGTCATCGCGGCCTTCCAGATTGTACTTCTGTTTCTCTACGGCAGTGGGATAATCGCCGTAGACATGTACCTCAATGTTGTCACCACCAACACTCAAGAGGCCGGCGAGCTCCTCATAGGGCTTTGGCCCGCCCTCATCATCGTGGCCATCCTCTACATCCCCCCTCTGGTCGGAGCCACCATCTCTCTTATCCGCAGGCTCATGCTCAGCCGCAATATGCTCGTCGCCTGCCGACGCTGCGCGAGGCTCGCCATCACCCTCGGTCTCATCCTCCTCTGCCTGTCATTTTTCGCGTCAAGCGCCTACAACCCCCTGCGTCAGCTTTTCCCACTCAATGCCGCCTATAACTTAGCACTGGCCATTGGACGCGATCACGCTCAGAAACATTACGCATCCTCGGCCCGCGACTTCTCGTTCCACACGACCCCCGCCGACTCCATTCCCGGACTCACAGTCATAATAATCGGCGAGACATCGCGCGCATCATCATGGCAGCTCCTTGGCTACCATCGCCCAACAAATCCCCTCTTGTCCAAGGCCGACGGCCTCATTATCTTCCCCCACGCTCTCTCGCAGAGCAACACCACCCACAAGAGCGTCCCCCTGATGCTGTCCCATCTCGACGCCCGCTCTTTCGGCGACTCAATCTACATGTCAAAGGGTGTGTTAGCCGCCTTCAGCGAGTCCGGCTGCCCTGCCACTTTCATATCCAATCAGGAGCGAAACGGGGCTCTCATCGACGCGTTTGGCCAGCAAGGCGACTCTGCCATCTTCCTGGCCGACAGCCTCCCCCACTCGCGAACCGACCTCGACCTCCTCCCCTACCTCGACCACCTCATTGCACAATGCCAAAAAGGGGAAAAGAGCCTTCTGGTGGTCCACACCTACGGCTCCCACTACTGCTACAGCGACCGCTATCCCGACTCCTTGGCCGCCTTCACCCCCGACCGGCCTTTGGAGGCCTCGCCCGAGTGTCGCCACGAGCTCATTAACGCCTACGACAACTCTATACGCCTCACCGACCGCCTCCTCTCCGACATAATTGCCACTCTCTCTCGCTGCAAAATCCCCTCCTCGCTCATCTTCACCTCCGACCATGGCGAAGACATCTTTGACGACAGCCGACAGCGTTTCCTTCATGCATCACCTATACCCACCTTTGAGCAGCTCCACGTCCCCCTGCTCATCTGGATGAGCCCCGACTACCGGCGCCTCCACCCCGACCGTTTCCTGGCCGCTCGTGCCAACAGCCGCCGCGCCGTCTCCACCTCCTCTTCACTCTTCCATTCCGTCCTCGCCCTGGCCGGCATCGACGCCCCCATTGCCGACCCCTCTCTCTCGCTCCTGAGCAACACCTACTCCCCCCCCTCTTATCTCTATCTCGACGACCACAACGAAGCCGTCGAGCCCGCCGCTGCCGGCTTCGACCCCGTTGACATCCGGCGCATCGACACCCTCTACACCGCCCACATCAACCCCTCCATCCCCCATGCAAAAATAAACCTCCACGCCCAAAACCATTCGCGCTAATCCGACGTTATAAAAGACAACGAGAGACTCTCGTCAGACACACATAATTTTCACATTCACTCTCTTTCTTTCAACTATGAAATCGATCGTTGACCTTCATTACTTCGGCCACTCCAAGGCTTGGTGGGTTGTCCTCATTGTGGGCATTCTCATGGTTTTATGCGGCTTTGCTTATTGGTTCTGGCCCGAACCTGCTTATGCCGTTGCTTCTCAGATATTTGGATGGCTCCTCGTCCTCGCCGGCATTGTGCAGCTCTGCGCCGCCACAGGCCCCCATCGCGGCAAGGGTTGGGGCTGGTGGATTGCCGGCGGCGTCATCGACATGTTTATCGGCTTCCTGATGGTACAGAGCATCATCATCTCCGAGGCTGTCTTCCCCTATTTCGTGGCCCTTATCTTCCTCTTCTGGGGCATCAGCGCCATATGCTCGGCCGTCCACAACAATGATGCAGGCCATCGCTATTGGTGGCTCTATCTCATCAACGGCATCCTCCTTATCCTCATCGGATTTTTCCTCGTCCAGGCCGGCTGGATCGGCGACATGATGACCGTAAGCTTCCTCACGTCGCTCGCCTTCATCTACTGGGGCTTCTCCATCGCAATGTTCAGTTACGACATGCGCCCCGTCAAGAAATAATATACTCCACTCTCCCTCTTCGCTCGGGGGCCGCGACGCTTGCCACTGCATGGCCGTCCCGGCCCCCGCGTCTTCCACCTTTTTACGTCATTATTGTCCTTTTTGGCGATTATATCCCCTCGGCCTTTCGCTCTTGACAATTTTTTTCATACCTTTGTATGTGGGGTAGCAGAGTCTGAAGCTACGCGCCTTAAACCTTTGCCCCTCTCCACAGTCTAATTGACAGTAACTCTTTAAGATTTGACAAGTATGAAATGTGCCTTTTCCCGTCTGCTCTTCCTCTCCATTGCCCTGCTCGCCGGCATGGCCTCCGGCTTGGCTCAGGACTGGGAAGACGACATCTACTTCGACGCCGCCAAGGCTGCCAAGAAAGAGGCCGCCAAGAAAGAGGCAAGGCGTAAAGCTACTATAGCGTCATATCCCGCTGCCGACACCTACTCTTCCGTCTCTACCTCAAACACCCGCGACATCGACGAATATAATCGACGCGGAATCTTTGCCATCAACGACTCAGCCTCGCGTCAAGCCACCGACTCGCTCGCTGCCGGCGATGCTTTTGCCAACACCCGACGCATTGAGCGCTTCTACAACCCCGACGTCATCGTCGAAAACCCCGACGCCTCCGTGGCCGAGTATTACTACTCCTCCCAGCCGGCCAACGTAAACATCTACGTCAACTCGGCTTATCCCTACTATAGCCCATTCTACGATCCCTGGTATTACAACTCATGGGGATGGGGACCCGCATGGTCATGGACCTGGGGTCCCTCCTGGAGCCTTGGCTGGGGATGGGCAGGCCCCTCTTGGAGCTGGGGCTGGGCAGGCCCCGCATGGGGCTGGGGCCCCGCATGGGGCTGGGCTCCATCATGGGGATGGGGGCCGTCATGGAGCGGCCCCGGATATCATCCCGGCTTCCATCGTCCGCCCGTCAACCGTCCCGGTCGTCCCGGCTACAGCAACAATATGGCCGGATCCTATCGTCGCGCCACCGCTGCCTCAGGCGGCTCCTTCCGCAGCGGCTCCAACTACAATGCCGCCACATCGGGCCGTCGCCCCTCATCCTCGTCATCTGACTCCCGCTGGAACATTAATAGCGTAGGCTCGCGCCCGGCCTCGGGCTATCGCCCCGCTCAGACCACCGGCGGAAATCGCGGCCAGAGCGCCACGAGCACCTCCGGTGCCGGTCGCCGCCCCTCCAACGCCACTCGCTCATCCGGCTCCTCAAGTCGCAATAGCAACTCTTCCAATAGCTACCGTTCCAACAGCAACTCATCCTCCCGATCCTCCTCAGGCTCCTTCCGCTCGTCAGGCGGCGGCGGGTCTTTCCGCTCCTCCGGCGGTGGCGGTGGCCGCTCTTCAGGCGGCGGCGGTGGCCGTCGACGCTAATCAGCCCCTCTCTCCTTCTCCTCCTTCCCCTCCCCCCTCTCATTTCCATTAACTCAAGACATCAGAAATGCGTTTCACTATCCTTGCCACCTCACTCCTCCTTGCCTCAGGAGCCGCACTGGCCCAAAGCGCCATTGACGCATATTCACTCTCTCGCTCCGACTTCAAAGGCACCGCCCGCTTCATGTCAATGGGCGGCGCTTTTGGTGCCCTCGGCGGCGACCTCTCGACCCTCAATCAAAACCCCGCCGGCATAGGCATATATCGCTCCAACGACATAGGCATCACCCTTGACCTCGACCTCCAACACTCCTCGGCAGACACCCGCGGAATGAGCGTCAAAGACAACATGATCAAGTTTCACGTCAACAACTTTGGCTACGTCGGCGCCATCAACACCGGCTCGGATGTGATGCCATTCCTCAACTTCGGCGCATCCTACACCCGCGCCAACTCCTTTGACCGCCGCTTCAAGGGGGAGAACCCCAACCTCCAGGCCTCCTACTCCAACTATATCGCCGGAGTCACCTCTGCCAACGGCTCTTATGCCGGCTGGAACGAAAAAGACCTCTCGGCCACCGACACATATAATCCCTACGTCGACTCATGGGCCCCCTGGATGAGCATCCTCTCTTACAATGCCTTCCTAATCAATCCCCGCCCCGGCACCGACCCCGCCCAAAACCAATACCAGGGTCTATGGAAGGGAGACACCTACGGCGACTCGCAGATGAGCGTCGAAGAAAAGGGCTACGTGGATGAATACAACATCAACTTTGGCGGAAACATCATGAACACCGTCTACTGGGGAATGGGATTTGGCATCACCGATATCTCATACACCCAAAACGCCTTCTATGATGAGCAGCTCGACAACGCCGCCATCCCCGCCAACCAAGATGTCTCTTCCATTGTCAACGGCAACGCCTACTATGGCCTCGACTCCTGGAAGCATATCACCGGCACCGGCTTCAACTTCAAGATAGGATTTATCTTCAAGCCCATCAACGAGCTCCGCCTCGGCCTGGCCGTCCACACCCCCACTTATTACAACCTGACACAGCAGTCATGGTCGCAGGTCAACTACAGCTTCGCCTCCGACGTCCAGGGCTATACCGAGACCAACGACGGATGGAACTATCAGATTGACTGGAAGCTGCGCACCCCCTGGCGCCTCATCGCCTCGGCCGCCGGAGTCATCGGCTCGCAGGCCATCATCTCGTTTGACTACGAGTATCGCCCCTACCAAAACATGGCCATCCGCAACGCCGACAACGACCCCTTCCAGTATGCCGGCGACGGCTCCGACTATCTCAAAGGCGACATTGAAGATTATTACCAGAGCTCCAACATCTTCCGCCTCGGCCTCGAATATCGCCTATCTCCCTCATGGAGCCTCCGCGCCGGCGTTAACCACGAGACTTCCCCCTCCACCTCCTATGCCCGCTCGGCCGATGCCGACATCTACACCGAGGGCCCCGAGGATTGCGGAACTATGCCCTCCTATACCTTCGACAAAGAGACCACCTATGTCACCTGTGGCATTGGCTACCGCTACAAGGGCTTCTACCTCGACGGTGCCTACATCTACAAAAACCAGAAGGCACAATATCGCCCCTTCACCCCCAACAACTTCACTGCCATCCCCGATGCCACCGACCTCACTCTCGCCTCGTCGCAGATTGTAGTCTCACTCGGCTTCCGATTCTAAATACTGTTTTTATCATTTTCATACCGAGGGCCGTTCCTGTTGGTCAGGCGCGGCCCTCATTCTCTTTCTGCCTTTTTGCTCGTCACTGGAGCGAGTCGAGCTCGGCCTGCGCCAGCTCCCAGACACTCATGGCATTGTCGAGCTGCTTGCGTGTCTTCTCGTGACCGGCCATAATCTCATCGGAATACTCGCCCGAGGCCATGCGCGCCTCTATGGCAGCCACCTCAGCTTCGAGCCGAGCAATCTCTGCCTCGGCCTCCTCCACCTTCTTGCGTGCACGCCGGGCCATCTTTTCCCGCTCGCGCTGCTCGGCATAGGTGGCCGGGCCCTTGGCCGGGGCCGGGGCGGCTGACTCGGGAGCGGCAACCGGAGCCTTAACGGCTCCGTGGCGCAGACTCCCGGCGCCGGCTGCCATGGTGGTCACATCCTTGCCGGCTGCGGGGCGTGTCACTCCGAGCAGGTCGAGGCTCTCAAGCTTTTTCTTCTCAAGAAACTCATAGATGCCGCCGAGACACTCGCGGACGCTTCCACCCCCAAATTCATAGACCTTCTCAACGAGGCCATCGAGGAAGTCTCGGTCATGGCTCACGAGTATCACTGTCCCGTCAAAGTCGCGAATAGCCTGCTTGAGCACCTCCTTTGACGGTATATCGAGATGGTTGGTGGGCTCGTCGAGGATGAGCAGGTTGACCGGCTCAAGAAGCAGCCTTATCATGGCCAAGCGGGTCTTCTCTCCCCCCGACAACACTTTCACTTTCTTATCAGATGCCTCGCCGCCAAACATAAAGGCGCCGAGAATGTCGCGTATCTTAGTGCGGATATCCCCCGTGGCCACTCGGTCAATAGTGTCAAAGACCGTGAGCTCGCCATCGAGGAGCTGCGCCTGGTTTTGTGCAAAATACCCTATCTTTACGTTATGGCCTATCTTGAGTGTCCCGGTATATGGCACCTGACCCATTATACACTTCACGAGGGTCGACTTGCCCTCGCCGTTTTTCCCCACAAAAGCCACCTTCTCGCCCCGTCGGATGGTAAACTCGGCATGGTCAAACACCTGATGAGGGCCATAGGCCTTCCCTACGTTCTCCAATATCAGCGGATAATCGCCTGAGCGAGGCGCCGGGGGAAATCGCAGGTTGAGATGGGTGGTGTCAACCTCGTCTACCTCTATGCGCTCTATCTTGGCCAGCTGCTTGATGCGGCTCTGCACCTGCACGCTCTTTGTGGCCTTATAACGGAAGCGCTCTATAAAGTCTTCGGTGTCCTGTATCTGCTTCTGTTGGTTGGCATAAGCCCTGCGCTGCTGCTCCAGTCGCTCCTCCCTCAGGGTGAGATAGTGGGAATAGTTCACCGAATAGTCATATATCTTCCCCAGCGAGATTTCAATGGTGCGATTGGTCACATTATCGATGAAGGCGCGGTCGTGTGACACTAAGACCACTGCCTTGGCCTTGGAGATAAGAAACTGCTCCAGCCACTGTATCGACTCTATGTCAAGATGATTAGTGGGCTCGTCAAGCAGCAATAGGTCGGGATGGGAGAGGAGTATCTTGGCCAGCTCGATGCGCATGCGCCATCCCCCCGAAAACTCTGAGGTGGGACGATCAAAGTCGTCGCGCGAGAAGCCCAGGCCGAGGAGCGTCTTCTCCGTCTCGGCTCTGGTGTTGGAGCCCTGCTCCATGGCCAGGCGGTCGGTAAGCGATGTCATCGCTTCGATGAGCTCTTGATAAGAGGGGGAGTCATAGTCGGTGCGCGAAGCGAGCTCTTCGTTGAGCGCGTCGAGGTGTCGCTCCATCTCGTCGATGTGGGCAAAGGCCTTTGAGGCCTCCTCAATGGCCGTGGTGTCATCGGCCAGCACCATCTGCTGCGGCAGGTAGCCTATGGTCATATCGCGTGCCACCGACACCGACCCGGAAGTGGGATGCTGGAGCCCGGCTATAATTTTGAGCATAGTCGACTTCCCGGCGCCGTTTTTCCCCACGAGAGCTATCTTGTCGCGGCGGTTTATAACATAATTTACGTTGTCAAAAAGCGCCTTTGCGCTAAACTCTACTGATAGATTGTTAATAGATACCATTGGTGAGTCTCATTGCCTGTTCCCCTCTCGCGAGTGTCTCACCGTCACGGTATGATGTTCGGTGATCAATATGTCGAGAGGGATGTCAAAGTCGTCGGGCTCTATGTCGCCGTCGTCGCGGAGCTGGAAGTCATACCCCACCCCCACTTTCAGCGCGCGTGTCCCGGCCAGCAGTCGGTCATAATATCCCTTGCCGCGCCCCACTCGATTACCTCGGCGGTCAAAGGCCACCGCCGGCACCACAATGAGCTCTATGTCATCAACGTCGGTGGTGTCCATCCCTCCGGGCTCCTCTATGTGGAAGGAGCCTAAGCGCAGTCTCGAGCGGTCGTAAGGCAAGATGTCGAGGTTCACGCCGTTGACCCTCGGCAAGAAAAACCTCTTCCGGCTCTCCCAACGGTCGATAAACTCGCGGGTAGAGAGCTCGTCGGGAAGGGAATGATACATGAGGATGCGCTCGGCCATCATAAAGGCGGCCAGCCCCTCAAGGCGTGAGAAGACGCCGGCGGCGGCGCGGCGGCGGTCGACGTCGCCAAGGAGTGCCTTGGCGGCGCGCACTTGTGAGCGGATGAGGTCTTTGTTCATTGTCAGCGTGAGGGTGTGATGGGTGCCCGCGCATGTCCGGCCTGAAGCTCTTTCAGGGCACGGCCCACCGACGGGTCGCTCATGTTTATGGCCTCATAGTAGCCGTTGAGTCCAATGATGTCGCGGGCTATGAGGGCCTTCAGCTGTCTAACAATGAAGTCGCGTGAAATGTTTATGTAATACCATTGCGGGGCCACTCCTCCTTCTCGCCGGGCATAGTCGACAAAGGCGGTCAGCAAATCTTGGTCTGAGGGAAGCCGCTCAAGCAGCTGCTCGGTCAAGGCCACGTCTGATAGCCTCTCGCGCATGGCATCGGAGTATGTGAAGGCAAATTTTTGCATCAATCCGCCGTTGACCACGTTGAAGTAATAGCGCGAGTAGCCGCTGGTGTCTACCGGCACAAAGATGTCGGGCATGATGCCCCCGCCTCCATACACTTCGCGTCCCGTAGTGGTGAGGAAGGTCACCGATTTGTCAAGGTGGATGGAGTCGGCCGAGAGGGTCTCCCCATGGTTCATGCGCTCATAGAGATCCATCTCATAAGTCTGTGCGTCGCCGCGCTTGTAGCTCTTCTGGATGCAGCGACCCGACGGGGTATAATAGCGGGCCGTGGTGATGCGCAGCGCTGAGCTGTCGGGCAGCGGCAGTTGTCGCTGGACAAGCCCCTTGCCAAAGGAGCGCCGACCGATTACCAGACCGCGGTCATTGTCTTGTATCGCTCCGGCAAACACCTCCGAGGAACTGGCCGAATACTCGTCGAGCAACACCACCAACTCGGCATCCTGGAACGACCCATGGCCATTTGCATAGACACGGTCGTTAAACTCTTCGTCGCGTCCCTGCATGCTCACTATCCCCGCGCCGGCCGGCAAAAACTCGTTGGCCATCATATTGGCCACCTCAAGGAAGCCCCCTGAGTTGCCTCTGAGATCGATGATGAAGCGGCGTGCACCGGCATTTGACAGCAGCTGGAGGGCCGTGAAAAATTCGTCATATGTGGTCCGGCCAAACTTGTTGACGCGGATAAAGCCGGTGCCCGGAGCTATGATATACTGGGCATCGATGGAGGTGACGGGGATGTCATCGCGAGTCACCGTAAACGGCAAGAGCTTGCCGGGAGCCGAGGCTCGCTTCACGCCTAAGGTCACCGTTGACCCCTTGACGCCGCGCAGTGTCTTCAACACCTGGTTCTGCTCCCACCCTACGGCTACGGAGTCGTCGATGGTGACAATGCGGTCGCCCGCCATCAGGCCCACTCTCTCAGCCGGACCGCCCGAGACTATCTCGTTGATAGTGATGGTATCTGAGAGCATAGTGAATGCCACTCCGATACCGGAGAATGAGCCCTCGAGCTCGTCGTTGACCGTCTGGAGGTCGGCCGCAGGGATATACACCGAGTGGGGGTCGAGCTTGGCTATGATGTCGGGCATGGCCTCCTCAAGGAGCGAGTCTGTGTCTATCTCATCTACATACACCGCCTTGATGATGTCCATCATGGAGGCTATCTTGCTCTGCGAGGCCGAGCCATCGGCTCCAGCATTGCGGGGGAGCTTAAGGCCAAGCCAAAGACCGGCGGCGAGTGACACAGCTATGGCGATCGGCATCCATGTCGAGGCCTTGCGGAAGTTGGGTTGCATTATATGTTGTTATGTAAAAGCAATATTTTTGTCCTATCGGAGAGTAAGTAAGCCCTTTCGCTCAGTCGATGTCGGGGATATGGCAGGTCTCCACGCCGGCTCGGTTGAGCAGCTCAACTCCGTCGGCCATGCGATATAGCTCGTTAAACACCACCCTTCTGATGCCGCTCTGAATGATGAGCTTGGCACATTCAAGACAGGGCGATGCCGTGACATAAAGAGTGGCTCCCATCGATGAATTGTTGCTGGCTGCCACTTTAGTGATGGCATTAGCCTCTGCATGAAGAACATAGGGCTTAGTTGCGCCTGTAGCCTCATCTTCACACACATTCTCAAAGCCGGCCGGAGTGCCGTTAAAGCCGTCGGAGATTATCATGCGGTCTTTAACTATCAAAGCTCCCACCTGCCGGCGGCGGCAGTATGAGTTCTCTGCCCATATGCGGGCCATGCGCAGATAACGACGATCGAGCGTCTCAAGCTTATTGTCCATATCAGTTGCAAAGATATGTATTTTTTACGACTTTGACACATTTAGTGATAATTTGGTTAATTTTGCACTGAATATGACCATCCCCTCCCACTTCTTCCACCCCTCCCCGGCTATACGCCTTGAGGCCATCAGCGTAAGCTACGACCGTCGCCCTCCGGTGCTCGACAATGTGTCGATCGACATCAACCGGGGCGACTTCATGGCCATCACCGGGCCAAACGGCGGCGGCAAGACCACCCTCCTCCGCATAATCCTCAAGCTCCTTAAGCCCAATCGCGGGCGTGTCGCCTACCTCGGCCCCGACGGCCAGCCAGCTCCTAAGCTATCAATCGGCTATCTCCCTCAGAAGAGTGCCGTCGACTCACGCTTTCCCATCTCGGTGGCCGACGTGGTCCGTCTCGGCCTCATGGGCCCGCGGCGCGTGGATAATCCCGACCGGCGCGTGTCCGAGATGCTCAGTCTTGTGGAACTCTCTGCCAAGGCCTCGGCTCCGATATGCGAGGTGTCGGGCGGTCAGCTCCAAAGGGCTCTCCTGGCCCGAGCCCTCGCTTCATGCCCCGACGTGCTGGTTCTCGATGAGCCTCTGAGCTATCTTGACAAGCATTTTGAACAGAAGCTCTATGATATATTGAGGCTCACCATGGAGCAACGACCTCAGACAGCCATCCTCCTGGTGAGCCACGAGATGAGCGAGATTGCGGCCATGGCCACCCGTCACATCATTGTTGACCATAAAGTGACGGTGTGCCACTCAGCCTCACACCTCGTCCATTACGATTGCGAGACTTAGCAAGCGACAGAATGACACCTTAGCGCAGGCGGTCATATGACCGCAGCAGACGCTGGTCGCGCGAGATACCTCGATAGGCGGAAATGTCAAGCACTATGGCGCAGAGGAGAAACACTCCGCCCGCGCCCCACACTGCTGTATCGGTGGCTGTCGGATCGGTCGAATAATAGTCGCTCACCAACACATACACCACCATAACAGCCTCTGCCAATGACACTAAAGCTGACAGGGCGACAAACAGCTTCTGTGTCGGGGCTGCCTTGTAGAGGAATATGGCGAGGAGCGAGAAGAAGATGGCAACACTCGTGGGGATGATAAACCCTAAGCCCGACAGGCCAGTGAGCGGCGCAAGAGCCTGGGCGGCAGTGGCACCGTCTACTACCTTTATATACCCAAAGGGGATGAAGAAAAAAAGAGCCATCATGATGGCCGACAAGAGGAGATAAAGTGTCTGGACGCGTTGGATTACCATTTTGATTATGAGGGGAATAATTGTTAATGTGACTATAGGGGCCGCTCCGGCCTCCGCAAAGTTACAACAAAAGTGGGGCGCTTTTTGCTCATTGGCCCCAAAATAATCCTTATCTTTGCCTTTATGATTATCCTCGTTAGCAACGACGACGGCTATGCCGCCAAAGGGCTCGACGCCCTCCTTTCTTTTATCGCACCCGTGGCCGCCGAATTCGGTGCATCGGTGATGGTGATGGCCCCCGACGGCCCTCGCTCCGGCTTCTCAAGCGCTATCACCCATGACGGGCCCATCAAGCTCCGCCACCTCCCGCCCCATCAATCCGGCGCTGAGATGACCGCCGTAGGGGGCACTCCCACCGACTGCATCAAGCTCGGCATCCACCTGCTCAAGGAGCGTGGCCTACGTCCGGCGCTCATCCTCTCGGGCATCAATCATGGCAGCAACTCGGCCGTCTCTGTCACCTACTCCGGCACTATGGCCTGCGCCATTGAGGGCGCCACCAACGGCATCCCTGCCATCGGCTTCTCGCTCCTCGATTGGAGCGCCGATGCCGACTTCTCTGTCTGCCGCTCGACGGTAGCCGAGGTCACCCGTCGTGTGCTCGCCAATGGACTCCCCGACCGCCTATGCCTTAATGTCAACATCCCCTCCGGAGCTGAGCCAAAGGGGATGAAGACCGTCCGCGGTGCACGTGGCTTCTGGACGGAAGAATATCAGGGGTATACCGATCCGCATGGACGCCCATTCTACTGGCTCACAGGCCATTTCCACAACATCGAGCCCCTCAATGAGGAGACCGACGAATATTGGCTCGCTCGCGGCTGGGCCACCGTCGTGCCCGTGCCGGCCGACATGGACGCCTCCGGGGCCGATATGGCCAGCGTCAAAAAACTGCTCAGCCGAGGAGGGTCAATCTTCTGATTTAATAGAGTCTACATGCCCGATAATATCCTTAAAAATATCGTCGGGATGCCCCTTGCCCTCTATCTTGTGATACTTGCCGCGAGCGGTGTAATACTCGCGCAGGGGGGCTGTCTGGCTGTGATAGACGTCGAGGCGCTTGCGGATGGTCTCGAGGTTGTCGTCTGAGCGACCCGAGTCGGCTCCACGCTTAATGAGGCGGCGGGTGAGCTCTTCGTCGTCGGTCTCAAGGCCCACAACGATATCGACTTTCCTCCCCCTCTCGGCCAGCATCTTCTCAAGAGCCTCGGCCTGAGCAACAGTGCGCGGAAAGCCATCAAAAATCACCCCCTTGGCGCCCTCGGCCACCTCGTGGTCAAGCACTGATGCCAGGATTTCCACCATGAGGGAGTCGGGGATAAGCTGCCCCTTGGAGATGTAGCTGTCGGCAATGCGACCAAGCTCGGTCCCGCGAGCTATGTGGGAGCGCAAGACGTCGCCGGTCGAGATGTGATGATAGCCATAGCGCTCTATGAGTCGCTCGCTCTGAGTGCCCTTGCCGCTGCCGGGGGCTCCGAAAATCACTAAGTTAATCATTTCTATGTGAGAGTGATATCCTATGCAAAAGTGATATATTGTGTCATTCGCCGGTTGCATTCTTCATGCCATAGCCATAGCCCTTGATGATGCCGCGCTTGGAGTTGCGTACGAAGAGCACCACGTCGTCTCTCTCCTTCGACGGAGGGAGTGTCGCTTCTATGCGCTCTATGGCCTCGCTGTTGTTGAGCGCCGAGAGATATAAGATGCGATAGATGTCTTGTATCTCGCGGATGGTCTCATTGGAGTAGCCTCTGCGACGAAGACCTATGGAATTGATGCCGGCATAGGCTATAGGCTCGCGCGCACCCATGACATAAGGGGGCACATCTTTGTTGACCAGCGCACCCCCCTGGAGCATCACGTGAGCCCCGATATGGCAAAACTGATGGATGAGCGACCCGCCGCCTATCACAGCCCAATCGTCGATTATCACTTCTCCGGCTATCTGGCTGGCGTTGGAGATAATCACATGATTGCCTACGACACAGTCGTGAGCTATATGGCTATAGGCCATGATGAGGGTGTTTGACCCCACTATGGTCTTCCCCTTTGAGACGGTGCCGCGGTTGACGGTCACACACTCGCGAAGAGTAGTGTTGTCGCCTATGATGGCAAGCGACTGCTCGCCGCGAAATTTAAGGTCTTGTGGTATGCCACCAATGACAGCGCCGGGGTGGATGGTGCAATTGCGACCTATGCGCGCGCCATCCATAATCGTCACGTTGCTGCATATTCTGGTGCCCTCGCCAATCTCCACGTCGGCGTCGATGGTGACAAACGGGTCTATCACTACGCTCGGCGCTATCTTGGCGGCGGGATGGACATAGGCCAACGGCTGTTTCATATTTCCTTACTTGTTTTTGATTATCTGGGCCATGAACTCACATTCCGACACTATCTTCTCTCCCACGAAGGCCAAGCCCTTCATTACGGCACACCCACGCCTGAGCTCGGTCATAAACGACACATGGAAGATGATAGTGTCGCCGGGCACCACTTTTTGGCGGAATTTCACATTGTCGATCTTCATGAAGTAGGTCGAGTATTCCTCCGGCTTGTCGAGGGTGGATAGCACGAGCAAGCCGCCGGTCTGTGCCATAGCCTCTATCTGGAGCACTCCCGGGAGCACCGGCTCCTGCGGGAAGTGGCCTACAAAGAAGGGCTCGTTGGCCGTGATGTTTTTCACGCCTACGATATAGTTGTCGCCCTTCTCGATGATCTTGTCAACCAACAGGAAGGGATAGCGGTGGGGCAGCAGCTCGCGGATGCGCATGTTGTCCATCAGGGGAGCCTTGTTGGGGTCGTAGACCGGGCACTGTATGTCCTGACGCTTTATCTCTTTGCGTATCTTCTTGGCAAAAGCGGTGTTGATAGAGTGGCCGGGACGGGTGGCCAGCACTTTACCTTTGAGGTTGCGCCCTATCAATGCAAGGTCGCCAAGGACATCCATCAGCTTGTGGCGCGCCGGCTCGTTGTCGGCCACCAACGGCTTCTCCTGGATAAATCCAAATTCGCTCACCTTCTTGTGGGGTGCACCCATAAGGTCAGCAATATGGTCAAGTTCTCCCTGATCCATGGGGGTGTCATAAATCACCACGGCATTGTCCAGATCGCCCCCCTTAATGAGGTTGCCCTTCACCAGTGGCTCTATCTCGCGGACAAAGACAAAGGTCCGGCTCGAGGCTATCTCTTTGGGGAAATCTTCCATGCGCTCAAGCGAGGCATACTGGAAGTTAAGAACCGGACTCTTATAGTCAACCATCACGTCGACCGACAGGTCAGAGTCGGGTAGCACCACGATCGAGGCGCCGGTCTCTTCGTCGCGCACCTCAGTCTTCTGCTTCACTATATAATATTCCTTCTCGGCCTTCTGCTCTTCCACTCCGGCCTCGGCTATCTTGCGACAATATTCAGCTGCCGAGCCGTCGAGGATAGGTATCTCGGGGCCATCCACCTTGATAAGGCAGTTGTCGATGCCGGCGGCATAGAGCGCGGCAAGGGCATGTTCGAGCGTCGACACGGTCACGTCGCCCTTGCCTATCACCGTGGCGCGCTGCCTGGCCACGACATTCTCGGCCAGGCAGTCTATCACCGGCTGTTCGGGCAGGTCGATGCGCTGCACTTTGTAGCCATGGTTGTCGGGGGCCGGACAAAACTCGGCTGTGAGGTGCCCTCCGGTATGAAGGCCTTTGCCTGATACGGTAAACGAGCCTTTAAGGGTAAGTTGCTTCATGTGATAATATGAGGAGTGATGGTTTCTATTTTTCGGATGTCTGGCTTGACCGCTGCTCGGCAAGCTGCTTCTCTATCTTGCGCAGCGTGCGTAGCATCTCGGGAAGGTGCTTTAGGGCTGTCACTTGGCGGCCATAGGGGCGCAGCTCTTCGGCCGGCGAGCCTATAAGGCGCTGGCCCGCGGCAACGTCGGTGTGCACTCCGGTCTGCGCGGCAAATTGCGCGCCATCGCCCACATGGATATGACCGGCCAGTCCGGCCTGACCTCCCACCATGCAGTTGTCGCCCACCTTGGTCGAGCCTGCCACGCCGCTCTGGGCTGCCATGACGGTGTGGGAGCCTATCTCAACGTTGTGGCCTATTTGGATAAGATTGTCGAGCTTAGCCCCGGCATGGATGCGAGTGGCACCCATGGTGGCGCGGTCGATGGTGGTGTTGGCCCCTATCTCCACGTCGTCGCCTATCTCCACGATGCCTATCTGAGGTATCTTTTCATATCCGCCCTTACCATCAGGGGCAAAGCCAAAGCCGTCGGCGCCTATCACGGCTCCGGCGTGGATGATACATCCGGCTCCGATGCGGCAGCCGGGATAGACTTTCGCGCCGGGATATAGGGTGGCGCCGGCACCTATGGTCACGTTGGCTCCGACAAATGCCTGGGGATGGATCTCCACGTTATCGGCTACGACTGCCCCGGGACCCACGTAAGCAAACGCACCCACATAGACATCCTTGCCTATCGTGGCCGTGGCGTCGATAAATGAGGGCTGCTCTATGCCCGTGCGCCGCTCCGCGAGCATACTCTGCGCTATGGTTAGCAGATGAGCCACTGCAGTATAGGGATCGTCAACACGTATCAGCGTGGCCTCTATCGGGGCCTCGGCCTCAAAGTCGCGTCTGACAAGCACGGCCGTCGACCGTGTCTTGTATATATAAGGTGTATACTTAGGATTGGCCAAGAATGACAGAGCACCGGGGGCGCCCTCCTCTATCTTGGCAAATTCGCTTATGAGGGCCTCGCCGTTACCTTCGACGGTGCCCCCTGCAAGCTGTGCTATCTGGTTGACGGTAAATTCCATTGTCGGGATATAAATGATAGGGAAAATGGATAGGGAGAGTCAATCAATTTGCAAAGGTGCAAATTTTTTTCCATTCCCATCATATAATTACCGAAATTTTTCCGCAATTACTGAAAAGGGCTGTCTCTCTTATAAAGAAACGCCATATAGCACGGCATATAACATTTTTTTTCAGAGGAGTTGCTGGTAGATGTATGCGTCGGTGTAGCTCTCCCCGCAGCGGAGCCATGAGCGGAGGTGCCCGGCAGTGGCATAGCCGGCGGCAGCAAGCATTCGGCGCGAAGGGGTGTTGGCGGCTGATGCTATAGCCCATAGCTGGTGGATGCCCACATGTGTAGCGGCATAGGTGGCCATCAAGCTGTGCGCTCTAAGGGCATAGCCTCGGCGCCGCGCCCGCGGGTCAACGACTATGCCCATGCCGGCGCGGCGGTTGATGGGATCGAAGTCATAAAGGTCAATGGCCCCTATGGCCTCTCTCTCCACCTCTATTATAAAGCGCATCTGGCGCGCGGAGAAGATGTCGGGGTCGTAGGTAAGGACATAGTCTTCAATATTGCGGCGCGAATAAGGGGCGGCGGTGGCGGCTGAGGCCCATTCTCGGGTGTCGTTTTCCCAGGCGAGGATGGCGTCGATGTCGGTCGGCTCCGGGGCTCTTAGGGTCACGATGCCATCGGACAATAGGGGCTGTCGGACGGTCATAGCGCAAAGGTGTCGGAAAAGAGGGTGCGCTGCATCAGCGAGCGCCCGAGGGTTATCTCATCGGTATACTCCAGGTCGTTGCCCACGGCCATGCCGCGTGCAAGCTGGCTCACCTTCACCGCAGGAGCGGCGGCTGTCACTTTGCGGTAGATGTAGAAGCCGGTGGTGTCACCCTCCATGGTGGCTCCTAAGGCAAGAATCACCTCGTCGATGTCTCCGGCCTTGACCCGCTCCACCAAGGAGTCGATTTCGAGCTGATCAGGCGTCACTCCATCCATGGGGGATATAATGCCGCCGAGCACATGGTAGAGCCCGGCATATTGGCCCGTGCGCTCGATGCTCATCACGTCGCGGACGCTCTCTACTACGCATACCAGACGATGGTCGCGCCCCGGCGACGAGCAGATGGGGCATATCTCGGCCTCGCTGATGTTATGGCACTCCCGACAATAGCGTATGTTACGGCGCATGTCGGTGATGGCAGCGCCAAGGGCCTCGGCCTCGGCCGCGTCGCGCCGCAGCAGGTGAAGCGCCAGGCGCAGGGCTGTCCGACGCCCCACACCGGGCAGGCGCGACAGCTCTGTCACCGCCCTCTCAAGCAGGGGCGACTGAAATTCCTCATTCATGCCCCAAAATTACAGATTTACGCTCATTCGGCCAAATCATCAACAGCAGATATTTCGACACTACATTTCGCCATCTCATCCAAAAGCATTAATTTTGCAGCCGCATCATATGCCCCGGCCTAACACCGGGCCTTGAACATAATTCTTTTCAAGCTTTGGAAATAATTCGTTCCGTGGCTCGTCTCGTCGAGCTAACTCGCAGCTGCCGCGCCGACGGCTCCTCCATCGGGCTGGTGCCCACAATGGGCGCTCTCCACAACGGCCATCGCTCTCTGGTGGAGCGTGCTCGCCGCGAAAACGACATCGTCGTGGTGTCGGTCTTCGTCAACCCCACTCAATTCAACAATCCTGCCGACCTGGCCACCTATCCGCGGACCGAGGAGGCCGACTGCCACATGCTTGAGGTTTGTGGTGTCGACTTTGCTTTCATCCCCTCTGTGGAGGAAATCTACCCTGAGCCTGACACACGCGTCTTCGACCTTGGCCCGGTGGCCGAAGTGATGGAAGGCCCCATGCGGCCCGGCCACTTCAACGGCGTGGCTCAGATTGTGAGCAAGCTCTTCTCTTGGGCTCACCCCACGCGCGCCTACTTCGGCGAAAAAGACTTCCAGCAGATAGCCGTAATCCGCCGTATGGCACAATCAGAAGGGGGCTTTGACGGCCTGGAGATTGTGGCTTGCCCCATATGCCGAGCCGATGATGGCCTGGCGCTCTCTTCGCGCAACGTCAGGCTCACTCCCGAGCAGCGTCTCAAGGCCCCGGCCATCTATCGCGCTCTGTCCCATAGCAAGACTCTTATGGACAAGGGAGCCTCGGCAGAGCAGGTCCACGACTATGTCGTGGACACCATCAACGCCATCGACGGCATGGAGGTCGAATATTTTTCCATTGTCGACGGCATATCCATGCAGCCCATATCTTCGTGGGACGACACTGACTATGCCGCCGGATGCATCACCGTCTATTGCGGCGATGTGAGGCTCATTGATAATATCACCTACAAGAAACCCGCCAAACCGTGCAGATAGAAGTCCTTCAGTCTAAAATCCATCGCGTCACCGTCACGGAGGCGTGCCTCGACTATATTGGCAGCATCACCATTGACAAAGACCTGCTCGACGCCTCCGGAATAATCCCCGGACAGCGTGTCTTTATCGTCGACAACAACAACGGCGAGCGCTTCGACACCTATGCCATCCCCGGCGAGCCCGGCTCGGGCTGCATCTGCCTCAACGGCGCCGCCGCACGTCGTGTCCACCCCGGCGACATTGTAATCATCATGGCCTATGCATTGATGTCCCCCGAGGAGGCACGCGATTTCAAGCCTACTGTAATTTTCCCCGACACGGCCTCTAACCGCCTTGTATCCATCAAATAAGCAAACGCTCCGGCGGCCACCACAACGCCCCGCCTAACAAATATTCCCCCACTCCCCCCATGTTTGAAAACCTAAGCGACCGCATCGAACGCTCCTTTAAGATACTCAAGGGCGAAGGCAAAATCACCGAGATAAATGTAGCCGAGACTCTTAAAGATGTCAGAAAGGCTCTGATTGAGGCCGACGTCAGCTACAAGGTGGCCAAGTCGTTTGTCGACTCTGTGAAGACCAAGGCCATGGGCCGCAACGTGATCAACTCGGTCAAGCCCAAGGAGCTGATGCTCACCGTGGTGCGCGAGGAGCTCACTGCCCTGATGGGTGGTGTCAACGCCCCTCTCAATCTCTCCGGGAATCCAACGGTGATCCTCATGTCAGGCCTCCAAGGCTCCGGTAAGACCACCTTTGCCGGCAAGCTCGCCAAGAAGCTCAAGAGCGAGAAAGCCAAGAGGCCCCTCCTCGTGGCCGGCGACGTCTACCGCCCTGCCGCCATTGAGCAGCTCAAGGTGCTCGCCTCTCAGATCGATGTCCCGGTCTACTCTGAAGAGGGCAACTCCAATCCCGTGGAGATTGCTCGTGACGCCATCTCCTACGCCAAGCAAAACCATCTCGACCTCGTCATCATTGACACCGCCGGACGATTGGCTGTCGATGAGCAGATGATGAACGAAATAGCTGCAATAAAAGATGCCGTCAAGCCTCAGGAGATCCTCTTCGTGGTTGACTCCATGACCGGCCAAGACGCCGTCAACACTGCCAAGGCCTTCAACGACCGCCTCGACTTCGACGGCGTAGTGCTCACAAAGCTCGACGGCGACACCCGTGGCGGCGCCGCCCTCTCTATCCGCAACGTAGTCGAAAAGCCCATCAAGTTTGTCGGCACCGGCGAGAAACTCGACGCCATCGACCCCTTCCACCCCGAGCGTATGGCCGACCGAATCCTCGGCATGGGCGACATTGTCTCCCTGGCCGAACGCGTCCAGCGCCTATACGACGAAGAGGAGGCCAAGAAGGTGGTGAAAAAAATTGCCCAAAACAAGTTTGACTTCAACGACTTCCTGTCTCAGATTCAGCAGATAAAGAAGATGGGAAATCTCAAAGACCTCGCCGCCATGATTCCCGGCGTGGGCAAGGCCATCAAGGATGTCGACATCGACGACAATGCCTTCAAGGGCATCGAGGGCATCATCTACTCCATGACCCCCAAGGAGCGTGCCAACCCCGAGATAATCAACGCCTCGCGCCGACAGCGCATCGCTCGCGGCTCCGGCAAGAGCATCCAGGAGGTCAACCGCCTCCTCAAGCAGTTTGACCAGACCCGCAAGATGATGGCTCAGGTCAACGGCTTCAAGAAAAACCCAATGAAAATGGCCGCCGCCATGAGGCAGGCCCGTAAAGCCGGCATGCCCGGCCTCTGATTCGACTATGGCAACAAGAATAGACGGCAAGCTCACCGCCGCAGCAATCAAGGCTGAAATAGCCGCCGAGGTGGCCCGCATGACGGCCAATGGCATGCGTCGCCCACATCTCGCCGCAATCCTCGTAGGCCACGACGGCGGCTCTGAGACTTATGTGGCAAACAAGGTAAAGGCCTGCGAGGAGTGTGGCTTCCGCTCCACCCTCGTGCGCTTTGAAGAGTCGTGCACTCAAGATGAGCTCATGGCCAAGATTGGCGAGTTTAACGCCGACCCCGACATCGACGGCTTCATCGTCCAGCTACCCCTCCCGGCCCACCTCGACGAGCAGGCTGTCATTGAGGCCATCGACCCGAGCAAAGATGTCGACGGATTCCACCCCGTCAATGTAGGCCGCATGGCCATCGGCCTCCCCTGCTTCATCTCCGCCACTCCCGCCGGCATCCTCGAGCTCCTGCGACGCTATGACATCCCCACCTCCGGGCGACGTTGCGTCATCCTCGGCCGAAGCAACATCGTGGGAAAGCCCATGGCCTCCCTCATGATGCAGAAACGCCAGCCCGGAGATGCCACCGTCACGGTCTGCCACTCCCACACTCAGGGCATCAAGGATATATGCCGCGAGGCCGACATCATCATCGCCGCCCTCGGACAGCCCGGCTTTGTCACCGCCGATATGGTGAAGCCCGGCGCTACGGTTATCGACGTAGGCACCACGCGCGTCCCCGACGCCTCGCGCGAGCGCGGCTGGCGCCTCTGTGGCGATGTTGACTTCGCTGCCGTCGAGCTCATTGCCGGCGCCATCACCCCGGTCCCCGGCGGCGTTGGCCCAATGACCATTTGCTCGCTCATGACCAACACCCTCTTGGCTGCCTCCGGCGCCATTTACCCCAAAGGCTGATGTTTTTTCGGCAAAATATTTGCACGACTCAAAATTCTGCCTTACCTTTGCACACGTCAAACGCACCACAGCGCTCTGCGCACGCTTGACTGACACAGATGGTGAGTATAGTTCAGCTGGTCAGAATGTCGGATTGTGGTTCCGAAGGTCGTGGGTTCGAACCCCACTACTCACCCCCCCCATCATTGACGCCGCGACGGACATCCTCGTCGCGGCGTCAACCATTTCCCAACATCAATCAAAGAGCGAGCGCACCACCGGCAGCGACCTGAGCGCGTCAACCTTAGCATGATGAAGGCTCACATAGCGCAGCATCCCGTCAAGCAATGCCGCCCTCCCCTCGCGAGGGAGCCTCAGGCGATGCATATTGCCATAATTAAGCCGCGTCACCAGCGCTATCAAGCGGCTCTCCGATGAGTCGGCCACATCGGTGTGCATCGGATATGTGGCTCGGTAGATGCCATCGCGCAAGTCGAGCACTCGCCCGCGGCAATAGCCACCCTCATCGGGCGCTATGCCAAGCAGCCGAGCCAAGCCGGCCACAAACACCAAAGGGAAATTGGCCACCCGACGGCCATCCATGGCCGAAAGAGTCTGAGCCGACAGCGCCACATAATCCCACACCAACGGGTCTGATTGCCCCTCGCGAGTCACCGCCAGCAAAAGATCAGCCATAAAAAGAGCCACCGAAGCCTTAACAGGATTGACATTAAGCCCCGGCAATGGCGGCGACGGAGCCACATCGCCCAACCGCCCCATAGCCCGCGACGGAGAGATGGAATAGACCCCCTCCAAGATGCTCATAGGCATCATGAGAGCCCTCTGGCGAGCGGCGCCGCGCCCTCGTAACGCGCTCACCAAAAAACTCACACGCCCCCCCTCACGACCAAGGGCCGAGACGATGTCGCTGCGGTCGCTATAGCGCGTCAACCGCAGTACGATAAACCGCGACTTTATATTCATATCTACAAAAGTAAGCAAAAATGACAAAAAATGAGCCAACTATTTGCGCATATCCCATTTATTCCCTACCTTTGCCCTCGCTTTTGGGCTTATGCCCAATCCTGATGGCCCATTCGTCTATCGGTTAGGACGCAAGATTTTCATTCTTGAAAGAGCAGTTCGATTCTGCTATGGGCTACAACAAACAATATTACATCAAAGACAACAATCCACAACTGATAATGGCAAACCATAAGTCATCAATCAAGAGAATTCGTCAGATACAGAGCCGCCGCCTCCGCAATCGCTACTATGCCAAAGCTGCCCGCGCCTCCGTCCGCAAGCTCCGCGCTATCACCGACAAGGCTGAGGCTCAGGCTAAGTATGTTGAGGTTACCGCTATGCTCGACCGCCTTGCTTCCAAGAAGACCATTTCTAAAAACAAGGCCTCTAACCTCAAGAGCAAGCTCCAGCTCCACATCAATCGCCTCGGCGCTTAATATCACATAACATAAGCCCGGTGTAAAGCTTTTGCTCACTCACCGGCCTATGGCTTCGGCCCATTCGTCTATCGGTTAGGACGCAAGATTTTCATTCTTGAAAGAGCAGTTCGATTCTGCTATGGGCTACCGATTTTGTCATAATTCATCTGGATGCATGGCGCCGTGAGGCTCCGTGCATTTCTTTCATTCTGCCCTATGGACAACAATCTCAAGCTGCTCCTCGACCGCCACGCCGAGATGATCAACACTCCGGCCTTTATCTCCGGCGACCCTGTGCAATTTCCACGTCAATTCTCTTCGCTCCAAGATATTGAGATCACAGCTCTCCTCGTATCCACCATTGCCTGGGGACGCCGCGACATGATATGCCGCAATGCCACTCGCCTTATAGATGTCACTCTCCATGGCTCACCCTTCGGCTTCCTCATGAGCCAAGAATATGAGAGCCTCCCATCACGCGTCAACATACATCGCACATTCTTCACCGACAATCTCATCCATTATCTTCGCGGCCTCCACCAGATATATGCCCGATATGGCTCTTTGGCCGCCTATGCACGGAGCATTGACATTGCCTCAAGGGAGCTCCCGTCGTTTCACTTAGCCGAAGGGATATGCCGCGCCATCACCGAGGCCAACGACGGTCAGCCCGATAGCCGTTGCCTTCCCACCAACCTATCCTCCACTCCCCTCAAGCGGCTCAACATGGCCCTGAGATGGCTCACTCGTCGCGACGGCATCGTTGACCTCGGAGTGTGGGACGACTCGGTTCTCTCCCCCTCCCGCCTCATCATCCCGCTGGATGTCCATGTGGGACGCGTGTCGCGCCAGCTCGGATTGCTCCGACGCACGTCCGACGACCGGCGCGCCGCCTTGGAGCTCACCGAAGCTCTGCGCCGTTTCAACCCCGACGACCCCATCATCTATGACTTTGCCCTCTTTGGCATTGGAGTCAACGGGCTGGAGATACCAAAGGCCGGAGACACCGGGAGCGTCTCCGCTCCGGCATCCCCGGCAATAAGTATCTGAAACAGGGTTTAAGCCAAGGTGGCAATCACCTCTATCTCAACGAGCACCTGCTTGGGGAGCTCCTTTACGGCAACGGCCGAGCGTGCAGGGAATGGGGCGGCAAACTCGCTCTCATACACATTGTTCATCGGCACGAAGAGGCTCATGTCGGCGAGGAACACGGTGGTCTTCACAACATTCTCGATGCCTACGCCGGCCTCTTTGAGGATGGCCTTGACATTCTTGATGGCCTGGGCTGTCTGAGCCTCGATGCCTTCGGGGATAGTGCCATCGGCGGGATTGATGGGTATCTGACCGGAGGCAAAAAGCATGTTACCACACTTGATGGCCTGGCTGTAAGGACCGATAGCGGCAGGAGCCTGGCTGGTGGCTACTTGTATCTTGTTCATTGCAAGTAAGGGTTAATTAATTAGTTATGGTTGGATTTTATGTTGTCGTTTCCGGATCAATGTCTATATCGAGGGATGAGAGGAGCGTGGCCCCGGCTACATGGTCAACCGCCTCGGCAACCCTCTGCGTGATAACTTCTACGGAGCCATATCGACGGTCAAAGCCGGGGATAAAGTCACTCTCGCCATATTGGTCGAGCAGCTTGAGGGTCTCCGTCACGGTTATCGACGAGATGTCCATGGCCGGAAGCAGAGGATGGAGGTCGCTCTCTCCTTCAGCTTCGGCAAAAGCCACTAACCCGACGTCTTTAAGCCTCAGTGCTATCTCCTTCACCAGCCGCTCCGGCAGTCCGTATTGCTGCGAGAGCTTGCGCATGGTCAAGGGTGACTCGCCGCGCGCAAAGCGTCGGACTATGAGCGTCATCACCGCCAAGGTCACCTTGCGCCGATAACTTATTGATATGCCGTCAACACTCTCATAAAACGAGTATTGCCCTATGTTTTGAGAGGCATAGCACACTAAGGCGCCAATGAGCGTCACCAGCCACGAAAGCTGGAGCCAGATGAGCATCAAGGGGAGGAACGAAAATGAGCCATAGATCGCATTATATTTCGTGACATACAGCTGGCCGGTGATGAAGAGCCACTGTATCACCTGGAATGAGGTGCCCACCACCGCGCCGGATAATAACGCGTTGACAAACTTCACCTTAGCATTGGGAATGAGCATATAGGCACCGGCAAAGAAGAGCCACGTGAGCACCAAGCCCAGTAGATCCACCACCACATTCACCACCGGCCCGAGGAAGTCAAAGAACACCAGCTTTTTCAACGCGGTTGACATCACTATAGTGATACCTCCGGCACATATCATCAAGATGGGCAGAATGAAAAAGATGGCTAAGTAGTCAGTGACCTTACGCCAAAGTGTGCGCCCGCTCCTCACCTTCCAGATTGAATTGAAGCTATCTTCCACCGACCCAAGCAGCGAGATAAGAGTCCAGAGAAGGAAAAGGATGCCTACGCCCACAAAGATTCCCTCCGACGCCTGGGCAAGATAGCTATCAACAAACTGCATAGCCATCTGAAGGGCCTGACGCTGACTCGGCACAAGCGAGTAGAGCTGATTTTGGAGGAGATTTTGGAAACCAAAGCCGCGACAGATAGCAAACACCAATGCGAGCGCCGGCACTATGGCCAGCACCGTACGATAAGTCAAGGCGCAGGCCTGATTTTGGAGGTCGGCATTGACAAATGAGCGCACGGTTATGTTGAGCGTCTTGATCACGTTGACGCGCCAGTCGCGTCGAGTGTCGCGCCACACTCCGCTACTCACATAAGCCCATATCCTTGTCGACTTATCCACGGCTCGGCTAATGAAGCCGCCGATGCCGGTCTTCGACCCGGAGGGGGTGGTCTCGGTTTGATTTGACATAAGATGGTATGATATGAGCGATAACACCGGCCTATGTCAGTTTGTTTATTCCATCATGGTGGCAACCGCCGAGGCATCTTCGACTTCCGCATCATACGGATCGGTGAGATAACTCCCGGAAGTGAGCATCACATATATGAGAAACACCACGGCCCCGATGACAAGCCCCGCGAGTAGCCCCCAGAAAAAACCGATGCCAAAACGAGATGATTTAGGGATCTCCTTCTCGATTTCCGGCTCCGACTCAATTACAGGCTCAGGGATGTACGCGGGCTCGGGTTCCGGCTCAGGTTCCGGCTCAGGCTCGGGCTCGGGTTCGGGCTCGGGGTCCGGCTCCGGTTCCGGTTCTGGCTCCG
>JAMPIE010000016.1 GCA_023663135.1 Alloprevotella sp.
ACCATATGATAGCTTCCTATCTGGGGGCTATCGCCTAAATTTTACCGAACTATTGATAATAAAGAGGGCATAAATATACAAACCTTTGACAAAGAGTACCTGGTTAGTTTCATGAATAGAAACGATAAAAAAGTTACACACCTTCTGATTACCAATTACTAAGCCGCCACTTTTATTGTGGAGAGGAACCTTTAGTGATGCAATGTTGCGGTGATGTCGTCGGAGGAAAGGAGTGGTGGAGAGTGATATGTTTCGAGATCTATAGCGCATAGTGAATGTTATTATATCTTTGCAACAGAAAAAGCTTCAGCCCAATGTCAAAAGTAAAAACTGACAGGTAAATAATCACATATTGGCGAATTATGCGTAACTTTGGGGCTTGATTGGAACGACGCGGTCTTTTTCGACGCCCGGCAATCACTTTTATCCCCATCGTTATCACTCCAATGTCGCAAGATACTAAACCCGTCATAGGCATTACCCACGGAGACACCAACGGTATTGGCTATGAGGTGATACTCAAGACTCTCGAAGACACCCGTCTGCTCGAGATATGCACCCCGGTGGTCTACGGTTCGGCCCGCATGGCCGCCTACCACCGCAAGGGAATGAACCTTCCTCAGGTAAACTTTACCGTGAGAGAAGAGATAGACGACCTCCCCGGCGACGACTATACTATGGTCAACGTCGTTGGCGAGGATGTGAAGATCGACCTCGGTCAGCCGTCACCCGTCGCCGGAGCTGCCGCCTTGGCCGCCCTTGAGAGAGCAACGGCCGACCTCCTCGACGGAAAGCTTGATGCTCTGGTTACCGCCCCTATCAACAAACACACTATCCAGGCACCGGGCTTTGACTTCCCGGGCCACACAGAATATCTCCAAGCCAAGGCCGACGATGGCTCCGAGGCCCTCATGATAATGGTGGCAGGAGGGCTCAGAGTGGCCCTGGCCACGGCTCATATGCCCATCTCGGCCGTTCCCGCCGCCCTGACGCGCGAGATGGTGGCCTCCAAGATCAGAGCATTCGACGCGTCGCTCCGACGCGACTTCGGCATAGTCCGCCCACGCATCGCCGTCCTGGCCCTTAACCCCCACTCCGGGGAGCATGGCCTCTTAGGCACGGAAGAGAGCGAAGTGATCTCGCCGGCCATCTTTGACGTCACCGCCGAGAAGATAGGAGCCTTCGGCCCCTATGCCGCCGACGGCTTCTTTGGCTCAGCTCAGTGGACCCACTTTGACGGCGTCTTAGCCATGTATCACGACCAGGGGCTCGCCCCCTTTAAGACCGTTGCCATGGACTCTGGCGTCAACTTCACCGCCGGCCTCCCCTTCGTCCGCACATCGCCCGACCATGGCACCGGCTATGACATTGCCGGAAAAGGCATAGCCTCCCCCGAGTCGATGAGAGCTGCCATCTATGAGGCCATCGACATTGCACGCCGCCGCATGGCCCACGAAGAGCGTACCGCCAATCCTCTGACCAAGCATTATCATGAGCGCTCGCGTCACGACGCATCGCTCGACCTTTCTAAATCTGACGACTGACCCAACATGAACTATGCCATAATAGCAGCGGGCGAAGGCTCGCGCCTGCGACAAGAGGGGGTGGAGCTCCCCAAGCCCCTGGTGATGCTCGACGGGAAGCCCATGATAGGGCGCCTCATCGACATCTTCATGAGCTGCAACCCCGAGAGCCTCACCATCATTGTCAACGAGCAGATGACCGAGGTGGCCGACTACCTGCGCTCGCTCCGCCTGCCTGTCCCCCTGCGCCTGACGGTCAAGTCTACCCCAAGCTCCATGCACTCCTTCTATGAGGTGAGCCGGGCCCTCCCCCCCGAGGCTTCCCACGGAAAATTCTGCCTCACAACGGTTGACACAATCTTCCGCCGCGACGACTTCATCCGCTACATCGAGGCCTTTGAGGCCGACAACAGCTGCGACGGATACATGGCCGTCACTCCCTTCATCGACGACGAGAAGCCCCTCTACGTGGCCACATCCTCAGATCTCGACATCACCGGCTTCCTCGACGCCCCCGCCCCGGGTGTGAAATATGTCTCAGGCGGCATCTATGGCTTGACCGCCCCCGCAATCGACATCCTCGAGCAATGTATGGCCTCGGGCGCCAGCCGCATGCGCAACTATCAGCGTGCCCTCGTCGCCGCCGGTCTTCGCCTCAAAGCCTTCCCCATTCCCAAGATTGTCGACGTCGACCACGCCTCCGACATCCCCGGCGCCGAGCTCTTTATACGATCATAACCCATCACCCGTCACATGGCAGACACCAAGATAGCCGGCATAATGAGGGCCGGCGCTTATTCACCCAATCATATAGGCAACGATGCCGCCATCTTCAACCTCGTGGCCGAGCAGCTGCGCAAGCGCGGCTATGAAGTCAACGTCTACTCTGAAGAACAGCTCCAAGCCGGGGCTCTCCAAGGCGAAGATGTGATTGTCAACATGTGTCGAGAGCAGAAGTCAATCGCCCTGCTTCAACAGATGGAAGATGATGGGCGCCTGGTGATCAACTCGGGCTACGGCATCGAAAACTGTACCCGCGAGCGGATGACACGCATCCTCGTAGGCTCCGGAGTCCCTTACCCCGAGAGTGTCATTGTCAACACCGACGAGGCTGTCACCTCGGCCCTCAAGAAGGCCGGAATCACTCGCGGCTGGATCAAGCGCGGCGACTTCCATGCCATGCACAAAGAGGATGTGAGTTACGTGCGTCACCCCGAGGAGGCGCAGGAGGTGCTTCAGGAATATTTCTTGCGCGGCATCAGAAGAGCCGTAATCAACATCCACCTCGAGGGAGACCTCATCAAGTTTTACGGCGTCCGTGACACCAACTACTTCTTCTGGTTTTACCCCTATGATGAGGGTCACTCCAAGTATGGCCACGAGGCAATCAACGGCCACTCCAAAGGGATTCCCTTTGAGCTCCCAACACTGAAGAAGATATGCGCAAAGGCAGCCGAGGCCCTCGATGTGGTGGTCTACGGAGGTGACTGCATCGTCTCGCCCGACGGCACCATCCGCATCATCGACTTCAACGACTGGCCATCCTTTGCCCCATGCCGCGACAAGGCCGCCCCCAACATTGCAAAGGCCATTATCAATCTCATCAAGAAACACTCCGACAGCAATATATGACATCTCCATCTGCCGCCACCGCGGCTCCATCGGCCTGGCAAAGACTCAAAGCCGACTATCAAGCCACGCTCAAGTCAAGCGACACCGAGGAGGGTATCGACCTGGTATTCTACCGGCCCATAGGCTATGCCTGGGCGCGCTTGGCCAAGGCCTTCGGCATCACACCCAACGCCATCACCATTGCATCTATCTTCCTCGGCGTAGGCGCCGGCATATGCTTCTATTACCCGACGCTCTGGATCAACATCATTGGCATGCTCCTGCTCATCTGGGCCAACTCCTTTGACAGCGCCGACGGTCAGTTGGCCCGCATGACCCACCAGTATTCTCGCATAGGACGAATCCTCGATGGCCTCTCGGGCGACTTCTGGTTTGCCACAATCTATGTGGCCATATGCCTGCGCGAGGTCAATACCTCGCCCTTCTTCATGGCCCACCCCTGGGTCATCTGGACCATAGCCGTTGCCGCCGGCATATGCCATGCCAAGCAAGCCGCCATGGCCGATTGCTACCGCCAGCTCCACCTTTTCTTCCTCAAAGGGGAGGAGGGAAGCGAGCTCGAAGATTATAATGCCTTGCGACAGAAACTGGCCACCCTCTCCTGGCGCCGCAACTTTTGGCAGAGGCTCACCCTCACCTTCTACACCAACTATACTCGTCAACAGGAGGCAACGTCCCCGGCCATGCAGGAGCTCCGCCGAGAGCTCCGCGCTCGCTACGGCTCCGAGCCTGCCCCCAAGGCCTTCCGCGACCGCTTCAGGAGCCTGAGCCTCCCGCTGATGAAATATACTAACATCCTCTCATTCAACTGGCGGACGATCGCTCTCTTCGCTTCCCTCTTCCTGACCATGCCATGGCTTTATTTTGTCTTTGAACTCGTGGTGCTCAATATCCTCATGGCCCAGATGATATGGAGACATGAGCGCTTTTGCCGACGTCTCACCCTTGACCTGCGCGATGGAAAATATCCTCAAGATTAAAGGAATAATATTTGACTATGGCGGAACCATCGACTCCCGCGGCGACCACTGGAGCGAGGTGATATGGCGCGGCTACCGGGCTGCCGGGGTAGAGATAGACAAGTCTACTTTCCGCGACGCATATGTCTATGCCGAAAGAGAGCTCGCTCGCACTCGCCACATCCTCCCTCACCACAATTTCCTCGACCTGCTCCGTATCAAGATGGCTCTGGAATTTGGATGGCTCCAAGACAACGGCCATCTCGCCGCTTGCTCCACCGGCGACAACCCCGAGAAAGTGGCCCTATACTGCTATGAGGCCGCCAAGGAGTCAATCGCCGAAGCCCGCCCTACGCTTGACTATCTCTATGAGCGCTATCCGATGGTGCTCGTGAGCAACTTCTATGGCAATGTGGAAGCTGTCTTGACCGACTTTGAGCTGCGCCGCTACTTCCGCGCCATCATAGAGAGCGCCGTGGTGGGTATCCGCAAGCCCGACCCCGCAATCTTCTCCCTCGGCGTCGATGCCCTCGCCCTCTCCCCTGACGAAGTGCTTGTCGTGGGCGACTCCCTCCGAAAAGACATCCTTCCGGCCGAAAGCATTGGATGCCAGACCGCCTGGCTTAAAGGCAAGGGATGGACTGCCGAGGAAGATGCCGCCATCCACCCCTCACAGATATCCAGTCTTGAGGCCCTGCGGCAGATGCTTTAATGCTTGTCGAGCCATGAAAAACATCTCATGTAGACTTGATAAACATTAACACATAACGATGTAAGTGGCTGACAAATTAAGCATATTTAACACTCAAGGCCAAAATTTATTATTTTTAACATTAGGCAAAGCCTTTTTCTTGGACATTCTTTGAATAATTAAGAAAAAGGGCGTAACTTTGACCCGCTTTTCCCCTAAAGCGCCAATCTCCTCATCACATACCCACTGATAACAAACAACAAAAATACCATTCTCCCACCACCAATCATGAAACAGACCAATGTAAAGCCCGCCAATGGTAAGCTGGGCGTACTCGTAGTAGGTCTCGGCGCCGTGTCAACCACATTCATGACCGGCGTCCTCATGGCCCGCAAAGGTCTTGCTAAGCCCGTCGGCTCCATGACCCAATACGACAAGATCCGTGTTGGCAAAGGCGCTGATAAAAAATATCTCCACTATAAAGACATCGTCCCCATCGCTGCCCTCGACGACATCGTCTTCGGATCATGGGACGTCTATCCCGAAAATGCCTATGAGAGCGCCATCAACGCCGAGGTGCTCAAAGAAAAAGACATCAACCCCGTAAAGGATGAGCTCCTGGCGATCAAGCCCATGAAGGCTGCCTTTGACAAGAACTATGCCAAGCGCCTCGACGGCAATAACGTCAAGGACGTCAAAGACCGCTGGGATATGACCGAGCAGATCCGCGAAGACATCCGCCGCTTCAAGAAGGAGACCGGCGTTGACCGCGTAGTGGTGCTCTGGGCTGCCTCTACCGAGGTGTATGTACCCGTTGACGAAAAGATCCACGGCTCACTCGAGGCTCTCGAGGCTGCTATGAAGGCCGACGACAAAGAGCACATTGCCCCCTCGATGTGTTATGCCTATGCCGCCCTCTCTGAAGGCGCACCCTTCATCATGGGCGCCCCCAACACCACCGTTGACATCCCCGCCATGTGGGAGCTCTCAGAGAAGACCGGGATGCCCATCGCCGGTAAGGACTTCAAGACCGGTCAGACACTCGTAAAGAGCGGCTTTGCCCCCATCATAGGCACCCGTTGCCTCGGCCTCTCAGGCTGGTTCTCAACCAACATCTTAGGCAACCGCGACGGCCTCGTGCTCGACGAGCCCGCCAACTTCCGCACCAAGGAAGTGAGCAAGCTCTCCACCCTCGAGTCAATCCTCGTGCCCGAAGAGCAGCCCGACCTCTACACCGACTACTATCACAAGGTGCGCATCAACTATTATCCCCCGCGCAACGATAACAAAGAGGGCTGGGACAACATCGACATCTTCGGCTGGATGGGCTATCCCATGCAGATCAAGATCAACTTCCTTTGTCGCGACTCCATCCTCGCAGCGCCCCTCTGCCTTGACCTCGTCTTGCTGAGCGACCTCGCCGCTCGCGCCGGCCGTCACGGTATCCAGCGCTTCCTCTCCTTCTTCCTCAAGAGCCCGATGCACGACTACACCAAGGGTGAGGTGCCCGTCAACCACCTCTTCCAGCAGTATGTCATGCTCAAAAACGCCCTCCGCGAGATGGGCGGCTATGAGGCCGACGAAGAGATTGACTAAATCCACAACTGACACACCCGGAGGGGCCGCGCGGAAATCCACTACGCTCGGCCCCTCCGACGTATTTCGACAGACCTAAGACCATCTCCATCATACCCTTATGCTCAAAGCATTCCTGTCAATCTTCCTCGGCGGAGGAATAGGAAGCGTCCTGCGCTATGCAGTGCAGCTCCTGATGCACGAGCGCATCACTGCCTATAACTTCCCCTGGGCCACCTTTACCGTCAACATCGTCGGCAGCTTCCTCATAGGCCTCTTCTACGCGCTAAGCGACCGTCTCAACCTCCCCCACGAGACACGCCTACTCCTCACCGCCGGCCTCTGCGGCGGCTTCACCACCTTCTCCACCCTGAGCAACGACACCTTGCTCATGCTCCGCCATGGCGAATGGGCGCTATGCCTCATCTACATAGCCCTCTCGGTGACCCTCGGGGCCGGCGTGTGCCTCCTCGGCGCCATGGCCGGAGAGCCCGCCCGGCCGGCCTGAGCATCAAGCCATCACCCTCCGACGGCGAGGCATAGCCAGTATCCATTTTTCTCAATCATTAGTGGAGGGCAAATGTAGAAAAAATTGTAACTTTGCCGATTGAAACATACATTCATGCCATTCAACGATAAATCATGGATTTATTTGACAAAATATCGGCCGATATAAAGGCTGCAATGCTCGCCCGCGAGAAGGTGCGCCTCGAGACTCTGCGAGGTATCAAGAAGGAGTTCCTTGAAGCCAAGACGGCCAAGGGAGCCGATGGCTCTCTGTCCGATGCCACCGCTCTGAAAATCCTCGCAAAGATGGCCAAGCAGAGACGCGAGACCGCCGTGGTCTATGCCGAACAGGCTCGGCAAGACCTGGCCGACAATGAGCTGGCCGAGGCCGCTGTCATCGAGGAATATCTGCCCAAGGCTATGAGCAATGAGGAGCTCCGCGCTGAGCTCACCGCCATCATCGCCGAGACCGGTGCCACGTCGGCCAAGGAGATGGGCAAGGTGATGGGCGTGGCGTCCAAGCGCCTCGCCGGTAGAGCCGACGGCCGCGCCATATCAGAGATGGTAAAGACACTGCTCAACCAATAATGGCCCTCAGGCATCAATAACCCCATCACATATCCCCCCCACGATTAATTATGCTCACCCTTCAGCAAATAAAGGAAGATCCCCGGCGCATCATTGAGCGGCTGGCCGTAAAGGGTTTTGACGCCAACGACGCCATTGCCCGCATACTCACCCTCGATGAGGAACGCCGCGCCGCGCAGTATGAGAGCGACACTCTCAATGCTGAGCAGAAGAAACTTGCCGCCTCCATCGGTGCCCTCATGAAGCAGGGTCAGCGTCAGGAAGCTGAGGCTGCCAAAGCCCAAGTGGCGTCAATCAAGGAGGCACAGAAGGCCACTACAGTGCGCCTTGACTCGGCCGAGAGCGAGATGAAAGAGATACTTCTCTCGATTCCCAACATTCCTTGCGACGCCGTGCCTCATGGCCTCACCGCCGCCGACAACGTTGTAGAGAAGACCGGCGGCCCAATGCCCACACTACCCGAGGATGCCCTGCCCCACTGGGACCTCTGCAAGAAATATGGCATTATAGACTTTGACCTCGGAGTGAAAATTACCGGGGCCGGATTTCCGGTCTACATAGGCAAAGGTGCCAGGCTCCAAAGAGCGCTCATCCAATTTTTCTTAGACCGAGCCGGCGAGGCCGGATACACTGAGATACAGCCCCCATACGTAGTAAACGAAGCATCGGGCTATGGCACCGGTCAGCTCCCCGACAAGGAGGGTCAGATGTACTTCATCAACGAGGACCGCCTCTACCTCATCCCGACAGCAGAGGTGCCTGTGACCAACCTCTACCGCGACGTAATCATTCCCGCCGATCGTCTCCCCATCAAAAACTGCGCCTACTCAGCATGCTTCCGTCGCGAAGCCGGAAGCTATGGCAAAGATGTCCGCGGCCTTAATCGCCTCCATCAGTTTGACAAGGTAGAGATCGTCCGCATCGAGAAGCCCGAAGACTCTTATGCAGCCCTCGAGGAGATGAAAGATCATGTCCAGGGCTTGCTCGACTCCCTCGGCCTCCCCTGGCATATATTGCGCCTATGCGGCGGCGACATGAGCTTCACCTCGGCCATCACCTTTGACTTTGAAGTGTGGTCGGCCGCGCAGAAGCGCTGGCTTGAGGTTTCATCGGTATCCAACTTTGAGACCTATCAGGCTAATCGCTTGAAGTGTCGCTATCGCACCGATGACAAGAAGACTGCTCTGTGTCACACACTCAATGGCTCGGCTCTTGCTCTGCCCCGCATAATGGCCGCCCTGCTGGAAAACAACCAGACCGCAGATGGTGTCGTGGTGCCCGAAGTGCTCCGACCCTACACCCACTTTGACATCATCGACTGACCTCCCCACCCCGCATGGAGAAGAAAACAATATGGGATCTCGACCGGCCATCGGTAGACCAATACCGTGGCCGGCCGAAGCTCCCCATAGTGCTCATAGCCGACAATATACGCAGCCTTAACAACATAGGGTCGCTCTTTCGCACCAGCGACGCGTTTCTCATTGACCGCATAGCCCTCTGCGGCATCAGCGCATGCCCCCCATCGCCCGAGATACACAAGACTGCTCTCGGAGCAGAAGACTCTGTGGCCTGGAGCTACTATGCTCAGACGATAGATGCTATCAATAGCCTCCGCCGCGAAGGGTTTGTCATCTTATGCCTGGAGCAAGTGAAAGGGAGCGTGGCGCTCGACCAATTCCGTCCACAACCCGGGCAGAAATATGCCGTCATCGTGGGCCACGAGGTGAACGGAGTAAGCCAGGAGGCGGTCGATGCAGCCGACCTTTGCCTGGAGATACCCCAGTATGGCACCAAACACTCCCTCAACGTGGCAGTCAGTGCCGCCCTTGCGCTCTGGACCCTCTTCGCCGCCCTCAAATAAACTTGCGTCAGCAATCCCCCCGACAATTCATCCCAATCTGTATATTAATGCCGGATGTAACGGCGCGGGAAAGATCACGACGGCCATGTCGACCTCCGAAGGAACCCTACGTCGGAGCAACCCCGATGGGTAATGATTGGAATAAGTCTACGTATTGAGGTCGTAGCTCAGTTAGGAATGAGCAAGAGAGTTTGTCGTTCCAACAACATCTGAGCGAAACTGTCGGATATGGCTGACTGCTGAAGACGGCGATCTGCTACTTCGTCATGAATCTGACAAGGTCTTTGGGTGCACTTTGTCGTATCCTTACTGAAATGAGTCGTATTCTTCGTCGTTTTGCTCTTAGTAATCGTATAATAGTAAGTTGGGACAGATGCCGATGAGGACGAGCAGAATGTCCCAAGTTAATTTTTGAAGATTACTTAATCAACAGGCCGATTGTTGATCCTCCCAACCTCGCGGCCCTCCGCTTTCCGATTGCCTCCGCCACCGCGCGGCCGTGGCATAAATCCGGGAAATAAAAGAATGACCCGAGCAGGCAGATGCCAAACATCGGGTCATTCTCCTCTCTCCTCTTGCGGTATGGACGGGACTCGAACCCGCGACCCCCTGCGTGACAGGCAGGTATTCTAACCAGCTGAACTACCACACCTTGATGTGAGAGACATTTAATGAGAGTATGTTAAATGTTCGCTTTGCTTAAGGGCGTTGTTGTTTCCCTTTTGCGAGTGCAAAGTTACGGCGACTTTTTCATTCCCACAAATTTTTCACTAAATTTTTTCAAATTTTTTGTCAAAATTTTCTGAGTGTTAGTGTCACGCTGTCGCGCCAGAGCATCACGAGGTCTTTGCGAGTGAGCGTAATCACCTTAAATTTAGCAAGATATGGCGTGTGAACATCCATTCCCCATGGGCCAAGCCAGATGTAGTCCCAGGGGAAGTCGATAGACAGGCTGTCGCCCCATACTCTCAGGTTGCCCGTGTTGTTGGTCTCGCCATAGGAGGTGAGGGCGGCTGTGTGGCGATAGAAGGAATAGTAGCAGCGGTCGGGGCAGAGCGTGTGCCCTGAAGGGTAGTCGACGCTCATGAGCTGCCAGCGGCCGTCGAGGTGCCCGTCCATCGGCATCTGGGTGCATCCGGCGCCGATGGCTGTCGCTGCCAGGGCCAGGGCTATATATAATAGGTGTCTCATAGGTGGGTCAGAAGTCCGGTCTTGGAGATAGATAGGGATAGGCCAAAGCTGCGGCCGATGAGCCTGCCCCAGTCGGCGGCGAGGCCGAGGGTGGCTGTCCAGCCGTTGAGGCGGCGTGGACTCCACGCCGCCTCAACAAGCAGGTTGACGCAGGAGCGTACGTCGCGGTAGGGGCGTTTGTAGGTGCCCCATCCGCGTGTGTAGGAGGTCAGGATGCGATAGCCCAGCTCCGGCAGGGGCTGCCCCTCGATGGCCCAGTGATGGCCTCTGACGCGGTTGCACTGGAAGCGCAGTGTGTGGTCGGCGTTATAGATGGGCGAGATGATAAGTGGATTGCCAATCCCCATTCCCCAATGCTGGTAGGCCTGGTAGATTACGTTGTTGTAATAGTTGTCTTGTCCTGACACCTGCTCGGGCACTTCCGGGGTGGAGTCCCAATAGATGGGGCCGCTTTGGTCTGTGGTGGAGAGAAATTCATAGGCGGCTCCCGTGATCCATCGCCCCGATGGGTTGTGATATGACAGGCCAAAGAGCCCATCTTTCCATGGGTGGTCAAAAAACATCATGGAGTGGTCGTCGAAGAAGTGTAGGTAGTAGGCCTCGAGGTGCCATGGCCGGCCGCCGGGTCGCCAGGTGAGCCTTGCGCTCCACTCGCCCAGGTGATTGCCAAGGACGTTTGTGCGGTCGGCGGTGGGGGCATCGGCACCGCCGCTGCCCGGAAAGAGCACCTTCCAGTGCTCTTTGAGGCCATTGGGCATGTCGATGACGAGGGAATCGCCTTTATATAGCTTACCGCCAAACTGGGCTGCCATCTCCAGTCCCCCCTCAAAGGTAAAGGGTCGGCCTTGGGGCCCGACGCGGAAGAATATACCCTTGGTGTGGAAGCGGACGCCTGAGGTGCGCAAGCCATCGGGCATAGTCCATCCTTCAAGGAAACGCGAGTCGGTGGTAATCCCATAGCTTATGTAGGCTTTAATGCCGAGCCAGTGACGCAGGCCGGGAATGTCGAGGTAGTGGGGCATTGACAGGCGGGCTTCGGGGATAGGTAGGGCGTTGCCTGAGAAGAGAAGGTCGCCCGACGAGAGGCGGCGGTCGACGAGCCGCGCCGTGTCAGCCATGGACTTGGAGCCTATCGAGAGTAGGAAGTGACGATAGCGGAGGTCGGCATAAAGCTGGCGAGCGCGGATGGGGGCATCTGCCCTCCAAGCGCCCACCAGCTCGGCTCCGAAGCCCCACCCTAAGCGGGAGGTGCCGAGAGCTGAGCGAGCCACACATGCGCGGACATATCCCTCGCCTTGCCTTATGGAGCCGAGGCCCTCGCGATTGGCCACGAGCCAAAAGGGTGTGTTGCGCCCGGTGGAGGTGGTGGCCAGCACTTCGGCCTCATACGTGACGGGCTGCGGCTCATGGGCCTTCAACCGGGTGGGGACCGCGACACATAGCAGCGCTATGAGAGGGAGGAGTAAGCCTCGGAGGTGGGGGAGGGGAGTCATGAGCGTTGAAATTCGGTGGGCGACATGCCCGTCAGATGCTTGAAATATTTGCCAAAGGCGCTCTGATTGGAGAAGTTGAGCTCGTAGGCTATCTGCTGGATGTTTTTGCCTGAGAAGCGCAGGAGGTTTTTTGCCTCGAGGATTACATAATCGTCGATCCACTCGGCGGCTGAGCGTCCTGAGGCCTCGCGCACGAGCATAGATAGATATTTGCTCGAGATAAAGAGCTTAGATGCATAGAAAGCCACCGAGCGCTCGCGTCGATGATGCTCATGGACCAGCTTGATGAAGTCGCGGACATAATTGTTGCGGCGCGCCATCCCGGGGGTGGCGGGCTCGTCGAGCTGACGGTGGTTGCGCCCAAACTGCATCATCTGGTAGACAACCGCTGCCATGAGGCAACGCGAGATGGAGCGCACATAGACCGGCTCGGAGTTGGCCGTCGTGTTGGTGTGGATCATCTCCAGATAGCCCGTGACGATGCGCTCCTCCTCCTCCGAGAGGTGGAGCACCGGCTCGGAGTTGGGCGAGAGCTTGACCGTCTGAAGCACGCCGACATCGATGTTGATGTCGCGCATAAACGACGTGGAGATAAAGAAGGTGTAGATGTCGAGGTCGGAGAGGTCGGCGCTCAGTGTATGGAAGATGCTCTCATGCCCCACGATGAGAAGCATCCCCGGCCCCAACGTATAATGCTGCATATTGACCTCCACCTCCATTCGCCCCTGCTTGACCAGGATGATGGTCATACCCTTCACTCTCACCGGGCCGCGCTCAAATTCATCGCAGCGCTCCCCGGGCCGGGAATGGGCAAAGACATAATCATCCTCAAGCATCGAAAATTCGGAGGCAAACCGCTCGAGCGCGGTAAGACGTCTCAAATCCACTTCGTCGGCCCGAGCTATTTTTTCTTTCTTGTCCATAATGCGGCAAAAATAAGTAAAAACTCCCAAAATGTTGCCTCTCCGGGCTAAAAATTTCCGAAAAAGACTAAGCCCCCCTGACGATAAGTGCCATTTATGGTTTTAGCGCTTTTGTGTAGTTCTGTCGGGATTGGTGGAGTGGGCGGGGAAGTCGCGGCGGAGGAGGGCTTTAGGGTCGGCCTGGGCTCCGCGGAAGGCTCGATAGAGATGGTCGGGATCGTCGCTGTTGCCTCGCGAGAGGATTTTGTCGGCGAAGGCGCGGGCGGCGCCGATGTTTAGCGGCTCATCTTTGTCGGGGGCTCCGGCTACGGCTTCGAAGGCGTCGGCGGCGAGCACTTCGGCCCATTTATAGGAGTAGTAGCCGGCGGAATAGCCGCCGGCAAAGATGTGGCTGAAGGAGGGGGAAATGGCTGCAGTGACGGGCTCGTCAAAGACTTTGACGGAGGCCATGGCGCTACGCTCAAAGGCTGTGACGTCGGCTGATGCTTGGGCTATCTCGTCGGCTGAGGCGAGGGTATACCACGCCATGTCGATGAGGCCAAAGGCGAGTTGGCGCAAGCATTGGTAGGCGGCTCCAAACGATGAGACGCGCTTCAAGGCCGCGAGGAGCTCGGAAGGGATGGACTCTCCGGTCTCGTAATGGCGCCCGGCTATGTCAAGAAACTCCGGGCGAGTGAGGAAGGCTTCGAAGAATTGGGAGGGGAGCTCAACGAAGTCGCGCTCCACTGAGGTGCCGCTCAGGGCCTCGTAGCGGCAGGCTGAGAGGAGGCCGTGGAGGGCGTGGCCGGTCTCGTGGAGGAGTGTCTCGGCCTCGGAGGCGAAGAGGAGGGTGGGGGTGTCATTGTTAGTGGGCTTGGCTATGTTGGCCACCACGTTGATGTAAGGGCGCCGGTCACTGCCGTCGGGCATGAGACACTGGGCGCGAAACTCGGTCATCCAAGCGCCGGGGCGCTTTGTGGTGCGGGCGTAGAAGTCGTAGTAGACGAGGCCGAGGAAGCCGCGTGAGGGGTGGGTTACGCGATAGACTCTCACGTCGGGATGGTATGTGTCGATGCTTCCTGTAATCTCTTCAAAGTCGACGTCAAAGAGGGTCTTGGCCAGCGAGAATATCCCCTTCATGACATTGCCGAGTTCCAGATAGGGGCGCATGGCCAGAGGGTCATAGTCATATGCCTCTTTTTTGAGACGATTTGCTTCGTAGGAGTAGTCCCATGGCTCGAGGGAATGTCCGGCTATGGCCTCAATCTCTTTGATCTCAGCGGGGAGAGCGGGGAGATAGGCGTCGCGGAGGCCATATAGGAGCTCCATCACTTTATCGGGGGTGGCGGCCATGCGACGCTGGAGGCGCTGATGGGCGGCCGAGGGGAAACCTAAGAGCCGTGAGGTCTTATAGCTTAAGCTGACTATCTCGCTCAGAATAGGGCGATTGTCATACTGCCCGTCGTTGCATCGAGAGGTCCATAGCAGGTAGAGACGATGGCGCAAGTCTCGGTTTTGGGCCGTCTGCATCACTTGGATGTAGATGGGCTGAGATATTGGGAGAATCCATCCTTTGCCGTCGGGGCCGGCCTTGACGTGGGAGAATACCTCCTCGGTCACGCCATCGAGCTCAGAAAGGTCAGAGCCGGAGAGGGTCATCTCCCTCATCTCTTTGACGATGTTTTCGCTGAAGAGACGGTGGAGGTCGGCAAGGCGTTTTTTATAACCGGCATATTTCTCCTTGTCATGGTCGGAGAGGAAGGCGCCGGCGTTGAGGAAGGTGTCGTGATAGCGGTCGAGGAGGCGGGCGGTCTCGGTGTCGAGGCCTAAGGAGTCGCGACGGTTGTAGAGCGACTGGATGCGGTCGCGGAGGAGGGGGTTGTGGAGGATAGAGAGAGAATAGTCGACATACATGGGCTGTACCTTGGCATCAATCTCCATCATGGAGTCGGTCATCATCGAGCCGTTGAGGACGCCGAAGATGTTGAGGGCACGGTCGAGGTCGTCGCCGGCAGAGGCCAGGGGGATGAGTGTGTTTTCCACGGTGGGCTCGTCGGGGTTTTCGGCAATGGCCTTAATCTCTTGGCGGGCAATCTCAATGCCGCGCTCAATGGCGGGAATGAAGTGGCTCTCGTTGATGAGCGAGAAGGGGATGGCGTCGGCTTCGCGGAAGGGAGCGAAGAGCGGATTGGCGGCAGGGGCAATTGTATCGGTCATTTCTGTAGGACAGAGCCGCGGGAGGCGGCAGATTTGATTGCTGCTTCGGAGATGATGTTGACAGTGAGGGGAGCGACACCGAGGCGGCCGAGCAAGGGCATGTTGAAGTCGATGTCGCTGATGAGTTCTTGGACATTAAACTGGTGGCGATTTGCCAGGTCGTCGGCAAGGGCATCCACAGCCTCTTGATAAAGCCCCATGGCCAAGGCGGTTACCCCCAGCAAGAAGTGCAGGTCGGGAGTGCGATATATGTCGGTGATGTTGCGGAGGCGCAAGAGGGTGTCGCGGGCCTTGGCCGGGTCGGCGGTGATGAGCTGACACATGGCCATATGATGGAGGACGACTTGGCGGTCGGGTTTGAGGTAGTCGGCCTGATAGTAGAGAGCGAGGGCCTCGTTATGGCGGTGAAGCCCCATGAGGATCTCGGCGCGAGCCATGATGTCTTGAAGCTTTCCGGGACGGAGAGCCTCAATGCGCTCGTAGATAGCTAAGGCCTCTTCATTTTTTCCGGCGAAGTGAAGTAGATGGCCCATGCGACGGAGTGTCCAGACGCTGTCGGAGTCGATGAGGTCGGCTGTCTCATATGCTGCCAGGGCTTCATCCTTGCGGTGGAGCATTTCGAGGGAGTAGCCTTTTTTCTGAAAGAACTCGGCTGTGGGGACAGAAGTCTCCTCCATCTTTTCCATGAGCTGGAGTGCCTCTTCGTAATGGCCGCGCCTGAAGTAAAACTCAGCTGTGAGGCTCATCACCTCCGGGTCGCTGGCCACGGCTGCGGAGAGAATGGGGGTGGTTACGGGGTTGATGGGGGCGGCGAAGGGGTCGGAAAACTCCTCCTTGCGCCTGAAGAGGCGGAAGAAACGGTAGACATCGCGCACAAAAGAGTCGGCGGCTTGGCGGCGTTCCTTGCCGGGATCGGGGAGCGACGTGGCCATATCTTCCTTCTCCTGTCGGGCTTGCTCGGCAATAACGTCGGCGAGTCCTTTGCCATCCATAGCCGGGCCCATCGAAGAACCCATCTTTTTGGCGAGGAGCAGGAGCGAATATTTGTCGCCGTTGCATATCATGGAGTTGGCTGCAATGGCCTTGGCCAGGGCGCGAGATGAGTCGGTATCGGCCAGTGAATGGCCTTCGTGGAAGGGGAGAAACCAATTGGCGGGCTCGTTGAAGAAGGGAAAGTCTTTGAGCGGGCCCATTGTGGCCATCAAGACGTCGGCTCCCTCGTTTTGGAGATCGCTTAGCTCGCGGAGCTTCTCACCCAAGCCTGAGGATGATAAAATCTCATCCCATTGGGGGTTCATCTCCCCTTCCTCGTCAATGATAGGGGCAGCGTCTTTGGCCAAAGTGTCAATCTCTTTTCTCATCTTGAGGATGTCGGGGATGAGCTCGTCGGTAATCTTGCGGGTCACGCGCTCGGTGTCGCGCGAGCGGATGAGGATGGTGAAGGCGGCGCGGGCGTCGAGAGGAAGCTGGGGCTCGTCAGCAATGAGGGTGAGGGTTTCGGCCATCTTGCGATGACCGAGCTTGTAGCTCGGGGTAGAGGCCAGGAGCAGGATGAGGGCAGTGAGAGCCACCAGCCCTATTGGCTCGGAGAGATTGGCCGTGTAGGTCTCGGACAGAAGGATGGCTTTGTTGGGGTCGAAATATTGGAGAGCGCCGAGCAGGATCGCGCCAATGAGCAGAGTGCGGTCATGGACGGGGAGGGGTGAGGCTGGGCTCACGAGATGGGCCCTCAGGGCATCGAGAGACGCCTGAGGGATCGGAAGCGACACCCAAAGGCGATGGAAAATCCTCGTGGCCAGAGCCTCGGTCTCGGCGGCCGGTGCTTGGGCGGCATAGGCATCGGCGAGGGCTTGAAGCAGCGCAGGGAGGGTGTCGGTATTTCGCGAGAGCTCAAAGCGGAGGGTTGAGAGATAGATGCCGGGCTCGCCTAAGGCGCACAGGCTTCGGCAGACAAGGATGTCGGCTGTCAGTGCTGCATCGGCGGCAATATCGTCGGCCATGGCTTGTCGCGAGGGGTCGGGCGTGCCTCCGATGAGATATTGCGACATCATGATGTAGCTGTCTGAGAGAGCTGCGATATGGCTCTTCGTGGTGAAAGGCGCGCCTGAGAGAGAGGCGAGGGAGTCGAGGGCTTTGAGGGCGGCACCTATGAGGCCGCGTCGGAGGGCGCGGTCAACTTGGGCCTTGGCGTCAAGAATGGCATTTTTGTCCAGAGATGGCATATTTCAGTCGTTGAAGGAGGGGGGGGAGATAGGATTTGGAGTGGCTCCCTTGAAAGTTACAACAAAAATCGTGCCACAAAGGTCGGGGGGGGAGTCGGTCATAGGATGAAGCCGGCCTGATGGAGGATAACCTTGAAAGAATTGACAAAATCTCCATCAACCAAAATAAAGGATTCTTGGCATTTGACGCTATTCGCGGCTATTTCCTGATTATTTGCTACAAAATCAATTAACCCCGGTATTTCGGGGTCGAGCTTGAAGAGGGCAAAGGTCCTCTCGTCGGCTATCTGACAGTCAGATCGCTCTATCGCCTGGTCTATGATGTCCTGCCAAGCGTCAGTCATCTCATTGCCCGCAATGGCCTTGAAGCGGTTGCAGTTGAGTCTCACCTCATTGCTGTCAGAGCTTCCGGCCACGATAGAGCCGGGAGTGATTTTGAATCGGTTGCCACCGATTCGGCGACCTATTTGCTCAAAATAAGGGATGAATGCAGATGTCGGGTCAAGGAGGGTTACGACGGCATTATCATCGTCGAGGTCTATGATTTTTTGGGAGGCGTCGTCGTCGAGGTCACCCTCGTAGATCTCGGTTAGGCCCATGGCGAAACGACCCAGGGGGGTGAGACGGGCATATTTGATGCCTTGAAGGATGTCTGACTCGGGGATGGAGGTGTCAACAGCAAGCTCGGCCATGCCTGTCGCGCATAGGAGCCAGAGCCACGACGTGAGAAACCGACGGGTGATGTCGTTCCACCAATCGATATGTGGAGTGGGACTGGTGTAGCGTGTTTTTGAAGATTTCTCTTCGTCATCGTTGAGGCGGAGATGGGCTCGCCGGGCATCGTCGTTGTTAAAAAGGTAGAGGGGCTCTGTTAGTGCCACCCCTCTCGGCCCCTTGAACTCGTGGCAAAGCATGAGGGTAGAGATGTTTCCTGTGGCCATCCATTTATTGTTGGCCTTCTTGAGCATCGAGTTGATGACGGGAATGAGAGTCGAGGCGTTGCTATTGCTGGCCCATGCTTTGGTGAAACCGGTGTATTGGGGTATCATGATGCCGAAGTCGATGCCGGAAAGCTTATTAGCGAGGCCGCTGGCGGTGTATTTGGCCATTTCAAGGAGGTCGGTGGGGATAAAGAGCTTCCCTTTCTTGTCGAAAGTCCCGGCATAGTAGCCGTAGGCAACCGCAAGGAGCCCCAGACGCTCTGGCGCATTGATGGGCTTGCCGGCGACATCGCTAAAAGAAGCAATTGCGCTCTTGCGCGCTATAGAGGCAATCTTGGCTTTTGTCACTTGACCGTTCATCGTGAGCAGCTTGCCCGACATATAGGTCTGAGCAAGGTATTTGATCGCCTGGCGGATGTCGGCTGACATGTTGACCACCTTGAGCTCCGTGATGGCGGGGAGCTCCTCGGTTGTCATGGGGTGCAAGCAATTGACTTTGAGGACATCTTCGAGGATCTTACGCCGTTGCTTTGGGGAGACCCATATTTTTATATCTTTTTTCCAATTCGTTTCCTCGTAGCTGAAGTAGTAGCCGTAGCTGTCGCTGTGAGAACAGGCTCCGATGCGTGCATCGGCGAGCACTTTGTAGCTCCAACTGGATCCCTTTGTTAATGTGAGTGGGGTGGGGGGGATTTTACAGAGCTCGAGAAAGGGCACCTTGGGGTTGTGGGCGAGCTTGACGAGGATGCTTTTTATCGATGTGTCGGCCTGGGCGAGGGCAATCAGATTGTCGATGGTGGAGCTGAATGCGGCATAGATAGAGACCAACTCTGCCTTAAGCAAGACAACGAGCTTAGTAGGTGAGTCGAGTGCCTTTATGAGCTTCGACAGAGTGGGGTCGCTGTCTGCCGTAAATTCTATGGTGTGGCTGCTCAACAGCGATATGAGAGGCCTGAGGGAGTCGGAGACATCATTTTTGTTAAAAGTGTTGATGCTCTTGAAGGCTGAATCGTTTTCGCGGGCCTTAGGGATGTGGAGGGTGATGGTGGCCATGGTGGAGATGATGGGGGAGGTCAGGAGAGGATGAAGTCAATGTCGGCCTCGGAGAGGTGCTTGTCTGAGGCGGTGTCGGCGTTGATGAGCTTGTCAAAGAGCTCGGCCTTCTGCTCTTGCAGCTGGCGTATCTTCTCTTCGATGGTTTCAACGGTGATGACGGAGTAGGTGTAGACGGTGGCTTTCTGGCCAATGCGATGTAGACGGTTGATGGCCTGCTCTTCGGCTGCTTTGTTCCACCAGGGCTCAAAAATGTAGACGGTGTCGGCGGCGGTGAGGTTGAGGCCCACTCCGCCCACCTTAAGCGTCATAAGGAGCACACGGCAAGAGGGATCGGTCTGGAAGCGGCCGACGGTCTTCTTTCGCTGTGTGGCAGAGGATGAGCCGGTCATGGTCTCATACTGGATGCCGAGCTGCTGGAGGCGGTCACCCACCAGCTCTATGCCGGCAATGAAGTTGAAAAACACCACGGCTTTGTGACCATTCTTGACGGCTGTCTCGAGGCTCTCAACGAGCTCTTCAACCTTGGGAGATGCGATGGAGCCGTCAGAGAGGGTCTCGGGGACGGAGGCGATGCGCCTAAGCTCGCTCAGCGCCTGGAACATGATAAACTGGGAGCGGTTGACTCCCTCGCGGGCAATGGCCTCCTTGATCTGCTGGCGGAAGGCGATGCGCTTCTCCTCGTAGAGCGATTTTTGACGCGGTGTCATCTCCACGTAGACGGTCTGGTCGATGCGGTCGGGGAGGTCTTTGAGCACGTCGCGTTTAAGCCTTCGGAGCATGAAGGGGAAGATGCGACGGCGGAGCGAGTCGATGGCTTCTTGATCGCCGGTGCGGTGGATGGGGTTGGTATATGCGTCGTTGAAGTCATCGAGTGAGCCAAACATTGCGGGGTTGAGGAAGCGGAAAAGAGAGTAGATTTCCGTAAGGTTGTTCTCCATGGGAGTTCCGCTCAGGGCCAGGCGATGGGTGGCTTTAAGGATTGCTATGGCCTGAGATGTCTGTGAGGCAACGTTTTTGATGTTTTGCGACTCGTCGAGGATGGCATAGTGAAATGTGATGTCTTTGAGCTGCTCAATGTCGTTGCGCACTGTGGCGTAGGTGGTGAGAATCACCTGGGACTTCATCGCCTCTTTGATGTCGCGGCCGGTGCCGTAATAGGTTGTGGCCGCAATCTGTGGGGCAAAACGGCTGAGCTCTTTCTCCCAGTTGAAGAGGAGCGAGCGGGGCATGATGATAATCGAGGGCACGTCGACGCCGGGATATATCATCGAGAGGACGGAGATGGTCTGGAGGGTCTTGCCGAGGCCCATATCGTCGGCTAAACAGCCTCCCAAGGAGTTGTCGTAGAGATATTTGATCCACTTCACTCCTTCAATCTGATAGGGGCGGAGATTGGCATTGACCTTGTAGTCGCCCACTCGGGACTTCTTGAGCTTGTTGAAGCCCTCGTAGACCTCGCGGGCGTGGGATGCAAATCCGCCCTTGACCTTCTCTTTGATGAGGTCTTCAATCTCAGGGAGGTCAAAGATGGTGACCTTCACGCGCCCCTTGCGCTCGCTCTTGTTGAAGAGGCGCTGGAGGCGAGCAATATATTTCTCGTCGACTATGGCGCGATTACCGTCGCTCAAGGCCACATACCGGTTGCGGTTATACTGAGCCAGAATGTCGGCGATGGTAAAGGTCTGATTGCCGATGGTCACATCGGCGTCTCCCTCGAGGAAGTCGATGCCCGAGGATAGGCGCAGATTAAGCTTGGGCTGGGCTGCTGTCACCTGATATTCGCGCAGCTTCTCGCTGCCGAGGAGCTTAAAGCGCTGGAGGATTGCGGCGAGATGATTAATGAGGAATGGGCCGGCGGTTTCAGCCGGTATGATAAAGAAATTGTCGTCGCGATAAATCTCTTTTTTGGCCTGGCGCGAGGGGGCGCTCTTGGTGATGAGGCTGTCGAGGAAGTCGGCCTCCTCTTTGATGTCGTTGCTCTCGATGGGGCGGATGATTACCTGGCCGGCATCGGTGACAGTGGCGCTGCGGGTCAAGGCCAGCGGCATGTCGGCTTTTGTAGAGGATGCTAAGGTGGAGGTGACACGGAGGTAAAGGGCTCGGTCGGCAGCCACCTTTTCAAGCACTATGGTGGGGATCGAGTGCTCGTTGCGCTGCGAGGTTACAGACTCAACGCCATTGAGCTCAATTGACACATTGTCGACATAAGAGGCGAAGACCGACAAGTAAGCCTCCAGCAGCCTGGGGGGGATGGGGGATATGAGCGAGGTCACAGCCGCATAGTTTTGGCCTATGGGGGCTATGGAGAGTATCTCAGTGCCCACCAGAATGTTTTCGGGGCCGAGGATGCGGAGCGAAGCAGACTCGCTCTCAGCCTGCCTGGCCACCAGCGCCGTCTCTATCTGCCCGTTAGGGTCGTCGGGTCGAGACAGCCTGAGCACCATCGTCGCGGGTCCGTCGCTGAATGTTAGGGCATTCCCGGCGGCGTCGGTGAAGTGTGAGCACCCCCGGAGCAGATGGAGCAGATGAGGATATTTCCAGAGCGATGCCTTGTGGGATGTGGCCGACTCGCCTCCCCATGTGATGTCAAAGCCGCCGGAGCTTAATCGCTTCATCTCTCGGAGCATTGTGCGGTCAGGGGTATTGAGATGGTTTTCAGCGGCAATCTTACCGACGGTCTCCACACAAGGCTCCCCATCGTCAGAGAAGGTAAGCGCAAAGTGAATGTTGGCGTAATTGCGTGAGTAGCCTATAGGGCTAAGAGCCTTGAGGCGGTGCAGGCCTGGCAGATCCGGGGCAATAGAGTCTTGAATGTCGGTCATAGTGGTAGTTTTCATAGGCCATGAAAACGCAAAGATACTAAAAAAACGCACAAGCCGACAAAATTTACCTCTCAATCCCAAAATTTTCAGAAAAAGATCTTATGTAATCTTCAAAAAATAACTTGGTGGAATTTCTTGTCTTTTTTGGCATCTTTTTCAGCTCAGTTTAGTCATGTAGCTCGCTACACTCCTGCACTTTCACCAAAAAATCTGCACCAAAAAGTCCTGCGAAATTCTTTACCAACTTATTTTTTTACGATTACTATGTCGAGAGTGGGGCTTAGAAATCGAGGGTGAGGCGGAGGTTGATTTGACGGCGAGTGAGGTAGTTGGGCACGGCATACTGCAGGTTGTTGACGTCGGTGACCCAATAGTAAGAGCTCACGTTGGAGATGTCGAGGAGGTTGAAAACGTCGAGGCCGGCCCATAGGCTCTTGATGCCATGGCGACGCTCACCATCGGCCGGTGGGAGGATGATGCCATACATCATGCCAAAGTCAACGCGCTTGTAGGGTGGTGTGCGGAAATATCCTTTGTCGCGGCCTGAGCGGGGGGCGGTGGTGGGGAGGCCGTCAGAGAAGATGCCTCGGAGGCTCACTTTGAGGCGCGGAAATTTGGGGAAGAAGTCGGTGAAGAAGAGGCTTAGGGCATAGCGCTGGTCGGTCGGGCGGGGCACGTTGACGCCATGGAGCTTCTCGCGGGTGTTCATCAGGGAGAGGGTGAGCCAGGAGTCGGAGCCCGGGACAAACTGGCCAAAGAGCTTGAAGTCGACGCCCATGGCGTGGCCCGAGGTCTCATTAATGCCTGAGTAGACCACTTTGAGATTGTCAATCTCATATGGAATGAGATTGGAGAGGGCCTTGTAATACATCTCGCCCGAGAGCTTGAAGGGGCGCGAGAAGGCTCGGAAGGTGTAGTCAGCACCGAGAATGAAATGGATGGAGCGTTGGCTCTTGATGTCGCTGTTGAGGTGGATGGTGGAATTACCGGTGGCGGGGTCGGTCACCGTCTGGCGAAACTCCTTGAAGAAGGGGCTCTGATAGTAGAGGCCGGTGGAAAGGCGGAAGGCCCAGGCAGGATTGGCGTCGGGAACGAGACCCACGGAGGCGCGCGGGCTCACGAGAAGCTCCTTATTGTAGTCCCAATAGGAGAGACGGACGCCGGCCTGGACATTGAGGAACCCTAAGGGGGAGGCGATGCGGATCCGGTCTTGGACATAGGCCGAGAGGCGGTTGGTCGAGAGGTCGTTATGGGCCGTCAGGTTGTAGACCATCCGGAGGATGTTGCCGTCGGCGGGAAGGGAGAAGCCGGCCGAGTCGCGCAGCTCCCATTCGCGTGTGCGCTCCATAAATTTCTCGTGGCGGAAGGATAAGCCATAGGTGAGAGTGTTGTCGCGGCGAAGGGCGGTGGTGCCACGAAGCGAGAGGGCCATCACCGAGGCTTTGAGGCGGTTGCGCGCATGCTCGTGATAGCGGCCCACGCCGAGCTCGCCGCCGATGGGGCCGTCTGAGCCGGAGCCGGAGGTGCCGGCCTCGTCGAGCCAATATTCGCCGGAGATGTCGTATGTGACGAGCTCGTTGGTGAGGAAGCCTGAGGCGAGGAGCTGGAGGGCTGTCTTGGATGAGGCGGCGTAGCTCAGCCCTAAGGCTCCGAAGAAGGTCTGGAATTTGTCTTTTTCGTTGCCGTCAAAGTAGACCTTAAATTGCTTGGCATCTGACGACGTGCCGAAGTTGGTGGTGCGGTTCACCGGGGTGAACTTATAGTTGTTGAGGGCCACATTGCCGAGGAAGGAGATGTTGAGACGCCGCGATGCTTTGAAGTTGAGATGTGTCTGATAGTCAAAGAATGAGGGGTCATATTCCCCCTTTGTCTCCATCGAGGAGAGGAGCGAGGCATTGCGCTTGTATCTGAGGCCGTGGAGCTGGCTGAAGTGGCTGGTGGCATGCCCTATGGAGGCCGAGCCCCCCATGAGTGAGGCCGAGACTGTGCCGTCGAGGGCTGTGGGGGTGCGATAGGTGATGTCGAGGGCACTCGACATCTTGTCGGCATACTCGGCGCCGAAGCCGCCTGTGGAAAACTCCACCTGCGACACCATATCGGGATTGATGACGCTGAGCCCCTCTTGCTGTCCGGAGGTGACAAGTAGCGGGCGGTAGACCTCTACGCCATTGATATAGACGGAGTTTTCGTCATAGGTCCCGCCTCGGACGGAGTATTGGCTCGAGAGCTCGTTGGAGGAGTTGACGCCCCCGAGGGTGGTCAAGAGGCTCTCGATGGAGCCGCCGGTGGCATCGGCGGCGCGCAGGCGATAGTCTGCGGCGTCGATGCGCTGCATGGAGCCGGTCTGCTTGCGTATCTCCACCACCTCAACCTCGCCCACCTCCTTGACGGCGGGCCGGAGCATTACGTTCATGGCTATCTCGCCGGTGGGGTCGATGAGCCGGCGCTTCACTTCCTGATAGCCTATGCATGAGAAAATTACGTCAACGGTGTCGGCGGCGGCGAAGGATATGCGATACGAGCCGTCGAGGCCGGTGTTGGTGCCTATGGCTGTCCCGGCTATGCGCACTGTGGCAAACTCGATGGGCTCTCTGTCGGGGCTTGAGACGACGCCTCGCAGCGTCACGTTGTCGGCCAGCGCGGTCAGCGGCATTGCAAGGGCAATCAGGGTGAGGAGGATTGGTCTGAGAATGTTCATCTCAGATATAACGGAAAGTGGGGGGCGTTTATTGCCTTAGGGGTGGAGTCGAGCGTAGTTGCTGAGGATGGAGGGAGAAAGATAAGCGCCGGAGCGCAAGATGCTGTCGGGCTTCATCCCGGCGGCGCGTATCATCCTAAGGCCTATGAACCGCCCCATGCGGCCGGGGGAGTCGGGGCTTATGTCGGGGGTGGAGGGACCCGGCGCCATCATTCGTGTTATGGTGCCTGGGGAGTCGGAGAAGAGGAGGTCGGAGGCCAACAGGCGATGCCAGGCCTCGTCTTCGTGTGCCACGGCCTCGTCCCATTCGCGCTCGGTCCACCCCATGATGGCGGCTCCGTCGCCGATGCCGAGCATATCGCTCGCCTTGGCTATGAGAGCTCCCTCATAGGCCATGCGGCTCAGGAGGGTGGGGGCGGCTATGGTGTCGGGGAAGGGGTGGATGGAAGCTGTCCAGGCTTCAGCCACGTCGAGGGGAAGGTGGGAGAGGGTCTTGTTGCGGCGGATATGAATCGGCATGGAGCCATAGCCCTCATAGTCGGGGCCAAGATAGTGGTTGAGGGCCACGAAGATGATGGTGTCTACGATGGCCACGCTTTGGCTATAAGGGGAGATGACGCCATAGACGCGCCCCGGCAAGGAGTCGATCAGCCCAAGGGGGGCGGTGGCCTCGTCAAGGGGCGGGAGGAGGCGCTCGGTGTCGGGGCCGAAGACCTGCCAGGCGCGCGAGGCGGCCTCGACGCGGAGCAGAGAGTCGCGCAGGGGCTCGGATAGGGGAGGGTTGAGGCCTCGAGTGACAAAGAGCCAGGCGTCGGCTGCGGCCTCCATGTCGGGGGCGATTGAGTCGGCCATGATGGCATGGTCGAGTCGCGCAATCTCCACCCTCCGGCGCTCCCCTGAGGGGGATGAGCATGAGACGAGCAAGGCAATGAGGATAAGGGCGGGCAAAAGGCGTTTCATAGAAATAAAACGTCGGGTGGGCTGAAAGGTTTGGCGCCGGGCCCCGGCAATGAAGCCGCGGCCCGGCGCGCTGTTTACGTCGATGCTATAGATACTTATTCCACCTCGAAGGAAGCGGCGCGGAGGGCCTCCTTGATTTCCTTGACGTGGGCATGGTCGCGCGTCTCGAGCTCGATGAGCAGACGGCAGCCATTGACATTCTCAGAGTCTACTCGGTCATGCTTCACAGAGAGGATATTGCCGCCATGTTTGCCGATGACGGTGCATATCTCGGCGAGCTGCCCGGGCTTGTCGGAGGCTTGGATGGCGAGGTTGCAGTCGCGGCCGGCCTTGACCAGGCCGCGGGCAATGACGCGATTGAGCGAGGTGACGTCGATGTTGCCGCCCGATACGAGACACACCACCTTCTTGCCCTCGAGGGGGAGCTTGTGGAAGAGGACGGCAGCCATGGGGGTGGCGCCGGCGCCCTCTGATACGAGCTTCTGCTTCTCAATGAGATAGAGAATGGCGGCTGCCACTTCGTCGTCAGACACGGTGACTATCTTGTCGACATATTTCTTGACCATCTCAAAGGTGTTGACGCCCGGCTCTTTCACGGCTATGCCGTCGGCGATGGTGCTGACAGAGTCGAGGCGGATGCGCTCGTTGCGGGCCACCGACTCGGCCATCGAGGGCGCTCCCTCGGCCTGCACGCCATACACCTCTATGTTGGGCTTCAGGGTCTTGAGGGCAAAGGCTACGCCGGAGATGAGGCCGCCACCGCCCACGGGGACAATGACTGCGTCAACATCGTCCATCTCTTTGATAATTTCGAGGCCGATGGTGCCCTGACCCGCTATCACCAAGGGGTCGTCGAATGGGTGTACCAGTGTATAGCCATGCTCCTTCTGGAGCTCGAGGGCCTTGGCATAGGCGTCATCATAGACGCCGGGCACGAGGCACACCTCTGCGCCGAGAGCTTTCGTAGCCTCAATCTTGGAGATGGGAGCTCCGGCGGGGAGGCAGATGATGCTCTTGATGCCGTTGTGGGTGGCGCCAAGGGCCACGCCCTGTGCATGGTTGCCGGCTGAGCAGGCAATCACTCCCTTGGCCTTCTCCTCGGGGGAGAGCTGTGATATTTTGTAATAGGCGCCGCGGAGCTTAAAGGAGCCGGTGTGCTGGAGGTTTTCGGGCTTGAGGTAAACTTCGCAGTCGGTGATGCCTTTGACCGGGCCGATGAGGCGGGGGTGGCGAGCAACGCCCGACAATACTTTGGAGGCGTTGAAAACTTCGGAGATATCGAGTTCTGCCATGATGGTTTATATGATATATGAGGTGTGGGTTTGATTGGTTGCTTTTTGATTAGTCAAAGACTCCTTCGATTGACTCCTCTTCGGCCATGGAGTCGGGGTCGGTGGCTGGACCGAAAAACTCTCTCTCGCATAGGTCGAACGTCGGGGCCGGGAATTGCTCTGTCTGGGAATAGGGGAGGGTGGGGTCGGCATAGACCTTGCTCATGAAGCGGCCATAGATGGGGAGGGCCATTGAGGCTCCCTGGCCCATGGCCATCCCGTTGAAGTGGATGTAGCGCTCATCGCCTCCCACCCATGTGCCCGAGACGAGCGAGGGGGTGAAGGCCATAAACCATCCGTCGGAGTTGTCGTTGGTTGTCCCGGTCTTGCCGCCGGTGGGGGCGGTGATGTTAAAGGGGGCTCGGCGGATGCGATTGCCAGTGCCGGCGTCTACCACGCTTTGGAGCATGTTGACCATCTTATACCATGCTTTCTCGGAGATTACCTCCGTCTGCCTCGGCGCAAACTCAGAGATGATGTTCCCCTGGGCGTCGGCTATGGCGGTGACAAAGAGGGGGTCGGAGCGCATCCCATGATTGGCAAAGGCTGAGTAGGCTGTCACCATCTCCTTGACCGACACGTCGGCCGGGCCGAGGCAGAGCGACATCACGGGGTCGAGGTGGCCGGTGATGCCAAAGTTGTGCATGGTCCTGACGAGCTCTGAGGGGGATAGCTCGGCTATGAGGCGGGCTGAGATCCAGTTGTTGGAGTTGGTCAAGGCCCAGTGGAGGGAGACCATCTCGCCCACTCGCGCCGATCCGGAGTTGCGCGGCGTCCACATCTTGCCGTTCTCGTCATAGAGCACCGGCTGGGTGTTTGAAAACTCGTCGCAGGGGGTGAAGCCCTCTTCCATGGCATAGGTATAGAGGAAAGGCTTGACGGTGGAGCCTATCTGGCGGCGTCCGGTCGACACCATGTCATACTGGAAGGCGGCAAAGTTGGGACCGCCAACATAGGCTTTCACCTGACCGGTGAGGGGGTCCATCGACATAAAGCCGGCGCGGAGGAAGCTCTTGGTGTAGAGTAGGGAGTCGAGCGGAGTCATGACGGTGTCGACAGGCCCCATGGCATAGGTGAACACCTTCATGTCAACGGGCTTGCGGAAGGCGGCTTCAATCTCGGCGTCGGATGCTCCGCTTTTTTTCATGGCGCGATAGCGGTCGGTCTGCTTCATGGCGCGGGCAATGAGCGACTTCACCGTGGCCTCAGATGCCTCGTTGCGGTTGGAGGTGTAAGGGGCATATTTGCTCCCCTTTTTCTCGCGGAAGAAGGCTGGCTGGAGGGTCTTTGACAGATGCTCCACGACGGCCTCTTCGGCATATTGCTGCATGCGCGAGTCGATGGTGGTGTAGATCTTGAGGCCGTCGGTATAGAGGTCATATTTCGAGCCGTCGGGCTTGGGGTTTTTCTCGATCCATCCGTAGAGGGGGTCGGTGTGCCACGCAATGGAGTCGGCTGTGTATTTGTCGCGCTCCCAGGCGGGATAGTCGGCCTTGGAGGGCTTTTTGGCGCGGAGCATGCGCCTGAGCTCTTCGCGGAAATATGGAGCGGGGCCCTCTTTGTGGTCCACCTTGTGGAAGGAAAGTGTCAGGGGAATGGCTTTAAGGGAGTCGAGCTCGGCGTCGGTTATCATTCCGGCTTTGTTCATCTGCTCCAGGACGGTGTTGCGCCGGTCGCGTGTGCGCTCAGGCTGCCTCACGGGGTTGTAATAGGCCGGGTTTTTCACCATGCCCACGAGTGTGGCGGCCTCCTCGATGGTCAGGTCTGATGGTCTCTTGCCAAAGTAGACCCAAGCGGCGCTCTTGATGCCCACGGCATTGTAGAGGAAGTCAAACTGATTGAGATACATCTTGATGATCTCATCTTTGGAGTAGAATCGCTCGAGCTTGACGGCAATCATCCACTCGATGGGCTTCTGAAGGGCACGTTCAATCAGGCCTGAGCTCTCGGGTGAGTAGAGCTGCTTGGCGAGCTGCTGAGTGATGGTGGAGCCGCCGCCGGCATTTTTCTGCCTCAAGAGGAGGGTCTTGAAGATTACGCGCGAGAGGGCACGCCCATCGATGCCTGAGTGGTCGCGGAAGCGGGAGTCTTCGGTGGCAATGAGGGCATCCACGACATGGCCCGAGATCTCGTCCATGTCGGCGTAGACGCGATTGCCGGTGTTGCGGAAGTAGCGGCCGAGCTCCTTGCCGTCGGAGGTGTAGACGATGGATGCAAAGCGGTCGGTGGGGTTTTTAAGGTCTTCAACGGCGGGCATGTAACCGATCACGCCATTGTAGACCAGAACGAAGAAGATGGCCACAAAGGCCACTCCGGCTGCAAAGATTGTCCAGAGAAGGCCAATGATGAGGCGTTGACGGGGCTTGAGCGACATATCGGTGGGAGAGGGAGGCTATATAAAGGTTGGGTAGGAGGTTTGATTGTGTGGCTATTCTTCAAGACGGTGGTTGCGGCAATAGACCACTCGCCCCGGATAACGGTCAACGAGCTGCATGTTGTGGGTGGCCATGACGACGGCCGTCCCCCTTGAGGAGATCTCTTGGAGGCGCTCGACTATCTGTTCGCCGGTGATGGGGTCGAGATTGCCGGTGGGCTCGTCGGCCAAGATGAGCTTGGGCTTGTTGAGCAGGGCTCGGGCTATGACTATGCGCTGTTGCTCGCCCCCCGAGAGCTCGTGGGGCATCTTGTAGGCTTTGTCTTGCATCCCCACTTCGGCGAGCACTTCACGGATGCGCAGGTCGCGCTCGGCGCGGTCGGTCCAGCCGGTGGCGCCGAGGACAAAGGCTAAGTTGGCATGGATGTCGCGGTCAGTCAGCAGCTGGAAGTCTTGGAAGACGATGCCTATGCGCCGGCGCAGATAGGGGATGTCGCGTCGGCGAAGGTGGGTCAGGTCGTAGTCAAAGACGCGAGCGCGCCCCGAGGCGATGGGGGTCTCGGCATACATTGACTTGAGGAGTGTAGACTTGCCGCTCCCAACGCGCCCTATGAGGTAGACAAATTCGCCGGGGTCGAGGGAGAAGTCAACGTCAGTGAGCACCTGGAGCGACTGGCGCTCAAGGGTCACGCCTGAATAGGCTACGAGTTTGCTTTTGCCGAGGATATGGTCCATGATGCCGAGGAGGATGGATGGTGGTGAGAGGGTCAGTTGCCCATTTCTGATAGAAAATGGATGCGCATGAGGCGTATCTCATCCTCGGTGTAGACGTCGCCGTAGTCTTCGATGGCCTCGTCGAGGTCGCCGCTCTCGCTCTCTTTGAAATATTCGATGAGCTCCTCCTGATCGTCAGGGTCGAGGCGCTCGTCGAGCTCATATTTGATGTTGATGCGGATGCCGGAATAGACTATGGCTTCGAGCTTCTCGAGGAGGGCGTCAAAGTCGAGGCCTTTTGACTCGGCTATGCCTTCGAGGGGCACTTTACGGTCAACGGCCTGGATGATGGCTATCTTTACATTACTTTTATTGGCCACGGAGCGTACCACCATATCCTCCGGCCGCTCAATCTCATTGTCTTCTACATGTCGGCGGATGATGTCGACAAACTCCTGGCCGTAGCGCCGAGCTTTGCCCAGCCCTACGCCTGATATGTTGGCGAGCTCCTCGATGGTGATGGGGTAGGTGGTGGCCATGGCTTCCAGTGAGGGGTCCTGGAAGATGACATATGGGGGGAGCGAGTGGCGTGCCGCCACTTGCTTTCTGAGATCCTTAAGGATGGAATAGAGCTCGGGGTCGGCGGCACAGCCGGCGCCCCCTTTGACGGAGTAAGAGTCTTCTTCTTCTCCATTATAATCAATATCTTCCACTATCTTGAATGATTTGGGATGAGCAATAAACGCGCGCCCGGCGGGGGTGAGCCGCAAGATGCCGTAGTTTTCGATGTCGCGGTCGATGTAACCGGAGATGATTGCCTGTCGGATGACAGCCGAGAGGTGTCGATCTTCAAGGTCGGAGCATGAGCCGAAGATGTCGAGCTGGTCGTGTCGGTAGGTACGTATGTCGCCTGAAATATGCCCGCGCAGAAGGTCAATGATATGCTTGGCCTTAAACTTCTCTTTGAGTTGCTCGATGGCATCGAGCACTGCGAGGAGGTCTTCTCGGGCCTCTTTGGAGGGCTTGGGGTGGAGACAGTTGTCGCAGTTGCCGCAGTTGTCGGAGCTATATTCTTCGCCAAAGTAATGGAGGAGCACCTTGCGGCGGCAGATGCTGCTCTCGGCATAGGAGGCTGTCTCTTCAAGAAGCTGGCGGCCAATCTCTTGCTCGGCCACCGGCTTGCCTTGCATAAACTTCTCCATCTTGCGGAGGTCTTTGGGAGAGTAGAAGGTGATACACTGACCTTCGCCGCCGTCGCGCCCGGCGCGCCCGGTCTCTTGGTAATAGCCTTCGAGGCTCTTGGGCATGTCGTAGTGGATCACGTAGCGGACGTCGGGCTTGTCAATGCCCATGCCGAAGGCTATCGTTGCCACTATGACATCCACTTGCTCGGTCAAGAAGAGGTCTTGATTTTCTGAGCGTGTGGCTGAGTCCATGCCGGCGTGGTAGGGACGCGCTTTGATGCCGTTGACGTTGAGGAGCTCGGCGAGCTCTTCAACCTTCCGGCGGCTGAGGCAGTAGATGATGCCGCTCTTCCCCTCGTTTTGGCGTATGAAGCGGATGATGTCGCGGTCGATGGAGTCGGTCTTACGTCTGATGTCATAGTAGAGGTTGACTCTATTAAAGGAGCTCTTGAAGACGTCTGCATCAAGCATCCCGAGGTTTTTCTGGATGTCGTGTTGCACCTTGGGGGTGGCCGTTGCCGTCAAGGCAATCATAGGCCGCTTGCCTATCTCGTTGACAATCGGGCGGATGCGGCGATATTCGGGTCGGAAGTCGTGACCCCATTCCGAGATGCAGTGGGCCTCGTCTACGGCATAGAAGGAGATGGGAATGGAGCGGAGAAACTCCACGTTCTCTTCTTTGGTGAGGCTCTCCGGGGCCACGTAGAGGAGCTTTGTCTTGCCCGATGAGACGTCGTCTTTCACTCGGTCGATGGCGGCGCGATTGAGCGACGAGTTGAGGAAGTGGGCCACGGAGTCGGCCTCGGAGAAGTTTCTCATGGCATCCACCTGGTTTTTCATCAGCGCAATCAGCGGGGAGATGACTATGGCGGTTCCCTCCATCATCAGAGCCGGGAGCTGATAGCATAGGCTCTTGCCTCCGCCGGTGGGCATGAGGACAAAGACGTCGTGCTCATCGAGGAGTGCTTTAATGATAGCTTCTTGATTGCCTTTAAAGGTGTCAAAGCCGAAGTGGCGCTTGAGCTCTGCGGTGAGGGAGGCTGATGATGGGGTGGATGGGGAGGGCATTTGGAGGGGAGGCTGGGAGGGGTTGAGTGATGATGGATTGGTTGAGGTGGATTGGCGGGAGGAGAGGATTGAGGTGGTCAGGCGTGGGTGGTGTCAAAGTTGGCTTTGCGCAGCTGGTCGAGTGCAAAGTCGGCTGTGACCGTAAATTTCTTTTTCTTCGATGAGGGGAGCTCATACATGGGATCGATCATGATTGACTCCACGATGGCCCTGAGACCGCGCGCTCCGAGCTTATATTCAATGGCTTTGTCGACGATGAGGTCGAGAGCCTCGGGGGTGAAGGAGAGCTCCACTCCGTCCATCTTAAAGAGCTTCGTATATTGGCGGATGATGGCGTTCTTGGGCTCGGTAAGGATGCGGCGCAGTGCATCGCGGTCAAGCGGCTCTAAGTTGGTCAAGATGGGGAGCCGGCCTATGATCTCAGGGATAAGGCCGAAGCTCTTGAGGTCTTGCGGGGCCACGTGGTGGAGCAGGTTGTCGCGGTCCACGCGCGAGCGGGCGTTGTCGGCGCCGTAGCCCACCACATGGGTGTTGAGCCTCTGGGCAATCTTACGCTCGATGCCGTCAAAGGCGCCGCCGCAGATGAAGAGGATGTTTTTGGTGTCGACCGGTATCATCTTCTGCTCGGGGTGTTTGCGGCCGCCTTGGGGCGGGACGTTGACTATCGAGCCTTCGAGGAGCTTGAGCAGGCCTTGCTGGACTCCCTCGCCCGAGACGTCGCGCGTAATCGAGGGGTTGTCGCTCTTGCGGGCAATCTTGTCAATCTCGTCGATGAAGACGATGCCCTTCTGGGCAGCCTCCACGTTGTAGTCGGCGGCTTGAAGGAGGCGGGTCAGGAGGCTCTCCACATCTTCGCCCACATAGCCGGCCTCGGTGAGGACGGTGGCGTCGACGATGGTGAAGGGCACGTCGAGCAATCGAGCAATGGTTCTGGCCAAGAGGGTTTTGCCTGTTCCGGTGGGGCCAACGAGGATGATGTTGCTCTTCTCGATGTCAACATCGTCGTCAGTGTCGGAGCCGGCTTGGGAGAGGCGCTTATAGTGGTTGTAGACGGCCACGGCAAGATATCTCTTGGCGGCGTCTTGGCCGATGACATATTGGTCGAGGAAGGCTGTGATCTCGGTGGGCTTGGGGATTCCCTTGAGTGATGCGGAGCCTCCGCTCTTTATCCCCTTGGCCTTTCCGTTGTTGCCTCTGCCGCCGATATTATATTCCTCCATATACTCGGCTATCATCTGGTCGAGGCGCTCGACGCAGTCAGAGCATATAAAGGAGCGCTGGTCGGCTGATGGGACCATCACAATGGAGTTGTTGGCCTCCTGTCCGCAGAAGGAGCAGCGTACCTGGTCGTGTGAAGATGATTTCTTAGCCATGTCGATTAATGTTTGGCGCGGACAAGCACTTGGTCGATCATCCCATAATCTTTGGCCTCGTCGGCGGTCATCCAGTAGTCGCGATCGCTGTCGCGCTCCACTTTCTCAAAGGGCTGCCCTGAATGTTCGGCTATGATGTTGTAGAGCTCCTTCTTGAGCTTCTGTATCTCGCGAGCGGTAATCTCAATGTCAGATGCCTGACCCTGGGCGCCGCCCATTGGCTGGTGGATCATGACGCGAGAATGGCGCAGGGCAAAGCGCTTCCCCTTCTGGCCGGCCACGAGGAGCACTGCGGCCATCGAGGCGGCGATGCCGGTGCAGATGGTGGCCACGTCGCTCTGGATATATTGCATCGTGTCATAGATGCCGAGGCCGGCATAGACCGAGCCGCCGGGGGAGTTGATGTAGATGCTCACATCCTTGCCGGGGTCGGCCGAGTCGAGGTAGAGCAGCTGGGCTTGGATTACGTTGGCTGTGTAGTCGTTGACCTCTGTGCCGAGAAAAATGATGCGGTCCATCATCAGGCGTGAGAAGACATCCATCTGAGCCACGTTGAGCTGACGCTCCTCGATGATGGTGGGGGAGATGTAGCTTGCGCTCACGATTGATGAGCTGTTGACGGCGCTTATATACTGGTCAAGCGCCAGGCCGTTAAGGCCCATATGCTTTGTTGCGTAATTGCGAAAATCGTTGTTCATGTGTCTATAGTGATAAGCCGTCGCCTCGTGGCGCGGCAAATTCAATTCAAAGTTACGGAAAAATTTTTATCTCTGCAAAAAAGCGTGCGAAAATAATGAAAATAAAAAAGTCGCCGGCCTCGCGGGCCGGCGACGATATTGTATGAGGGAGCGTGGGCTCCTTATTCAGCGCTGTTGAGTTTGTCCACCATCTCGCGGAAGGCGTCGAGCGAGAGTGGCTTCTCGTCGATGGTGACGTTTTCCTTGATGGCGGCGAAGAGCTTCACGGTGGCCACCTGTTCGTTGATGCGGGGTCCCCACTGCTTGTCGGCCAGGATGTTTTTGGCAAAGCCGTCGATGGTGGCATCGTCCATGTTGGTCATGCCATACTGGGCAAACTGCTGGCGAGCCATCCCGCGGGCATAGTCGAGGCGGTCGTCGTCGGTCACCTCAAGGCCGAGGTTTTCGGCAATCTTGTCGGTGATGAGCTGCCACTTGAGGTCGGGCACCATACGTGAGTATTCCTCGTCAATATTCTCGTCGGTGAGCTCGGCAGAGCGGCTGATGAGCCAGCGCTTGAGGATTTCGGCGGGGAGTTCCATGTCGCCATAGCGCTCGAGGAGGATGCGGCGAGCGTCGGCGCGGAACACCATGTCGGAATTGCCGGAGAGCTGTGCTGAGATCATTTCGCGCAGCAATGTGGCGTATTCCTCTTCATTGTGCACCTTGTCTTTGCCGAAGACGTTGGTAAAGAACTCCTCATCGTGCTCGGCGGGTTTCACAACGATGATTTCAGAGATGGTGAGCTCAAAGTCGGCCTTTGCCTCGGGAGCCTTCTCCTTATCAATCTGGAGCATGGAAGAGAGCTCGGCGGGATTGCCGTTGCAGGTGTTCCAGGGGTTGAACACCACCTTGTCGCCCACCTTCTTGTCTTCAAATTTCTTGCGCTCCTCCTCGGAGGTGAAGTAGCGGGGGCTTACGATGGTGGAGGTGACCTGAATGGCGCCTTCGCCCTCCTTGATGCCGCCGTCGGCGTTGAGCTCCATGAGCGAGCCTTTGACCAGGGCATCAGGCTCGGTTACTTCGCCGGGCACCTGTGCGCCAAAGCGCTTGCGGAAGGCCTCATCCTGCTCTTTTACCATCTCGTCGCTCACCTCAATGGGATAGTAGGGGATGGTGATGCCGTCGGCTTTCAGGTCAATGTTGAGTGACGGGGCGAGGGCCAGGTCATATTCAAAGGTGAAGTCTGATTTGTTTTTAAGGTCAAGCTCCACGAGCTCCACGGGCACGGGGTGGCCCAAGACTTCGAGCTTGTTGTCGTTGATATAGTCGATGACAGCCTTGTAGACAATCTCGTTGATAACGTCAGAGGTGACCTGGCGGCCAAAGCGGCGCTGGAGGTCGTTGATGCTCACGTGCCCCTTGCGGAAGCCGGGGATGGTGTGGGTCTTGCCAATCTTTTTGAGCTCTTCTTTGACTCGGTCTGCATAGTCGGCGGCGGTGACCTCTACGGTGAGACGTCCACTTACCTCCGATGTCTTCTGCATGCTTACGTTCATAAGGGAATGCTTTATCTATGTAAGGATGAGGGTAATTACGGATATGAGGGGTTGCGATGAGCCCCCGAGGGAGGCTCATTCAAGCTGCAAAGATAAGCAAAAATTCCCGAGCGGATGATACTCTAATGTGAATAAATGAAAAAATGATGCCGGAATGACATCAAGAAATGGCATCCGTCTGTTCGGTGACGGATGCCATCATTATTTCCAATAGCGTATTTCAGAGCCGAAGCTTAGCTGCGGCATCGCCTGCACTTTCGCAAAAAAATCTGCACAAAAAATCCAGCGAAATTCTTTACCAACTTATTTTTTACGATTACTAAAGGGGATGAAGGGTCGGTGTCGGTATGGTCTATTCCGGCGGTTACCAATTTTTGAAAACGGTTCCATCCCGGAGCCTGACGGTATGCTTTCGGGTCGGGGGCCTCCAGTGTCGCAAACAGATAATTTATGTTGGAGAAAACGGAGTCGTTACATACCGGGGAGCCGAGAGTCATATTGCCTTTTGCAGATTGGGAAGCTCGCCAAAGGCTTCTCGGGGTGAAAAAAGTTATTGACAAGTTATTGACAGTAGGGGAGGGCGGCTGTTGATAACTGGGCTTGCCCGTCAAGGGCAAATGAGGTAACTTTGCATCACGTTACAGACCGATGCAATATGACTGAAGACATCATTAGGCTGCTGCCCGACTCAGTGGCCAATCAGATAGCCGCCGGTGAGGTGATACAGCGCCCGGCCTCGGTGGTAAAGGAGCTGGTGGAGAACGCCGTAGATGCCGGAGCCACTACCATCGACATTATCCTCCGCGATGCCGGAAGGACTCTGATACAGGTGGTTGACAACGGGCGCGGGATGAGCGACACCGATGCCCGCATGGCTTTTGAGCGCCACGCCACTTCTAAGATTACGAGTGCTGCCGACCTCTTTACGCTCCATACTATGGGCTTTCGCGGCGAGGCCTTGGCCTCGATTGCCGCCGTGGCCCAGGTTGACCTCCGGACTATGCCTGAGGGTGCTTCCGTGGGCACTCGCCTAATCATCTCCGGCTCAAAGGTGGAAAGTCAGGAGCCGGAGGGGTGTGCCCGAGGCACCAACATGATGGTCAAAAACCTCTTTTTCAATGTCCCGGCGCGAAGGAAGTTTTTGAAGAAAGACTCCGTGGAGCTCAATCAGGCTCTGCGCGAGTTTGAACGCTTGGCGCTGGTCAATCCCTCGGTCGACCTCTCCATCACCCACAACGACACCCTCCTCCATAAGCTCATCCACGCTCCGCTGAAGCGCCGCATTGCCGATCTCTTCGGCAATGCGCTCGAGCAGCAACTCATCCCGGTGGAGACCGACACGTCGGTGGTCCGCCTGAGCGGCTTCATTGGCCTTCCGGCCCATGCCCGCAAGCGCAGCCCCCTGCAATATCTCTTTGTCAATGGTCGCAACATGCGTCATCCGCTCTTCCATAAGGCCATAATGGCTTGCTATGAAGGGATTTTGGCCGCCGATGCTCAGCCCAACTACTTCATCTCGTTTGACGTAGACCCCGAGACAATCGACGTGAACATCCACCCCACCAAGAACGAAATAAAATTTGAAAACGAAGGGGCCATCTTCCAGATACTCTCTGCGGCCGTCCGCGAGAGCCTCGGACGCTTCAATGCCGGACAGGGTATCGACTTCGACATGACCGATGCCCCTGAAATACCGGTGTTTAGCCCCGATGCTCAGGCCGGGCACGAAGTAGAGCTTGATCCCGGTTACAACCCCTTTGCCAGCCCCGCTCCCGAGCCGGCCTCCTTCTCGCCTACTCCATCCCCCACTATGGGCGGAGGTGGATTGAGCCGTCGCACGTCGAGCATCGACACCACCGACTGGGAGAAGCTCTATGCCGACTTTGCCCAGCGTCGCGACGCCCCCCCCACCCCCGACGAGTCGCAGGCAGGGCGCGTACATGTGGCATCCCGGCTCGACCTCTCCTCACCCGACGAGCTCTCCGAGGCTCCTGCCGCGCGCTCGGCCAGTTACCTCCAGCTCGAGGGACGTTATATCTTGTCGGCTGCACGTAGCGGCCTGATGGTGGTCGACCAGCATCGTGCCCACATCCGCATCCTATATGACCGACTGATGGAGTGCGGTGCTGCTGCCGACCTCAGCGGCCAGGGTGTGATGTTTGCCGAGGCCATTGAGCTCTCCCCGGCCCAGAGTGCCACCCTCAAGGCCGTTGAGGCCGAGCTCAGGGGGCTGGGCTTCGACCCCACCTTCCTCGGAGGGTCATCCTGGAGCCTCAACGCCCTGCCGGCCATCCTCCCCCCGGGGCGGGCAGCCGACACGCTCAGGCGCATCCTCGACGACACCGCCGCCGACACTGGTGTGGACTGCGCCGAGACCCTCCGGCACACCGCCGTGATGGCCATTGCACGCAGCTCGGCTATCCCATCGGGGCGCTCTCTGAGCCAAGCCGAGATGGAGGAGCTCATGACGAGCCTTCTGCGACTCCCGGCTCCCGACTACACCCCCGACGGCCTGCCGGTGATAGCCATTGTCCCAACTGCCGACATCACCCGCCCCCTGCGCTTCTTTGCGCAGTGAGCGGATGGGCTAAATCAGCAATGGGGCTGCGTGGCGTGGCTGCTGATGGATTTCCCCTCGGCCTCCTCCACCTCCTCTTCTGTCGGCTCATACCCGGGTGTCCATTTTGACACCTCCCAGGGCTTTCTCCCCTCTATCTGCCAGTCAAAGGGATAGAAATGGGCATTTGGATTGCGCCACGACGGCTTGCGGCAGCGGTAGATCACCAAAGGGAGCGCAACAAAGATGGCTACGCCTGCGGCAATGATGGAGACATACACAACCGGCGAGCCGGTTGAAATCTGCGATGGCGGGATGAAGCTTAAGACTATGGCCAGAAGAGCACCGGCAATGCCGACGCCACACACAATGGCCTCGCCCACTTTGCCGCCTGGCACCTTAAATCCTCTGACACGTCCCGGAGCTGTCCGGCGTAGGCGGATAAAGGCTAAGTAAATCATTACCACCATTATAAGATAGATTATGGTGGCCATCTGTGACATAATCTGATAGGCCGACTCTACTGTGGGAAGCACTATCAACACCAAGCTCAGGACGCTCACCAGGGCTCCCTCGATTAAGAGGATTGACTTGTTGACACCCTTCTCACTCACCTTTTGTAGCGAGCGCGGCAGGTAGCCCGACTGTGCCACGGCCATCAGGCCGGTTGAGGGGCCGGTGACCAGGGCACTGATTTGGCCAGCCACGCCAAACATCACAAACAAGGCTGTCACATTGCCGAGCCAACTGAGATCAAATGATTTCCACAATGCTTTGTATGCAACCAGTAGCGATTGCAGCAGATTGATATTGTCGGAGGGAATTACCAAGCCAATCACAAGAGTGCCCACTGTGTAGAGCACCACTATTGCCACGCAGGCCACAAAAACAGAGCGCGGAAATTGGCGCGATGGATTACTCATGTCGTTGATATGAACGGCCTGTGTCTCCATTCCGGCAAAGAACAGAAATATCGATGCGGCGAGTACCAGGGTATTGAAATGGGAGAAATCAGGGAAGAAGGGCATCTCGGCCAGATAATTGTGCTTTCCCAAAATGAGATATAGCGCGCCGAGTATGATTAGAATTGCCCCGGGGATGATGGTGCCCACCACGCCGCCATAGGTGCTCAGCATATTGGCGCTCTTTTGTCCTCGGAATGCGTTGAAGGTGGCGGCCCAGTAGAGGGCCATCGCCACGATGAGTGTGTATATCTTATTGGAAGCCAAGGCGGCATCAAAGCTTTCGGGCCATGCGATATAGGCAAGCGATGCTGCCCCAAACATCAAGACCGTCGGAAACCAAAAGATTATTGTCTGCCATTCCAGATACATTGCCGTCCATCCCCATTTGGGACCGAAGGCCTCGGCAACCCAGCGATAGAGTCCGCCGCTCTTGGTGTAGGTCGAGGCCAACTCGGCACACACCAGAGAGAATGGTACGAGAAACACCACTGCGGCGAAGATGAAGAAGAAGATAGATTGCACTCCATACTTGGCCTCTGACGGCAGACCGCGGAGACTGAATATGGAGGTGATCAGAAGGATGGCCATGGCCATCATTGTGAGGGTGCCTTTGGCCGTGGATATTATTTTCTTGCGCCCCGAGGCTGTTGTGCTTGTCTCGGTGGGCTGTGCCGACGTCTTGCTCATAATTTATGGAGATTGTTGAAAGGTGGGTGAGGATAGAATGAGGCTATGGGTCTATAGGTCTATGACGAGCCTATAAACCCATAGCCATTATGTCGGATTGAAGGTCTATTCGCCTACTGGGAATGCTTGGGCGATGCGTGTGCCCATCTTGTAGTGGACACCCGGCATTGCGGTGATGCTAACGTTGGAGGCGCGTTCAAAAATCACCACTATGTCCGATCCGCCAAACTGGAAGTAAGAGATTTCTTCGCCCTTGCGGATGGTGGTGCCCTTCTCGGCGGTGACCACTATCGACGATACCTGGGCCATGCCCATGGGGAGGATTGCCACCTTGCCTATCTTGGACTGGATGACAACGAGGCCGCGTGTCTGCAGGAACTGATATCCGGCCTCATCCTCGGCCACCTGATGACGCTTGATGGTAGTGCGCCCCTGTGGATCCCCTTCGATGGGTTCGGCATGTACGCCGAGATATACTACGCCTTGTATTTCGCGGGCTTCGAGCACCTTGCCGCCCACCACGGCGTGCTCACGGTGATAGTCGGTGGTGTTGAGGAACTGGTGTATCCATATACCTCCGGCAAAATCGTCCTTGTAGGGACTCCCTTCAAGAAGCTCCTCAAGGCTCCATTCCAAACCCTTGACGCTGACTTTGGAGTCGGCTGAGACCTCCCACTGGCCGGCGTGAGTGGAGTCGGCCGGCGACACTATCACATGGTCGTCGTTGATGGCGGCGATGGGGCGATAGCCGGGCTTGACGTTACGGGCAAAGAACTGATTGAAGGTGCCCCATCCACCTTCGGGTTGGATATAGTCGGCCATGTTGTAGCGTGGGGCTTCGTAGTAACTCTTGACTGCCTCGGCATCGATGGACTCCGGGGTGTCCATCCATGCGCCGAATGCGATTACGTAACGGCGCATCCAGTCTGAGAGCGGGGTGAGCTCGGGCATCACGTTGCCCTTGAGCTTGGAGGGGATTATGGGTGTCTGAAGCTCTTTGACCGGGCTCTGGTCAAGGAGGAAGTAGAAGGTCGTCACATGATTGTAGACGGCTGTGCCACCTTCATTCTCGGTGGGTATCCAATGGAGGTTGGATTCGAGGAGGTCAAAGTAGTCGTCAATGCTCTTTAAGCTTTCATACTCGATGGTATTGAAGCTCTTGGCTTTCTCAAAAGCCTGCTTAAACTTGTCTTGCCATCCATTTTTGGCAATCATGTCTATGAGCTCCTGGACAATAGGAGAATAAGTTTTCTGTGCCATATTGGTTATGGGTTAGGGAGTGTGGGTTTGTTTTCGGTATATTTGACCGGCCTGTGAGATAAAGGTACGGGTCTGAGAAATATAGAGTTTCAATAGAAGCAACGCATAAGACGCCTTAAAGGTTGGCTCCACTTAAAAATATAGCGGGGAGAGAGCGCGATGCTCTCTCCCCGCTACGATGCTTGTTAGCCCAAGTGGGTCAATAGAAGCGGCGGATGCCCATCACCTCGCGGGCTGCGGCGAGGGTCTCGGCGGCGCGGGCGCGAGCTTTCTCGGCGCCGGCGCGGAGCACCTCGCCTATATACTTATCGTTGTCTCTGAGTTCGAGGATCCGCTCGCGTATCGGCAGGGTGATGGCCAGAATGTCGTCGGCCAGCTGCTTCTTGAGGTCGCCATAGCGGATCGAGCAGTCGGCATACGCATCGCGAAATTGCTTTACGGTCTCGGGACTGGAGGTGAGTGCCATGAGGGTGAAGAGGTTCTCGACTGGCTGCGACACTGTCTGGTTCTTCTCTTTGGGGCCTTCGTCGGTCACGGCTCTCATCACCTTCTTGCGCAGGGTCTTTTCGTCGTCGATGAGGTAGATGCAGTTCCCCTCGCTCTTCCCCATCTTCCCTGAACCGTCGAGGCCGGGGACTTTGACGGCCTGCCCGCCGAAGTTAAAGTTTTGAGGCTCAAGGAAGAGATCGGTCTTGTAGAAGGCGTTGAAGCGGCGTGCAAAGCGGCGTGTGAGCTCCAGGTGCTGCTCCTGGTCTTTCCCCACAGGCACCCAGCTGGCTTTCTGGATGAGGATGTCTACGGCCATTAGGGTGGGGTAGGTGAGCAGGCCGGCGTTGACGCGCTTGCTCTTGCTCTCGTTGCCGATGATTTGCTTTTCAATCTCCTCGTCGGAGTCTTCTTTCTCGCCCGCGCCCGGAACATGGATGCCGAGCTGCTTGCGTGCCTTGTCCTTAAATGAGGCGGTGCGCATCAGTTCGCCGATGCCCACATGCATATTGAGCAGGAGATAGAGCTCGCTCACCTCAGGTATGTCGCTTTGGACAAAGATGGTGGCTTTCTCAGGATCGAGGCCGGCGGCCAGATATTCGGACACGATGTTTTTGACGTTGGCGTGGAGCTCGGCCGGATCTGGGTTGGTGGTCAGGGCATGTAGGTCGGCTATGAAGAAGTTGGCATCATAGTCTTCCTGCATCCTGACAAATTTTGACAGTGCGCCAAAGTAATTGCCCAAATGGAGGTTCCCGGTGGAGCGTATGCCGCTCAATACTATCTCTTTTTTCTTGTCGGTTGACATATGTGATGGTCAGATATGGTGGATTTTCTGCGGGCAAAGGTAGTAAATAAAGGGATTGTGACAAAATAAGGGGCGACGATGGTGCCCGAGGCGCCGCAAATGATGTAATTTTGTCGTCTGTGAGTGGTCTTTACCCCCCCCCCGCTTTCTTTTTTATGCTCTTCAATCAACTCGTATCCATACTCTCATGGGCCGCCCGCCGGGCTGCTGCGGCTCTCCTTCTCTGTCTCTTCGCCATGGACTATGCCATGGCTCAGACGCCGCCCGACTCACTTCGCTTCTTCTGGGATGCCGACATGATGGCCATTTTTGACAATCGCGAGGGCGACTCCAAGATGACCCCCACAAAGACATGGTTTCTGACTCGACTCTCCCCCGAGCTCGGGGCCTCGTTTGTTACGTCGGGAGCGCGCCACCGTGTGGCCGGTGGTGCCGTGTGGGTCCAGCCCATCGGCTCTGAATGGGAGGGCTATCGAATTTCCCCAACTCTCTATTACCGCTATGAGGGACGGCAGGGCATCTCTGCCTCCATGGGCATGTTTGGCCGACAACAGCTCATCCGCGACCTCCCCAACTTTCTTGTGAGCGACTCGGCCTATTACTGGCAGCGCAACATCCGCGGGGCTCTCCTGCAATATCAGCGCGGCAGCAGCTTCTTCGAAGCTCTCATTGACTGGCGTGGGATGCAGTGCCGCCACCGCCGCGAGGCTTTCTGCATCATTGCACAAGGCGAATGGCGACGCGGCTCGATTGTGGCCGGCGGAGTAGCTATGATGAACCATCTGGCTCGATCTTCCGAACCCACCGACGACCAGCATGTCGTTGACAATTTCGTCGCAAACCCCTATCTGGGGCTCGACTGGCGAGGCCTGTCCGCCGGCCCCTGGAGCGGCTACCTCCACTTAGGCTCTCTCTGGTCAATGACGCGAGACCGCGGCGACTCTTCATGGATTACCCACGGCGGTCTCTGGCTCGAGGGTGAAGCCTCCTGGCGCTTCCTCATCGCCAAAAACACTCTCTATGCCGGAGCCCCACTCTTCCCGCTCCACAACCGCTACGGCGCTCTCCTCGACGGCGGCGAGCCATACTATGCCGCCAAGTGGTATGACCGCCTCAGTCTCGGTGCTGCCCTCGTCTCAAACGCCAATGTCCTCTTGCGAGCAAGCCTCGACTTCAACCTCGCTCCGGGCAACTTCACCTTTTATCAGCGTCTGGCACTGCAAGTCAACATTGGCTCCGTCCCCCGCCGTCCCCGCCTCATGCTCTGACCTCCCGCGCCCCGCCCCTCAACCCCTTCGACCGCAAGTCCAAAGAAATCCAAGCGCCGGCATGGGCTCCTTGACATTCTTTTTCTTACCCCACCACTCTGTTGAAGGCTGCGGGGATAGGTGTCGAAAACGACATTAGCTTCCTCGTCGTCGGGTGGACAAAGCGCAAGCTCTCGGCATGGAGGCAGAGACGCTTGGCCCCACACGACGACCCGCCATAGCGTCGGTCGCCGGCGATAGGAGTCCCAAGCTCTCTCATATGCACGCGTATCTGATTCTTGCGCCCGGTGTCGAGCTCTACTTCAAGGAGCGAGTAGCCTCTCCCCCGCCGCAAGGTCTTATAACGCGTCACTGCTCGTTTGGCTCCCGGCGCTGGCTCTGCGAGGGAATACACTTCGTGCTTGGAGTTCTCTTTCAGATAGGAGGTATATGTGCCGGATTCGGGGTCAGGACACCCCTCGACCACACATACATATTTGCGCTCAAGCACCATATTGTTCCAGTTGTGCTGGAGGGTCTCCTTGGCTTCCACATTCTTGGCAAAAAGCATCAACCCTGAGGTGTCGCGGTCAAGTCGATGCACGATGAAGACTTTTTGCGTAGGGTCTTTCCACTTCAAGTAATCGCGGAGGATGGAATAGGCCGTCTCTCGCGGGGCCCCGAAGGAGTCGGTTCCCGGCTTGAAGTTTTCATTACCCATCGACAGCAGGCCATATCCCTTTTCCACCACGATAATGTCATCATCCTCATACACAATGTTGAGGCGGCGATGACGGAAGAGGCGAAACTCACGGGTGAAGTTAACCGCCACTTCGTCGCCCGCGTCGAGTTTGGCCATGGCATCGGTGACAGGCACTCCGAGGAGGGCCACCTGGTCGTGACGTAGCATCTGCTTGAGGCGAGTGCGCTTCATCTCTGGCAGCTTAGCTGAGATGAATTCAAGCAGAGAGGTGGGATCGTCGTCCGTGACTGTCCAGCGACGTATCACGTCGGGCTTCACCGGCTTATGCTGCGACTCGTCAGATGCAATGGGGACTGCCTCCTCTTCAGGGGCAAAAATATAGGAGGGGTGGAATGGGCGCTCGGTCATGACTTCTTGGTGCGTGAGGTAAATCGGCGTGAACGGGGCTTGGCCGGGGCTGAGGCTTCAGCCTCTTCGATGAGCTTGCGACAGTCTTCAATATTCAAGGCCTCAATAGCTTTCTCATCTGTAGCTACTGCCTTAGGGAGCTTGTAGTTCTTCCCCTTATAGACTATGTAGGGGCCATAGCGACCTTTGAGCACCGTGAGGTCGGGCTCTTCGTCATAGGTCTTGAGAACATTTTTGGCATCAGCCTGCTTCTTCTCCTCAATCAGCTCTATGGCTTGTGTCAGGGTCACCTCCTGCGGCGTGATGTCGGCCGGAAGCGATACAAACTTATTCTTGTTATACCGAATATAGGGCCCAAACTTACCCACCGAGGCCGTTACGGGCGTTCCCTCATATTCGCCGAGCTCTCTGGGCAGTTCAAAGAGCTTCAATGCCTCCTCAAGTGTGATGTCAAAGACGCTCTGACTGGGCTGTAGCGACGCGAAGAGGGGCTTCTCGTCGTCGGTCGACAATCCTATCTGCACCACCGGCCCAAAGCGTCCTATCTTCACCGACACAGGACGCCCTGAGGCGGGGTCGACGCCCAGCTCGCGCTCTCCCGGCCGATGATCAAAGCGGGTATCAACAGCTTTCACCACCTCGGGGTGAAACACCTCGTAGAAGTCGCTTATCTCGCTCTTCCACGGTGTGTTGCCTGAGGCTATCTCGTCAAAGCGCTCCTCCACCCTGGCTGTGAAGTTATAGTCAAGGATGTTGGGAAAATATTCGGTGAGGAATGAGTTGACTATGGAGCCGGTGTCAGTAGGCATGAGCTTACCCTTATCGGCCCCAGCCACCTCGGTGCGAGTGCTCCGGGTGAGCTCGCCGCTGGCGCAGTCGAGCTTGATGATGAGGGTGTCGCGCTTCTCGCCGGGGAGGTTGCTCTTCTGGGCATACTCGCGCTGCTGGATAGTAGAGATGGTGGGGGCGTAGGTCGACGGTCGGCCGATGCCGAGCTCCTCCATCTTTTTGACAAGCGAGGCCTCGGTATATCGAGGGGGATGCTGGGTATATCGCTCTGTGGCTGTTATCTCTATGGGGGTCACAGACTCACCCACCGCGAGGGCCGGCAGCCGACTGTCGCCGCTCTCCGTCTCGGTCTGCTCGTCATCCGAGCCCTCGATGTAGAGCCTCAAAAATCCGTCATATTTTATCACTTCACCTGAGGCTGTCAGCGAGGGTGTCGAGGGTGTCGAGGAGGCTATCTCTACGGTGGTCTTCTCAATGTGCGCATCGGCCATCTGCGAGGCCACGGCCCGCTTCCATATAAGGTCATAGAGACGCGCTTCCTGGCTCGACACTCCGGTGAGCTGACGAGACGCTATGTTGGTGGGGCGAATAGCTTCGTGGGCCTCCTGCGCCCCCTTGGAGTCGGTATGATAACGGCGTTCGTGGAGGTAGTCTGAGCCGGCCGCGGCTGTAATGACTGCGGCAATAGCCTTGATGGCCTCCTCGGAGAGGTTGAGCGAGTCGGTTCGCATATACGTGATATGGCCGGCTTCATAGAGCATCTGGGCCACTCTCATGGTCTGTCCGACGGAGAAGCCGAGCTTGCGCGCGGCCTCCTGCTGGAGGGTGGAGGTGGTGAATGGGGGCGCAGGGCTCTTCCTAAAGGGCTTCACCTGGATGTCGGCCACGCTCCATGTGGCATCGCGCCATTTCTCTATGAGAGCCTCAGCGGCTTTGCCGTCTGAGAGGCGCTCTGAAAGTGTGGCATGGAAGGGAGAACCGTCGGTGGTGGCCATCCCGGCGGTGATGCGGAAGTAGGGTGTTGACTTAAAGGCTTTAATCTCTTCTTCGCGCTCAACGATCAGGCGGACTGCCACCGACTGCACACGGCCTGCCGAGAGTGCCGGGCGTATCTTGCGCCAGAGCACGGGCGACAGCTCAAACCCCACTATGCGGTCAAGCACACGGCGCGCTTGCTGGGCATCCACGCGTCTGAGGTCTATGTGGCGCGGATTGGCAAGGGCGTTGAGTATAGCTTTTTTGGTAATCTCATGGAAGACAATGCGCTTGGCTTTCTCCGGGTCAAGTCCCAAGACAATAGCCAAGTGCCATGCAATGGCCTCTCCTTCGCGGTCTTCATCAGATGCAAGCCAGACGGTCTGGGCCTTCTCGGCGGCCTCGCGAAGCTTCTCCACATGCGCCATCTTATCTTCAGGTATCTCATACACGGGAGTAAAGTCGGCCTCGGGCGTTATATCAAAATCCTTCTTGGCAAGGTCGCGTATGTGACCGTAGCTCGACATCACGCGATAATCGGGTCCGAGAAATTTCTCAATTGTCTTGGCCTTGGCCGGAGACTCGACGATGACAAGATTTTTAGCCATTTGGATATATATTCTTGCTTGTGGTTGGAAATGAGGTGGAAAAGGGTGATTGAGCGGATCAACAGGCGGCAAAATTATAAAAATAATTGCAATTGAGTGCCCATCGCTCATTTTTTTGTAGTTAACTTATCACAATCGAATGGGCGAAAATGTTTGGCGCTATTCCCTATTGTTATATAATTTTGCAACATGGTAAGCATTGACTCTGTTGAGTTTTACGTGATGGCTGCCGTGGCTGCGGCTGCGGTGGTGGGTCTCTGTGTCAGGCCTTCATCTAAGGGCGAGGCGCGCCAGACGCTCCTCGAGGGGGAGCTGCTTCCCGCGGCCGAGGGTGACGATGAATACCCGGCCGGAGTGGCCATCAGGGTGCTCGACGATGGCCGCGTGGAGATTTGCCGCAAGGGGCTCGCCGGATTGGTCAACGCCGATGGCGAGGTGAGCGTCGCTGTCACGGTGGCCGGCTTTGACATCCTCGTGGAGGAGCGCCTCACTCCGGGGCGTGGGGCCGACCAGGATGCCCCGTCCCCGAGCCAAGCTCGCTTTATCCTTGATGGACTCGGCCGCGAGCGTTATCACTTGCGCTACTCTTCTGAGACCATAGGCTCAATGGCAGCCACTTCGCTCCACGTCAAGCCCGGTATCTCAATCTTCCGTAGTCTATAACGCACCGCGTGCCGCTGCAAGCGACTCGGGTCTTCCTATGTCAAACCACATCGATGGATGCTCGGCAACATAACCCATCACCCTCATCTCCGTTGCCTTGGCCAGATAAAAGTCCATTATCGAAAACTTTTCCTCCCCGGTAGCCTTAGCATATTCGCGCAACAGCTCGAAAATTTTGGGGCTTACGATATGGATTCCGCCAAAGGCGGCTCTCGTCAGCCCGTCAGGGTCAAGCCCGGTGGGGGTAACAACACCCGTAGACAGGTTGATACGCCCTCTGACTCGCCGCTCCTCGTCGAGCAGCAAGCGACGCGATGAAGAGCGCAGCGGGTCAACCAACAGGGTGGCCATGGCGCCGCTCCATCGGTGCCACTCGGCCATAAGTGCCAGCGACGCATCCGAGAGTATATCGGCGTTATGGAGCATAATCATCTCGGCGTCGGCCAGCAGCGGCTCGGCCTTAAGGAGCCCGCCGCCGGTCTCAAGCAACGCGCCGCTCTCGTCAGACACTATCACCTTTGCCGGCAACTCTTCACGCTCTACCCACTCCTTTATTATATGTCCGAGGTGGCATACGTTGACCACTATCTCTTCCGCCCCGGCAGAGGCCATCTTGTCTATGATGCGACGGAGCATTGGCCGCCCTCCGACCTCTATCATGGCCTTGGGGACCTTATCAGTGAGCGGTCGGAGCCTTGAACCCAGTCCGGCTGCAAATATCATTCCTTTTATCATCGTATTAATCAGGTATCCATCGATCTATTTTCTGCTCGCGGTGGACAAGGTGGACCCGCACTCCCATCGCGGCGAGTGCCTCTGCCATATGCTCGGCACCATACACTGAGCGGTGCTGCCCTCCGGTACAACCAAAGGCCACGCTCAGATGTGTGAACCCGCGCCGGCGATAGGTCTCTACCGCAGGTGTCACCATCTCAATGGCCCGATTTACCATCCGCGTCAATTCGCCATCAGCCTCTATATATTTAATCACTTCCTCATCCATGCCGGTTAGGCTCCTATAGGCCGGCTGGCGTCCGGGATTATCGGGATAGCGACAGTCAAAGACAAAGCCGCCCCCATTGCCTGAGAAATCGTGCGGCATCCCTTTTTTATATGAGAAGCTCATCACTGTCACAACCAACTCATCTCTCCTCTCCGAAGCTGCAACCACGGGAGCGAGCTCCCTAAGCCCCCTCACCTGTCGAGCCAGTGATCTCAGCCCGGCACTCTCCATCCAAGGGAGCAGTTCTTCCAACTCGCCAACAATCCCGGGAAGCGGAGTGATAAAGGCCGCGTTTCCCTCCGTGAGCCCGCGAAGACCATAGGCGCCGAGCACCTGAAGATAGCGCAGAAGAAGGACTGGCTTAAACATCTTCTCAAACATATCCCTATCAATGTTCTCCATCCCGGGCTCTTTCCTTAGGGCATCAAGGTAGATGTCTACAAGATGGCTCCTTATCGAAGCAGGAATGCGAGCACGAGCGTGCCACACCATCGAAGCTACGTCGTAGGCTACCGGGCCCATGCGTCCCCCTTGAAAGTCAATCCACTGTGGGTAACCCTCGGCCGTTAGCATCACATTGCGGCTCTGGCAATCTCTGAGAATAAAAGCCCACAAAGGCCCTCCCGACTGGGCGCATATCATATCTGTGATGGCCTCAAAGTCATCTTCGAGCCCATCCTCATCTATCTCCGCCCCTGCGGCCTTAAGGAAACAATACTTGAAGTGGCTGAGATCCCACATCATTGAGCGCCTGTCCATTGCTCCACGAGGATAACAATCGGCGGTCTTTACCCGGCGTGCAAGACTATACTGCACCTTAGGAAGCTGCCTCATGGCTTCCTCCAAGGCTCTAAGCCCTTCGCTTCCATCCCACTGCCCGGAGTCGGCGCTCGCTTTCACAGCGTCCATCATCTGGCGGTCGCCCAAGTCGGTCATGATATAGGCTCCATATCCCTCCTCCACCGCAATGATGCGTGGGGCGGCAATCCCCTCGGCCTCCATGGCGCGCGCTATGGTTACAAAGGCGCGATTCTCATCGGCATCGCGTCCTATCGCACCTATAATGGTGCTTCCGATGCCGGGCAACTCCATGCGGTAATATTTTCGCGTTGAGGCAGCTGCTGCTATGGATCTCGCTTTCTCCGGCCGCGCCATGCCTGCTCTGGCCATCAAGGCCGTCAATCGGGATATATCGTTCTTCATGCTGCAAAGGTAAGGCATTCAGACGTCAAAAAAAAATTATCCGTCATCCCGACGAATAACTTTCTTACCTTAAATCTAATACCATGAAAAACTGATGCAAAATTACATATTTTTACTATCACAACAAAATTATGCTGCAAAACATATTCCTAATTAACCTTTCTTAACATCTAATCATTGATATTTACATGTCTTAACAAAATAACCACAAATTTACTCCCCCTCTCCTTGACAACACCCTTCCACTTCATTCCCCATCCCATCTATAAAAAAGCATAAACTTTTGCCCGCGTTAACCCAAAAGTGACTACCTTTGTCGGCAATTGGTGTCATCTCGGCACCTCATTCATTCGTCACCACCCACCTTTTCTTGAAAAGGCTCCCCATATATCTGTTAATCATCGCATTGCTCCTTGCGATAGTTGCCGATGCCGATGTCTGCGCGACACCGGCCAGCTCCCTGTCAGCGATGGTCGACACCATCCCCGGCGATGAAACCCTCCCCTCAGACAAGCGGCTGAGCCCCTCGCAGCGCCGACGTCAACGAATCGCTCAGGCAACCGCCGATTCCCTCCCTACCGACTCCTCAGCAGCCTCAGCCGACACCTCAGCCATCAAGGCCTCAACAGGGCCAAGGATTGTGAGACAAAAAATTGACCTCGACAATCAGGTCGACTTCAAGTCAACCGACTCCATAGCCATGCTCGGCACCAATAAAGCCTACCTCTACGGCCAAGGTCAGGTCACCTATGGCAACATCAAGCTCGACGCCGACCAGATTGACATGGACATTAACACCTCAATGGTCTATGCCGTCGGCCGGCCCGACTCCACCGGCGAGGTGGTGGGCACACCCGTCTTCGACGACAATGGACAGAGCTATGAGTCAAAGACCATGACTTATAACTTCAAGACCGAGCGAGGATTTATCACCGATGTAATCACCCAGCAAGGCGAGGGGTATCTCACCGGTGGAACCACCAAGAAGGTCGAAGACAACATCTTCTACACCCAAAATGGCCGTTACACCACCTGCTCTGACCATGAGCACCCCCATTTCTATATGCAGCTCACCAAGGCCAAGATACGTCCGGGCAAGGATATTGTAACCGGCCCGGCCTATATGGTTCTCGCCGGCCTCCCGCTCCCCCTGGCCGTGCCCTTCGGCTATTTCCCCTTCTCTGAGAAATATTCGTCGGGCGTAATCTTTCCAACCTTTGGCGACGACTACAATCGAGGCTTCTACCTCTCCAATGGCGGTTACTACTTTGCCTTCAACGACAACATCGATCTGGCACTCACCGGCGAGATATACACCAAGGGCTCATGGGGACTGCAAGCACGCTCAGCCTACGTCAAGCGCTATAAGTACAACGGCTCATTCTCAGCCTCATACCTCAAAACCATCCTCGGCGACAAAGGTTCGGCCGACTATTCGGTCCAGACAAATATGCAGGTGCTCTGGAGCCACACCCAAGATGCCAAGGCCAACCCCAACCTCACCTTCTCGGCCTCAGTAAACTTCACCACCTCAGGCTATTCGCGCAACGACCTCGGGAGCTACTACAACTCATCCTTCACCGAAAACACCAAGAGTTCCACAATCAACGCCACCTGGCGCCCCGCCGGCACCAAATGGAGCCTCTCGGCCACCATGAACCTCTCCCAGCGCACACAAGACTCTACCCTCACTGTGGGCTTCCCCTCCATCACCGCGTCATACTCACAATTTGCCCCCTTCAAGCGCAAGAGGTCGGTGGGCAAGGAGCGATGGTATGAGAAGATCAAGATGAGCTACTCAGGACAGTTTAACAACTCCCTGACGGCCAAGCAAAACGTCTTCTTCAAAAAGAGCCTCATCAAAGACTGGAGCAACGGCATGCGCCACTCAATCCCCATCTCGGCCACCTTCACCGCCTTTAAGTACTTCAACGTCACCCCGTCGGTCAATCTCTCTGACCGCATGTACACCACAAAAGTGAAGCGGATGTGGGACCCCAACGCCGCCGCCGAGATAATTGACACATCCTACTCATTCTACAACGTCTTTGACTTCACAGCCTCGGTGAGCCTCGACACCAAGGTATATGGCTTCTACAAGCCGTGGAAGATTTTTGGCGACAAGGTGAAGATGATACGCCACGTCATGACCCCGACGGTGTCATTCTCCGCCACCCCCGACTTCTCCGACCCCATGTGGGGCATCTATGGCACGTATGAGAAGCCCAACGCCGACGGCACCATGACCCGTCAGCGCTACTCCATGTTTCCCAACAGCCTCTTTGGCGTCCCTGGCCAAGGCAAGAGCGGGACAGTCACCTACTCGTTGGCCAACAACCTCGAGATGAAGATGAAATCCGACAACGACTCCATCGATGACGAGAGCCAAGACAAGAAGATTTCGCTCATCGAGAACCTCAATATATCTCAGAGCTACAACTTCGCGGCCGACTCTCTGCGCTTCTCCAACATCAACACCTCCTTGATGCTCAAGCTCAGCAAACAGTTTACGCTCAATCTTCAGGCCATATGGGATGTCTACACCTACGCACTCTCCCCCTCGGGCAACCCGGTGCGCGTCAACAAGCTCCGCATTTCTGAAGGTAAGGGCTTGGGACGCCTCTCCTCTACCGGTACATCCTTCTCTTACACCTTCAACAACGCATTCTTCACCAAGCTCCGCAGCCGCTTCAGGCGCAAGAAAAGCAGCGATGGCGACGACTCCACATCATCTTCGGGCGCCGACACTTCATCAGGCAGCGGGTCGTCGTCGGGCTCGTCGGGTAATGAGGTTGATGGCGATGGCTACCTCAAATGGGAATGTCCATGGAGCCTGTCCGTCAACTATTCCATCAGCTATGCCTATGGCGACTTCAACAAGGAGAAGATGGAATATAACGGGCGTATCACTCAAAACCTTTCGCTTTCCGGTTCTCTGCGCCCAACTCCCAACTGGGACTTTTCTTTCTCAGCCTCCTATGACTTCAACGCCAAGAAGCTGGCTTATATGAACTGCAACGTGTCGCGCAACCTCCATTGCTTCACCATGACAGCCAGCTTCATCCCTATCGGCCCTTACAAGAGCTACAACTTCCACATAGCCGTCACCTCGTCGCTTCTATCCGACCTCAAATATGACAAGCGTTCATCGCTCTCCAACGGCGTCAACTGGTATTAACCCACGTCTATCTCGTTCTAAAGCCATCTTAACAAATTATGATTTAATCGTACATTTTATTGCAAAACTCGGATATTAAACGTTGTTTGCAAGGCAGATGAAGAGAAAAAGTGAGTAAGCCTAATCTTATGGATACACAGAAGTTACAACCCACGGCTTAGAATCACTGTTATCCTTCCCGAAATCAAAAAGTGAGGGTTGCGAATTAGAAAGCATTTCCGAATCATCCTCGGTTTCAAACGATGGAGATATGTAATTATTCCCAAAGACTCCGGTTTGAAGGACTGCTTGTGCCAATTGCCTGATAACAGGAACGGAAACGCTATTGCCAATTAATTTCATCCACCTTGGACGGCTTGTAGGCAGTATAAAATCGGATGGAAAACCTTGCACTCTACAAGCCTCCTCTTTGGTGATCTTACGATAGTTTCCCGGAAAGTAAACTTTCTCCAAGAATTGTTGCTTAAATTCTTGCGGATTGTCAGCGCTAATTGAAATAGTAGTTACAAAATCGTTGCTGTCAGAGGCAACCAAGGTAGGGAAAATATTGGATGAGGGGAGAAATATACGGTTGACTCCATTGAGGCCTGTACTGATTTTTGTATTACGAAAGTCATAACGAACTTCAACACATTCAACCATATTTAATTCTTCGAGAGATTGCAGTGTTTCTACAAGTTTAATTCGTTTGAGTTTGAGCAAACGATTAGTTTTTGCTTCATCGACATTTATGAATCCATCGGAATGCAGTTGGAGTACCGCTTGTTGTTCATTCGTCAACCCGTCAACAGAATTTATAATCTTGTATCGGTAGGACACTTGTTTGAGTATTCCCAATTTCACAAGTGTGTCAATGTCATTTTGGGTAACAGTATTATCCAAGGACTGAATTTGTTGGATAGACAAGGGGTTTCCATCTAACGGACCATAAACTTTTTTTCGCCTGTTCGCTAATATGAGCAAACAAATTTGTTTGAGTTTTGTAGAAGTATCCTGTATATCCCAGGAATGGACTGTGCTATGGCCATTTCGAAGGTCATTAAATAAAAAATAATCGTTTAGTCCGTCTTCGCTACAAGAAAGACTCCATCGGCTATTATTCACGGGCCTGGGTGCTAAATGAGATTCACAACCATCTATAACATCACACAGGCGAGTAGCTCCGGGGGATTTTTTTGGTAATCTGAATTTTGAAAATGCTTCGTAATCTTTAAATCCTATAATATATATACGGACTCGATTTTGAGCTACGCCATAGTCGAATGAATTAAGGACATGTTTTCGAGCAAAATATCCTGCTTGTTTTATTCTATCCAAAATATAAGACAAGGCATCTGAATTCCGAGGGTCGGCAAGACCCTTTACGTTCTCAAATATAAAAACCTTGGGTTTAGATTGATTTAATAGGAAGAGGGTGTCGTTCCACAATTGACCTCTGTCATCATCAAACCCCAAGTTTTTCCCTGCGATAGACCAGCTTTGGCAAGGAACACCTGCGGTAAGGAAATCATGTTTAGGGAGAGAGCGCAATTTTGTAATATCTCCGAAATTACGAGATTCTGACTCATTATAGTTTTGACAATATGAATTAATTGCATCGGGCGCTATTTCTGAGAACCCAATACATTTACCCCCCACTTCCGATAGGGCTTGACGGAAACCGCCAATTCCGGCAAACAGGTCAATAAATGTAAACATATAATTATTTTAATGCGTTATTCTCAAAACCAACTGGTGGCTCTATGTTTAGATAATCACGATAAATTTTTTCTTTGTATTCCTTGCCAAGTTTATTTATTTCGGAAATAAACTCTTGATAAGTGCCTTTTCCACCGATTAGATCCCATAGCTCTTCCGCGATGAGAACACATGGGTCTTCGGTCATATTAAACCATCGTTTAGGGTATGACCAAGCATAGTCTTCCTTAGCTCCATAGGGATTGTAGACTAAGGCGTAGTAAGCATAGTCAACCGGATGCTCATTCATTGCCAAAAGTTTAAACATCTTCTCTTTGCACACCTTGGTCTGGTCACTGTTTGGGAGTGGCGCCTTAAGTTCGAAGGCGTAATTTTTACCTGTTAGAGTACTTGGAATATAAATATCGCATGTCACACTTACGGGTATCGGGTCCCCCCCCCTCCGGATAATACATATTCCAACTCATTATTCCAATCGGGCTTTTCTTTGCGTTTGCCTTGAGTCCCATGTTCCAGACGGTTAAGCACCTCCTGGATTCGCCTAAGGCTATTTTCTCCTACAGTACCTTCAACGGTATAACCTTGTAAGCAAACTCCATGATGCACGGAAGCAACTGCAACTGCAAGTTGTTCCCAAACATTACCGAATGGAGTGACAAACCGTCTTTCAAAATGCGATCCTTTGAATATTTCATCAGGCACAAGGGCTGCATAAAGAGGTTTATGAGCGTGATGTTCTTCGGGAATGAAAGGGTCTGTAACAAGTGCCTTTTCCATAACCCGATTCATCAGATTTGAAATTATCTGGCGAATTGCTTCTGCAGCCTTAGGGCTTGCGTTCATAATTAAAAGACTAAACTCCCTCGTAGCATCTGGAGGCCGACCAAAGCCTGTAACGACTGCTTGGGAGTTTCAAAGGGTTTTCGGCTCTCGCCGTGTATCTTTGTTCTAATGTTG
>JAMPIE010000017.1 GCA_023663135.1 Alloprevotella sp.
AAGATGCCGATGAGGACGAGCAGAATGTCCCAAGTTATTTTTTGAAGATTACTAACTATCAGCCATGGCTAAAATCAGATCATTAGGATACAGAGGAGTTCAAACCACTTTTTAAGGAGGAAAAGCAGCGACTAATATGAACCTTGCAACAAGCCGCTACGAAGGCGTCTTGACTACAAAATAGTCGTCAACATAGGCTCGTAGCAACAAATTATTTGCTCAGGCGGGGGATATTGTGTAACTTTGTCGACAATTGTCACCATTTTGATAACTATTCGTCATACACATTTATATATATGAGCGACCGACTGTATATCTTTGACACCACGCTCCGCGACGGCGAGCAAGTCCCCGGATGCCAACTTAACACCGTTGAGAAAATCGAAGTGGCCAAAGCCCTCGAGGAGCTTGGAGTCGATGTCATCGAGGCCGGATTTCCCGTGAGCTCCCCGGGCGACTTCACCTCTGTCGTCGAAATATCCAAGGCCGTGACCTGGCCCACGATCTGCGCCCTGACACGCGCTGTTGAAAACGACATCCGTGTGGCCGCCGAGGCCCTCCAGTATGCCAAGCATAAGCGCATCCACACCGGCATTGGCACCTCCGACCCACATATCAAATATAAGTTCAACTCCAATCGCGAGGAAATACTGGAGCGTGCCGTGGCCGCCGTCAAGTATGCCAAGAAATATGTTGAAGATGTGCAGTTTTATGCCGAAGACGCCGGCCGCACCGACAATGAATACCTGGCTCGAGTGGTGGAAGCCGTCATAAAGGCCGGAGCCACAGTGGTCAACATCCCCGACACCACCGGCTATTGCCTCCCTCAAGAGTTCCAGGCCAAGATAAAATATCTCTGCGAGCATGTCGACGGCATCCACCGCGCCACCATAGCCACCCACTGCCACAACGACCTCGGTATGGCCACAGCCAACACCGTAAGCGGCATCCTCGGAGGCGCCCGCCAGGCCGAAGTGACCATCAACGGCATAGGCGAGCGCGCCGGCAACACCTCCCTCGAAGAAGTGGTGATGACATTCCGCTCCCACAAAGAGCTCGGCATAGACACCAACATCAACGCCACGCGCATCACCTCCATCTCGCGCCTCGTGTCGTCGCTCATGAACATGCCCGTCCAGCCCAACAAGGCCATCGTCGGGCGCAACGCCTTTGCCCACTCATCGGGCATCCACCAAGACGGAGTGCTCAAAAATCGCGAGAGCTACGAAATCATCGACCCCGTCGACGTGGGCCTCGACGAAAACTCCATCGTTCTGACCGCTCGCTCAGGCCGCGCCGCCCTCAAGCATCGCCTCCACGTCCTTGGCATCGAGCTCGAAAAAGAAGCCCTCGACAAGGCATATGAAGCCTTCCTGCGGCTGGCCGACAAGAAAAAAGAGATCAACGACGACGACATCCTCATGCTCGCCGGCGAGCATCGCGCCAACCATCGCATCAAGCTCGAATATCTTCAGGTCACTTCGGGTGTAGGCATCCACTCCGTGGCTTCCGTAGGCCTCAACATCGCCGGCGAGCGCTTCGAGGCCTGCGCCTCCGGCAACGGCCCCGTCGACGCCGCCATCTCAGCCATCAAGATCATAATCCGACGGACGATGCTCGTCAAAGAGTTCCTCATTCAGGCTATCAACAAGGGGAGCAACGACGTGGGCAAGGTGCACATGACCGTCGAGCACGATGGCACCCAATATTACGGCTTCTCGGCCAACACTGACATCATTGCCGCATCTGCCGAAGCCTTCATCGACGCAATCAACAAATTTCCTCACTGACCCACATTATTATAATATATGGGAAAGACTCTCTTTGACAAAGTGTGGGACGCTCACGTAGTGTCGGCCATTCCCGACGGGCCCCAGCAGCTATATATCGACCGCCACTACTGCCACGAAGTGACCACACCCCAGGCCTTTGACGGCCTCCGACGCAGAGGCCTCAAGGTGTTTCGCCCCGACCGCACAACCTGCTCGCCCGACCATAACATACCAACCACCCACCAGGATAAGCCCATCGACGACCCCGTCAGCCGCCGACAGATTGAGACCCTCATCGACAACGCCAATGACTTTGGCCTGACACTCTTTGGCCTCATGCACCCCCTCAACGGCATCATCCATGTCATGGGACCGGAGAACGGCTTGACACTCCCGGGGTCAACCATCGTCTGTGGCGACTCCCACACCTCCACCCACGGAGCCTTTGGCGCCGTGGCCTTCGGCATAGGCACGTCGGAGGTAGAGATGGTGCTCGCCACACAGTGTATCCTCCAGCCCAAGCCCAAGACCATGCGCATCAACATCGACGGCTCTCTCCCCAAGGGTTCAACGGCCAAAGACATTGCGCTCTACCTCATTGCCCAACTCGGCACGGGGGGCGCCACCGGCTTCTTCGTCGAATATGCCGGCGAGGCCATCCGCGCCCTCTCCATGGAAGAGCGCATGACCGTCTGCAACCTCTCCATCGAGATGGGCGCGCGAGGCGGCATGATTGCCCCCGACGAGACCACCTTCAGCTATATCCGAGGCCGACGATTCGCCCCCAAGGGAGAAGAGCTCGACCGAGCCATCGATGCATGGCGAGCCCTCGCCTCCGACCCAGATGCCCGCTTTGACCGCGAAATATCATTCCGCGCCGAAGAGATTGAGCCCCGAGTGACCTATGGCACAAACCCCGGCATGGGCATCGGCATCAGCGAGTCAATCCCCCAGCCCCCCGCCGATTCTGCCGCCCGAGAGTCATTTGCCAAAGCCCTTGAATACATGAAGTTTACCCCCGGCCAAAAGCTCACCGGCGAGAAGGTAGACTATGTCTTCCTCGGCTCATGCACCAACGGCCGCATCGAAGACTTCCGAGCCTTTGCCTCCTATGTCAAGGGGCGCAAGAAACACCCCGACGTCACAGCATGGCTCGTCCCCGGCTCGTGGAGCGTCCGCCGCCAGATCGAAGAAGAGGGCCTCGACAAGATCCTCGCCAACGCCGGCTTTGAGCTCCGACAGCCCGGATGCTCGGCATGCCTGGCCATGAACCCCGACAAGGTACCAGCCGGAAAACTCGCCGTCTCCACCTCCAACCGCAACTTTGAAGGCCGTCAAGGCCCCGGCGCACGTACCATCCTCGCCGGTCCCCTCGTGGCCGCAGCAGCAGCCATCAATGGAGTGATCACCGACCCTCGCATCTAAGCCGTCATGAAACAAAAATTCACCACCATCACTTCCACCTGCGTTCCCCTGCCGGTGGAGAATGTCGACACCGACCAGATCATACCCGCACGCTTCCTCAAATCCACCACCCGCGAAGGTTTTGGCGACCACCTCTTCAACGACTGGCGCTACCGCCCCGACGGAACGCCCGACCCCTCCTTTATCCTCAACGACCCTCAGCGGCGCAACGCACGCATCCTCGTGGCCGGCAAAAACTTTGGATGCGGATCCTCACGCGAACATGCCGCATGGGCCATTGCCGACTATGGCTTCCGCGCCGTCATATCCAGCTTCTTTGCCGACATCCATCGCAACAACGAGCTCAATAACTTTGTGCTCCCCGTGACAGTATCCCCGACATTCCTCGCCGAGCTCTTTGACTCAATCGACGCCAACCCGGCCACCGAAGTGACCATTGACCTTCCATCTCAGAAAGTCACCAACCTCGCAACAGGCCGCTCGGAGACCTTTACCATCAACCCCTACAAGAAAGAGTGTCTTTCACAAGGCCTCGACGACATCGACTACCTCCTGGCCCATCAAGCCGACATCCTCGCCTTCGAGCAAGCCCGCAACAAATAGACCTCAAAGATTACCCTCCCCCACCCCTACCCAAAATATGAACCTCAAAATAGCTGTCCTCCCCGGCGACGGCATCGGTCCCGAAATATCGCGCGCCGGCATCGAAACCCTCAACGCCATCGCCGCCCGTTTTGGCCACACCTTCACCTATATAGAAGCCCTTGTAGGAGCCGCCGCCATCGACGCCACAGGTAATCCCTTCCCCGACGAGACCCTCGCGGCATGTCAAGAGGCCGACGCCGTCTTCTTCTCAGCCGTGGGCGACCTCCGCTTCGACGCCAACCCCGACGCCAAAGTGCGCCCCGAGCAAGGCCTCCTCGCCATGCGAAAAAAACTCGGCCTCTTTGCCAACATTCGTCCCGTCCAGACCTTCCGTTGCCTACTCCACCTATCCCCACTCCGCCCCGGGCTCGTTGACGGCGCCGACTTCGTCTGCATCCGCGAGCTCACCGGCGGCATGTACTTCGGCGAAAAAAAAGAGGGCGACGACCTGGCCTATGACACCTGCGTCTACTCACGCCCCGAAATAGAGCGCATCCTCCGAGTCGCTTTCCAATATGCCGAGCGCCGAGGAAAGCGCCTCTGCGTCGTCGACAAAGCCAACGTCCTTGCCTCCTCGCGCCTCTGGCGCCGAGTGGCAAAAGAGATGGCTCCGACCCACCCCGACGTAGCCACCGAATATATGTATGTCGACAACGCCGCCATGCGCATGGTCCAAGAGCCACGCTACTTTGACGTCATCGTCACCGAAAACACCTTTGGCGACATCCTCACCGACGAAGCCTCCGTCATCTCAGGCTCCATGGGCCTCCTACCCTCCGCCTCCATAGGCGAAAGCACCCCGGTCTTTGAGCCCATCCACGGCTCCTGGCCCCAAGCCGCCGGCAAAAACATTGCCAACCCTCTGGCTCAGATACTCTCAGGCGCAATGATGCTCGAACACTTCGGCCTCACCGACGAGGCCCGCGCCATACGCCAAGCCGTCGACGACTCACTCGAACAATATGTCCGCACCCCCGACATCCAGCCCACCGACAAGCCCCACTACGGCACCGCCGAAGTGGGTCACTGGATTGCCTCTCGCATCCTTCAGGGATAGACCTCGCCCTCTCATCCCCTCACATACTACCCTCGCCTCGGTCATCACAGCCAAGGCGAGGGATATTTTTTTCGCAAAAAATGTCTCCGTGGCCGAACCATCTCGCCCCCCCGACGTTTATAAGTCAAATCCGATACACTTCCTCTAAACCTATATACACTGTAAAATACTACATTTACGACCTCCACATCATGGCACGCCTCTTCTCATCACTCATAGCCCCACTCCTGCCGGCCATAATCCCCCTCATCATCCTGGCCGCATGCGCCACCTCTCCGGGACACGACGCCGCCCAGGCCTGCGAGGCCGCCGAGAAAGGCGACATCCCAGCCGCGATGGAGGCCGCCAACAAAGCCTTCACTCACTATGAGCAACTCTCCACATCCGACCTCTGTCGTCTCGCCGCAGCCTATGCCGTGATAACCATCACCTCAGGCGACGAACAAGCCGCCGACCGATTCCAGACCGTCTACAAAGCCTCCCTCACCTCCGACCCCCAAGAAGCCGACAGCTTTTATCGCACACTTGACCCCCAGATGGCCGACGGACTCGCAATAATATCAGGGCTTCTCGACGGGCAGGGCATCTACACAGGTGTGCCCACCGACACCGCCACTATCACCCGCCCCTCTTCCGAGCCCCTGACCGACATACCCCAGGAAGGGCTCGCCGAAGACTGAGCGCCCCATTACCTCTCTCCACGAGATTTGCCATTGTTTTTGTTTTGTTATTGTTTGTTTGTTAAGGACTGCGAGGGGAGGAGACGCGTGAGCGCCCCCTCCCCTCCCCCTATCTACATATGGTCTGCATTGCCTACGGAATAAACCGGCGTCAGATCGTCTGGGGCGCCATCGCTCCGACATATTCAGCCAGCCGACGGTAGAAAGGGTGAGCGCCGGCCAGGGTATCGACCGAGCCTATGATAAAGAGTTTATGGCGGGTGCGCGTGATGGCCACATTCATTCGGCGGAGGTCGCGCAGAAAGCCGATGGAGTGGGAGTCGTTGGAGCGCACGAGCGAGAGGAGGATCACGTCTCTCTCCTGTCCTTGAAAACCGTCAACGGTGTTGACTGAGATGAGATGTCTAAGCCGCCTGGCCCAAGGCTCATGCTTGAGGAGCCGCCTGAGATAGTGGACCTGAGCGCGATAGGGGGAGATGATGCCAAAGTCGATCGACTCGTCGAGGATGCGACGCACACCGATACGAGACACATAATCGTGTAACACCTTGACAGTTAGCTCGGCCTCGGCTTTGTTGATACGGCCAAAGGAACCGGAGGCGATCTCTTCAACAAAGGGGTCAGAGCCTTCGAGGGAGCAGTCTACGCTGGCATCGATCCATGTAATGGGGTGTTCAAACTCCAGCAGGCCTCCTCGGCGGCTGATATCGGGGGCGGCCTCAACCATCCCGCCATAAAACCACTCAGAGGAGAAGCGCATAATCTCTTGGCGCATACGGTATTGGACGGTGAGGAGGGTGACAGTCTCGGGATGAGTGACGGCGAGGCGCTCCATGAGTGAGCATCCGAGACCCTCGCGTAAAGCCTTGAGGCTCTTCACCGTGGGCGGGAGCTGGCAATGGTCGCCGGCGAGCACCATACGGGAAGCTCGACGCATGGGGATCCAAGTAGCGGCCTCGAGAGCCTGGGCAGCTTCGTCGATAAAGACAGTGCCAAAGGTCATTCCCTCAAGTAGTCGCGATGCACTGCCTGTGAGAGTAGAGGCAATGACATTGGCCGAGCCAAAGATGTCGGTGTTGATACGTATCTCAAGCTCGATGGCTCGGTTTTGGAGGCGGTCGATTTTCTGATGCCAACCGTCGGTGTCGCGTCGATGGGCTCGGAGCTCGCGGATGGCCTTGCGAATGCTCCAGAGCGAGGAATAGTCGGCATGAGCTTCAAAGAGACGCTCATATGTGAAGGAGAGCATCTTGTCGTTGACGCGCGAAGGGTTGCCGAGCCTCAAGACATTGATGCCGCGATCGACGAGCTTCTCACATATCCAGTCGACGGCCATGTTGCTTTGGGCGCAGACCATCACTTGGCTCTCACGCCTGAGAGTCTCATGGATGGCTTCGACAAGGGTTGTGGTCTTGCCGGTGCCGGGAGGGCCATGGACAATAGCCACTTCCTTGGCTCTCAACACCTTGTTGACGCCGCGCTCCTGGGAGGGGTTGAGATAAGGGAAGCGCAGAGGGTGGAGGGAGAGCTCGTGGGCGGGGGACTGGCCGTAGACAAAGTCGCGCAACTGGCCAAGGCGTCCTTTGGCCGAGGCAAGTCGGTCGAGGGTCTCAAACATCACTCTGAAGGTGGTCTCGTCAAAAGAGAGCATGACGCCCACACGCCCATCGGTGGGAGAAAGGAGTGCAAGATTGGTATCGTCGGGCACAGTGATGGCCATGCGTGAGCCGTCGACATAAGCCACAGAGCCGGCAAGGAGTCGCTTTGGGGCAGAGGCCGGGTCGCCGCCGAGGTTGAAAAAGATCAAGGGTCGGCCATATTCAAAGCTATGGTCGTCAGTAGTATCACCTTCATCCGAGTCGTCTTGTCGGACAACCTCTATCACCTTCTGGTTTAAGGAGTTGAAATAGTTGCGCCCTATTGATATCGGAAACCATGCGTGGCCGCGAGCCACGAGTCGGTCAACGCCGAGCCTGTCGGCCAGGCGGGCATACTGCTCCTTCTCTTCCTCATACTCGGCGGAGAGGAGAGCCCTGAGCCTGGCAATCTCTCTATCGGCAGGGGTCATGGCTCAAGGAGGGCGTCGGCAAGGGCGGCGAGGCTCCCGAGGTCGTTGTCGGAAAGGCGGCTGCGGATTGAGACAGAGGGGCTGACGATGGTCATGCCAAGCATTCCAGCGAGCATGTCGGTCATGTGACGGGCAGCCTGGGGAGCCCAAGAGCCGTTTTCGACCAGGGCAATGCGGCGTCCGCGGAACCCCTTCATCTGCAGATGGTGAAGGAAGTTATACATCGGGGGGTAGAGGCCGCCATCATAAGTAGCGGCACAGAGAGCCAATCGCCCCATGCGGAAGGCCTCGCCCACGGCATATGAGACATCGTGGCGACAGAGGTCGAGGATGCTGACCTCGTCGGCCCCGCGCTCGGCAAGCATGGCTGCGAGGCGCCGAGCGGCATCGGCGGTGCCGCCATAGATAGAGGCATAGGCCACAAAGACGCCGTTGCACTCGGGTCGGTAGCGGCTCCAGAGGTCATAGAGGTTCCAGTAATGGCCAAGGTCAGATGTCAGAGCCGGGCCGTGGAGCGGGGCAATGGTGTCGAAATCAAGGCCACGGAGCTTGTGCATCATAGCCTGGACCTGGATACCATATTTGCCGACAATGTTGGCATAATAACGGCGAGCCTCAGAGTCCCAAGCCTCTCCCCCACCCCATGGAGCGAAAGAGCCGAAGGCATCGGCGCTGAAGAGGACTCCCTTGCGCGATGGGTTTGCGCGGTCGATATTTCCGTGGCAAAGAGTCACCATCACCTCGGGCCAGTGGACCATGGGAGCTGTGAAGAAGGTGAGCTCTACGGCACCTAATGGGAGAGTAAAGCCATTGTCAACCTCCATAGTAAGGCCTTCAAACGACGAATCGGGGAAGAAAGCGCTGAGCATCTTGATGGCCTTGGAGGTGGCCACAATCTTCACGGATGGGAAACGATCGAGCAGGGCAAGGATGGAGCCGGAATGGTCGGGCTCCATATGTTGCACGATGAGATAAGAAGGGACGCGGCCGGCGAGGGACTCTTCGAGGCGGAGCAACCATTGGCTGCAGCGACGGATATCGACGGAGTCGATGATGGCCAAGGCCTCATCGCCCTCGACGAGATAGGTGTTGTAAGAGATGCCATAAGGGAGGGGATATTGGCCCTCAAAGAGGTCGAGATTGTCATCGTCAACCCCGGTATATTTGATGCGTGAAGAAAGAGTGGTCATAATAAGCTAAAGGTCATTTAATCTTGCTCCAAGTATAGTTGTCGCGACGATGGCGCAGCCCAGCGAGGCGATATCTGAAATCATAGATGGGATGCCAGAGCATAAGCAGGGGGACAAGGAGAAAAGCGGAGTCGCAGCAGCGAAGAGCCCTGGCGGCTCGTCGCCACCATATCATCATAGGTATGCAGAGGGCAAGGGCAATCACCACGACGGCAATCAGAGGGATAAGCGAGGGCCATCCGAGGATAGCAGCTGCCAGGGAGGAGGCGAGCCACGCCCACCAGGAGCAGCTGGCAAGGCCCATTGCCAAGCGAGGGTTTTGAGGAAGATAACCGGCGGTAAAGTCGCGGCGGAGGCGCTCCATGCGATGGGCACGCACGGGGCTGGGCTCGAGCACTTCGACAATGGACGATGGGGCGAGCTCCACAGCGGTGTTCACCCCATTGGCAATCTCGTTGACAAAGAGGTCGTCGTCGCCATAGCTGAGATTTAGCGAGGTGGCAAAACCGCCGTTGGCAAAGAAAAGGTCGCGTGAGTAGATGAGATTGTGGCCGGTGGCGCGATGGGGATGGCCCTTGAGGGCCGAGCCAATGGAGCGAGAAGCCTGCCAAAGGTCGTCGAAGCCACGGAGTCGACGACGGGGGCCCGGGTTGCCGTCGGAGTCGCGCATAGTGGACGCACCCACCACCACCTTCTTACCCTCAGCGGCGTGGGTCATCATGCGTCTTAGCCAGTCGGCTGAAGGAATGGAGCAGTTGCCACATGTGAGGGCCACGAAGGGCATCTTTGAGGCCTTGACACCGAGGGTAACAGCCAGCTTTTTTCTCGACAGATTGCGCGAATGGGCGGGGATATATGTAACCCTGAGAGAAGGAAACTCGGGCTGGAGAGCCCCGGCGGCATCGACGTCGGCAGTGTCGTAGCCCGAGAGGTCGGCAACCACCACCACCTCGAGCGGCCCGGGATAATCCTGTGCGTAGATCTGCCTGATGAGGATGGGAAGGTTGGCGGCATTGTCGCGGGCATAGACCACGATGGTCACTCCGGGATAGTCGGCGGCATCGAGCACGGGGCAAACGCCGGAGGCCGAGGAGGCTCGGACGATGGCCTTCAGACGACGGAAGAGGATAAGGTAAATCAAGGCCGACGCCACGAGGGCCAGCCCAATGAGAAGCCAGACAAAGCCCGGCAAGTCAAATGACCAAAGATCGGTGTTGTTCATTGCACGGCAAAGTTACTCATTTTTCCCGACACAGGCTCTATCCAAGCCCGTCCAATGAGAGCGTGGGGGTCAAGAACGGCTTGTCCCTCCCAAGAGGAAGAAGAGGCGCTGAGTGGCATCGGCAAGGAGGTCGAGGACCAGTTCAAACCCCTCTGAACCTTCATAGTAGGGGTCGGGGACATAGTCGTAGCGCGAAGCCATGCCCCCAAAGAAAGCACTCATGGGGACTACCTTGGCCTCCGACTCGAGGTCGGGAGCCATTTGCTTAAGATTGCGCTCATTAGAGGCATCCATAGCGATGATGAGGTCAAAGACACGAAAGTCGTCAAGAGAGACTTGGCGGCAGCGGTGGGTGAGCTCGAGTCCACGCCTGCGGGCATGGGCTCGCATACGCGGATCGGGGAGGTCGCCCACATGATAATTGCCGGTCCCGGCCGAGTCGATCACCCACTCAGAGGGATTGCCCTGCTCGGCCACAACCTCGCGCATCATCCCTTCGGCAGCCGGGGAGCGACATATATTTCCGAGGCAAACGAAAAGTATCTTCTTGCATTCCTTGTCTTTAAGACTCGCGCAGAGAGCCAGAGCGCGGTGGGCGGCGGGGAGTGCATCATTCATTGGTGTCATCGGCAGAAGGGATGAGAAAGAGTGAAAAATTGACCGAGCCATAGGCGCGATGGGAATGGAAATGGGGGAGCACGGAGAAATCATACTTGGCCGAATGTTCAATGATGAATAGGCCGCCGGGGGCTATCATGCCCGATGCTAAGACTTTCCCAGGGATGTCGGCAAATCCGTCGAGGTCGTAAGGGGGGTCGGCAAAGATGAAGTCAAATCTTGAAGGAGCCGCTGAGATAAACCTCAGAGCATCCATACGGATGAGCTTAAGATTGTCGTCGCCGAGCTTGCGAGCTGTCTCGGCAATAAATCGGCCCTGGACCGGAGCCTTCTCGACAGCCGTGACGCGAGAGGCGCCGCGCGAGAGTAGCTCAAAGGAGATGGCACCGGTTCCGGCAAAGAGATCGAGCGCGCTAATTCCCTCAAGGTCAATCATGTTTTCGATAACATTGAAGATGTTTTCTTTGGCAAAGTCGGTAGTGGGACGTGCCGTAATGTTGGCCGGAACGTCAAAGCGCCTTCGGCCATACTTGCCGCGAATTATTCTCATATGACGATGGGCTGGAGGGTAAGGCAAAGGGGGGCCGAGGCTGCCTGTGAACCGCGCCATGAGGCCGGGGCAAGGGGCGTGGCAGCCAGCCCCGGGATATGGTCGAGGATGGAGAGGAGGGAGTCGCGGTCGGCTTGCGGTCCGCTGGCCGAGATATGTCTGATGATGGTAGGGTGAGAGGCTTCGAGCTCCCGTGCAGCGGCATAGATGAAATAAGCCGCGTCAGAGATCGCCTCGTAGCTAAACTGATTGAGAAGAAGCAGACTGGAGTCGGCATCGGTGGCAATGAGGTCGAGTCGTCCTTGGCGCATGGCCACTGTGAGGCGCGGCTCACCCGGAGCCGCAGGGAGACGAGAGGCCAGGAAAGAGAGGGGGTGTCCGATGGCCACATTATAGAAAGTGCGACGCAGGAAGCCGTTCATGGCTTCGTCCATGACAAAGAAGAAATCAGTGGAAGGAGCAGAGGCGGGAGCCTTAAGCAGCTTTGTAGCCGATGAAGCCACATCAACCCCCATAAGCTTAAGAGCCTTAGCAGCCATGGGCTCCTCGTCGTCGCCAAAGGCTCCGGGCATCACGATAAAAGAGTCGGTGTCAAAAGCCACCTCCACGGCGCGATATTGATTGAGCAGCACGGGATTGTCATATATTGCATCCTCAACAGCCTTGAGAGGCGATGGCGCCATGGGATCGAGCGTCACAGCCCGATAGATAATCTCGTCGGTGTCGACGGGGGGGATAAAGGCAGCCTCGAGCTGATGCAGGCTGATGAGGATCCTTAGAGTCCAGAGATGAGGCTGAGGGATAAGGTCTTTGTCAATCATAGCGATGGGAATTCACCACGGTAGGTAGGGATAAGTGACACGAGCCAAGAAGAGGGCCTGAGGAGGCATTGAGGTGCCGGCGGCACATCGGTTGCGGCTGGCAATCACCTCGCCAAAACCTTCAATAGAGAGCTTATGACGCCCCACCTCGACGAGAGTGCCCACGATGGCTCTGACCATATTGCGCAAGAAGCGATCGGCGGTGATGACAAATGTCATGCCACGTCCGCCGGGGGTGGGAATCCACTCGGCGCGTGATACGCGGCATAGGTTGGTCTTGGCATCGGAATGTAGCTTGGCAAAGGAGGTGAAATCGTCGGTGGAGAGGAGGAGGCGGGCTGCCTCGTTCATGGCTTCATAGTCAAGGGAGGCGGGGGCGCGCCAAGTCAGGGGGTAGACGAAGGGGCTCTTCTCGCCGATGGCATGGTAATGATAGGTGCGCGAGGTGGCATCAAAGCGTGCGTGAGCCTCGGGATGGACCTCGATGATCTCCTCGACGGCTATGTCTCGTCCAATGATGGAGTTGAGGCATCGGGCGAGGGCCTCGGGTGGCATGGGCAGGGCGGCGTCGAAGTGGGCGGGCATCATGGAGGCGTTCACGCCGGCATCAGTCCGTCCGGCGCCGGTGACCGCCACCGGGGAAGGGAGGCGAAAGACGGTGGCAAGGGCCTCCTCCATCACCTGCTGCACGGAGATGTCGGCAGGCTGACGCTGCCAACCGTGGAAAGGCTCGCCACGGAAAGCGAGCCTCATGAAATAGCGGCGGAGGGATGGGGCAGAGTCAGTCGGTCTCGAGATAGGTGTATCCATAGAGCCCGGAGCGATAGTTGGAGAGGAATTCGCGCCCCTCCTCGGGGGTGATCTTACCTGCCTTCATCGAGGCGGTGACCCAAGTCTCGACGTTGCGCACGAGGCGCTTGGAATTATACTGCACATAGTCGAGCACCTCGTCGACGGTCTCGCCATCTATCACGCGGTCAATCTCATATCGGTCTTTGTAGACAGAGATATGGACGGCGTTGGTGTCGCCAAAGAGATTATGCATATCGCCGAGAATCTCCTGGTAAGCACCGACGAGAAACACGCCGAGATAATAAGGCTCGCCGGGGCGGACTGGGTGGACCGGGAGGGAGTTTTGGACGCCGTGGTTGGTGATGAAGTTGGCAATCTTGCCATCAGAGTCGCAGGTCATGTCCTGGATGGTACAGGTGCGCGAGGGTCGCTCGTCGAGGCGCGAGATGGGAATGATGGGGAAGAGCTGGTCGATGGCCCACGAGTCGGTAAGGCTCTGGAAGAGGGAGAAGTTGCAGAAATACTTGTCGGGAATCATCTTTGCCACCTTCTTGAGCTCGTCGGGGGCATGTTTCATGCCGTCGGCCATTTGCCCCACCTCGCGGGCCACGCTCCAGAAGAGCTTCTCGATCTGGGCGCGAGTGCGCAGATCGAGCATACCGAGGCTAAAGAGGTCGAGAGCCTCTTCGCGAATCTGCAAGGCGTCGTGCCAGCTCTCGAGCAGGCGAGGAGTGTCGAGGCGGTCCCAAATGTCATACATCTCTTTAAGCAGCTCATGAGAGTCCGGGTCTATCTCCTCATTGTCTTTCCAGATGGGGAGTTGTGTGGTCTCCATCACCTGGATGATGAGCACAGAGTGATGGGCCGTCAAGGAGCGTCCGCTCTCGGTGATGATGTTGGGCTGGGGGAGGCCGTTTTTGTTACAGGCGTCGACGAGCTGCGAGACGGCGTCGTTGGCATACTCCTGGATGGAGTAGTTCATGGAGTTCTCCGAGTTAGGGTTGCGAGTGCCGTCATAGTCAACACCTAAGCCACCGCCAATGTCGACAAACTCAATGGAAAAGCCCATCTTGGAGAGGTTGACATAAAACTGCATAGCCTCTCGGAGGGCGTTCTTGATGCGGCGTATCTTGGTCACCTGGCTGCCAATATGGAAGTGGGTGAGTTTGAGGCAGTCGGTCATCTTGTTGCGCTGGAGGAAGTCGAGAGCGTCGAGGAGCTCAGAGGAGTTGAGGCCAAACTTGCTCTGGTCGCCCCCACTCTCTTCCCACTTTCCTGAGCCGGTAGATGATAGCTTGACGCGGATGCCAATGTTGGGGCGCACGTCGATGCGGTGGGCCACGTCGGCAATGAGCTTGAGTTCATTAAGCTTCTCAACGACGAGGTAGATGCGTCGCCCCATCTTCTGGGCCAGGAGGGCGAGCTCAACGAAGTTTTCGTCCTTATAGCCATTGCAGACAATGAGGGCGTTTTCAGAGATGGAGGTGGCCAAGACGGCATGTAGCTCTGGCTTGGATCCGGCCTCGAGGCCAATGTTAAACTTGCGGCCGTGGCTGACAATCTCTTCCACCACGGGCCTCATCTGATTGGCCTTGATGGGATAAATGATGTAGTTGCTTGCCTGATAGCCATATTCCTTGGCAGCTCGGGCAAAGCAGTTGGAAATCTTCTCAATGCGATTATCGAGGATGTCAGGGAAGCGGAGCAGCACGGGGGCCATGACATCGCGCACCTGCAGCTCATCCATGATTTCCTTGAGGTCAACGGAAGCACAGCCCTGCTTGGGAGTGACCTGGACATGACCGCGGTCGTTGATTGAGAAATAGCTGAGGCCCCATCCGCGGATGTTGTAGAGCTCTTCGCTATCGTCAATGCGCCATTTTCTCATCGGCGTATAGTGGTGGTGAAAATATGAGTGAAAAAGAGATGAAAGGGAGCCTCAAGAGACTGAGCCTAAAGGTAGAAAAAGCGAGCCGGCTCTCGGCAACCCGACGAGGCGGGCAAACGGGAACCGGCTGCAAGTGGGCTTGTCGAAGCAAGGGAGTGAGAGGGATGCTCACTTCTTGGCCTTGGGAGCGCGCTCCTTGATGCGAGCCTTCTTGCCGGTGAGGGCACGGAGGTAGTAGAGCTTAGCGCGACGCACCTTGCCGAGCTTGTTGACGGTGATGGAGTCGATGAAAGGCGATTCGATGGGGAAGATACGCTCCACACCGATGCCATCGGAAATCTTGCGGACGGTGAAACGCTTCTTGTCGCCTTCGCCCGAGATACGGATCACCACGCCGCGGTAGTTCTGGATACGCTCCTTGTTACCTTCTTTAATACGATAGGCCACGGTGATGGTGTCGCCGGGCTGGAATGACTCGTGGTGCTTGCCGGTGGCATATGCCTCCTCGACTACTTTAATCAGGTCCATTGCTATAATGCTGACTTTATAAGATTTAAACAATGCGCAACATTCGCAGGCACCTCATGTCCTGCCAGCGGTTACGCTTATCGGCGACAAAGGTAGGCATTTTTAGCCTATCTGCAAAGCAAATTGAAAATTTTTAGCTACTTTTGCCGTCGCATTGGGACCCGCCCCCCGGCGGGTCCCTCCCCATCCACCACATAATGAAACGGTATAACCTTATTAACAACCTCCTCGGCTGGCTCTGTTTCTTGATAGCCGCCGTGACCTACCTGCTCACCATCGAGCCGACGGCGAGCTTCTGGGACTGCCCCGAATTTATCCTCCAGGGCTTCAAGCTCGAAGTGGGCCATCCGCCCGGCAACCCCATCTTTATGCTCGCTGCCCGATTTTTCATCAACTTTGCCGGCGACGACATCTCGAACGTAGCGGCCGCCGTCAACACCATGAGCGCCCTCCTCTCAGCCGGCACTATCCTGCTACTCTTCTGGACGGTGACCCATCTGGTCAAGCGTCTAATCGTCAAGGATGATGCCACAGAGATAAGCCTCGCCAGGATGCTCGTCATCTTTGGCTCGGGCCTATGCGGCGCGTTGGCCTACACTTGGAGCGACACCTTCTGGTTTTCAGCCGTCGAGGGTGAGGTCTATGCTTTCTCGTCGTTTTGCACCGCCCTGGTGTTTTGGCTGATCCTCAAGTGGGAAAACCGCGCCGACCTCCCCCACAGCGACAAATATCTCGTGTTTATCGCCTATGTGATAGGCATCTCCATTGCCGTCCATCTGCTCAACCTTCTGTGTATCCCGGCCATAGTCTTGGTGGTGTATTACCGCAAGTGGAAGTCCACGACGGCCAAGGGCTCGCTCATAGCCCTGCTCATCTCCTTTGTCATAGTGGCTCTGATACTCTATGGTCTCGTACCGGGATTTATCGCTATGGCTCAGAAGTTTGAGCTGCTCTTCACCAATAGCCTCGGAGCCTCGTTTAACACCGGCACACTGGTCTATGCCATAGTCCTCGTGGCCATGATGATATGGACCGTGGCCGAGCTCTACAGAGCTAAGTCGCGCGTGAGGGTCATCATCTCCTTTGCCCTGACATGCCTCCTCTCGGGCATCTTCATGCTCAGCGGAAGCCTCATCCTCAGCTTCATATTGACGGCTGCGGTAGTGGCAATCTTGCTGATTGTCAAAAAATTCCCGACCCGCATCCTCGCTCTGGCCACTCTGAGCATCATGGTGATCTTTGCCGGATATTCATCCTATGCCCTGCTGCTCATACGTTCATCGGCCTCAACGCCCATGAACCAAAACGCGCCAGACAATGTCTTTGCCCTCGCCTCTTATCTCAACCGCGAGCAATATGGCGAACGCCCGCTCCTCTATGGCCAGACCGTCAACTCCCTCCCCCTGCGTGGATATGATGGCGCCCCCATCATTGAAGAGGGCGCCCCGCTCTATGCCAAGACCGTCAAGACCTCCCCCTCCGAGCCCGACTCCTACACCATGACCGGCCATAAGAAGACCTATAAGATGACGCCCGAGCTCAATATGATATTCCCGCGCATCTACAGCAACGGCGAGGGTCATCCCCAAGCCTATGCCGACTGGAGCGGATTTAAGGGGGAGCCAGTGGCCGCCACCGTCACCATCGACGACCGAGGCAACCCCATAGAGCAACGGATGCTCAACAAACCCACCTTTGCCGAAAACCTCAGCTACTTCATTAATTATCAGCTCAACTGGATGTATTGGCGCTACTTTATGTGGAACTTCGCCGGCCGCCAAAACGACATCCAGGGCAACGGCGAGGTGAACCATGGCAACTGGATTTCAGGCATCCCCTTCATCGACAACATGCGTCTGGGCGACCAGAGCCTCCTCCCCTACGACGAGGGTGAGGGCAACAAGGGACGCAACGTGTTCTTTATGCTTCCCCTCATCCTCGGCATCATTGGCCTCGGATGGCAAGCCTTCACCTCAAAGAGGGGCATTGAGCAATTCTGGGTGGTCTTCTTCCTCTTCTTCATGACCGGCATTGCCATCGTGATCTACCTCAACCAGACCCCCGGCCAGCCCCGCGAACGCGACTATGCTTTTGCCGGCTCTTTCTATGCCTACGCCATATGGATAGGCATAGGCGTCGCCGGCCTCTGGCGTGCCTTCATTGCCCTCTTTGCCAAGAAATCCAAAGGGAGCGTGAAGGCCGCCCCCACCGACATCAGCGACAACGACCACACATGGGCAGCCATCCTGGCCTGCATCATTGGCCTCATTGTCCCCATCCAGATGGTGAGCCAGACATGGGACGACCACGACCGCTCGGGCCGTTACACCGCCCGCGACTTTGGCATGAACTACCTCAATTCGCTCGAAGAAAACGCCATAATATTCACCAACGGCGACAACGACACATTCCCCCTATGGTATGCCCAGGAAGTGGAAGGGGAGCGAACCGACGTGAAGGTGGTCAACCTCTCCTATCTCACCACCGACTGGTATGTCAATCAGATAACACGCCCCTCCTACGAAGCCCCGGCCATCAAAATCCAGGCTCAGCCCAAAGACTATGCTTATGACCGGATGCAATACAGCTACTTCATCTCGCCCGACACCACACCGGTGCCCGTAGAGTCGTCGCTGGCCGAGCTCTTCTCCCCCAAGTCATTCAATCAGATGTATGGCGTGCCCGAGATGAAATATCCCAAGGTGTATATCCCCATCGACACCGCCGCCCTCATCGCCTCCGGGCGCATCACCCGAAATGAGGCCTCCAACGCCGCCGACGCCCTGGTGACCGACCTCTCATCAGGCGGAGCCGCCTCCGGAGCCACCCTCAGCCAGGTGATTTCGCTCGATATGCTCAACACCTCGGCCAAGAACGGCTGGGATCGCCCCATCTACTTCGCCATGACAGTGCCCGAGCGTTACTACCTGGGCCTCACGCCCTTCATGCGCTCAACAGGCCTGGCTTATCAAGTGACACCCTTCCGCAACCCCAACGGCCGCACCGGCGTTGACATCGACCGCATGTATCGCAACGTGACCGAGCGCTTCCGCTGGGGAGGTCTCGACCAAGGCAAAGACCTCTATCTTGACGAGACAGTGCGCCGCATGGTGAGCACCAACCGCTCCGCAATGGTCGACCTGGCCACCGCTCTCTACAACAGAGCCGTGGACACCGACACAACCTCAGCCGCCGGAGTCACTGATGCCGCCGGCAACAGCATCAACGAGAATGGCAGAATAAGCCCTGCCGCATCGCGCGAGGCCGACTTTGACCGCGCCGTGGAGGTGCTCGACCTTATGCGCGAGAAACTCCCCGAGAGTGCCCAGCCTTGGGGACCACAGCTTGGCCAGGAGCTCGCCGAGCTATATGTCCGAATCGGCATCTTTGGCAACAGGCCCGACGAGCTTGAGAAAGGCCTCGACATTCTCAAAGGCCAGATCGCCAGCGCCGCCAAGGCCGTGGTCTACTACCAGAGCCTCACCCCCGCTCAATACTCAACCCTCCAGATGCTCGACCGCTACATTGACCGCATCCTCTTCTGGGATCTCATCCAAGCCTACATCGACTATGGCGGCGACCCCAAAGAGCTTGAAGAGATGATAAGAGAGATTGGAGTGGACCTCAACCGCCAGGCCGCATTCCAGCAGCGTCAATCCAAATAAAACGCCTATGCTCATCGAACAGCCGCCGCTCCTCTACAGGCTCCTGTTTCCCGAAGCGATATGGCGCATCAAGCGCCGGGGTCGCAAGGTGGCCTATCTCACCTTCGACGACGGCCCCATCCCGGAAGTGACACCATGGGTCCTTGACCTCCTCGCCAGCGAGGGGGTCAAGGCCACCTTTTTTCTGGTGGGCGACAACGTCAGGCGCAATCCTGAGCTTCTTGAACGCATCAAGGCCGAAGGCCACTCCTATGGCAACCACACAATGCATCACCTTCAAGGGCGCATCACCACGCGCCGTCACTACCTGCGCGATGTCCAGGAAGCACACGAGCTTATCGACTCGCCCCTCTTCCGCCCGCCCCACGGCCTCCTGCGCTGGGGACAAAGCAAGGCGATACGCCGCCACTTCAACCTGGTGATGTATGACCTGGTGACGCGCGACTATTCGCGACGTCTTAACCCCGACGATGTCATGGCCAACATTCGCCATTATGTCCGCAACGGCTCCATCATTGTCTTCCACGACTCCCTTAAAGCTCGGAGAAACCTCACGGAAGTGCTCCTCCCGGCCATTCGTTTCCTCAAAGAGGAGGGATATGAGCTGCTACCTATCCCGATGTGAGCTCGACACCCTGATGGCCTCCACCGGAGCCGCCGCCTGGGGAGTGGCCAAGCTCAGCGAGGTGGACCCTCAGGCCGACCGACTCTTCCACGCCTGGCTCGACGACGGCTGCGGAGCCTCCATGGACTGGCTCGCCCGCTATCCAGAGATGAGGCGCGACCCGCGCCTGCTCCTACCCGGAGCCCGCTCCATCATCGTGGCAGCCTTCCCCTATCGCCCCGCCGGCGAGAGGCCCAAGCCCCGGCTCCCCATCTCGCTCTATGCCTTGGGCAACGACTATCATACTGCCCTGAGAGATCGACTTCAGCCTGCCGCCGACCACCTCGCCCAGGCCCGCATCTGCATCGACTCGGCTCCCCTGCGCGAGCGTTACTGGGCCGTCAAGGCAGGTCTCGGAGCCATAGGCCGCAACAACCTCCTCATCATCCCCGGCCTCGGCTCCATGAACTTCCTTGCCTGCATACTCACCACCATAGAGATAGAGACCGGCAACCATCCCGAGCTCCCCGCCGGACATTTATGCCGCCACTGCGGAGCGCCCTGTCGACGAGCCTGCCCCACCGGAGCCATACGCCCCGATGCCACCATCGACGCCCGCCGCTGCATTGCCTATCTCACCATCGAGCATCGCGGCCCATTCCCGGAAGCTACCGACCTCCATGGCCACCTCTTCGGCTGCGACGACTGTGCCCTTGCCTGTCCCTACAATCAGCTCCCCCTCCCGGAAGGCCATCCCATAGCCGAGCTACACCCTCGCCCCGACACCATGACCCTCTCCCCCGAGTCGATAGCCACAACAAGCGCGCGTGCCTTTGCCCGGCAATTTGCATCATCGCCCCTCGCTCGCGCCCGCCTCGACTCCCTGCGCCGCAACTTAGCCCTGCTTCAGCAAAAAGAATAGCCCTTGCCGGAACATAACGTGCCCCACCGGCATTATATATATGTGAGCAGCAATTCATCCATATCCCCCGCCCCACCCCATCGCAACGACATCCTTGTGAAAATCCTCAAGGGGGCGGTTCCCGTGGCCATCTCGGCCGGCCTCCTTGCCTGGCTCTTCCACAAGGTTGACCTCAAGCAGATAGAGCATATCATGCGCCAAGGCGTTGACTATCGCTATCTTCTGATGATGATGGTCCTCACCGTCATGTCTCACGTCATCAGAGGCATACGCTGGGGGATACAGCTCCGCGGCGCCGGCATTCCGCGCATCCCCGTCCTGGCCGAAAGCGTCTCCATCTTCGGCGCATATGCGCTCAACCTCGTCTTCCCATTCCTCGGCGAAGCATGGCGATGCCTCTACATATCACGCCGCGAGGGGGCTAAGCTATCCACTGTCGTGGGCACCGACTTAGGCGACCGCGCCTCTGATGCCGTGATGATAGGTGCCCTTATAATCCTCTCGCTCTTTGTGGCCCGACCCGCCCTGCTCCGCTTCGCCGACCATTATGCCATAGGCGAGACACTGATGCACACCCTCAGCAACCATCTCCTCTGGGCCACGGTGGCCATCATCGTCGGCATCGCCATTGCCGTCCTCGTCATCTTCCGCCAGCGTCCATGGGCACGCAACATTGATATCGGCATCCGACGCATATGGGATGGCTTCAGCGTCCTCTTCCACATGAAAGGGATAGGGATGTATATCCTCCTCACCTTCGGTATCTGGACTTGTTACTTCATGGAGACCTATCTCGTCTTCTATGCCTTCCCCTTTACCCGCGCCCTCATCTCCCCATCGCTGGCTTACGGACTGCTGCCGGGACTGGTGGTGTTTGTCTTCGGCTCCTGCTCCATGGGCATCCCCTCCAACGGCGGCCTCGGCCCCTGGAATGTGGCAGTGATGTTTGCCCTGAGCCTCTACGGCATCAGCGACACCGACGGCGCTGCCTTCTCGCTCATCTATTGGAGCTTCCAGGCTCTTATAATCATAGCCTCAGGCATCTTTTCAGCCTTCTACATCATCTCCTCGCGCAAGAAGGCAAAAACCATATCCACAAACTGATTGTTTCATTGACTATAATAAACACACAAAGCATAAATCGACTATGAGACCTACAGCAATATTTTATGGCTCCGCCACCGGACAGACCCGCGAAGCCGCCCTCAAGATAGCCGACGCCCTCGGCATTGACCGCAATAAGGTCTACGACGTGGCCACCACCGAGCCCTCCATAGTGGGCAGCTACGACAATCTCATCCTTGGCTCATCTACCTGGGGAGCAGGCGAGCTGGAAGACAGCTGGTATGACTTTATCCTCGGCCTCGAAGCCATGGACCTCAAGGGAAAAAAGATAGCCCTCTTTGGCTGCGGCGACACCTCGATGGACTCCACATTCTGCGACGCCGTGGGCATCCTCCACGACCGTCTCACCACCACGGGAGCCACCTTCATTGGCGAAGGATTTACCACCGAAGGACTCACCTTCTCCTCCTCCCGCGCCGTCAGAGATGGCAAAGCCCTTGGCCTGCTCCTCGACGACGTAAACCACGCCATCCTCACCGACGAACGTATCGCAGCCTGGGCCGCCTCGCTCAAGCCCCAACTCTAAGCCACCCTCCCCTTCCTCATCGCCATAATGACACACCTCGACGTATAGACTTTGGCTATATGTCGAGGTGTGTCAAGCTGATAAGACCTCAAATAGGTAGGGCAAGCCCGGGCCGAAGGTTAATTGAGGGAAGAATAGATGGCCTTGAGGATGGCTGCGCGAGGATTAAGGCGCGAGAAGGCGGGGTTGTCTCGGGAGGTGTGGACTCGGTTGGAGAGGAAGATGAATATAATCTGCCTGTGGGGGTCAATCCAAAAGCATGTGCCGGTGAAACCGGTGTGGCCATAGGCATCAAGAGGGGCGCCGGTGTCGGAGAGGCTTTTGTAGTTGCCCACGAGGTCGTAGCCCAAGGTGCGTTGGGCCGTAGGGCTCTTGGTAGTGGTGAAGAGGGCAACGGTCTCAGGCTTAAGTATCTGTCGGTCGCCATAGTGACCGCCATTGAGGAGCATCTGGGCATATTTGGCTATGTCGCCGGCTGTGGAGAATAGGCCGGCATTGCCGAGGACACCCCCGGCAAAAGCAGCCATCTCGTCGTGGACATATCCCTTGACCGTCTGACGGCGGAGGAATGGATCAGCCTCGGTGGGGGCAATCTTGCCAGTGTCATACCAGAGGGAGGGACGATATCCGGTGAGGTTGGCTCCGAGGGGGCCAAATATCTCGGTGTCAATCCATTGGTCGAAGTCCACTCCCGTGAGCCTCTGCTGCATATCGGAGAGGAGGGCAAAGTTGAGGCAAGAGTAATTGTATTTTTTAGAAGAACGGAGGGGCGCACTGAAGATGCGGCTCATGATGGTATCGTAGGCCGCATCGGTTGCATAGAGCCCCTTGGCAATGGGGGCATCGCCGGGGGTGGAGGTGACCAGGTCGGTACGCGGGCGAGCATCCTTGTGGCCATACATCTTGGAGCTGATCTTGATGGTGTTGGAGGAGGTAGGACGCGCCGTGGTCAAGGGTCCGGCAAAGGTAGCAGTGTCCATCACCAGACGGTTGATGTTGAGCACGGCGGGCATGCCGCTCTCATGATAGAGCAGTTCTCTGACGGTTATTGAGGCTTTGGGCGACCCTTTGAGCTCGGGGAAGACAGAAGCGAGGGGGGTATCGAGGCCGAGGAGCCCCTCGTCGTAGGCCTTCATGACGCCGCTCACGGTTGCAGTGGCCTTGCTCATGGAGGCAATATCGTAGAGGGTATGTGAGTCAATCAAGGGGGACTCAGCGCCGTAGCTCTGCCTTCCGAAGCACTTATCCATCACTACATTGCCTCCCTTTGCAATAAGCACTTGGCAGCCGGGGAAGGCCTTGGCTTTGATGGCCTCGGCAACGATGGAATCAACCCTCGCGACGAGACGCGACGAAAACCCCTCTGCCTGGGGAGAGGCATATCCTAAGCGAGTCTTGGGGAGGTCGAGGCCGTCGCCGGCCTTGGCCACACCACTCACATTGACGGGGAATCGACCATCGACGATGATGCCTCCAAAGACCCCCATGGCACCGGCGCGACGCAAAGCAGGGGTGTCGTCGTAGAGAGCCATCAGCTCCGGAGCCTTATCAAGGGCCTTGAAGGAGGCCATCTTGTAGGGGTTGATGAAGAATACGGGTATGGTCTTGGGCAGGGAGGAAAGACGACTATAAGCCTCGCGCGCCCAGGGCTTGTCGGAAAACACGCCAATCACCACAATATCAGCCTCGTCGCGAAGCTTAGCGAGGGTGGCAGACGAGAGAGGATGCTCGGCGGTAATGCCATAGCTGGGGCAATCGACATATTTTACACAGAGGTCGGCAAACTCGTTGGAGACCGAGGCTCCGATTGACACCACGGCCACTCGATTGGCCTCAAGATTGGGCACGGGGACGAGGTGGTTGCGATTTGCAAGGAGAGTCACCACTGCATCAGACAGCTCTTGATTGAGGTCGGCGGCACGGGGGGAATTGATGCGGGCAATGAGGCCGTCGGTGTTGACTGGACGATAGTTGGCCAATCCACACACATATTTATAGGCCAGCATCTTGCGGCATCGGCTCTCTATATCTTTCTTAGAGATTTTCCCCTCATCGATGGCCTTCATCACAGCGTCGATGTCGGCCGAAGGGGATGCAGAGCCCAGGAGGAGGTCGGCACCGGCCATGAGGGCAGCCACGCAATTGTTCATTCCCTTGGCCGCAGCCCCTTTCATCTCCAGAGCGTCAGTCCAGATCATGCCATCAAAGCCCATCTTCTCCTTAAGGAGACCGGTGGTGATGGGCTTAGAGAGGGAGGCGGGAGTGCCTGAAGGGTCGATTGACGGCACATTGAGGTGGCCCACCATGACGCCCGACAGGCCTGCCTCGATATAGTCGGCAAAGGGGAGGAGGTCGGTCTCCTTCATCTGCGTCAAGGAGTGGTCGACGGTAGGGAGGGTCTTATGGGAGTCGGCTGAGGTGTCGCCGTGGCCGGGGAAATGCTTACTCACGCTCATCACGCCTCCGCTCTCCATCCCTTTTGAGAATGCCACTCCAAGGCGGCTCACCGTCCTGGGATTTTCGCCATATGAGCGGAAGCCAATGACGGGGTTGAGGGGATTGGAGTTGACATCGAGCACCGGGGCAAAATCGACCTGAATGCCGAGCTCGCGACACTCACGCGCCAGCTCCGCGCCGTAGTCGTAGAGGAGCTTAGGGTCGCGGATGGCACCCAAAGCCATATTGTAAGGAAATCGAGGGGCATCCTTGATGCGCATAGCGAGGCCCCACTCACCGTCGAGGGTGACAAGCAGGGGTGTCTTGCTCTTGCCCTGGGCATAGTTGATGAGGCGGGCATAGCCCATGACGCTCTCTTTGCTCAGGAGGATGCCACCCACAGCGTCGATGCCACACATACGATCAATGACAGCTCTGCCGGCGGCATTGTCACTTATAACAAGATGGGGCACAAAGAGCTGAGCCACACGCTGACGGTCAGAGAGCGAGTCGTAGACCGAGTCGACCCATGCTTGACCTTGTGAAGAAAGCATGTCGACATCTTGTTTAAGGGTCTGAGACTCAATATCGGCCGGGAGCTGAGCCTGCGGGCCGGCCAGGAGCATCATCATGAGGCTCCCGAGCATGTGGAGTATCTTAAACATGAGCGTCAGTAGAGGTGGAGGGGGCTTGTGCCGGGTGGAGGGTGGGTTACTTCTTTACAAAGCGAGCTACCGTGTCGGGGACAATCTCGGGATGGGCATGGAGGTGGTCAGAGACAGCGTCAAACATCACTCGGCGATCAGAGAGAATGACAGAGCCACGGGTGAGGGGCTCCATGTAGTCGCCGCCCCCGGCGAGGTAGTCGATTGTTGCTAAAGTATAAGTGCGCGAAGGGTCGATTGGTTCACCGTCGATGGTCACTGAGGTGCATTTGTGAGTATCAGGATCATAGACGGCACGGACTCCTCGGCTCACCCCGTCGCCGCCTCTCATAGCCATAGCATCGAAGGCATCGGCCAGGTCAGAGCCTTTGATTTTCATGACCACGATGCGATTATCAAAGGGGAGCATCTGCATTATCAGGCCGCGCGAGACAGTGCCCTTGGGCATGGCGCATCGGATGCCGCCGCGGTTCATGAAGGCGAGGTCAATCTTGCCGGCGCCGAGGAGCTCGGCCTCGGCCTCAACAATGTCGGCCACGAAATTGATCTGCTCGGGGGAGCGGTGGGGAAACTCAGCCGGGGCCACGGCAAGGGGGATGGCGGTGATGGAGTCAACGGCATATCGGAAGGGTGCGAGAACAGCCTCCACAGAGCCGTCGGAGTGGGAGTCGAGGCGGGAGTCGACGGGTATGAGCCTCGAAGAAATCTTGCCGGAGGAGGGGCAGATGGTAATCTCGCCCACAGTGACGCCCCCCTTACCGTTTTGGGCAATGAGGACGGTGTCGCCCACGACGTTGGGGATGAGGTGGGCAGGGGCCTTGGGGTCGGCTGGATTGATGGAGGTGTGGGAGTGGCCGCCGATAATCACGTCGATCCCCTTTGACTGGCGAGCGAGGTCGAGGTCATTGGCCAGGTAAGGGTTGGAGTAACCAATGTGGGTGATGGCCACTACATAGTCGACGCGCTCATTGTGGCGGAGGTGCCAAGCGGTGGCGTTGGCGGCCTCGACGGGGTCGAGATATACCACGCCTTGAGCATTAGCGTCGGCAATCATCCCCTTGGGGTCGAGGTTGAGGGCAATGAAACCCACCTTCTTATTGCCGTAGCGGCGTATCTCAAAGGGGCTGAAGATGGAGTCGAGGCCCGGGACTTGGCGCAAGTCGTAGTTGGTGGTAAGCTTAGTGGCGTTTAGTCGGCCCCAACGCCGGGCCAGCTCCTCAGTGCCGTTGTCAAACTCATGATTGCCAAGGATCTGGATGTCATATCCAAGAAGATTCATCAGCGAGTCTTCGACTGCTCCGCGGAAGAGTGTAAAGAAGAGAGTGCCCTGGACAGCATCGCCGGCATCGATGAGGGTCATTGAAGGATTGACCGCCCTGACGCTATCGATGAGTGCCTTGCGTCGAGCCACACCGCCGAGGTTGTCTCGGTCGGGGTCGATCTGCGAGTGGGTGTCGTTGGTGTGGAGGATTACAATCTTGTCGGGGTTATTGCAGCAGGCATGGTGCCCGGAGGCAAAAGAAGCGACGGATGCCAAAGAGGTAGCAATGGCGGCAAGTGCAACGACAATCTGTTTCATTACAGTGGAGTGGATGGGTCTACTTTATAAGGTGAAAGGGCTGGATTGAAGCAGCCGGCCTGGAGGAAGTTGTAGATGTCGAGGCAGGCCTCAGCGTCGAGCGAGGCATAGGCTTGCTGGGAGGGAGCCAAAGTGGGGGCCTCCCAGTTGGTGAGTCTCTGCCCCTTAGAGATGCGTTGCCCGAAGATTATGGCATAAATCTTTTGGAGCGAAGAGTCAATGATGCCATATTCTTTCACCATAGATTGGAGCTCGACAAAGCCGCCGGGGGTGAGGTCGCAGAGGAGACGCAGCTGGTGGAAGTCGTCCTTAAGCGAGAGCCCCACTTTGATGCAATTCTCATCCTCAAGCCAGTGAATTAGTGTATCGGTCAAGCCGGTATAGTTGAGACGGAAGAGGTAACACACCGGGCCGGTAGAGACCTGCATGAGCGACACGGAGTGACGGTCGCCCTTATGGAAGTTGGGCCTGGTCTCGGTGTCAAACCCCACCACCTTAGTGGCATAGAGGCGAGCAATGGCGGCCTCAATCTTCTCTGGAGTGTCAACGATGACCACCGAGCCTTTGAAATGGGCCAGCGGCATCTCGGCTATGATTTCCTTGGATATGGATATTGTAGGCATGAGGGATTATTCCGTGAGAGGCAATGAGGGGACGTCGATCACCGGAGTAGAGGGCAATCGCGAGGCGACATAGCGCTCGATGAAGCCTCGAGTGTCGGCGGCGATCATGGGGTCGGTGTCAAAGTGGGTGTTATAGAGGATGGCCCACACCGGTATATTGCGGCTCATAAGGGCCTCAAGGGAGAGGATGGTGTGGTTGATGGAGCCGAGGACGCCATTGGTGACCAGGGCCACGGGCAGTCGGCGCGAGAGGATGTAGTCGATGGTAAGAAACGAGTCGGTAAGCGGCACCATCAGGCCTCCGGCTCCCTCGATGAGCACAGAGTCAAATCGCGCGACAAGGGTATCAGAGGCTCGGTCTATGGCATCGAGGTCAATCTCGCAGCCGTCGATGCGCGCTGCAAGCTGGGCCGAGGCGGGATATGAGAAGATCACCGGGGCGGTGGTATGGTCGAGGTCCACATCCATCAGCTCAATCCCTTGGATGCGGCGGTGGGCCACAATATCCTCGCTCATATCCTCGCAGCCTGTCTGGACAAATTTTTGCGTCACTACACTCAATCCCTGCTCCTTGGCCAGGCGCATAGCGAGCCAGGCGGTGCAGAAGGTCTTGCCGGCATCAGTGTCGATACCGCTGACAAAGAGGCGATTCGGAGCCTGGGGGAGGAGGGGCTCAGTGTTTGCGTGGCTCGTCGGCATAGCGGTTGGGGAATGTGAGGTGTTGCCTTGGGCGGATGAATGAATAGATGATCAATAGCAATCCTATGATGATGAAGGGGATGGAGAGGAGCTGACCCATATTGAGCACCATGTCAGCCTCCCATGGCTCCTGATCGTTTTTGACAAACTCTATTAAGAAGCGAGCCGTGAAGAGAATAGTGAAAAACACGCCGAAGATAAGGCCGGGGCGCTCCTCGGCGTTTTTCTTCCAATACATCCACATCAGTAGCCCGAAGAGGGCAAAGTAAGCCAAGGCCTCATAGATTTGCGTGGGGTGGCAGGCCTGCCCCTCATAGAGGGCGTGCCACTCGCCGGAGCGGAGAAACATAAAGCCCCAAGGAAGCGATGTGGCGTGGCCAAATATCTCGCTGTTCATCAGATTGCCCAAGCGGATGAGGCCGCCGACGAGAGCTATCGGGATCACCAATCGGTCAAAGGTCCACAGCGGCGACCGCTTGGTTGTGAAAATCGAGTAGAGAATCACGGCAAGGACGATGCCGATCGTCCCGCCATGGCTGGCCAACCCCCCTTCCCAAACCTTGACAATATCGGCCGGATGAGCTGAATAATAATCCCATTCGTAGAAGAAAACATGGCCCAGACGCGCGCCTATCACAGTTGCGGCCAAGACCCATATGAGGAGGATTGGAAGCCAGCGCTCCGGCGCGCCCTCGTGGCGAAACATGCGCCCCACTATCTCATAGCCGGCAAGAAACCCTATGGCAAACATAAGGCCATACCACCTGATGGTGAGCGGGCCGAGGGTAAAAAGCACCGGGTCGGCATTCCATACTATTGCAGATGTAAGCATAAGCGACTGTGTGAAAAAATGTGACCACAAAGTTAAGACTTTTTCCTTACATAGTAATCGCCGTCTCGGATTTTTGATATAGTTTTGCATCGATAAACGAAAGCCGCATATGAGCCTTAAGCTTAGGACCGAGATTTGCGTCAAGCCTCATGAAGGGCTGCTCGATTACGAGCGGCCCATCCTTCTGCTCGGCTCTTGCTTCAGCGACAACATAGGCCGGCGGCTCGAGGAGCGCGGCTTCAAGGTGGCCTACAACCCCCTCGGGCCGGTCTACAACGCTCTGGCGCTGGAGCGACAAGCGCGTCTCATTGCTTCGGGCCGCATGATTGACCCCGGCGAGCTCTTTGAGCACCAAGGCCTATGGCGCCACTTCCTGGCCCACACACTCCTGGCCCGTCCCGACCGCCATGAAGCCGCCGCAGCCCTTAACGCGGCCCTCGCCAAGGCACGCAGCCATATCGGCCCCGACACTCTCCTGTGCCTCACTCTCGGCTCTGCCTTCATATATGAGCTGGCCGATGGGGGAGAGGCCGTGGCCAACTGCCATAAGCTCCCCGCGGCGAGGTTTGGCCGCCGCTTGGCCGGAGTGGAAGAGAATGTTTCGGCTCTGCAACGTGCCATTGACATCCTTGCCCCGGCCCACACCATTATGACTGTCAGCCCCATACGCCACCTCGCCGACGGCCTCGACGGCAACTTCCTCTCCAAGGCCACCCTCCGCATGGCCATCAATCGGCTCGAGAAGGAGAGCAAGGAGGAGAGCGAAGGCCTCACCTACTTCCCCGCCTATGAGGCACTGACCGACGACCTGCGCGACTATCGATTTTACACCCCCGACATGACCCACCCCACCGACCAAGCGGCCGACTATATCTACACCCTCTTTGAGGAGGCCTATGCCTCGGATGCCACGCGCCGGAAAGCCGCCATTGCTTTCAAAGCCGCTCGCCGGATGGCCCATCGTCCACTGCTCACCTTCCACACCACATGACCAGATATTCCTTAGGGGAGATAGCTCAAATGCTTAAGCCCCATGCCGTTGACACTCGCCTTGCCTACCCAGAGCGTCCCATCGAGCAGCTCCTGACCGACAGTCGCTCGCTCCTTCGACCCGAAAACACACTCTTCTTTGCCCTGACCACCCCCAGCGGCGACGGCCACCGTTATATCCACGCCCTTTACGACATGGGCGTAAGGGCTTTTGTCGTGACCCACATTCCCGACGAGCCTATGCCTGAGGCCTCTTTTATCGTCGTTGACGACACCCTCTCGGCCCTCCAGGCCCTCGGTAAGGCCAATAGACAGAGGCGCGACATACCCGTAATTGCCATCACAGGCTCCCGCGGCAAGACCACCGTCAAGGAGATGCTATATCGCCTCCTCAGCCCCGACCACAAGATTGCCCGCTCGCCCCGCTCCTACAATTCGCGCATCGGGGTGCCTCTCTCTCTGTGGCAGATAGGCCCCGAGGCCGACATGGCCATCATCGAGGCCGGCATCTCGCGCCAAGGCGAGATGGCTCTCTTAGAGGATATGATTGCACCGACAGCCGGCATCTTCACCGGCATAGGGAGCGACCACGACTCAGGCTTCCCCTCCCCCGAGGCTAAGCTCGCCGAGAAGATGGCCCTCTTTGCCCACTGCGGCGAGCCGGTAAGTTCCCGCAGCGTGGAGGTGACCGACAGAGTGGTCAATCCGGTGTTGAAGAGCACCACCCTCACCTATACACTCCCCGACGGCTCATGCGAGGCAGTGACCATACCCTTCACCGAGCCCGCCCTCGTCGACGACGCCCTCTGCTGCCTGGCCATGCTCAAGCACATGGGCTATCCCCATAGTGCCATAGCCGCTCGCATGGCCTCGCTCGACCCGGTAGACACCCGGCTCAACGTGATGGAGGGAGTGGGCGACTCGCTCCTCATCCTTGACACCTTCACCCCCGACATCTCAAGCCTCCCCTCGGCCCTCGACTTCATGGCCAGACGTCAGACCCCCGGCCATACCCTCACCGTAATCCTCTCCGACCTCATTGACGGCGACTATCAAGAGGCCTCATCCATCTTGTGGAGCCGCGGCATCGACCGCGTTATAGGCATTGGCCCCGCCATCTCAGCAGCCGCCGATGCATTTGCTCCCTGGGGCGCCAATGCCCTCTTCTTCCCCTCCACCGACATCTTCATCTCTTCAGCCCGCCCGGCCGACTTTGCCCATAGCGTGGTGCTGGTCAAGGGCCATGCCTCCTTTGACTTTGACCAGATTGCCGACCTCCTTGAGGCACGCCGACATGAGACGGTGCTTGAAGTAAACCTCGATGCCGTGGCCGACAATTACAATTGGTTTCGCTCCCGCCTGCGCCCCTCAACCGGCCTCATCTGCATGATAAAGGCCTCGGGATATGGGGCCGGCGACATTGAGATAGCCAAGACCCTCCAAAGCCACGGCGCGGCCTATGTAGCCGTGGCTGTGGTGGATGAGGGTGTTGCCTTACGCGATGCCGGTATCACAATGCCCATCATGGTGATGAACCCGCGAGTGGCCAATTTTCGATCCATGTTTGCCAATCGCCTCGAGCCTGAGGTCTACTCCTTTGGCCTCTTGGAAGATATCCTCAAAGCAGCCCGTCGCTGCGGCATGGCCGATTTCCCCATCCACATCAAAATCGACACCGGCATGCATCGCCTCGGCTTCCGCCTCGAAGATATCGACCGCATTGCCGCCCTCCTCCATCAGCCCGACGATGAGGGGCTCCTGCGAGTGGCCTCGGTCTTCAGCCACTTGGCCGTGGCCGACATGCCCTCCGAGGATGCCTACACCGAAGAGCAACTGGCCTATTTTGCGCAAGCGAGCCAAGCCTTAGCCGCGCTCCTGCCGGAGTGGGACATCAAGCGACACATCCTCAACTCGACAGGCATCGTGAGATTTCCGGAACATCAATATGACTACTGCCGCCTCGGCATTGGCCTCTACGGCATCCCGACAGTAGATGACGGCTCGCAGCAGGGGCTGAGGCCCGTCAGCGCCCTGCTCACATCAGTGATAGCCGTCCACGACTGGCCCGCCGGGACCACCGTAGGATATGGGCGATATGGGCGCCTCGACCGCCCCTCGCGCATAGCCACCATCCCCGTAGGCTATGCCGACGGAATTGACCGCCATCTGGGCCGCGGCGCAATGAGGGTATGGATCCGCGGCCATCGCTGCCCCACCGTAGGCAACATATGCATGGACGCATGTATGATTGACGTCACCGAGCTGCCCGACTGCCGCCCCGGCGACCGAGTGGAGATCTTCGGGCCCCACGTGCCCGCAGCCGAGCTCGCCGACACCCTCTCCACCATCCCTTACGAGATACTCACCTCCGTTTCAGAGCGCGTCAAGCGCATCTATTACCGCGAATAAAATGCTCGACCTCATCAACGCCGCCAACGACTTTCTCTGGACTTATGTGATGATTGCGCTCCTCACGGGAGCCGCCGTGTGGTTTACCATCGAGACTCGCGGAGTGCAGTTTCGCCTCATCGGCGAGATGTGGCGCCTGCTCGGCCGCTCGGGCAAGCGTCATGAGCATCTCCCCGAGGGCTCCTCGCGCAGCCATTACCATATAAGCTCCTTTCAGGCCTTTGCCGTGAGCGTGGCCTCGCGCGTGGGCACCGGCAATCTGGCCGGAGTGGCCACAGCCATAGCCCTTGGCGGGCCCGGCTCCATCTTCTGGATGTGGGCCATAGCCATCCTCGGAAGCGCCAATGCCTTCATCGAGTCCACTCTTGCTCAGCTTTTTAAGGTAAAGGGTGCCCACTCCTTCCGCGGCGGCCCGGCTTATTATATCAGCAAGGGTATAGGGAGCCGCCTCTGGGCCATAACCTTTGCAATCCTCATCACCGTCACCTTTGCCCTGGCCTTCCAGAGCGTCCAAAGCAACACCATAGCTCTGGCCTTTGAGCCATATGGAGTGGCACCGGCATTCACGGGCGCTCTCCTCTCCCTTCTGACCCTCGCCTGCATCTGGGGCGGCATCCGGTCTATAGCCAAAGTGAGCCAGGTGGTGGTGCCGGTCATGGCCATCCTTTACATCCTATTGGCGCTGGTCATCGTGGCCATGAACATCCATCATTTCCCCGACGTGATAAAGATGATAGTCAGCAATGCCTTTGGCCTGGAGCAGGTGATGGGGGGCGGTGTGGGCATGGCGGTAATTATGGGCGTCAAGCGGGGCCTCTTTTCCAACGAGGCTGGCGAGGGCTCAACCCCCAACGCCGCCGCCACCGCCTCGGTGTCACACCCGGTGAAGCAAGGCCTACTTCAGACTCTCGGCGTATATGTCGATACCCTCTTTGTGTGCACCGCCACCGCCTTCATCATCCTCTGCAGCGGTGTGTTTGACTCCGGCGAGACAGGCATTGCCCTCACTCAGGCCGCCCTCGACAATGAGACCGGCTCAAGCCTCGGCTCAGCATTTGTGGCCGCTGCCATCTTCTTCTTTGCCTTCTCTTCCATCATTGCCAACTACTATTACGGGGAGGCCAACATACAGTTTATCACCACGCGTCGCTGGCCGGTGACAGCCCTCAAGCTTTGCTCCACGGCCATGGTGATGACAGGGGCGCTGGTGGAGCTCGATACGGTGTGGGCGCTGGCCGACATCACCATGGCTCTTATGACCATATGCAACGTGGCAGCCATCCTGGTCTTGGGCCGCTATGCCGTGGCCTGCCTGGCCGACTACACTTCCCAGCGCCGGCAGGGGCTCGACCCACTCTATCGCCGCAGTGCCATCCCCTCCATTGCGCGACTCACCGAGTGCTGGCCTCTGTAACCGCCAGGGACTCGGCCGCCATGGAGGAGCGTTGCTCTTCCATGTGGTGGCGATGGAGCTGGATGGAATTGAGTACGTTGTGCCAGATGCTGTAAAAGCCACCGACGATGGAGGTAACTGGCGTAAAGAAAGTGAAGCCCATCCATATCACCAACACGGTGTTTTTCTGCCCAAGTGACTGCCCGGCGGTAACCTTGTCGCCATAATGAGCCCCTATCTTGCGCCCCGCCCAGAACTGGAAAGCGCAACAGATGATCGACACCGCGACGAGCCAAAGCTGCGTCGAGAGCTCCACCTGAGAGTGGGCTATACTCCTGGCAGTCACGGCCAAGGCCAAAGTGAGCGCCACTGCCCAGAGATAAAACGACAACTCTTGACGCGAGGCAATCTTACGCGCCAGCGAAGGCCACAACCACCTCAGCGCCATGGCAGAGGCAAGCGGCATGATGAGCAGCGGAAACACCTTTCCCAAGATAAGCAGCGAAGCCGACAAAATGCTCACAGACGGCTGGGGGTGGACAAATGGCACCATGGCCGGGATGAGCATCGCCACCGCTATATTGATCATAATGGTGTAGGCCGTGATGTGACCAACGTTGCCCCCAAGCTTGCGCGTCACCACAGCTCCGGCCGTGGCCGTGGGGCATATGAGGCAGAGCATAGCCCCCTCAAGCACCACCCTAAGCCCGCTCGCCGGCATGGCCACCAAGAGCAGCCCTATGGCGGTGAACAGCCCACACTGTATCAATAGCAGCCACAGATGCCAAGCCTTGATGCGCAGCCCCTTGAGCTCCACCTTGCAAAAGGTGATAAAGAGCATGGCAAAGATCAGAGCCGGCTGCAGATAAGCCGGCATCTGACCCAAAGAGGATCTCACCGGCGCAGGCAGCGGGAGCGCAGCCATAATAAAATATCCGGCTATGCCGCTTATTATAGCCATAATAAGCATCCACTCCTTTATAAAAGATATTATCTTCATTTCTTATCGTAACCTATTGGACTTGCAAAGATAAACATTTTTCCCAACACAGCAAACCCGCCCCAGCCGCATCAGCTCAGATCAGGTCACAGCCAAGTCAATAGATTAGTAAGCGTAAAAAAATATTCGTTTCATCGTCAGTCAGATTTAGGCCTCCCTGGCGCGCGTATGAAAACTTTTTGTAACTTTGCAGCCGCATAAGGATTCTACAGCGCTCAAGGCACATGTTTAGCATCTTCAACAAGCCACCACATAAGGTTGGCATCGCGCTCTCGGGGGGCGGTGCCAGGGGGTTTGCCCACGCCGGAGCTCTCATGGCCCTCGAGCAGGCCGGCTTTGTCCCCGACATCATCGCCGGCGTCTCGGCCGGCTCAGTCGTGGCCGCCATGTATGCCTCCGGTATGCATCCTCGCCAGATTTTAGAGTCCTTTAAGGGTCGCAAGTTTACCAGCTTTACCTCCCTCGCCCTCCCCGGCAACGGACTCTTCTCCCTCGAGCCATTCAAGGCTTTTCTGAGAGACAACATCCCGGTCGCGCGCCTCGAAGACCTTTCAATCCCTACGGTTGTGGGCGTCACCAACTTCGACACCGGCAAAGCCGAGACCTTTCGTCAGGGTCCCACCTACGACATCATTACCGCATCCTGCTCCATCCCCATCGTCTTCCAGCCACAGGAGATGGGCGGCTCGCGATATGTCGATGGCGGCCTCCTCCACAATCTCCCCGCATGGGCCATCCGCGAGGAGTGTCAGCTGCTCATCGGCATCAACTGTTCGCCGGTCAAGAGCCGCAACACCAGCTCCGACGGCATGTTTGAAACCGCCTTGAGGGCCTACAACCTCGTGGCCAAGAGCAATGCCATCCCCGACCTGGCCATGTGTGACATGCGCATCTCCATCGATAAGATAGCCGACATGACCGCCTTTGACCTCTCCGAGACCGAGAGAGTGTTTTCGCTCGGATATGAGGCAGCCCTCGCAGCCATCAAGGCCTCAGGCATCACCCCACCCGCCTCCTCCGCTTCTCCCCTGCATATGTAACATCTGCCCTCCCCCACCCGCGATATGAACACAGCCCGCAAGCCCATCATCTATCAGCTCTTGCCCCGCCTCTACACCAACTTCAACGACACTTGTCTCCCCTCAGGGACCATCGAGCAAAACGGCAGCGGCAAGATGGCCTATATCACGCCCGAGGTGCTCCGGGCCATAAAGGAGCTCTCTGTGAGTCATGTGTGGTATACCGGTGTTATCGAACACGCCCACTGCCCCGACTACACCCCCTGGGGCATTATACGCGACAACCCCCACGTGGTCAAGGGTCAGGCCGGCTCCCCATATGCCATAAGCGACTATTACGACATCGACCCCGACATTGCCGTTGACCCCGCCAAGAGGATGGAGGAATTTGAGGCACTGCTCACACGCACCCACGACGCCGGCCTCAACGTCATCATCGACTTCGTGCCCAATCATGTTGCACGCCGCTATGCCTCCGACGCAGCCCCCCAAGGAGCCCCGGCCGACTTTGGCTCCGGCGACAACACCGACATGTTTTTCTCTCCCGCCAACAACTTCTACTACATCACCCGCCAGCTCTTCGCCCCGACCGACGTAGACCTCGGCTCGGGAAAGGAAGCCTACGTGGAGTTTCCCGCCAAAGCCAGCGGCAACGACTGCTTCAACGCCTTCCCCAACCACAACGACTGGTATGAGACCGTAAAGCTCAACTATGGCGTTGACCCCGCCAACGGGTCGCATCACTTCGACCCCATCCCCCCCACATGGCACAAGATGCTCCACATCCTGTTTTTCTGGGCCGGCAAAGGAGTCGACGGCTTCCGATGCGACATGGCCCACATGGTGCCGCTCGAGTTCTGGCAATGGGCCATCGGCAACGTCAAGGCCAAGTATCCTCACGTAATCTTCATCGCCGAGCTCTACGACATTGCCCTCTATCGGCCATTCATCTCCGTCGGCGGATTTGACTACCTCTACGACAAGTCGGGGCTCTACGACACCCTTCGAGCCATCCAGACCGGCTCTGTCTCTGCCGCCGCCCTGACCTCCTGCTGGCAGCAGACCGAGGGGATTGCCCCACATATGCTTAACTTCCTCGAAAACCATGACGAGCAGCGATTTGCCTCCGAGCAATATGCCGGCGACCCCGCCAAAGCCATCCCCTCCCTCGTTGTCAGCTCCATGATGACCACCGGCCCAATGATGATCTACATGGGTCAAGAGATTGGCGAACCCGGCGCCGATGCCGAGGGCTACTCCGGGCGCGATGGCCGGACCACCATCTTCGACTACTGGAGCCTCTCCACCCTTCGCCGTTGGCTCTCTGCCGACGGCCCCTGCCATCCCGGCGACGCCAAGCTCACTCCGCGCGAGAAGTGGCTCCGCGGCCGTTATATCAACATCCTCTCCATCGCATCCAGCCAGAAGGCCATCACTCGCGGGCGCTTCTTCGACCTGATGTATGTCAACTATGACAACCCGTCGTTTAATCCCCACCGCCACTATGCCTTCCTACGCTCAACACCCTCTGAGACACTCCTCATCGTGGCCAACTTCAGCGCCGACTCAGCCGACCTGAGAATCAACCTCCCCACCCACGCCTTCGAGATGCTCCAGCTCCCCGACACCCCCGCCCCCCAGCAGGCCACCGAGCTCCTCGCGGGCCGCAAGGAGAGCAAGGTGTTTTGCTCCTCAGAGCCCTTCCACACCTTCATACCACCTTATGAAGCCGTGGTGTGGCGCCTCTCCCACCGCCAAGGGCGCTAATCCCCTCCCCCACCCTCCGCCATAGAAAACAATAGTCCCAACCCAGCGATATGAAATCTATCATCCATCCCATCAAGATTTTCTCCGGCTCCAAGTCGACCTACATGGCCGAAGAAATCTGCCACGAGCTCGGCATCGAGCTCGGCAAAATGAACATCACACACTTTGCCGACGGCGAGTTTGAAGTGTCGTTTGAGGAGCCCATACGCGGCTGCGAGGTTTATCTCGTCCAGTCCACCTTCCCCAACTGCGACAACCTCATGGAGCTCCTGCTGATGATCGACGCCGCCAAGCGTGCCTCTGCCCACTCTGTCATTGCAGTGATGCCCTATTTCGGCTGGGCAAGACAAGACCGCAAAGACAAGCCCCGCGTCTCCATCGGAGCTAAGCTCGTGGCCAACCTTCTCACCGCCGCCGGCGTTGACCGCATCATCACCATGGACCTCCATGCCGACCAGATCCAAGGCTTCTTTGACGTCCCCGTCGACCACCTCTACGCCTCGTCAGTCTTCATTCCCTACATCAAGAGCCTCCATCTGCCCGACCTCTGCATAGCCACCCCCGACGTAGGGGGCGCCAAGAGAGCCAACTCATATGCGAAATATCTCGACTGCCCCCTCGTGCTCTGCCACAAGCAGCGCGCCCGCGCCAACGTCGTGGCCGACATGACTGTCATTGGCGACGTCGAGGGCAAAAACGTTATCCTCATCGACGACATGGTTGACACCGCCGGCACCATTGCCAAAGCCGCCGATCTGCTCATGAGCAAAGGAGCCAAGAGCGTCCGCGCCCTCGCCTCCCATGCCATAATGAGCGACCCGGCCACCGACCGCATCAACGACTCCCAGATGGAAGAGATGATCTTCACCAACTCCATCCCATACAAGAAGGAGTGCAAAAAGGTGACCGTCCTCTCCGTGGCTCGCATGTTTGCCGACACCATCTCGCGCGTCCATAACAATCAGTCCATCTCCTCCCAATATATCTTCAAATAAGATTACTAATTTCTTCCCGAGAAACAGATACACAAAAGGGCCGCTGCTCATCAGCGGCTCTTTTTTTATTTTTTGCGCAACTTGAGGGGTGGAATAGGAAAGTTTTTTGTATTTTTGTGGATTGAATTGGAGCACTCTGCCCCAATCTTATCCTAAAACGAAAAAAAACCAACAGACATAACCAGACATGAAATTCAACGTCTCCTCTAAGACGCTATATTCCAGCCTCTCAGCCGTGAGCAAGGTGATCAACTCTAAAAACGCCCTCGCCGTGCTCAACAACTTTCTCTTCACTCTCCGGGGCAATCACCTCCATATACGCGCTTCCGACATGGAAAACTCCCTCGATGCCATACTGGAGGTAATGGATGCCGATGGCGAAGGCTCCTTCTGTCTCGATGCCCACCGCATGGTGGACCTCCTCAAGGAGATGCCTCAGCAAGATATGGCCTTTGACATCGACGACTCTTCATTTGAGGCAACCATAAGCTACACCAATGGCGAGTTTAAGACCATGGCCATCGACGGCGCCGAATATCCGGCCCCGGAAGCTCAAGAGGATGCTGAGGAGACAGTACGCTTCTCTTGCCCTGCCTCCGTGGCCATCGCCGGTATCGAGCGCACTCTCTTTGCCGTGGGCAGCGACGAGCTCCGTCCCCAAATGACCGGCATCTTGTGGGACATCAAGCCCGACCGAATAATCTTCGTGGCCACCGACACCCGTAAGCTCGTGCGTTACAGCAACTCAGCAGTTGCCCCCGGCTCTGAGTGTTCCTTTATCTTGCCATTGAAGCCCGCCACCGTGCTACGCAACATCTTCGGCAAAGATGTCGAGATAGACATTACCATCTCCAAGAAATCGGTGACCTTCACCTCAGCCACCTATACCTTTGACTGCCGCTTCATCAAGGGTATGTTTCCCGACTACAATCGTGTCATTCCTCGGACCAACGACAAGATTGTAACCGTTGACCGTCAATCGTTTATCAACTCAGTGCGCCGCGTGACGGTCTTTGGCAACGGCGGCAACGGCCTCGTCCGTTTTGCCTTTGCCGACAATCAAGTGATCCTTAGCGTCCAAGACAGCAATTATGGCACTTCGGGTCGTGAGTCGCTCTCCTGCGACTATCAGGGCGCCCCAATCACCATTGGCTTCGGAGCCCCTTACCTCCAGGAGATATTCTCTACCATCCCCACCCCCGAAGTGATCATTCAGCTGGCCGATCCCTCTCGCCCCGCCGTCTTCCTCCCCGCCGAAAATGAGCCTGACAGCAACCTGCTTATGATTCTCATGCCCATGAGCATTGTTGAATAAATCGCGCGCCCCCCTACATATGAAGCTCATCCTTAAGAGGCCAATGATTATCTTTGACCTCGAGACCACCGGCACCTCAGTGACCCACGACCGCATCGTGGAGATATCCATTATCAAGGTAAACACCGACGGCTCGAAGGTCCAGCACTCCCGCCGCGTCAATCCCGGAATGCCAATCCCCCCCGAAGCCACGGCCGTCCATCACATCACCGACGAGATGGTGGCCTCCGAGCCCACCTTTGACAAGATTGCACCCAAGCTCGTCAAGTTTATCGATGGCTGCGACATTGCCGGTTTCAATTCCACCCGATTTGACCTCCCCCTGCTCGACCAGGAATTTCATCGCGCCGGCATTGACTTTGACTTCTCGGGCGTGAAGCTCATCGACGTCCAAAACATCTACCATAAGAAGGAGCCCCGCACCCTCTCAGCCGCCTACAAATTTTATTGCGGCCGAAACCTCGACGACGCCCACTCGGCTCAGGCCGACACCAGCGCCACCTTCGAGGTGCTCCTCTCTCAGCTGGAGCGTTACCCCGACCTCGGCACCGACGTCGAGAGCCTCAGCAAGTTCTCGGCCATGAACAATGCCGTAGACTTCATGGCTCGTATGGTCTATGACGACAAGGGACGCGAGGTGATCAACTTTGGCAAGTACAAGGGGCGTCTTGCAGAAGACGCTCTCTATGAAGACCGCAGCTATCACGAATGGATCTCGCGCAGCGACTTTCCCATATCAACCCAGCGGGCATTTGACCGCGTGTGGCAGAGAGTCAAGGCTCGCATCGACGCCGAGAAAAAAGCATCAGAACAGGAGAATGCCAATGCTTAAAGGCAAGCACATAGTCCTCGGCATCACCGGCGGAATTGCCGCATATAAGTCGGCCTCACTCCTGCGCCTCTTTGTCAAGGCCGGCGCCGAGGTGCAGGTGGTCATCACCCCGGCAGGCAAGGAGTTTATCACCCCGGTGACCCTCTCTGCCCTCTCGGGCAAGCCTGTGGTGAGCGAGTTTTTCTCGGCCAACACCGGCGAGTGGCACTCCCATGTCGACATCGGCCTGTGGGCCGACGCAATGGTGATTGCCCCGGCCACCGCCTCCTCCATTGCCAAGATGGCCTGTGGAGTGGCCGACAATATGCTCATCACCACCTATCTCTCAGCCAAGGCTCCGGTCTTTATCGCCCCGGCAATGGATCTCGACATGATGGCCCATCCATCAACCATCCGTAACCTCGAGCAGCTCCGCTCCTATGGCAATCATATCATTGAACCCGAAGTGGGCGAGCTTGCCTCCCATCTTGTCGGTAAGGGACGCATGGCCGAGCCTGAAGAGATTTTCCACACTTTGGAACGCTTCTTTGCCCGTCGCGACGGCGACATGCGCGGCAAGAGGGTGCTCATCACCGCCGGACCCACCTACGAGCGCATTGACCCCGTGAGGTTTATAGGCAATTTCTCCACCGGCAAGATGGGCTATTCCTTAGCCGACGAGGCCGCCGCTCGTGGAGCCGACGTTACCGTCATCTCCGGCCCCGTGTCTGTCCTTCCCTCCGATCCTCAGGCTGTGGAGGTGGTAAAGGTGGAGAGTGCTCGTCAGATGCTCGATGCCACCTCGGAGCGATTTGACCGAGCCGACATCGTCATCCTCTGCGCCGCCGTTGCCGACTTTGCGCCAGCCCAAGCTGCCCCCCTTAAAATCAAGCGAGAGGCCAGCGACCAGGCCCCTACCCTCACCTTAGTGAAAAATCCCGACATTGCGGCCACCCTCGGTGGGCGCAAACGCCCCGGCCAGCTCCTCGTGGGGTTTGCCCTCGAGACCGACCACGCCAACGAGAATGGTCGCCGCAAGCTCGATGCCAAAAATCTCGACATGATTGTGGTGAACTCTCTGGCCGATCCCGGTGCAGGTTTTGCCACCGACACCAACAAGGTCACCATCATCTCTCGCCTCTCCCCAGAGCCTCATCAGTTCCCTCTTAAGAGTAAGCGCGAGGTGGCCCGCGACATCTTCGACCTCATCAACAAAGCCCTTGCCAATGAATAGACCCCGCTCCCTCCTCATGGCAAAGCTCCTCATCCTCTGCGCCTTGATGCTCGCCGCGCTCCCCTCTCTCCGCGGTCAGGAGCTTAAGGCCGTGGTGGAGGTCAACACCGATAAAATCCAGGGCACCAACAAAGATGTCTTTGAGTCGCTGCAAAACGCCCTTAACGATTATCTCAACAACACCAAATTCTCGTCGGCTCAGATTGCCGCCAACGAGCGGGTGGAGTGTCGACTGATACTCACCGTGGCTGAGTATGCCGACGACCGCATCAAGGGTGAGCTGGCAATCCAGTCGTCGCGCCCGGTCTACAACTCGACCTACACAACCACCCTCCTCAACTTCCGCGACAACAAAGTGGAATTTGACTACCGACTCGGCGACAACCTCATCTACAACGAGATGGAGGCCCAAAGCAACCTCACCGCCATCCTCGACTTCTATGCCAACCTCATCCTCGCCATTGACTTTGACAGCTTCTCGCCCAAGGGGGGGCAGCCCTTCATTGAGCGTATGAGCGCCATTGTCCAGCGAGCCCAGAGCGGCGGCGAGACCGGATGGAAACCCTTTGAGGATAATCGCAACCGCGCCGCCCTGCTGGCCACCTTCACCGATGTCCAGATGGCTCCCTTCCGCGACCTCATCTACGCCTACCATCGCCGCGGGCTGGACGAGATGGTGACCAGCCCCGACAAAGGACGCGCCGCCATCACCGAGACCATCTCCACCGTCCTCCCGGCTCTCTATGAGGCCGACCCCATGGCCTTTGCCATCACCCTCTTCCGCGACGCCAAGCTCGACGAGCTGGTCAACATATACTCCAAATCGCCACAAGCCGAGCGCGAGGCCGTGGCCAAGATGCTCCTCGACATCTATCCCACCGATCGCACTCGCATCGCCGACATAAAGACCCCGCCCGACCCTAATCAACAACGCTAATCTCTGCTCCACAGGCCAATGCTTGAATCGCTCCATATTGCCAACTATGCCCTCATAGACCTCATTGACATTGACTTCCACCCCGGACTCAACATCATCACCGGCGAGACGGGTGCCGGCAAGTCGATCATGCTCGGCGCTCTATCGCTTATCCTTGGCGGTAGAGCCGACACGCGCGCAGTGCGCCACGCCGACCGCAAGAGCGTCATCGAGGCCACCTTTGCCGTGGGCGTGGGCCACCCCCGCCTCAAAGCCTTCTGCGACGAAAACGACATTGACTGGGACGACAACCATTGCATCCTTCGCCGCGAGATAAGCCCTTCGGGACGCTCGCGTGCCTTTGTCAACGACTCGCCGGTGCCACTGGCCAAGCTGGCCGAAGTGGCTGCGCGCCTCGTTGACATCCATTCTCAGCATCAAAACCAGCTCCTCTCCCAGCCCGCATTCCAGATGGAGGTGATTGACACCATTGCCGGCAATCAAGACCTTCTGGCCGAGCACCGCCGCCGCTTTGAAGCCTTCAAGGTGGCTGCCAAAGCTCTGAAAGGGGCTAAGCTCAAGGTGGAGCGCGCCCGCGAAGAGGAGGAATACACCCGCTTTCAATATGAGCAGCTCGAAGAGCTCCGCCTCTCCGACCCCGCCGAGCAGGAGGAGCTCGAGGCGCGCCGCGACCTCCTCAACAATCTTACGCAAGTAAAAGAAGCGCTCCGCGCAGCCGGCGATGCCCTCTCGTCAGGCATGTCACCGGCTCTCGACCGCATCGACGAGGCTCTGGCCGTATCCTCCATCTTTGAGAGCGCCGTGAGCCCCCACGACGATATCGCAGAGCGCCTCGAAGCCGCCCGCATAGAGATAAAAGATATAGCCGACACACTCGCCGCCGTTGACTCCAACCTCGAAGCCGATCCCTCGGAACTTGAAGACATCGACGAGCGCCTTTCCTCTATCTATGCCCTCCAGCGACGCCATCATGTCGACTCCCTCGCCGGGCTCATTGCCATCCGCGATGCCTTTGCCCGCAAGCTGCGCGACCTTGACAATAGCGACTCCTCCCTTGCCTCCCTCGAGAAGGAGGCACGCAAGGCCTTGGCACTGGCTCGCGAAAGCGCTGCCGAGGTGTCAAAGAGCCGCCGCGAGGCCGCCGAGGCCTTTGCCTCGCGCCTGATTGAACTGGCCCGTCCATTGGGTATGGCCAACCTTCGCTGCGAGGTGGAGGTCAAGCCCTCATCGTCGCTCTCAGCCACCGGCGCCGACGAAGTGGCCTTTCTCTTTGCCTTCAACAAAAACCAGACATTGATGCCTGTGGGAGGGGCTGCGTCCGGTGGCGAGATTTCGCGCCTGATGCTCTCCATCAAGAGCATCATAGCCGACAAGATGGAGCTCCCATCCATCATCTTTGACGAGGTTGACACCGGCGTATCAGGCGACGTGGCCAATCGAATGGGCCTCATGATGGCCTCCATTGCGCGCTCAATCCAGGTGATTGCCATCACCCACCTGCCACAGGTGGCCGCCAAGGGCTCTCACCATTTTAAGGTCTATAAGCGCGACGACGACACCGCCACCCACACCATGATTAACGAGCTTGCAGCCGATGAGCGCGTGGGCGAAATTGCCCTCATGCTCTCCGGCGATCCCACCTCCCCCTCGGCACGCCAAGCTGCCGAGGCTCTCCTCGACCTTTCTCCCAAGAAATAACCTTTCATCATAAAAACAGACCATCGTGGACCGCAACGACTATATTTTCGGCATAAGGGCTGTCATAGAAGCCATAGAGGCCGGGCGTGATATTGACAAGATTTTAATCAAGAAAGATATCAAAGCCGAAAACGCCAAGGAGCTCTTCGAGCTCATACGCTCCCATCGCATTCTGGTGCAGAGAGTCCCTGCCGAGCGCATCGACCGCATCACGCGCAAAAATCATCAGGGCGTCCTTGCAATCCTCTCCCCCATCACCTACCACCGGCTCGACTATCTTACCGCCCAGCTATATGAAGATGGGGTGCTCCCGTTCATGGCCCTCCTCGACGGTATCACCGACGTCCGCAACTTTGGCGCCATTGCCCGCACCGCCGAGGCCGCCGGAGTTGATGCCATCGTCATTCCCGAGCATGGAAGCGTCTCCGTCGGGGGCGATGCCGTGAAGACCTCTGCCGGGGCTCTCCTACGCCTCCCGGTGTGTCGCGAGCGCTCCATCCTCGGCGCTGTCCGCTTCCTTAAAGATAATGGCTACCGCATCGTGGCCGTCACAGAGAAAGCTGACATCAACTACACCACCATCGACTACACCGACGCACCCATAGCCATAGTGATGGGCGCCGAAGATACCGGCATCTCCGAAGATGTGATCAGAGAGTGTGATGCCTTTGTGTCAATCCCGATGCTTGGCCATATCGGGTCGCTTAATGTATCGGTGGCTGCCGGTGTCGTGATGTATGAGGTGGTCCGCCAGCGTCTTGCGGCTAATCTTGAAGTAATATGATCGTCAAGCGACTGCTTCTTGCCTCTTGCGGGGCTTTATTGCTGGCCGGGTGTTCCGACGACAAGGTCAACACAGGTCTCGGCTCAGGCGCCATCAACCTCGAAATCGCCGTAGATACCCATATTAAGGTGGCAGGCGACGCCTCGACCATCCCCGTAATAGACATTCAAGAGCCCTCGCCCGACGATTTTAACGTCTATATCACCGACACAGAGGGGAACAAGGCCCGCTGGAGCGGCATGAGCCCATCAGGCACCCAAGAGAGGCTGCTCCCCGGCCAATATGAACTGTCGGCCATATCGGGGGTAATTGGCGATGAGGGGTTTAATACCCCCTGCTTCTATGCCTCCGCTCCGGTAGTGGTGAAGAATGGAGAGACTTCGAGAGTGTCGCTCAAAGCCTCCTTGGCCCACACACTCGTTGAGGTCGATTATGCCCCCTCGGTGGCTGAAACTTTTGTCAATGTCACCGCCACTCTACATTCCGAAGGCGCGGGATATGTTGAGTATCCAATGGATGCCACAGGCCCTCTTTTCCTCAAATCCGGCGATGTGTCAGTGAGTCTTGACGCCACCTACGTCGATGGTCGCTCCACCTCATTTGCCATTCTCACTCTCCCCGGGGCCGAAGCCGCCACATATTATAAGGTGACGATTGAGGCCGGACAGTCGGGAGGTTGCCCCTCACTCTCCGCCCGAGCCTCCACCGGCGAGAAGGCTTCCGTAACCCTTACTAAAGAATTTTTCGACTCCCCGGCCCCGAAGGTAGAGGCCCAGGGCTTCGTCTCGGGGCGCCCAGTGCCCTTAGCCGAAGGGGCTCTGCCCGCCACCCCCTTGCTGGCAAAGGTGACTTCGCGCCGCCTAAGCCATCTTTATTTCACCACCATTGCCCCCACATTAGGCTCAGCCTTCACCATCGAGAAAGATCTCCTTGCCCTCACTCCTGCCGAGCAAGATTCCCTAAGGGCATACGGGCTCGAAGTATCGGGCCTTCATAAGGGTCAAGTCGCCGATGCGACGATTGATTTTTCAAAGGTGGTGACCAATCTGCGCTATGTCTCCGATGCCATCCCCTCCACCTTTGCGCTTCAAGCTGTCGACTCCATGGGGCATGTCTCTGAGCCTCTTACCCTCGCCATCGACCTCAGCCCGGTGGCTCTATCAATTGAGAGCGTGTCAGATGCCGTAATCGGTGCCAACATCGCCATCGTCAACATCAATTCGTCGTCGCCCGACCTAAAGGGCAACATTGCAATAGATGCTCTCAATGAAGATGATAACAGATGGACACCGCTCGAGATCATCTCATGCACTCCCCAGACAGATGGCCTGGTGATGGTAACCTTTGTCGTGCCTGAAGGGACTGAGACAGTCACAGCTCGCCTCTCCTTCTGCGGCCAGGAGAGGGAAGTGTTTAAGGTGGAGCGTTCGATGCCCGAGTTTACCCTCGAGGCCGACCCCTATGCCCTTCATGTCAACGTAAAGGTCGCAGCCACCGACCCCAAGATGACCCCCGTCGTGGCCGCCTCACTGCAATTTTTTGACACAGACGGCAGCCGCATGCTCTTGGTGGAGCGCCACCCCGAAGAGGGGCTCGTGACCATCTCCGGCCTGGAGGCCGCCAGGAATTATCGGCTCACGGCCGGGATGCGGCCTACGGCTCCATCACCCTCCGAAGCCTCCGCCATAATCGACTTCAAGACCGAAGCCGCACTACAAATACCCAATGCCGACTTTGAAGACATCTACTTCAATGCACTAAAATATACCGATATGCCATCGGGGGGCAGGTATTCGCAAAACAGTGTGGAGATCTTCAACCGACAAAACCACACCAGCTTTGACCATCAGCTGCCAAGCCATTGGGCCACCGTCAACGCCAAGACCTTCTGCCGCCAAGCCACCAACATCAATACCTGGTATCTCGCACCATCTGCCTATACCGTCTCCGACGCTTATGCCGGCGCTTATGCCGTGAGGCTCGACTGCGTGGGCTATGACATCCAGGGAGCTCCCATCCCCGACTACCTCCAATCGTCGCTCCCCTACACCGACTATAGCCAAAACATCCCCATGGGCTATGAGCGAGCCGCCGGCCGCCTGTTTCTCGGCGACTATTGGTTTGACCCGGCAAACAATTATGAGCAATATTACGAGGGGATACCATTCGAGTCGCGACCATCGTCGCTCAACGGAGCCTACAAATTTATCCCCGCACCGGCCGACCCTCACGCCGCCGGAATAGCTCGCATCGAGGTGCTTGGAGCTGTCTACGGCACCGAGGTGGTGCTTGCGAGCAGTGAGCTAATCCTCACTCCTACCCTCTCATATACCCTCTTCAGCATCCCGCTCCAATATCGGCGAACCGACGTAAAGGCCTCCAGCCTGCGCATCCTCTTTGCCGCCTCCGACAAGATGGGCGACATGGAGAGCGAGACAGCCTCCATCTCCGTCACCCCCTTCCTCGCCTCAGCCACTCTTCGAGGCAGCTCTCTCTGGATTGACAATCTATCCTTAGGATACTGACCCTCATATCAATAGCAACCCCATCCATTCATCATCATCCATAACCTACCGACTGTGAACTCAGCCATCCGACATATTGCCACGGCCATCGCTCTTGCCCTCATATCGCTGATATTGCCTCAGGCCGTTGACGCGCAAGAGACCTTCAAGCGAGGCCTTGAGCATATCACATTTATTCCTAAGGGACAATGGATCACCGGCGTATCGGTCAACTATACCCAGAGCCACCAAGACAACTACCAGTTTCTTATCGTCGAAAATCTCTCGGGCGACACCTACTCCTTCAAGGTGAGCCCAATGCTCTTCTATTCCTTCAAGGACAATCTGGCCGGCGGCGGTCGATTCTCCTACGAGCGCTCCATGACCGACCTCGACCGCGGAAACGTCATCATCGACTCTGAGACCTCCTATGACTTTGACAATCTGCATCAGCTCTCGTCCAACTATTTTGTGACCGGCGCCCTCAGATATTACATCTCCATGGGCAACTCCACCCGCTTTGGCCTCTTCAACGAGCTTCAGCTCAAGCTCGGCGGCGGACAATCTAAGATAGTCAATGGCTTGGGCGACGACCTCACCGGGACATTTGAGCGAAACTTCCAAGCCTCCGTGGGCCTCTCCCCCGGCCTTATTATGTTTCTCTCCAACTACTCAGCCATCGAAGTCAACGTCGGTGTGCTCGGCTTTGGGTACACTCACACCAAGGCAACTACCGATCGCGTCTTTGTCTCCAATCGCAAGAGCCATCACGCCAACTTTAAAGTAAACCTCTTTTCCATCTCCTTTGGAGTGGCCTTTTACCTATAATCACGAGCCGCTATGCTTAAGACCATCATTACATCAATCTGTCTGATTGCGGCTTGCTTTGCGGCATCAGCCACCGAGGTGGGCGACACCATCATCCGCCGCAAGGGAGCCATCCCCCTAAACCGCCCCACAGAGACCGTCGTGGTGGGTGGCGACACCGTCTCCATCGTCCTTCCGCAGAAAAACTATGGGCGCTTTGACCGCGGCCTCTACAACTATCTTTTCATTCCCAAGGGGCAATGGGCCTTTGGCCTTACGGCCTCCTACTCAGAGTTTAACGCCGATGACGTGCAGCTGCTGTCATATCTCAACGACTTTGACTTTGACGGCAAGCAATATTCAATCCGCCCCACGGTGAGCTATTTCGTCAAAAACAATCAAGCCCTCGGCCTCAAGCTCGGCTACACCCGTCGCGATGGCAATCTGGGGCGCCTCGCCGTGGACTTCGACGATGACCTCTCCTTTGATGTCCGCGACGTAAGCTATTCCTCTACCGACTATTCCATAGGCATCTTTTACCGCAACTACGTAGGGCTGGGCACCATGAAACGCTTTGCCGTCTTCAACGAAGTGGACCTCTCGTTTGCCTCCGGCTCCTCGCGCTTCATCCGCTCCTACAACAATATACCCAAGGACACGCGTACCACCATGGCCGAGGCCTCGCTCAACTTCTCGCCCGGCCTCTGTGTCTTCATCATGGATAACGTAAACTTCAATGTGTCGTTTGGCATCTTTGGACTGAAGATGCGCAAGGAGCGCCAGACCACCGACGGCGTTGATCATGGCTCGCGTTTCTCATCCGGAGCCAACTTCCGCTTCAACATATTCAACATCAACTTTGGCCTGGGCGTAAACATATGATACTCCGTAAACTCATTCTCGCAGGGGCCGCTGCCCTCTTGGCTTTCGTAGCCCCGTCGTGTATCTCCGACTCCGACATCCCTTATCCCAACATCCAGGCCAACATCATGGCATTTGCCGTCGAGGGACAGACACGCACCGCCGTCATTGACACTCTCAAGCGTTCTGTCGCTCTCTCCATCAACGACTCGGTCAATCCCCGCAGCGTCAAGGTGACTCGCTTTGAGTTGGCGCCCAACGCAAAGCTCGTGACCGACACAGCCGTGATAACTTCCGGCATTGACCTCACCGATACCCTCTTCCTGACCCTCAAAGTCTATCGCGACTATGTGTGGACCATTACAGCCGTGCGCAATGTGACGCGCGAATTTGCCGTCGAGGGGCAGGTGGGCCCTGCCATCATCGATCCCGAGGCCCACACCATTGAGGTCAACGTGGGCTCGACAGTAGATCTTACAGCCGTGAAGGTGACCGCCATGAAGCTCGCCGGGGCCACTGCCACCTATTCTCCTGAGCTTGTCGGAGAGGCTACAGACTTCACCAGCCCCGTTAAGGTTATCGTGACCGACTATGGAGTGGCAGAGCAATGGACTGTGACCATCACCAAGACAGTGCTTACAGCCGAGCTCACATCCGTCGACCCATGGACCTCAGTGGCATGGCTTCATGCCTCAGTGGCCGAGGGCACCGACTGCCGCTTTGAGTGGCGCCGAGTCGGCTCAGAAGCCTGGCAGGCCGCGCCCGATGGATGGGTAGCAAAGGGCGTGGAAGGCGAGATGATATGTCGTCTGGTCCATCTCAATCCATCCACTGACTATGAAGCGCGAGTGGTCGACGTGACCACCGATGCCGCTTCGCCCGAGATAAGCTTCACCACCGGAGAGGCTCGTCAGCTCCCTAACAGCGACTTCTCCAACTGGTGGCTCGATGGGAAGATATGGTGCCCATGGGCCAAGGATGGCGAGCCCTTCTGGGGCACCGGCAACAAGGGGGCCACTACACTCGGCGACTCCAACACAACACCTTTAGCCGATGCAGACTCCTCCACAGGCTATGGCGGAGCATCGCTTGAGACCCGTTTTGTGGGTATTGCCATGCTTGGTAAGCTCGCTGCCGGCAACCTCTTTACCGGGACTTATGTCCGCACTGATGGCACCAACGGAGTGCTCTCCTTTGGCCGCCCCTTCACCGACCGTCCCACAGCCCTGCGCGCCACCATTAAATATAAGACCGCTACAATCTCCCACTCCTCTACGAGTTTCCAATACCTTAAGGGACAGCCCGATACATGCGTCGTATGGTGTGCGCTCATCGACTCCGATGAACCCTTTGAGATACGCACCAAGCCCTCTGACCGACACCTCTTTGACGAGCACGGCCCCGAGGTGATTGCTTATGGGCGCTTCCAGCAAGGCTCTGACATCGACGAGTTTACCACCGTGGACATTCCCCTGAGATATGTGGCTACCGACCGTGTGCCGAAGTATATCCTTGTGGTGGCTTCAGCCTCTAAGTATGGCGATTATTTCACAGGCGGAGCCGGCGCATTGCTCACCATCCGCTCATATTCGCTCCTGTATGATTATCCCGACTGACCACTGCAATAACCTATGATAGCACTATTTTCAGCTACCGGCAACAGTAGCCTTGTGGCTCGGGCCCTCAGCCCCCTGATAGGGGGCGAGGAGCCTCGGCCACTGCTATCTCTGAGTCAATCAGACTTAGAGGGGCAGAGGAGGATAGTGTGGGTGATGCCGGTCCATGCGTGGGGTGTGCCTCCGGTGATAGCTCAAGTGATTAAGCGCCTGCGGTTTGCGGCCGACGTTGAGCAATATTTAGTGTTGACTTGCGGCGATGACACAGGCTATGCCGATAGGGAGTTTAGGCGACTGTTGGAGCGCAGTGGGGGAAAACTCAAGGGGGCTTTTTCAGTGAGGATGCCCAACACCTATGTGCTACTCCCAGGGATGGACACCGACACAGAGAGCGTCATGGCTCAGAAGCTGCTCGATGCGCCTGAGCGTATTGCCTTTATAGCCAAAGCAATACGCCATCATGTGGGGCTGGCTGACGTGAGGCGTGGATCGATGCCATGGGTCAAGAGCGGAGTGTTGCGCCCATTGTTTAGGCGCTTCTTGATGTCACCGAGACCATTCCACGTCGTAGAGCGCGACTGCAAGCGCTGCGGAGGGTGTTCCAAGGCATGCCCGTTGGGCAACATCACAATGAGCGAAGAGCGGCTGCCACAGTGGGGAAGCCGGTGTGCCACCTGCCTGGCCTGCTATCATGTGTGTCCGGCTCATGCCGTGGCTTATGGGCGAGCCACTCGCCACAAGGGGCAATATAGAGCCCCGCAGAGGCTCACCGAGTGAGGGGAGCGGTCTTGACCCCGACAGTGCGATTTTTTATGGTCGGCTTGCCAAGGTAATAGACAGTGCCGGAGCCGAGGCCGCTGATGGTCAAGGCATCGGAAGCGTTGACGCCGATAGAGCCGGTGCCGGTGATGCGGCATTTGGCCTCGCGCGCTATGAGCTCATCGGCCTGAATGGTGCCCGATCCGAGAGACGAGAGCTTCACCAGCTCAGACTTTCCGCCAAGGACAATCTCGCCATTGCCGGTGCGGATAGAGGCATCAATCGTCGGGTGGCTAAGATTGCGAGCCATGATGCGACCATTACCGACCAAGACAAGCTGAAGCTTGGGCGCGGGGGCCACACTCTCAATGACGAGGCGACCCGATCCATTGTTTTCGGCGCGAGTGAGGAAGGTGGAATATATGGTAACTATTGGGAGCGAGGGAGCTGATGAGACCGCCTCGGGCGCGAGCTGAAGCTCAATCTTGTTGCCATCAGGCTGAAAGATAAAGGCACTGGCTTGGTCGGGGAGAGCAGTGAAGGTGACATGACCGGCTGAGTCGGCCGAGCAGCGATAGATGACGTTTATGTCGTCGACAATCTTAAGCTCAGTGAAATCGTTGACCTTGAGGTCATATTTCGAAGGGCTGCCGGCAAAGGCATTAAGAGCTGAGAGCATCAGGGCCAACATGGGCAGCATCATATATCTTAGCGTCATCTCTGTCTTGATTGAATTAATTATTGGCCGTAAAGATACAAATAAAAGCTATGATGGCGAAACGTATGAGAGATGAAGGCCAGATATGTGGACAAAAAGGCCAAGGCTCGACTTCAGAAATGGAAGAATGTCAAGGAACAATTTGCCGACGCATGGGTGACAAGTAATCTTCAAAAAATAACTTGGTGGAATTTCTTGTCTTTTTTGGCATCTTTTTCAGCTCAGTTTAGTCATGTAGCTCGCTACACTCCTGCACTTTCACCAAAAAATCTGCACCAAAAAATCCTG
>JAMPIE010000018.1 GCA_023663135.1 Alloprevotella sp.
CTTCGGGGTGCGAGATTCTGCCTGATTCATTCAAAAATTAACGAAGTATTGTAATAAAGAGGCCATATAATTTATTTCACCGAAAAAACTTGTATGTCCGTTTAATGGATGTTAAGCGGTCGTTTGGCAATAAAAAGACATGGGACACCCCCTTTGAAGCTCATTTTAGAAACTTTGTCCGTGAGGCTAATAATGCAGTGTTTGATAATGGAGAAGAGTGTAATGCCATAAATTACGATGCTTTGAATATCGATGGCAAATATGATTTAGTTTATATAGATACACCCTATATAAACGAAAAAGGGGTCGGTGTTGATTATGCTGATTTTTATCATTTTCTGAATGGTCTGGTGTATTACGACGATTGGGCGAATTTAATTGACTTTGAGAGTAAACATCGAAGGCTAAAACGGCAATATAACATATGGGCTGACAATAACAATATAATTAATGGCTTTAATCAACTGATTGAACATTTTAAGAATAGTATATTGGTCTTCTCATATCGCTCTAACGGAATCCCTTCTATTGAAAACCTTGTTGACATCTTGGAAAAATATAACAGGGATAATGAGCTTCGTTATTCCTGTGAGATAAAATATGCATTAAGTGAAACAAGATCGAAAGAAGTGCTTATTATATCTTACCCTCAGTAGCTTGTAGGTTTTGGTTGGGTTTGGGCGTGAGAGACGCTTTATCGATTCTGGTAGGCTATGATTTTAGTGTGAATACGTCACGGGTGGGCGGTGCATGATGTTTGGTGGTCTTGTCCACGGGTCTCTTCTTGTTGCCGGGCCATCTTGGGGGGGAGATGGGGATTGCATGGCGACGGCAGTTTTTGGTAGGTGTCGGGATATGCTATATGTCGGTGTCGTCGTCGGTGTCGTCGAAGTCAAAGTCCCAGCCATCGTCGCTGCCAAAGTAAGCATCTTCGGTGAACTTTGAGAGCTCGCGTCCTTCGCGCTTGGTTGGGCGCCCAAGCCCTTTGCGTCGATCGATGAAGCCCGACACTTTCACCACCTCAAGCAGGTCGAGCTCGCTTTGGGGGGTAATGTTGTCGAGGTATTCAGGCACGAGGCGTGCTCCGAGGCGGTTTTGAGTCACGGCCTTGACGCGGAAGGAGTAGGTGACGGGGGGCTTGCGCACCTGCACAGTGTCCCCTACCTTGACTGTACGTGAGGGCTTGACGGGGGCTCCGTCCATCATCACTCGCCCTTTCTTGCAGGCATCGGTGGCAATGGTGCGTGTCTTGAAAATTCTTACGGCCCATAGCCATTTGTCAATCCTTACTTCAGAGGCCATAGTAGGGGATGTTGGGTGGTTATTTGTTGTTAAACTTACACATGGCTGAGCCGAGCCCTTCGAGACAGAAGGTTCTAATGGCTTCGCAGGCAATATCTATCCTTGCCGGGAGGGCTTGGCGTTCTTCGGGTGGGAATTTGCCCAACACGTAGTCAATCTGGCATCCGCGCGGGAAGTCGTTGCCTACGCCAAAACGGAGGCGGGGATAGGCATCGGTGCCAAGCATGGCGGCTATGTTCTTGAGGCCGTTGTGGCCGGCATCACTCCCGCGAGCCTTCATTCTGATGACGCCAAAGGGGAGGGCTATGTCGTCGACCACGATGAGGATATGGTCGAGGTCGATCCCCTCGTGGTCTTTCCAATAGCGCACGGCGTTGCCCGAGAGGTTCATATAAGTAGAGGGCTTGAGGAGGATGAGGAGCTGGTTTTTGAGGCGCATCTGAGCCACGTCGCCATAACGCTCGGTCTTAAAACTTGTATTGGATGCCTTTGCAAAGGCATCCAATACAGTAAAACCTATGTTGTGACGTGTATCGCGATACTCGTCGCCTATGTTTCCAAGCCCTACGATAAGGTGTTTCATCACGTGGGGGCTTTAAGTGTGAAGCGTTTCTTATTTTGCGGCAGCAGCCTGAGCGCCACGAGCGGCGCGAGTGAGCTGAACGGCACACACCACAGCGTTTTTGGCGTTGACGAGCTCGAGGCCTTCGAAGTGGAGGTCGCCCACCTGGAGGGTCTTGCCCAGGCCGAGGGAGTCAACGTTAATGATGAGGCGCTCGGGAATCTCTGTATAGGGGGCGCGTACCTTGAGCTTCTTCATGGAGAGGTTGAGCTTACCGCCGGCCTTTACGCCTTCGGCGTGGCCCTCAAGTTTAACGGGAACGGTGATGGTGACGGGCTTCTCGGGGCTCACCTCGAGGAGGTCGATGTGGAGCACGGAGTCTTTTACGGGGTGGAACTGGAGATCCTTGAGGACTGCCATGCGGGTCTCGCCGTTGACGTCGAGCTCAATTGCGAAGATGTCGGGTGTATAGATGAGCTTACGCACAGCCTCGTTGGTTACCTGGAGGTCGGTGGTGATGAGGCCCTTACCGTTGCCAATCTCTACGATCTTCTCTCCGGTCTTGAGGGTGCCGGTGTAGGGGAGGTCAAATACTTTTCCGCCGTTGAGCACAACGGGGATCTTGCCTTCGGCGCGGAGGGCCTTGGTGGCCTTTTTGCCCAGGTCGGTACGGGGCTCGGCTGCAAGCTTAAATGTCTGCATAGTGTTGGTAATTGATTGTGTTACTAAAAATTAAGGAGGGTTGTGCTTCTTAATTTCCCATCACACTGATGGCGGGATGCCTAAAAAGCGGTGCAAAGTTACTAATTTTTTTTGTTACTTCTGTTATTTTTGTTGAGTGAATTTTACTTTGACGATATGGCGAAGTTACAAAGGGAGCGGCGCATCATTCTCTGAGGTGATGCGCCGCTCGTGATATGGTCTTGCCTTGTATTATATAAGGTGTGGGGGGATTACATGTTGTGCCACTTCTGGGTGTTGGCTCCCTCTTCGCCTTCAATGAGGTAGAAGAGGCGATAGAGGACGCCGGGCACCTGGGTCTGGTTTACTTCATCGAGCTCATAAGCCTTCTCAAAGAGCTCGGCGGCGTTTAGGAGCTGGGGCTTGAGTGCGGAGTTGCGGAGCTCTTCAGTTGCGTCATCCCATTGGCGGATGGCTTGATTGTAGATTACGCGGGCTTTGTCGAAGTATGCTTTGGCAAAGGCGGGGTTGAGTGTGATGGCTTGGTCAAAATTGGCTATGGCAGCATCGTCTTTCTGCTGGTCGGCATCGATGCATCCGAGGATATCATAGAGCTGGGCTTCGGTCTCGGAGCCGGGCTTGGCGGCGATGGCTTGGTTTACGAGCTCAACGCAGCCGTCGTAGTCGCCGCGGTTGAGGCGTTCGTTGATAAGTTGACCAATGAAGGCAATGTTTTGGGTGCCGTAGATGTCATAGCCTTTTTGGGCAAACTCGTTCATGGCCACAGTGTCGTTGGCCTGGGTGGCCACGGCGAGGGCGTTTTGGAAGAGCTCGGGGCTCTTGAAGCCGGTAGCCATGGCGTTGCGCATGCTCTGTACTCCAAGCTCGGGCTTGTTGTCAAAGGCATAGGCGAGGCCCTGATAATACATCATCTGAGCTATGATGGTGTCGGGGTCGGCTTCGATTTTGGCATCGGCCAGAGCGGGGTTGGAGGGAAGGGTGATGTAGATGTCCCAAGCTTTCACGGCTCCGGGATAATCTTGAGCCTCATAGAGGTAGATGCCGGCACGCTGGAAGTCGTGATAGCCGTCTTTGAGGGTCTTGTAGATGTCTTTGGTGTATTTGGGCTTCACTTTGCCTTTCTCGTCGGGGGTCTGATCGAGTGGGAGGGCCTTCATGAAGTATTCATAGGCGGCTATCATATCGTTGCCGGCTGTTTTTTTCTTGTCTGCGGGGAGGTCGTTGGGGGTGAGGAGCGAAGCCTTGTAGATATCGTCGTAGGCGGCCACGGCCACTTTGCCGGCGGTATACCAGGCATAGGGTGTCTGAGCGGTCTCGGGGTTGGTCAGGGCGGGCTGGATCTTGGAGAGGGCTCCTTGTGCGGCCGCTGAGTTGGACTTATACTCTTTGTTCACCTCGTCGACGAGCGACTTTTGAGCCGACATTGAAAGAGTGGCAATGAGGGCGGTGCAGATGAGACTGATGCGTTTCATACTGTAAGGGATTTTGATATTATGAGGGATTAATTATCTGAGGTGTTGATGTCTTCGTCAGAGTCGGCTTCGTCGTCGGGGGTCTCGTCGTCGTTGTCGATGGGCTCGATGTCCATGTCGTCGAGCATGTCGTCGACGGCGGCTGTGATCTCTTCGGCCTGAGTGTCAACGATGTCGGAGTCGGTCTCTTCTTCGGGGTCGGTGTCAACGCAGCACACAGAGGCAATCTTGTCGCCGCGCTTGTCAAGGTTGATGATGCGTACACCCTGGGTTGCGCGGCCTTGCTCTCGGATATCGGCCATGCGCACTCGCAGTGTGATGCCGCTCTGGTTGATGATTACGAGGTCGTCTGTGTCGTTGACGCTTTCGATGGCCACGAGCGCGCCGGTCTTTTCTGTGATGGCAATGGTCTTTACGCCTTTACCGCCGCGATTGGTGACGCGATAGATGGGCTGTCGCTCGGTGGTCCCGGTCTCGGGGTCGGTGACGGTCACATCGAGGGGAGTGCGCTTGCCAAAGCCGCGCTCTGAGAGCACCATGACGGAGTTTTCAGAGCCCTGGGGCATACATATCATGCCCACCACGGCGTTGTCGTCGCCGATGAGTGTCATGCCTCTGACGCCTGTGGAGATGCGGCCCATTTGTCGCACCTTGCTTTCGTGGAATCGGATGGCATAGCCGGCGCGGTTGGCCAGGATTATCTCTGAATTGCCGTCGGTGAGCTCTACGGAGATGAGCTGGTCATCTTCGCGGATTACGATGGCGTTGACACCCTTTGCGCGGGGGCGTGAGTAGGCTTCGAGCGAGGTTTTCTTGATGATGCCGTTGCGGGTGCAGAAGACGAGATTGTGGCTTTTTGTAAACTCCGGGTCGTTCAGGCCCTTGACGCGGATAAAGGCGTTGACGGCATCGTCGGGTTCAATGTTAAGAAGGTTTTGGATGGCGCGTCCCTTGGAGCTTTTGGCTCCTTCGGGGAGGTCGTAGACCTTGAGCCAGTAGCATCGGCCCTTGCGGGTAAAGAAGAGCATATAGGCATGCATCGAGGCGGTGTAGATGTGCTCGATGAAGTCTTCGTCGCGAGTCACTGATCCGCGAGCGCCGAGGCCGCCGCGGTTTTGGGCGCGGAATTCCGAGAGGGGAGTGCGCTTGATGTAGCCAAGGTGAGATATGGTGATGATCATGTCGTCGTCGGCATAGAAGTCTTCGGCGTTGAAGTCGCCGGCGGTATAGTCTATGTCGGTTCGTCGGGTGTCGCCATACTTCTCGCGTATCTCTATGAGCTCGTCTTTGATGAGCTGACGGCAGACGGTGTCGTCGTCGAGGATGAGCCGCAGGCGCTTGATCTCGGCCTCAATATCTTCATAGTCTTTGTGGAGCTTGTCTTGCTCGAGGCCGGTGAGCTGCCCCAGTCGCATGGCCACTATGGCGGCTGTCTGAGCGTCGGAGAGGCCAAAGCGAGCTGTGAGGGCCTGTCGGGCGGCATCTTGGTTGGCGCTGGCCTTGATGATGGCTATCACCTCGTCGATGTTTTGCGAGGCAATGATGAGGCCTTCAAGGATATGTGCGCGCTCCTCGGCCTTGCGGAGGTCAAATTTGGTGCGGCGGATCACAACGTCGTGGCGATGGTCCAAGAATGCTTCGAGCATCTGCTTGAGATTGAGCGTCTTGGGCCGGCCATTGACCAGGGCCACGTTGTTGACGGCAAATGAGGCCTGCATCTGCGTCATCTTGTAGAGCTTGTTGAGCACCACGTTGGAGTTGGCATCGGCTTTGAGCTTGATGACGATGCGCATTCCTTTATAGTTGCTTTCGTCGTTGAGGTCGGCAATGCCGTCGAGTTTCTTGTCGTTGACCAGATCGGCTATATATTTGATGAGCTCGGCCTTGTTTACGCCATAGGGTATCTCGGTGACGATGATGTTTTCATGGTTGGCCTCCTGCTCTATCTCGGCTTTGGCTCGGATGAGGATGCGTCCGCGGCCTGTCTCAAAGGCATCTTTTACACCTTGATAGCCATAGATGGTGCCTCCGGTGGGGAAGTCGGGCGCCTTGACATATTCCATGATCTCGGAGACGGCCATGTCGGGGTCGTCAATCAGAGCCACGCAGGCATCGATACACTCCGAGAGGTTGTGGGGGGGTATGTTTGTGGCCATGCCGACGGCAATGCCCGAGGCACCGTTGACCAGGAGGTTGGGGAAGCGGGTGGGGAGCACTGTGGGCTCCACGCGTGAGCTGTCGTAGTTGGGCTGGAAGTCGACGGTGTCTTTGTCGATGTCGGCGAGCATCTCTTCGCCTATCTTTGAGAGGCGCACCTCGGTGTAACGCATGGCGGCGGCGCCGTCGCCGTCGACCGAGCCAAAGTTGCCGTGGCCGTCGACCAGGGTGTAGCGCAAGCTCCAATCTTGGGCCATGCGGACCACGGTGCCATAGATCGAGGAGTCGCCATGTGGATGGTATTTACCCATCACTTCGCCGACACAGTTGGCGCTTTTTTTATGGGGATGTGACGAGGTGTTGCCCATCTCGTTCATTCCAAACAAGACACGACGATGGACCGGCTTCATGCCGTCGCGAACGTCGGGGAGGGCTCGCGAGACGATGACCGACATCGAGTAGTCGATGTAGGCCGATTTCATCTCGTTTTCAATATTAATTTTAAGAATGCGGTCTTCTTCTACCATAGAACGTATTCAAACTTAGGTGTTGAAGTGGGGGATGGGGGTGGGTGGCACTTTCTCTGCCGCCTGTTGGCCATGGCCCATATGGGATATGGGCAAAAACCTTACAAAGGTAGTGATTTTTTTGAAAAAATCGCGTAATTTAGCGTCAGTCATGGCCGCTTTTTTTGTTGTCTTGTTATAAATGATATTAAAAAAGGCGATGATTGGCCATCTTGGCACAATTATTGCAAGATTTGACGTTATGTAATAGGGGGGCTTATGCTCCACCCGTCCGTGACATTATGTCACCCTCCCCGGGGAGCTTCCCCCCCAGTTCTGTCATTAACATTCCATTAGAAGAAAGAAACCTTAATCATATGATGAATATCAATTTCAGGCCGGCCTTGAAGGAGGCCTTGACCAACAGCTCTCGCGAGGCCATGCGCCACAACGGGCAGGTGGTCCAGCCTCCCCACCTGCTGATGGCTCTTATGCGCGACCCTGCCGGGGCGGGCTTTAAGCTCGTGGAGCGTGTGGCCACCGGCACTTCGGCCTACCGTCTGGCTCAAGAGCTTGACGAGTATCTATACACCAGCTCGGTCAACACCGTAGAGCCCATTGGGCGTGTCCAGTATGCCGACTCGGTGAAGATGAGCGACTCGGCCTATCGCCTTGTTCGTCTCGCTGTTCTGGAGGCTCGTATGCTCCAGAGCGAGGATATCGACGTGGAGCATCTGCTATTGGCTATCTTCCACAACAATGACAAGGGGGGAGTAGACTTCCTCGCTCCCTTTGTGAAGGCCGGGGTCAACTATAAGAGCCTCTGTCAGGTATTATCGGAGGGCCGCAAGGCCTCGCCCGGCACCTCCATGGGGGGCGTCGGTGCGACTGACGATGACGATGATGACGATGACGACGGCTTGTCCTCAGCTCGTGGCGCCGAGCCCGCCAATGCCCATACATCAGCACCGCGAAGGGGGGGCAACGACACTCCGGCTCTCGATAAGTTTGGCAATGACATGACCGCCGCAGCCGAGCAGGGTAGGCTTGACCCCGTCGTCGGACGCGAGGCCGAAATTGAGCGCCTTGCTCAAATTCTGAGCCGCCGCAAGAAAAATAATCCTGTGCTCATCGGCGAGCCGGGTGTGGGCAAGAGTGCCATCGTCGAGGGCTTAGCTTTGCGTATTGTGCAGCGCAAGGTGAGCCGTGTGCTCTTCAACAAGAGGGTGATAAGCCTCGATATGGCCTCTGTCGTGGCCGGTACAAAATATCGCGGTCAGTTTGAGGAGCGCATCAAAGCCATCCTCGCCGAGTTGTCGAAAAATCGCGACATTATCCTCTTCATCGACGAGATTCACACCATTGTCGGAGCCGGCAACGCCGGCGGCACCATGGACGCTGCCAATATGCTCAAGCCCGCGCTGGCTCGAGGCGAGATTCAGTGTATCGGTGCCACGACCCTCGACGAATATCGCAAGAATATAGAGAAAGATGGGGCACTTGAGCGCCGTTTCCAGAAGGTGATGGTTGAGCCCACCACCCCCGAAGAGACTCTCACCATCCTTGGCAACATCAAGGAGAAATATGAGGAGCACCACAATGTGACCTATACCGACGATGCTCTCCGCGCATGTGTGCGCCTCACCGACCGCTATCTTTCTGACCGCAACTTCCCCGACAAGGCCATCGATGCCCTCGATGAGGCCGGGTCAAGGGTTCATGTGGTCAATATCGCCGTGCCGGAGGAGATTGAATCTCTCGAGGAGGCCATTGCGGAGGCCGACCGCCAAAAGCTTGCAGCGGCTCAGAGTCAAGACTTTGAGCTGGCTGCTCGCCATCGCGACCATGAGCAGCAGCTGCGTCGCGAGCTCGACGAAGCCCGTCGTCGCTGGGACGAGCTCCAAAGTGCCCATCGTGAGACGGTCGACGAGGAGAATGTGGCCGAAGTAGTGGCCATGATGACCGGAGTCCCCGTCCAGCGCATTGCTCAGGCAGAGGGGAAGAGGCTCCGCGTCATGGGTCCGGCTCTCAAGCAGGCCATCATTGGTCAAGATGAGGCCATCGACAAGATTGTGAAGGCCATCCAGCGTAATCGTGTGGGCCTCAAAGACCCCAATCGTCCCATCGGCACTTTCATGTTCCTCGGCCCCACCGGTGTGGGCAAGACCCACCTGGCCAAGCTACTGGCTGAATATCTTTTTGACTCGACCGACACCCTCATCCGCGTGGACATGAGCGAGTATATGGAGAAGTTTACCGTGAGCCGCCTCGTCGGTGCCCCTCCCGGTTATGTGGGATATGAGGAGGGTGGCCAGCTCACTGAGAAGGTACGCCGCCGCCCCTACTCGGTTGTCCTCCTCGACGAAATCGAGAAGGCCCACCCCGATGTGTTTAACCTCCTGCTTCAGGTGATGGACGAGGGTCGACTGACCGACTCGCTCGGGCGCAAGATTGACTTCAAGAACACCATCATCATCATGACCTCCAACATTGGCTCGCGCCAGCTCAAAGAGTTTGGCGCCGGTGTGGGCTTCGCAACCAAGACCGTCGACCAGGAATATAGCCGAGGCGTGATACAGAAGGCACTCAACCGTGCCTTCTCCCCCGAGTTTCTCAATCGTGTCGATGACATTGTGATGTTTGACTCCCTATCCAAGGAGTCGATATTCAAGATTATCGACATTGAGCTCGCCGGATTTTATCGCCGCATGGAAGAGCTCGGCTATCACCTCCAGATCTCCGAGGCCGCCAAGACATTCATTGCCGAGCGTGGCTATGATGCTCAATATGGTGCCCGACCCCTCAAGCGAGCCATCCAAAAATATCTTGAGGATGAGCTGGCCGAGATGCTCCTCGATAGCGATGAGCTCGCCGGCCAAGGCGGCTCCATCATCGTCGACTTTGACCCGGAGGCCAAGAAGATTAACATGAAGCATGTGGAAAGCTCTTCCGATAGCCAGCCTACCGAAGATATGACCGATGGACAGTAAGACATCCTTGTCACGGCTGCAAGATATGATGACCGGGCGCCTCGCCGTTGCGTGGGGCGTCTCGGTCATCATCTTTTTGACGTGGGATTTGCTGTGGTGCTCGTCCACTACGTTCAGAGCCATGAGTTTCCTGCCCACTTATCTCTTTATGCTGATAGGAGCCACTGCTGTGACACTTCCTTTGGCTCTTGCACCGCGACATCCGTGGCTTCAGCTGACGGTATGGCTGGCCGTGGCCGCCGTGATGGTGGCCAATCTAATGTATTATCGGACATATTACTCCGCCATTCCGGCTACGGCCTACCTCATGGCAGGCAATCTCTCCGACTTCCGAGGGAGTGTCACCGACTCCCTTGCCTTGACCGACCTCCTCCTCCCCGCCGAGGGCATTGCCGGATATTATTTGCTGCGTAGGCTCAAGCCGGAGCGACGACATATTACCGCCTGGGTCGACTCAATGATGCTCCTTGGCCTCGCGGCATGGCTCTCGGCACTCCCTTACGGCGGGCCGCTGGAGCACATACGATTCCTCTCCCGCCAGTGCTATTATGGCAATACCCCTGCGGCAATCTATACCCCTGCCGGGCCCCTCGTTGCCGAGCTTCTTGATGCCGCTGAGCCGCTTTCGTCTGAGCAAAAAGCCCTTGTCGAGGAATGGCTGGCTGAGCACGGAGACCGGCAAAGCCGGTCTCCATATATGGAGACGCCAAGCCCTAAAAGCTTGGTGATAATCTTTTTGGAGTCGATGGAAAGTTGGCCCATTGGACTGACCGTAGAGGGGCAAGAAGTGACCCCTTTGCTCAATAGCCTCGTGGCCGACACGATCTCAGTGACCTATGCTTCTAATCTGGTGACTCAGGTGGGTGCCGGGCGCTCCATCGATGCGCAGCTGCTGATGCTCAACGGCCTCCTCCCCATGGCCTCCGACGTGGCTGCCATGAACTATTCTTCCAACCGCTATTACAGCATTGCCGAGGCAATGAAGGAGGATGGGGCCGACAGATGCTATCTCCTCACCGGCGATAAGGCCTCGGTGTGGAACCAGGCGCGCTTTGCCGCCTCTACCGGCATTGACACTCTCATCGATTCCCATTGCTGGGAGATGACAGAGAAGATTGGCAATCCGGCTAAGTTGGCCGACGGGGCACTCTTTGCTCAGACGGTCGAGAAGATGGAGCGCGGCGAAATTTTCCCCATAGGGGAGAGGGCCTATCTACATATCGTGGCCTATTCCGGTCATAATCCCTGGCGTATCCCCGACGACCGTAAGGGATTAACTCTCAAAGGACAATACCCCGACAAATATGCCGACTATCTTACGGCTATGAACTATGTCGACCGCTCGCTGAGCCCCTTAGTGGAATATCTTCGCGGCCGCCCCGATGCCGACGATATCGTGATAGCCATTGCGGGCGACCATGAGGGCCTTGCGGCATATCGCGATGCTATGTTGAGCCATCAGGCTACCAAAGATATTGTCGGCCCTTTAGGACATACTCCTTTGATTATTGTCAATTCGCCTCGCCCCGGTCGCTTTGATTTTGAGGCCGGCCAGGTGGATGTCTACTCCACTTTACTCGACGCGATGGGCCTCTGTATCTACCCCTGGCGTGGCATGGGCGAAAGCTTCTTCTCGCCGGCTCACCCCCATGAGGCGGCCGGCCGCGACGGCCTCGGCACGTCTGACCCCCATCTGCTGCAGGCGCCAAGGGTGAGCGACCTCATCATCCGCTACGACCTGCTCCGCGACTCAGTTGAGCATTAACAGGGCAGTGGCCTGAGCCGCTATCCCCTCGCCGCGCCCGGTGAAGCCCAGGTGCTCGGTGGTGGTGGCTTTCACCGACACTCTATCTGTCGGCAGGTCGAGGTCGGCGGCAACATTTTCTCTCATCGCTCTTATGTGGGGTGCCATCTTAGGCTCCTGTGCAATGATGGTGATGTCGACATTGACAGGCGTAAATCCTGCCTCTTTCACTGCCTGGGCCACTCGTCTAAGAAGCGCCCTTGAGTCGACCCCCTCATAGGCCGGGTCGGTGTCGGGGAAGAGGTGGCCGATATCGCCCAAGGCCGCCGCGCCGAGCAAGGCGTCGGCCAGGGCGTGGAGCGCCACGTCGGCATCACTATGTCCCAACAACCCGCGAGAGTGGGGGATATCCACTCCACAGATGATGCAGCGCCGACCCTCTGCGAGGCGGTGAACGTCAAATCCGTTTCCTATCCTAAACATATTTGTGTGGGTTTAGCGGCGGCGACGCCCGAGGATTTCGCGCAGGCCATCCATGTCAAAGGTGAGGGTGAAACGAAGGGTCTGGTCAAGCGGCGAGGTCTGTGCCGTGGCCAGCATATATGAGGCGTCGAGGCGAAGGACGTTAAGCGAAAATCCGGCTCCGAGCCCAAAGTATTGACGGTTGCCCTTCATGGCATTCTCATAGAAATATCCGGCGCGGAGATAGAACTGGCTGTTGTAGCTATACTCGGCTCCGAGGCTCCACATTATCTCCTTAAACTCCTCCGAGGCACCGCCGGGCGCGTCAGAAAACGACTTGAAGATGCCGGTGATGGGCGACATGTTTTCCCAATTCTCCAGCGCATCGAGATATTCCTTCTGCCCTTCGGGGGTGGATATGTCGTAGGAGCTCTCAAGAGGCCTTGCGGGCACAAGGAGCTTATTGGCGTCGAGCGCAAGAGTCAGGTTGTGATAGTCGGCGAGGGGAAAAGTGAAGGCTGTGCCCAGGCGCAGGTTGGTCGGGAGGAAGGCCGGGTTTTCGCCGTCGTTGTAGGCCACCTTGGTGCCTATGTTTGAGATGTTCCATCCCCAAGAGAACTGACACTCATTGCGCCCAATGATGGGATAGGTAGTGTAATATCCCGAGATGTCGGCCGAGAAGGCCGAGGCGCCGGTGTTCATGTCGCCGGCATATGAGTCGGAAAAGCCAAGGTCGGAATAGATGTAGCGAAACACCACGCCCATCGAAAACTTCTCCGAGAGCTTGCGGGAATAGCCCACGTCAAAACTCATCTCATAGGGGTTGAGCGTCTGGGTGTCATTTCCGCTGGTCACCACCTCGCCCAGCGAGAAATATCGCAGAGTGGCGCTGACGGCCTGATTGTCGTTGCTTCCCACCTTCCAGTAGCCGGAGAGATTGGCCAGGAAGATGTCGTTGACCAGCTGACGCAGCCAGGGGGTATAGCTGAGCGATAGAGCTCCTTTAGAGTAAGCAAAGGCATATTTGGAGGGGTTCCAGTATTGCGAGTTGGCATCGGGCTCGGTGGCGGCGCCGAGGTCGCCCATCGAGGCTCCGCGTGCATCGGGAGCTATGTTGAGCGAGTTCACGCCCGTCTGGATGGGGTTGAAGTCGTTTTTGTCTTGTGCCATAGCCGAGGCCGTTGAGGCCAGTGTGGCTATAGCTATGAAGATATTGCGGATGTTCATCTGATGATGTCGGTGGTGGATGAGAGTAATGAGGAGAGGAGGAGAGCATAGCTCTGCATTAGACATAACTCAAAAATCTCCGATTTATTGTGCATCAATCACCCTTTCCCCTATAATTTAGTGAAAGTCAAAAATATTTCACGGGGATATGCGGTGGGAACACAAATTGTTAAGGCTGTAAAAGCCTATGGGAGCCATAATGGGTCAGAGGAGGTCGCCGCGGCGAGTGGCCAGTGCGCAGGCAAAGGCGGGTAGGCCTAAGGGGTAGCGGCTTGCCAGAGGGTTGGGGGCTTCATCCTTTTTGGGAATTCTGAAGGGGGCCATGGGCTGGTCGGGACACTTTCGCATTATTGCGAGGATGTCGGCATATGCGTGAGGGTCGATTATCGTGTCTATCTCTTCGGGCTTTAGGTCGAGGATATGGTCGCTGAGGTGGTCATATATAGTGGTGGTCTTGAAGCCGCGGATGAGGGCTATCTCGGCGGGAGTGTTGCCTCGCCGGAAGAGAAAGAGGGTTATGTCAGGGCTCGAGAGCTTGTTGAAGGTAAAGGTCTTAGCGGCTTTGGCGATGGCTTTGCCAAAGGTGTTCCAGTAGGCGGCGGCTTTGCGGTCGCTTATACCCTCAATGGCGGCAAACTGCTCGATGGTCGTCGGGAGGCTGTTCTCGATGGCGGCTATGGCGGCGTCGGAGAGGGTCATGTAGTCGGGGATGCCTTCTCGGGTGGCTATTTGTGTGCGTGCTTTGAGCAGTGTGTTGTGGAGCTCGGCGCGCGGGTCTTTGACTGGAGTGGGCGCGTAGATTCCTCTGCCGGTGGCGCGGCGGCTGCGCCCGCGGGGCTGTGATCGCATGATGGGGAGCATGATAGGACTCTCGCTGAATAGGGCTTTGCGGCCATAGGGAGTGACTTTGAGATGATTGCCATCATTGTATTCTATAGTTATCATGCCCAGCTGGAGCATCTGCAAGATGATGGCTTGCCATGATGGTATGTCAATGTCGCGTCCGGCTCCATAGGTTTTTATTTTGTCGTAGCCGCGGGCCATGAGGTCGGCTCTTGCCGAGCCTCTGAGGATGTCGATGAGCATCGAGGCTCCTACCTGCTCATTGGTGCGTATCATAGCCGAGAGGGCTTTTTTCACCGGGATGGTGGCGTCGTAGCGGGCGGGTGGATTGAGACAGACGTCGCAGTTGCCGCAGTCGTGGCCTGTCTCTTCGCCGAAATAGCTAAGCAAGATACGTCGGCGGCATATCTGCGACTGCGCATACTGGTCCATCCTCGTCAACTTCTCTATATTCACCTGGGCTTGGCCGCTCTCTTCGGCAAAGTGGCGCAGGGTGATGAGGTCTTGGACGGAATAATACATGAGGGTTTGGGAGGGGAGGCCGTCGCGGCCGGCGCGTCCTATTTCCTGATAATAGCTTTCGATGCATGATGGCATGTTGTTGTGGACCACCCAGCGGATGTTGCTCTTGTCGATGCCCATGCCAAAGGCAATGGTGGCCACTACGACCTGTAGCTTTCCCTGCCGGAAGAGGTTTTGCACTTCCTGGCGTGTCGTCGCGGGGAGGTTGGCGTGATAGCATGCGGCGCGATAGCCTCTTCGCCCGAGCTCGGCGGCTATGGCCTCGGTGGTCTTGCGAGCCAGGCAGTAGACTATGCCGGTGTCGGAGGGGTAGCGGTCTATGAAGGCTGCTATCTCGGCATATTTGGCGGCCTGGCCGGGATTGGGCTTCACTGCCAGCGAGAGGTTGGGGCGGTCAAACGATGAGATAAACACCCTGGGGTTGCGGAGCCTGAGCCGCTCCATGATGTCGTCGCGCGTCAAGCGGTCGGCAGTGGCTGTCAGAGCCATTATGGGGGTGTCGGGGCGGAGGGTGCGCAGCTCGCTCAGGCGTGCATAGTCGGGCCTGAAGTCGTGACCCCAGCGTGAGATGCAGTGGGCCTCGTCGATGGCTATGAGCGAGATGTTGATGTCGCGGTTCCAGCGCGGAAGCTCGGTGTTGAGCCGCTCGGGCGAGATGTATAGGAGCTTGATGTGGCCGGCTCCTAAGGCGTTGACCACGGCGCGATTTTCGTCGTCGCTCTGGAGCGAGTTGAGGGCGGCGGCGGGGATACCGTTGGCTCTGAGGGCCTCCACTTGGTCGCGCATGAGCGAGAGCAGCGGGCTCACTACGATGGTGATCCCCGGCAGCATCAGTGCCGGTATCTGGTAGGTAAGGCTCTTTCCCCCGCCTGTTGGCATTATCACCAGCGCATCTTCACCTTTCGTCACGGCGGTGATTACCTCAAGCTGGCTTGGGCGGAAGGTGGAGTAGCCAAAGAAGCGACGGAGGATCGTCAGAGCCTTTTGTTCCATGGATTATCGGCGTATGATGATTCTGCGAGGTGATGACGATGTGTCGGTCGTGATGATGTATACTCCGGGTCGGGGTAGTGTTATGGTGGCCGAGCCGTTGCAGCCGCTGATGATGGCCATGGGTCGCCCTAAGGTGTCGTAGACGCTCATGACGCTTGCGCCGGGGCAGCGGACGCTGACACTGAGCCCGTCGGTCGTGATGTCAATGGGCGAGGTGGCATCTGCTATCGAGGGGATTATCGAGCCGGTGGCCACGGTAATCTCGTTGCTCGGGGAGCTCTCGCAGCCTAAGGCGCAGGCTGTCACGCGATAGGTCTCGCGGCGTGCCAGGCTGTCAGCTTCTATCTCTTGCGAGGTGCTCTCGGCAAGGATGGTGCGTGTGATGGTCTCGCCGTTGTCGCGGTATGAGGTTGCGTAGATGTTCCACCAGTCAATGGGATTGGTCTCCTCGTCGGGCTGTTCCCAGCGAGCTATGTAGCTATGGGCATCAATCATCTCGGCGGGGAGGGCTATGGGGGCGGCGAGCTGAGGTTCAGGTGCGCCCTCGCCGCGCAGGGGGATGGAGATGGAGCCCCCTAAGCCCCCATCTTGGATGATGAGGCGGGCCTCATGGCCGGCTATCTCTGTGGGGGCATAGGTGAGGGTCAGATACACACCCGAGGGGGTGCATACAGAGGCTGCAGATAGCGTTGTCTGCTCTATATCAAAGGCTTTGGCTTCCTCGCCTGTGATGGTCATCTCAAGGGTGCCGCTCAGGTCATGGCCATGGAAGAGGATGGCGCGGCTGGCGGTGTGACCAATGGCCACTCGCCCAAAGTCGATGTCGACTCCGGGCTGGGGAGAGACAAGGGTGGGCTCGCCGCCGGGCTCGGGGGCTGAGCCGGGCATGAAGGTCTGACCCATCTTGTCGCCCCAGATATATTCGGCCAGGTCAGGATAGTCTATGAAGGGATTTCGGTTACCCTGGATGGCATATACGGCCTCGTTGCGGTTTACCTCTTTCTCGCTCACGGGGTCGTCGCGATGCCATTTCAGAAGCATCTCTATTGCCCAGGGACGCAGGGTAGGGTAGTCGCCGTCTACCACCATCCACTTGTTCTTCCACTGTAGGTTTTGATAGGCGGTCACCACATAAAAATATGTTCTGGCAAAGTCGCCCTTATATTCATCGGCCGGCTCAAACACTTTGTCGGCGCCGCCGCTCTCCACACCTAAGCCCACCTTGCTCACGTCGTTGGTAAACGAGGGAGTGCCCTTGACTATGCCAAGGGGCAAGTTGCTTTTGGCTTGATTGGCCTTAGCCTCGGCTGGATAGAGGTGGAAAAGGTCGGTGTAGGCCGGGATGTTTGTCGCTCCGCCCCACCAGCTCTTGGGAAATGAGTGCTCGCGGTTCATGTAGGTTCCAAACGTGATGTTGATGGGCACATCGATGTTTGAGTACATGTCCCACCAGAATATGGTCTGAGGCCTTACGTCGGTCTTCTTGAAATATTCGGGGAGCTTGGAGTAAGTGACAGAGGTGTGAGGATATACGATGGCATGGAGGGCCGTCTTAAGGCGGTCGGTGGCAAGGCCGGCTGCCTCGTCATAATAACCTGAGGGAATATCGGCCGCGGCCTGTAGCGTCAGTGCAAGGCCTATGGCGGCAATGATAGCGCGGATGGAAATCAGCTGGTGTGTCATGAATGGATGAATATGAGCCATGGATTGAGCCCATTTTGGCCGCAAAGATAATAAAAATAATGGTGACACGCATCCATCCTGCATCGGGCATAATGTGAGCGCGGGGACGACACCGGCATCTCTCCGGAGCCATCCCCGCGCAAAGTTGCATAATCTCTTTTAAGCGAACCGATTATTCCAGATGAGCCACGACAGCTTCCCAATCGAGCTTTTCACACATCTGGCTATCCAATTTCACGCTCTCAAGTCGTGGAACTACATACTTCCCACCAGGCCCACTGCCGGGAACATAATATGCCTCAAATTTGTGAGTCAAGGAGTCTGCAAAAGCATTAGGATAGTTAAGATACACAGTGACTTTACGTATAGGCGAATCTAAGACATATGGGACGCGCATCTCAAGATATAGTGTATCGCTGTGGTTACCTATGCCCCAACAATGTACTTCAGTTTCCGTTTCATCGTCAAAATAAGCCTTGATATTAAAAGACTTACTGCAACTTGACCGAAAATCACCATTTTCAAGATTGCTTAACATATTATTATTCTCCGAGTCAAACAATGCCACTCTTAAAAGATATCTGGGCATCCATTCGTCAATTATTGGCGGCTCGAAATCACTTTGGTTGTCTTTGCATCCAATAAATGTCAACACCATAATAAGGCATAGAATATAATAAACAAACGTTCTCATATTAGATGTATTTACGGATGAACATACATATCTTGACGATCAACGGAGAAATCATATGGCGATGGGTTTGCATATCTGTACCATCCATTACTATCACCGCCCCAGCCCCAATTCATTGATAAGAAGGTGTTCGTTTCATTCTCTCCGCATAGTATTGGGGAGGAGATGAACGATAACCCGAGTCCAGCGGCAGAACGGGACGCTGCGACATTTTCACCGAAGCGGTGAATGCTGTGAGACAATGCCATATCCACTGCCTCTGATTTTGATATCTCACGGATGCTTTTTGCCATAGGCGGCTTTGACAACTGAGCCATCTGATCGATGGGTGTCTCGGCATTGTCGCATGAACTCATGCCTAATGTGAGACATATAAGTCCGGCGGCCGCGACTCTAAATAGATGTTTCATAATAGTTAGTAAATTGGTTAATAATTGGTTAACTATGGCTATAGTCTATGTGATTTGACTGGCTCGGAATGTGTAATTCATGCATTATGTCGCAAATATAAATCTTTGATTTGAGAATCGCAAATATTGCGGCTGTTTTTTGAAGGGGGATGTTTTTGTTGGAAAATCAAGTGGTTTCTGAATGGCAATCAAACAAAAAGCCGCCCCGGGATTGGGGCGGCTTTTTAGAGGGCGGGCTTATGGGCGCTCAGTTGGCCACAAAGGAGGCTATTAGCGGCGACGACAGGGGGAGCGTCTGATAGATGCGGGCTGTCTGTCTTATGATGGCTATGGTGGAGCGCCTTGGCCCGAGGGGCTTGGCCGGCCTGAGTTGCGATTTCTCGCGACGGTTGGGTAAGGGAGTAGAGGTGTTGTCCATAGGCATGGAGCGTTAGGATGATCTGTGGGGGCTTGATGAGGCCCATTGTCTTCTAAACGCTCCATGCCTATGGATTATTGTGTGGCGCGGCGAAATTATCTAATTATCATCTTGCGGCCGTTGACGATATAGATGCCCGGGGCGGTGATGGCGTTGAGCCGACGACCCTGTAGGTCATAGATGCCCTGGGGCGCAGCGGAGCTGTTGGTGTCGCTGGCCGGGGCATTTATGCCGGTGGGGTCGTGCTCGAGCTTGGTAATGTCGGTGTGCTTGAGGTTGAAGTCTTCTATGGCCATGAGAATGTTTCCGGTCATGTTGACAAGGATGCCTATCGACACTGTCGTGGGCTCGGGGAGGATGAAGCTGAGAGTGTTGACGCGTCCCTCGGCCGAGTCTTTGTCTTTCATGGCGGCATAGGCTATGGCTTCGGAGGAGAGAGTCTCGGTGGAGGGTAGACCCTGGCCTTGCGCGACTACGAGATATGAATTGCCACACTGGCCTTCATACTTGGAGTCATATCGGGTGGCAAAGGTGTAGAAGCCGGCGGGGAGCTCAATGGTCTGATAGGCGGCATGGTCGGCGAGTTCGCCAAAGCCGTCCCATCCTGAGGCCACAGTCCAGCTGATGTTCTTCTCTAAGTCTACATGCACTCCTGTCGTGGTTGATCCGTTGGTGTATGAGCCTTCGAGGGTCCAGTCTTTGATGGCATACCAGCGGTTGCGCGAGGGATTGTTGACCGGCTTGGCACTGTCGTAGGCAAAGGGCTTGGTGTAGTTCTTGAGGTAGCGTGAGGTCACGTCGTCGGTCTTGGCCTGCGTCTCGCAGAGGCTAAAGACCCCCTTTGAGGGGCTCCAGGCGTCGCCGTCGGGGCCAAAGCCTGAGCGGATGCCGGTAAGGGCTGAGGCGCTGAGGTCGTTGACATTGCCTCCGTCTTGGTTGAAATCGCAGTGGAGCAGGAGTGTGGCGGTGCGGTCGGCACTCTGGAGGGGTCGATTGGCTCTCTCTAAGAGGCGACTGAAGTCTGTGGCATAGTCGTCGGCCCAAATGCGGAGCTCGTCGATGGAGCCGTTCATTGGGGCATTGGGGAGGCCTATGGCAAAGGTGGCAGGGGCGGGGATGGCAGCCACTCCCTCAAGGATGCCGGAGTAGAGCTGCTTACCGTCGCGATAAAAAGAGGCTTGGCCGGCAGAGAAGGTCACGGCATAGTGGTGCCACTGCCCGGCGATGACAAAGTCGTCGTGGGTATAGGTCTCTTTGCCGCCGACGCTGAGTATCATGGCGCCATTGGCTGTCGTCTGGAGCATGAAGGAGGAGGGGTCGGAGCCTATGCCGAGGCTCATGGTCTCGAGACGCGAGGGGTTCATCCACCACTCTACGGTGAGCTTCTTCTGCGATGAGCTGAAGGGAGCTTGGGTAAACTCTACGGTGGCGTTGCCGGTGAAGGTAAGGCCGTTGCCTGAGTCGGCGTTGACTATGGTGAGTCCTCTCTGGCGTGTGGCAGTCGATGAGCCTTCGCTGTTGGCCACGGTGAGAGTCACGTCATAGACGCCCGGGGTTGTGGCAAAGTATGAGAGGCTTTGGTCGGTGGCATATTGCTTGCCGCCTGGGGAGTCGAGGGTCCAGGTCCATGTCTCGGGGTCATACTTGGAGGCGTCGGTGAGAGTCACCGCTTCTCCCTTCACCACCACTGCTTCGGCTATTTCAAAGGCAGCTTCGGGGCTCCGCTTGGTGACATTGATCTCTATCGAGCGGCTGTCTTTGCGCCCATCGGGGGCGGTGGCGGTGAGGGTCACTTTGTAGCTGCCTAAGCGCGAATAGGCGGTGGCGGCATAGGCCGAGGTGGCGTTCTGGCGGTCGGCTCCGGGCATAGCCCAGCTATATGTGTGTCCATCCTTGGGGTTGGTCACGATGAAGGTGATGCGCTGGCCGGCTACTGCCTCAGTGGCGGTGGCAGTGAAGGCAGCATCAGGAGCAGGGGAGGGGAGCACCTCTACTGTGGCCGTGGCTTCGGCCGTCGCACCATCCTTGCCTGTGGCTGTCAGGGTTATGGTCTGCTGGCCTGGGGTGACGAAGGTCACATCGGCTTTATGCGAGGCGAGGCCCTTTACTCCGGCGCCGGGGATTGCCCATGAGAGACTCTCCACTGAGCTTGAAGCCTTGGCTGAGAAGCTGACAGGAGTGCCGGCATAGATCGGGGTCGTGGGGACTACTATCTCGGCGTTCAGAGCCTCGGCTTCGGGGGTGGAGAAGGCAAAGAGCGAGCTCTCGCGCTCGGCATATCCTGCTCCTTTGAGCCGGGCGTGATTGCCTCCCACGCGCTCGCGCAGATATTCCTTGCCGTCGATGGTGATGACGTCGCCTTTATAATAGGCTACGAGCCCCTCGGGGAGGAAAGCGCCTGAATATTCTGAGTTGGCCGAGGCTGAGATCTCGCGTGAGCTGCGGGCCACGTTCCATATCCTTATCTCATCAAAGGAGCCGTGGAGGCCGTCGCGTCCGTCGGAGGAGAAGACGAGGTTGCCAAATCCCCCTATGCCATGATAGGTCGAAGTGGTTTCGGCCTGCTTCTTGCCGTCGATGTAGATCGACACTTTATTGTCTTTCACTACGATGGCCACATGTGAGCTCACTCCCGGCTTAAGACATCCGGCAGGGGTCGACGTGCGGTTGCTCCCGGTGGTGTTCCACCCGGCGGTGAAGGAGCCGTTGGCATTGGCGTGGAACATAAATCCCTTGCCCCATCCCGGCCCGGCGGTCTGGTTCCAGTTGACGAGTGTGGCGGGGTTGATGGCAAATTCTATTGTGGCCTCAGGGAGATTGTTGTCAAAAATGTTTGGCACGGTAAATCCGGCATGATCGAGCTCAATCACCTTGTTGGTCTTGGCTATGGCTATGGGTGCCATTACCTTGGTCTGGGCTGAGCGGATACCCCCTTCATAGATGGCGGCAATGGCATATAGGCCTTCGCCGCGCGAACTGATGTCGAGGGATCTCTCTGAGGGCCCCGTGGTGGCTATCTTTGTTCCGTCGAGGCTTATCTCATAGCCGGTTACTTTCTTCCCAGTGGAGGCCGGGGCATCCCATGTGAGGGTCATGGCCGAGGTGATGGCAGCGTTGCGAGGCGGGAAGCTTGGGCGCCCCGTCACGGTGTGGGTCACTACGGTCTGCTGTCCGCCTTCTATTATAGTGATGCCGCCTGCCCCTAAGTCAAAAGGTAGCTCTACACCCTCGGGATCCTCTTCATAGTCCATTATAGCGGCCTCGTAGATATGGCCAGAGCCTATGGCTGTTGACTTGGTGTCGATGATGAGGAAATATTTCAGTGGGGCGCTCAGATCAAACCCGTCTGTGAGGTCGGTCAGATCATATCCAAATTCCATCGGCTCGTCGTGGAGCTTGCCGTCGGCCCATCGCCCCAGCATCGGTATGGCCGGCGCGGGCACTGTGTTGCCATAGTTGCCGTCTCCGGCATAGCGGAAGTGGTGCATGGGGATGGTCTTGTCGGGCACGGTGGCGTCGGGGTTGGCGCTGACGCCTACGCTCAAGGCCATCTCAGAGCGGTGGCTATAGTCCATCTTGAGCTTGATCACGCGCAGGGGGCGATAGTTTTTGCGGACGGTATACACCTCCGGGGTCCACCAGTTGCCGGGGAAGTACCAATTCCCTTCCGAGTCTTGCTTGAAAGCCGGGCCGGCATAGGCATAGGGGCAGTAGATGAAGCCGCCGTTACACCATCCCGGGCCCCACGAGTTGACTATGATCCACGCGCCTTTCTCGTCGGCGCTCTCTTCGCCGTATATGCCGTTGCCGTTGAGGTCAAACTCGATGCGGTCGTCATAGCCCACGATCGTTACGGCGTGGTCAACGCCCGAGCCCCATCGGTTGACATATTTCATTCCGGTGACTCCTATGGCATCGTTGGAGGGCGTCGAGGCTATCGACTGCCAGTTGCCGGCCGAGGCCACTCCGAGGCCCACTATGCCGCCGGCCTTGAAGTCTGGATCGCCATTGTGGTTCCACAGGTAGTTTTTCACAGCCTCGCGTCCCTCTTCGGTGCCAAGGTTTTTGGTGAAGTTATAGGGCGGGAGCATGCGATTATGCATGGCCGACAGCCATTTGTCATAGCCGTTCATCCACCCAAAGTCGTTGTTGGTCTCCACCTGCCCGCCAAAGAGGCTGGAGTAGGTCTGACCGCCATATTCGGCAGCCGAGGGTACTCCTATATATTGGACAAATTCGTTTTTGCCCGAATTGCCGTTGGTCAAGAGCCACACAAAGTGGGTCGGATAGTTGTTTTCGTCGAGTTTGGCATCAACGTCGCGATATGATGCCAGCTCTTCGGTAAACATATATCTGATGCGCGAGGCCGATCCACACGACCCTCCATGCTGGTTAAAGACCGGCGGAAAATATTTGGTCTTGCCGTTGTCTACATGGTCGGGCCTGCTCGAGCGAGAGGGGATGGCTGCTCCGGGCTCAACGTTTCCCACTCCGCGCCCATAGATCATCAGCGCTGGATTGGGATTGGTCTTGGTGGAATAGTCGGGATATTTGGTCAGGTCTACCTCCTGAGCTATCCCCGTCAGGGGAAGCATCAAGGCGCAAGCCGCCGCTATACACAGCTTTCTCTTCATGGTATGATAATGATAGGTCATTTGTATTCTGATTGAAATGTGACACCAAAGGTAAGAAAAACTTTTCGGTTTTGCGCTAATACTTGTTAAGGCTCCATCCTCTTGCAAGGTTTTCTCGGCAAAAATGAGTATCTTTGCCAAAATTTTTCATCTGTATGAAAGCAATTCGCATCATATCGCTCCTGGCTCTTTTCTTCTTGGGTCTCTCGGCCAAGGCTCAGCAGCCGGCTCAAGAGCGCCCCGTCAAATGGACTATCTCTACCCGTATGTCCAATGAGTATTCCGGCACTCTCATGATCACCGCCACTCCTCAGGAGGGTTGGCATCTCTATGGCACCGACCTCCCCGCCGGTGGCCCACAGCCCACCAAGATCGACCTCTCCGGCTCTACCGGCCTTGAGTTTAAGGGCGAGCTCAAGCCCTCCATTAAGCCTGTTACCGTGGCCGACCCCATGTTTGGCATCAACCTCAATTGGTGGGACAAGCCGGTCACTTTCTCTGTACGCTTCAACATCAAGCGCGGCAAGCAAAATCCACGCGTCAAGGCCAAGGTGACTTATATGGCCTGCGACGATAACACATGTGCGCCACCCGTCACTGAGGCCCTCTTTAAGACCGTCCGCCGCCTTGAACATAATTGAGCCTCACATCTGTCAAAAAATCACGTCCTTCCCCCCAATCATAAGCATGAAGCTCCGCCTGCTATCGTTTCTTTCCATCATCTGCCTGGCCCTTGCCGCCAAGGCCCAAATACTCGACCCTGTTACCTGGACTTCCAAGGTGGAGATGACCTCCCCCACCGAGGGTGTCATCTCCTACTCGGCCACTATAGAGCCCGGTTGGCATCTCTATTCCACCAGTCTCCCCGAGGGGGGGCCAAATCCCACATCCATCACCTATGACGTGCTTGAAGGCGTGGAGCTCATCGGCGAGCTTTCCTCCTCCGAGCCCCCGATAGAGAAGGTCGATATGGTGTTTCACCTCAAGCTCGGTTGGTGGACCGACGACGTGACCCTCTCTCAGCCCTTCCGCATTACTGCCGACAGCTATCGCATCGAGGGGAGCATCCTCTTCCAAGGATGTAACGACGAGAGCTGCATCCCCCCCTCACGCGAGCCCTTCTCTTTCTCGGGCGGCGCGTCGGCTCCGGCTCCCTCCGGCGAGTCTCCTGCCCCAGAGGCTCAGAATCAGGGTAATGCCGAGCCCACTGATCTCTGGACGCCCGTCGACTTCTCGGCTTTCTCGGCCTCTGATGCTGCCGGAGCTGCCGACCTCAGCAATGGTGCTCCCTGGTGGTATATCTTTCTTTGGGGATTTGTCGGTGGTCTCGTGGCTCTGCTCACCCCCTGCGTGTGGCCCATGATTCCCCTCACTGTCAGCTTCTTTCTCAAAAAGGGCGGAAAGGAGCGAGGCAAGGCCATTCGCGATGCCCTCACCTATGGTGTTGCCATCATCGTGATCTACCTTGTCCTCGGCCTGGCCATTACCCTCATTTTCGGTGCCTCCAAGCTCAATGACCTCGCCACCAACGCTGTCTTCAATCTCGCATTCTTCCTGCTTCTCGTGGTGTTTGCCATCAGCTTCTTCGGTGCCTTTGATATCAAGCTCCCCTCCAAGTGGAGCAACAGCGTTGACTCCAAGGCCGAGACCACTACCGGGCTCCTCTCCATCTTCTTCATGGCCTTCACCCTGGCTCTTGTCTCGTTCTCATGCACAGGCCCCATCATTGGTACTCTCCTCGTCGAGGCTGCCAGCGACGGCAACATCGCCGGCCCGGCCATTGGCATGGGCGCTTTTGCCCTGGCCCTGGCCATCCCTTTCACTCTCTTTGCCGTCTTCCCCTCCTGGCTTCAGGGTATGCCCCGCTCCGGCGGTTGGCTCAACTCTGTCAAGGTGATCCTCGGCTTCCTCGAGCTTGCCCTCTCACTTAAGTTCCTCTCCGTGGCTGACTTGGCTTATGGGTGGGGCATCCTCGACCGCGAGGTCTTTGTCTCGCTCTGGGTGGTTATCTTCACTCTCTTAGGCCTCTACCTCTTAGGCAAGATTCGTTTCAGCCACGACTCTCCCCAAGAGCATGTGGGCATCATGAAATTTTTCATGGCCCTCATCTCGCTCGCCTTTGCCGTCTATCTCCTCCCCGGCCTCTGGGGTGCTCCCCTCAAGAGCGTCAGCGCCTTCGTCCCCCCGCTTTACACTCAAGATTTCAACCTCTATGCCGGCGGCCAGTTCCGCGAATATGACGACTATGACGAGGGCATGGCCTTTGCCGCTGAGAGCGGTCGCCCCGTCCTCATCGACTTCTCAGGCTATGGCTGCGTCAACTGTCGCAAGATGGAGGGGGCCGTATTTGACACTGAGGAGATCTCCTCTATCATCCGCGACAACTTTGTGCTAATCAAGCTCATGGTCGACGACAAGACGGCCCTTTCCGAGCCCATCACCGTCGAGGACGGCGGCAAGTCTATCCGCCTATCCACCGTTGGCGAGAAGTGGAGCTTTCTCCAGCGTCATAAGTTTGCTGCCAACTCTCAGCCATATTATGTGATGGTCAATGGCAACGGTCAGCCTCTCGCCTCTCCGTATTATTACGACGAGAGCGTTGAAAAATTTGCCGAATGGCTCGATTCCGGCATCAAGAAATTTGCTGCACAATGAAGACCCGACAAGAAAAGATTGAGGCCCTCGGGCGTGTCATCGACACTCTCGACCGTCTTCGCGTAGAATGTCCATGGGATCGCAAGCAGACCAACGAGTCACTTCGCCCCAACACCATCGAGGAGGTCTATGAGCTGGCCGATGCCCTCATAGCCTCCGACAATGCCAACATTGCCAAGGAGCTCGGCGACGTCTTGCTCCATGTCCTCTTCTATGCCAAGATAGGGGAAGAGAAGGAGGCTTTTGACATCGCCGACGTGGCCGACCGCCTCAACGAGAAGCTCATCTACCGTCATCCCCACATCTTCGGCGACGCTACCGCCGAGACTGCTTCTCAGGTCTCCAACAACTGGGAGAAGCTTAAGCTCAAGGAAAAGGGAGGAAACAAGACCGTCCTCTCCGGCGTCCCCTCAGGCCTCCCAGCCCTCATCAAGGCATATCGTATCCAGGAGAAAGCCGCCAACGTGGGCTTTGACTGGGACAACGCCGACCAGGTCTGGGACAAAGTCAAGGAGGAAACGGGCGAGTTTGAGGCTGAGGCAAAGGCCGCTGCCCACGACGGGAAAGGGAAGCTCATGCCCGACGACCTTAGCCGCATGGAAGAGGAAATGGGCGATCTCCTGTTTTCGCTCGTCAATGCCTCGCGCCTCTACGGCATCCACCCCGACACTGCCCTTGACCGCACCTGCCGCAAGTTTATCCGACGTTTCACTTTTATCGAGGAGCAGGCCAAGGCCCAAGGCCGCAACATCACCGACCTCTCTCTCTCCGAGATGGACTCCCTTTGGAACAAAGCCAAGAACAGTCTGTCATGACCGAGTGTTAATAGCAAAAACAGACGACTTTTACCTTCCAGGCAATGAAAACATCCCTTTACGCCCTCCTCGCGTTCTTACTCTTTGCCTCATCGGCGCTGACAGTCGGAGCCGAGATTATCCGAGGCTATAACACTTCATCAAGTTCCAAGCTAATGCCCGTAACGCTTCAGATTGACTCCATCGATTTCCGTTCCGACCTGGCGCGCGTCTACGGACATATCTACGGGACTCCCCACACATCATTCCGCATAGATTCTTTCTTTATTAAGCCCGATGTCTATTCAGTAGCTCCCGGGACAAGCCTCAAAGAACATGAAGCCACGGATATCGACGGTTTCGAGTTTACTCGTCGTTTCCAGTTTGAAGACAACGGCGATATCCCCATTGAAATAGATTTCCCTCCGTTGATAAAATCCGATGTTTATTTTCTAAGGATAGTTCACCCCAACGGCTTCTATGGCGCTACCGTCCGCAAGACCAATCCACAATCCCCCATGCCTCGTAGAGCCAATAACGGGAACACGCATTATAAATAAGATATATAATGAAGGTCTGCATCACGGAGAAACCATCCGTAGCTCGCGACATTGCCAATATCCTCGCCGGCCCGTCTGCTCCCAAGCGCGACGGTTACATCGACTGCGGAGAGTATAAGGTGACCTGGACTTTTGGTCACCTTTGTTGCCTTAAAGAGCCCCACGATTATTCCGACCTATGGAAGCGTTGGAGCCTCGGATCCCTTCCTATGATTCCCCCGCGCTTTGGCATCAAGCTCATTGACATCGACAATTATAAGCATCAATTTGCTGTAATCGAGAGTCTTATTAAGCAGGCCGACGAGGTCATCAACTGCGGCGATGCCGGCCAAGAGGGCGAGCTTATCCAGCGTTGGGTCATGCAAAAGGCCTCCATCTCTTGCCCTGTCAGGCGCCTTTGGATCTCATCCCTCACCGACGAGAGCATCCGTGAGGGGTTCAAGGCTCTTCGCCCGCAAGCCGACTTTGATAATCTCTACTATGCCGGCCTGTCAAGGGCCATCGGCGACTGGGTGCTCGGCATGAACGCCACTCGTCTCTACTCTCTTCGATACTCTGAGCCCGGCCGGGTGCTATCCATAGGCCGTGTCCAGACCCCAACTCTCGCCCTCATCGTCAAGCGCCATCAAGAGATCGTTGACTTCAAGCCTGAAGATTTCTGGGAGCTTAAGACCACCTATCGCGAAACCCCCTTCAACTCCGGAGCCGGCCGATTCAAGTCCGTCGAGGATGCACAAATGGCACTCGACAAGGTCTCCGGTCAGCCTTTAGTCATCGACTCAGTCGAGAAAAAACGCGGTCGCGAAGCCCCTCCGCGCCTCTTTGACCTCACATCTCTCCAGGTCGAGGCCAACAAGAAGTGGGGATGGACGGCCGACGTTACTCTCAAGCTCATCCAGTCGCTCTACGAGAAGAAGGTTACCACCTACCCTCGCGTCGACACCACATATCTTTCTGAGGACATCTACCCCAAGATTCCCGAGATCCTCCGCAAGATGACCCCCTATGCCGACAAGACCGGGATCATCCTCTCGACTCGCATTCCCAAGAGCAAGCGTGTCTTCGATAATGCTAAAGTCACTGACCACCATGCCATTATTCCCACCGGTGAGTCTCCCTCCACGCTGGCCGGTGACGAGCGCAAGCTCTATCATCTTATAGCTCTCCGTTTCATTGCCGCCTTCTATCCCGACTGTCAGTTCTCTCAGACCGTCGTCTCTGCCCATTCTGTCGACATCCCTTTCAAGGCCACCGGCAAGATCATCGATGCCCCGGGCTGGAGAGCTGTCCTCTCCCCCGATCCGGTCAAGGCCTCCGAAGACAACGACGAGGGGCGTGTCTTGCCCGACTTCGTAGCCGGCGAGTCAGGCCCTCACTCCCCTGAGTTGGTCAAGAAGACCACCCAGCCCCCTAAGCCTTACACCGAGGGCTCGCTCCTTAGGGCGATGGAGGGTGCCGGTCGCACTGTAGACGACGAAGCTCTCCGAGAGGCCATGAAGGAAAATGGCATCGGTCGCCCTTCCACTCGCGCTGCCATCATCGAGACTCTCTTCAAGCGGGGCTACATCAAGCGCGAGCGCAAGAGCATCGTCCCCTGTCAGGCCGGCATCGACCTCATTGCCACCATCAAGGAAGAGCTTCTCAAAAGTGCAAAACTCACCGGCCTATGGGAAAATAAGCTCCGTCGCATTGAACGTGGCGAATATTCCCCCTCCGAGTTTATCAACGAGCTCAAGGTGATGGTGTCAGACATTGTCATGAGCGTCTTGTCCGACAATTCCTCACGCCGCATCGTGGCCGATATCCCCGTCCCCTCCAAGGCTGAGACACTCAAAGCTGAGGCTCCGAAGAAGAAGCGGGCTGCCCCCATCCGCTCGCTCTCTCAGGTTAAATGCCCTCTCTGTGGTCAAGGCCATCTCCTCAAGGGCCGGGCAGCCTATGGTTGCTCCCGCTATGCCGAGGGATGTCGCTTCGTTGCTCCTTTCACCGACTATCCTGCCGACCTCAAGCCTGGCGAGCTTGCTCGTAAATTAAAGAAAAATCATAATGCCACGTCTTGACCATAACGAATTGTTTCCCATCGTCGACCCCGACGGCAATGTGATCGGCTCCGCCTCCCGGGCCGTGTGCCACGATGGCCGGAGCCATCTGCTCCATCCTGTGGTCCACCTCCATGTCATCACCCCGGCCCACGACTCTATTCTTCTCCAATGTCGCTCCTTGGCTAAGGACATCCAGCCCGGACGCTGGGACACCGCCGTAGGCGGCCATGTCGACGCCGGCGAGGAGATAGCCCATGCGCTTCTGCGCGAGTCTCGAGAGGAGCTCGGCATCGATGCTTCCGGTGCCCGCATGCTCTGCCGTTACGTCTGGCAGAGCGAGCGCGAGAGCGAGCTCGTCAATGTTTTTATCCTCGAAGCCGCCCCCGACGGCCTAACCCTCTCGCCCGATCCCGACGAAGTGTCTCAAGTCCGGTTCTGGTCATTCGATGAAATTGTCCAGGTCCGCGGCAAGGGTATCCTCACCCCAAATTTCGAGCAGGAGCTTACCCGCATCCACTCCCTACTCCCACTCTTATGAGCGAGCTTACCGTCCAATGGATTGCCGTTGTGGCTGTCGTGGCTCTCTGCATTTGGCGTGCCGTAGAGTGGTTGCGGCGCACCTCATCACGCCGCTCCGGCTGCAACTGCGGCTGCTCCCCTCGCCGCTCCTCCCGCCGCGATGCCGCCTGCTCCGACTGCCCCCTCTCCCCCTCATGCTCCAAATCTCCCCGCGAGAAGTAGGGGCCGCGTTAGCCATACTGTATTCCGCTTCTTCCATTGCGTTTCGACGCTTCCGGATTTCTCTGATATCCTTCCTCCAGTATAATCCCGGGATAATCCGGGGATTATCTACGTTGCTTCTCTGTCAGGATTTCTCCCCCTCCGGACAAGAGGATTTCTTAGGAATATCGGTTACAGTCCAAAATATGTTATATGACATATTTAACGCTTATTAACAATCTACGCCCTCCCTATAAACACTATTTCACTTAATTTTGCCTCGTAATTATCCAATCATCCCCATTGGCTCAGGGGCCAATGTCTTAAGTATTTGTCCGATAAATCTATATATCATCTATCATTCATATGAGGAAAAAGTATCAGAATCCACTGCTGGGTGCCGCTTTGCTTGCATTGGCGGCTCCTGCCATGATGGCTGCCCCTGCCGAGCCCCTCGCTATTGAGGCGCAGCAGTCCGATGCCACATGTTCCGGAACTGTCATTGACAACACCGGCGAACCCATGATTGGCGCCACTGTACGTGTCGTTGGTAACGACAAGGCCGTGGCCGTCACCGATGTTAATGGTAAGTTTACCCTTAAAAACGTTAAGGTTGGCTCTACTCTTACCGTCTCTTACATTGGCTACAACGATGCCAAGCTCGTTTGGACCGGCCAGAATGTCAACATCGCTCTCCAGCCCGCCGCCTCAAGCCTCGACGAGGTGGTAGTGATGGGTTATAACACTCAGACCCGCGAGAGCCTAACAGGCGCTCTTTCTGTTGTTAAAGACGACAAGCTCAAAGATGTAACTACCCCCAACCTTACCAATATGCTTAATGGTAAGGCTGCCGGCGTTTACGTGGCTCAAGGCTCCGGCCAGCCCGGCTCCGGCGCTGCTGTAGTCATTCGCGGTCAGGCCTCCCTCTCCGGCTCCACCGCCCCCATATGGATTATCGACGGTGTTAACGTGGGCACCTCTGCGGGTGACCTCAACCCCGACGATGTGGCATCTATCACCCTCCTTAAGGATGCTGCCTCTACCGCCATCTATGGTGCCGACGGCGCTAACGGCGTTGTCGTTGTTACCACCAAGAAAGGCTCCGACGGCACTATGAACGTCAGCGCCTCTGTCAAGCTCGGCATCTCTCGCCTCAATAATGGCCGCCTTGAGGTCATGAACGGAGCTGAGCTTTATGACTACTATGCTTCCATGCAGGGCGCCGACAAGCTCGCTACTATCCCCATGTGGACCCCCGAGCTCCGCAACCGCAACTTCGACTGGTGGGATGCTGCCACTCACACCGGCTTCGCTCAGGACTATCACATCGCCATCTCAGGCGGCACCGAGAAGCTCCGCTCTTACTTCTCTCTTGGCTACTACGATGAGAGCGGTGCCGTGAAGGGTTATAACTTCAACAAATACTCCTTCCGCGCTTCCACCGATTTCCGTCCCGCCAAGTGGATCAGCATCCGCCCCACCCTCCAAGGCTCGAAGCGCAAGATTACCGACCGTCAGCGCTCCGTCACTTCCATGTACTCCTCAATGCCCTGGGATAGTCCATACCTCGAAGACGGCTCTTTCGCTCCTCATCGCTACAGCGGATGGTGGAACGCCTCGTCGACAAACTACCTCCTCGACCTCGACTACGGCAACTACGGCAAGAACGACAACTACGAGTTCAACGGCTCATTTGACTTTGACGTCTACATCACCGATTGGCTCACTTTCTCCAGCGTTAATGCCTACCGCTACAATACCTACCGCTACCATGGTTACACCGACCCTCGCTCCTCAAGCGGCGAAGGCGTCGAAGGCCGCATAAGCGAAAACTCTCAGAGCTGGACTCGCAAGTCTACCAACCAAAAGCTCCTCATCAACAAGACCTTCGGCGACAAGCACAAGCTCAATGGCCTTATCGCCTATGAGTATCGCGACTACACCTACAACTGGATCGAGGGCGTCGGCACCGGCTTCATCCCCGGGTTCCAAATTCTATCCGTTACCGCCAACCCCGAGACCGTCGGCGGCTCCATCAGCCAAGAGGCCGTTAGCTCCTACTTCACCAAGTGGAACTATATGTACGACAACAAGTACCTCCTCGATGCCTCTTTCCGTCGCGATGGCGCCTCCAACCTCGGTAAGCGCTGGGGCAACCTCTGGAGTGTCAGCGCCGGCTGGGTTATCAACCGCGAAAGCTGGTTTGATGCTTCTTGGGTTGACTACCTCAAGCTCCGCGCTTCCTACGGCTCTGTCGGGAACCGACCCTCTTCGCTCTATCCACAGTATGACCTCTACTCCGTCGGCGTGAAATACGACGGCTCTGCCGGCGCTCTCATCAGCGTTATCGGTAACCAAGACCTCACTTGGGAGCGTACATTCACCTTCGATGTCGGCTTCGATGCCAACTTCTTCAACGAGCGTCTCCGCTCCTCGTTTGATTTCTATATCAAAAACACCGACAACATCCTCTACAACGTGCCTGTTACCGGCCTCGTAGGCGTCACCTCTATCTACCGCAACGTAGGTAAGATGCGCAACACCGGTGTTGAGTTCAACGTTGGTGGCGACATTATCGCTACTAAAGACTGGACCTGGAGCATGGACATGAACCTCGCCCACAACTCCAATGAGCTCCGCGAGCTCTTCGCTCAGAGCGACGGTAAGGGTGGCACTGAGGTACGTCCCGTCATCATCTCCGACGGCTCCGGCATCGCCGGCTCCATCAACCGTGTCCTCGAGGTCGGTCAGCCTATCGACACTTACTATGGCCGCGAGTGGGCTGGCGTACGCCCCGAAGACGGCAAGCCCCTCTGGTACACCACCGACGAGAACGGCAACCGTGTCATCACCGACAGCTATGCCAAGGCCGATGAGGTCAAGCTCGGCACTTTCAACCCCAAAGTCTTTGGTGCCTTCAACACCCAGCTCCGCTGGAAAGACCTTGACCTCTCAGCTTCCTTCGGTTTCTCTATCGGCGGCAAGATTTACAACTACTCTCGCCTCGAGTATGACTCCGACGGCGCCTACACCGACCGCAACCAGATGAAGCTCCAGGGCGACTGGACCCGCTGGGAGAAGCCCGGCGACAACGCCACTCACCCCCGCGCTGTCTACAACAACACCGACCAGGGCAACAAGGCCTCAAGCCGTTACCTCGAGGATAGCGACTACCTCAAGCTTCGCAACCTCACCATCGGCTACACTCTTCCCCTCCCCGCCAACTGGGGCGTCCGCAACTTCCGCGTCAGCCTCTCTGCCGAAAACATCTTCTGCATCACCAAGTACTCTGGCGTTGACCCCGAGCTCCCCGCTTCCGGCGGCACTGTTATGGGCTCCACCGGCCCCGGCGTTTATCCCTCAGTCCGCCGCTTCTCCCTTGGCCTCAACGTCTCCCTCTAATCATCCACTCCTTTCTCGACCAAATATAAGCAATGAAAAAAGCTAAATATATTTTCCTGGCAGCTGCGGCAGCCTTGGCCCTTGGCCAGACCTCCTGCGACGTGGAGCGCCTGCCCTACGGCTCGATGTCTTCGGAGCAAATCAAGCAAAACCCCGACGACTATCTCGATGCCCTCATGAATGGCGCTTATGCCCAGCTCGGCTCTTGGAGCGACCCCATGCATCGCTGCGGCGAGTATGCCGGCGACAACGTGGCCATCCGCGGTTACTCCACCGATGCCTTCTTTGAGTTTATCTCTTTCGCCCGAACCCCCAACAATTACCGCCTCGACCAGTTCTGGAACAGCGGTTACAAGGCCATCGCTCAGACCTCCAACATCATCAACATGTTTGAAGAGGGCCAGAGTGCTTCCATCGACCAGGCCCTCGGCGAATGCTACTACATGCGCGGCATGCTCTACTTCTACTTCGTCCGCGCCTATGGCCGTCCTTATTACCAGGCTCCCGATCGCAACCTTGGCGTTCCCGTTGTTAACGGCACCCCCGACAACATTCTCTCCAACGACTTCTTCCTCTCCGATCGCAAGACTGTCAAGGAGAACTATGAACTCATCATCGCCGACCTGGAAAAGGCCGCTCAGCTCATGACCGAAGACAAGGGTGCATCACGCCCCTCTGTCGGCGCCGCCAACGCTCTCCTCTCTCGTGTCTACCTCTATATGAGCGGCACTTTTGAAAACCCCAATCGCGAGTATGCACAGAAGGCTGTCGAGTATGCCGACAAGGTAATCAACTCCGGCAACTATGCCCTCCGCTCCCACGACAACATCATGGAGTATATCAAGCCCGCTCCCGAGGCCAATCCCGAGGCTATCTTCGCTGTGAAGCGCCTCGCCTCCGAGTTTGCCGGCTATGACCACTACTATGGCGTAGGAGGTATGTATGCCAACATCGGCGGCATGGGATGGGGCGAGATGTATGCCTCTCAGAAGTATATCGATCTCCTCGACGAGACCGGCCGAAACGACTGGCGCACCTCCACCTTCTCCGACGCCCGCGCTGCTTACATCGAGCCCACATATGAGGATAAGGAAGTTGTCCGCTTCACCTTCACCAACGCCTCTGGCGATGTGAACTACGCTCAGCTCGGCTTCACTGCCAACGCCGATGGCACTCTCACTGCCACCGACGCCAACGGCTCTTACACCTGCAAGCCCGTCAACGCCGAGCAGCAGGTCTATACCATCAACTACAATGGTCAGGAGTGTCGCGCCGTCATTGACAACTACATCACCCTCAACCGAGCCAACCCCCAGTTCTACATCAACAAGCAGAGCCGCGAGACCGAAGACTCCCACCTCTTCTCCCCGATGATCTCTCGCCTTGGTGAAATCTACCTTAACCGCGCTGAGGCCTACGCCAAGCTCGGTCAGTATAGCCAGGCCCTCGCCGACCTCAACACCGTCCGTACCCGCGCTATCCCCAATGGGGCCTACGACTCTCTCGACGCCTCCAATGCTGCCGAGCGCATCGAAAAGGAGCGCACCCTCGAACTCGCCTTCGAGGCCGAGAGAAGCTACGACGTGTTCCGCAACGGCGGTCGCCTCACTCGCCACTATCCCGGCGCCCACACCCAGAGCATCGAGGTTGAGGCCACTGACTATCGCGTGGTCTACTACATCCCCCAGAACGCCATCAACGCCTATCCCGGGCAGATTACTCAGAACCCCACCAGCCAAGCCGGCGTGGTGCTCTGATTACGAGACGTCATATCATAACGAGAGGGGCGGCTGCATCATTGCAGCCGCCCCTTTTCATCTCCTTCGTCTGTCATGGGCATAAGCTAACGGTTGGACGTCTCCATCGCTACCTGACAGCGGCAATCATACAGCCAAGGAACTTTAGTAATCGTAAAAAAATAAGTCGGCAAAGAATTTCTCAGGATTTTTTTGTGCAGATTTTTTGGCGAAAGTGCAGGAGTGTAGCAAGCTGCATGACTAAATTGAGCTGGAAAAGATGCCAAAAAAGGGTCAGTTGATCAGGATGATGACACGCGCCGAATCTCCTCCGACAACGTTTTTTGGCTATGCATCTTTTGTCACGTCACTGTCGGCACCGATTACACTTCTGTAGCCTATGGCCCTCCGGGATGATTGGTTTCCATAAATAACGACCACAAATCCGTGGTAACGCAAATTCATGGGGCGATGACGCGTCCAATATTTTGCCATGGCAAAAAGAATGATTATCTTTGCCGGGAAAGACCTTGAGGCTTCTCAGCCACAAGAGTGTAACCATGAATGTTTGACCACCTGCCTAATCATTGCAAATGAAGGTATTGAAATTTGGCGGCACGTCTGTCGGTACTGTCGAGTCCCTGGCCAACGTCAGGCAGATAGTGGCCGACTATCTTGCCGCCGCCCCTGAGGAGCCGCTCATAGTAGTGGTGTCGGCTCTTGGAGGCATTACAGACAAGCTCATAGCCACCGCGCGCCTGGCCTCGGAGGCCAATGCCGCATATGTGGGGGAGCTTGAGTCTATAATAGAGCGTCACCATAAGATAGTGACAGCCATGATAGAAGAGCCCCGGGAGCGCGGCGAGGTGATGGCTCGCGTTGACGCCCTCCTCGACGAGCTTTCAAATATATATAAAGGAGTGTCGCTCATACGCGACCTCTCGCCTCGCACGCTTGATATCATCGTGAGCTATGGCGAGCGCCTGTCATCCACCATTATAGAGCATATCCTCCCTTCGGCCACTCTGCTTGACTCGCGTCAATTTATCAAGACCGTCGACCAATTTGACAAGCACGTGCTTGACACAGAGGCCACAGCCAGGGCGATAGCTGAGGCTTTTACCCCGACAGTGTTGGCGGCCGGGCGAGTGGCGCTGGTGCCAGGCTTCATAGCCACCGCCTCAGAGCGTGACAACGAGATTACCAACCTCGGGCGCGGAGGGAGCGACTATACTGCTGCCATCTTGGCCGCCGCCTTGGGGGCTTCATGCCTGGAGATATGGACCGACGTTGACGGCTTCTTAACAGCTGACCCGCGTCAGGTGCAGGGCACATACGTGATACCTCATCTGTCGTTTATAGAAGCTATGGAGCTCTGTAATTATGGGGCCAAGGTGATCTATCCTCCTACGATCTATCCGGTGTTTCACAAGAGCATACCGATCCTCATCAAAAACACCTTCAACCCCTCGGCTCCCGGCACCCTGATCTCAGATACCCCCGCCTTAGAAGCTCCCGAGGCTCCGGGGAAGGCCATCAGGGGCATATCGTCAATCAACGACACTTGTCTCATCACTGTCTCGGGCCTGGGCATGGTGGGCATCATAGGCATAAATGCTCGCATATTCAACGCCTTGACGCGCAATGGCGTGAGCGTCTTCATGGTGAGCCAGGCTTCGTCGGAAAACACAACGTCGTTTGCCGTTCGCAACAGCGATGCCGACCGAGCCGTGAGTGCTCTCGAAAATGAGTTTGCCGCCGAGCTCCAGACGGGTGAGTTTAACCCCATACGTGTGGAGCGCAATCTGGCCACGATAGCCATCGTAGGCGAGAATATGAGGCGGCAAGCCGGAGTGGCCGGCCGCTTGTTCAACACCCTTGGGCGCAACGGTATCAACGTCAAGGCATGTGCTCAGGGCGCCTCGGAGACCAACCTGTCATTTGTGGTCAATCTGGCCGACGAGCGCAAGGCACTCAATCTTATCCACGAGAGTTTTTTCCTCTCTGACACTCGCCTACTCAACCTCTTTATAGTGGGAATTGGCAATGTCGGGTGTCACCTTATTGAGCAGATAGCCTCCCAGCAAGAGCGTCTGCTCCAGTCCAAGGCCCTTAAAATAAGGGTTGTGGGCATAGCCAATTCCCGCAAGCTGATAGTTAACCCCGAAGGGATATCGCTCAACGGGTGGCGCCGGAGACTCGACGAATCACCTCTGAAGGCCTCGCCTCAGCTCATCCTTGACGAAATCTTAGGCTTGAACCTATACAACACCGTCTTTGTCGACTGCACTTCAAGCGACGAGATAGCCGGGCTTTACCCTATGCTACTCGACCGATATGTCAACGTAGTGGCGGCCAACAAGCGAGCGGCCAGTGACAATTATGACCGTTTCCTCCTGCTTAAGGACACTGCCCGGCGGCGCGACGTGAAGTTTCTCTTCGAGACCAACGTCGGGGCCGGCCTCCCTATCATCAACACCATTGACAACCTGATCAACTCGGGCGACCGCATCATAAAGATAGAGGCCGTGCTCTCGGGCACCCTCAACTATATTTTCAATACCATGAATAAACAGATCCCTCTGTCGCAGGCCATACGCATGGCTCGCGAGGAGGGATATAGCGAGCCCGACCCTCGCGACGACCTCTCGGGGGCCGACGTAATCCGCAAGATTGTGATCTTGGCTCGCGAGGCCGGCTACCGCGTAGACCGAGCTGATGTGGAGGCGCGCCTCTTTATCCCCGACGAGCTCTTCCAGGGCTCGCTCGAGAACTTCTATGCGGCACTCAGTCCGCTCGATACCGAGATGGAACGGGCCAGAGCCAAAGGGGCTTCCGAGGGGAAGAGGTTTCGCTTCGTGGCACGCATGGATGCCGGGCGCCTGTCAGTGGGGCTTGAGCAAGTCGACTCCTCCCATCCCTTCTATCATCTTGAAGGCTCCAATAATGTCATTCTCCTCACCACCGAACGCTATCACGACTATCCCATGGAAATCAAGGGCTATGGTGCCGGAGCGGAGGTGACAGCCGCTGGAGTCTTTGCCGACATAATTTCCATTGCCAACATACGCTGATGATCTATTACTCTACTGCCAACCCGCGCCGCCGCGCCGGTCTGCTTGAGACCATCAGCCGTGGACTTCCGCCCGATGGTGGCTATTTTATGCCCGAGCGCATCCCCGTTATCCCCCGCGCCTTCTTCAACAACATGGCAGATATGTCGCTCAAAGATATTGGCTATGTTGTGGCCAACACCCTCTTTGGCGATGACGTTGCCTCGGCCGACCTTAAGGCCATAGTGACCGATGCCATTAACTTTGACACCCCGCTGTGCCCCGACCCATCCATTCCCGGACTCTACGCTCTGGAACTCACCCATGGCCCCTCTCACTCCTATAAGGATTTTGGAGCCCGCTTCATGGCCCACCTATTGAGACACCTCCATCGCCCCGACAAAGAACTCACCATCATCCTGGCCACCTCCGGAGACACAGGCGAGGCCGTAGCCCGCAGCTTCTTTGGCATGCCCTCGACAAAGGTCTATATCCTCTATCCACGCGGGGCAACGGGGCGCGCCCAGCTCGCCGCCTTCGCATCCCTCGGCGGCAACATCATCCCCATAGAGGTGAGAGGCTCCTTTGAGGAATGTCACGACATGGTGAGCTCCATCTTTGCCGATTCAGAAGTGACCTCGAGGCTCAATCTCTTTGCCGCCAACTCCTTCAGCCCGGTCCGCCTACTGCCCCAGACCATCTATTTCTTCTATGCGTATGCTCGACTGATGCAATCAGATGCCGACCTGAGCCGCCTGGTCATTGCCGTCCCAGCCGGCAACCTCGGCAATCTCACTGCCGGCTTGATCGCCAAACGAATGGGACTACCCGTAGACCACTTCATAGCTACTGATGCCCCAGGCCATCCCTGCATCCTTCATGAATATTTTGCCACGCGGCAGGTCTCGACGGCCATAGGACACCGCGGAGTCCCTCCAAATTTCTGGCGACTGAGTGCTCTCTATGGCGACGACCCTATCGCTCTGGCAGCCGACGTGGATGCAGTAACCGTAGCCACCCCAACGTCAGGCTTCCCTATAGGCCTCTCTCTTGAACCGGCCATGGCACGACAGGCACTGGCAATGCTCCCCCCGGGCAAGGCCACGACGCGCATCTTCCTTGACACTACCTCGGCCGTTAAGACGCGCCCCGGATCTATGCCCCATTCTATGCCTCGCCCCGCCATCACCCTTCCCCCCTCTCCTCAAATCTTCCGCGAATATATTCTCTCAAGCCATAAATTATAATCTCCATAACAATGACCAGCAAACGCCAACTCAAAAAATATCTTACCGAGACATGTGGCGCACTCGCCGCCGAGTGTATGATAGCCGAGCAGTATGTCGACGGCATCGATTGCGCCGCCATGGATGCCATCATCCTTGACATTGCTCGCCTGCAGGACCATGCCGTGAGCCGCGTATCCATCTCCTTTGACAAGGTGCCCTCTGACTTTGACAATGGCCGCGCCTACTCCTCAGCCCGACGCGCCTACTTCTCCGATGCTTTCCACCGCCTCGTGAAGGAATTTGACGAGAAGGTTGCCGATATCATCAAGGCCATGAACGCTCAGCTCCCCGCTGCCCAGCGCGAGGCCAACAAAGCCGCCGCCAACGCCTGATGGGACTGGCAAAGGCCCTGCTGCATATGGCGGGATGGAGAGTGATCTGCACCGTGCCCGACCTCCCCAAGGCCATCATCTGTGTGGCCCCTCACACCTCCAATCTCGACTTCATCATAGGCAAGCTGGCCTATGCCTCCTTGGGGCGCAAAGCAGGCTTCCTGATGAAGAGTTCATGGTTTTTCTTCCCGTTAGGCCTCATTTTTAAGGCCATGGGAGGAGTGCCTGTCTATCGCGGCAAGGGGAAGCCTTCGCTCACCGCTCAGCTCATCGATCGCTTCAACAAAGCCTCGCGCCTCGTATTGGCCATCACACCCGAAGGGACACGCTCTCTCACCCACCGATGGCACACCGGCTTCCTCCACATTGCCTATGAGACCGGCACTCCCATAGTGCTCGGTGCCATCGACTTTGCCCGCAAGGAAGTGTGGCTCACCGAGATCTTTACACCCACAGGCGACGCTGAGACCGACCTCCGCGCCGTCAAAGAGTATTATCGGCCCTACACCGGCCGCCATCCCGACCAATTCTCAGCAGACTGACATGCCATCATCATCCTTGCGCCTCTCCCTGATACCCATAGATATGAAGCCCGGCGACCCAAAGACCAATCTCGACTATGCTCAAAGCGTCATCGAGTCGCTGGCCGAGAGGCCCGACATCGTGGTGCTTCCCGAGATGTGCAACACCGGCTACACCGTTGACCCCGACCTCGCCCTGCAATACGCCGAAGCCTCCGACGGGTATTCACTTACCCGCATTAGAGAAATGGCCGCATCCCTCGACACCGCCATATGGGGCTCTTTGGCTATCAAAGATGGCGGCAAGCTCGTCAATCGAGGCTTCATGTCCTCTCCATCAGGCCATATTGACTTCTACGACAAACGTCACCTCTTTATCCTTGGGCGCGAACCCATGCTCTATACTCCAGGCCACGAACTTGCCCCTGTGATAGACTTCAAAGGCTGGAAGATAATGATGGGTATATGCTATGACCTCCGCTTTCCGGTCTGGAATCGATGGAGCGATGCTCGACCTTATGACCTTCTAATCTTCCCCGCCAACTGGCCTGACGCCCGCGCCTTTGCATGGAAGCAGCTTCTCATAGCTCGCGCTATTGAAAATCAGGCCTATGTGGCCGGTTGTAATCGTCTGGGTGAAGACCCTTATGGTGTCTACCGCCAAGACGTGTCATATATTTTCAACCACTGGGGCGACGACATCTCAGACCGTGACAACCCTCGGGCCATCACTGCCACCCTCGACGGCGAGCGCCTTGACCACGACCGCCGCCGCTTCCCCAATCTGCAAGTGGCCGATTCTTTTCGCATTATCACCAACTGACTCCCCGTTAACAACTATGCTTACATCTTTGGAAATCTGCGCCGGCGCCGGCGGCCAAGCCCTGGGTATAGAGATGGCCGGATTTACTCATCTTCTCTTGGTGGAGTATGAGAAAGACTATTGCGAATGCCTAAAATCCAACCGGCCTACATGGGATGTAAAATGTATGGATGTCCGTAATTTTGACGGCACCCCTTTCCGTGACAGAATTGATCTATTGGCTGGCGGTGTCCCATGTCCCCCATTCAGTGTTGCCGGCAGGCAACTTGGCAATGAGGATGAGAGAGATCTCTTCCCCGAAATGCTGAGGTTGGTTAATGAGATAAACCCTCGAGCCGTAATGATTGAAAATGTACGCGGTTTACTGGACACTAAATTCAACTCCTATAGGGAAAGCATTGTTAACCACTTAAAGTCAATGGACTATAATGTACACCTCAAGTTGCTTAATGCTTCAGACTATGGTGTACCGCAATTAAGGCCTCGAGTTGTCATCGTAGCCATCCGAAAGGATCTTGATGACACATTTGACTTCCCTCCACCAAATCCCAACAATTCAATGACCGTGGGCAACGCGCTCTTTGATTTAATGTCATCCCGAGGATGGAGACACGCTGCTGATTGGAGGCTACAGGCCAACAAGGCAGCACCCACAATCGTGGGGGGCAGCAAAAAGCATGGCGGACCCGACTTAGGGCCGACCCGGGCAAAAAAAGCATGGGCTATGCTCGGCATTGATGGAAAAGGCGTGGCTGACAACGCGCCGGAGGCCGACTTTGAGGGAATGCCTCGCCTGACTGTCAAGATGTTGGCTAGAATTCAAGGTTTTCCTGACGACTGGTGCTTTGGCAAAAAGAAGACACTGGCATGCCGAATGATTGGAAATGCATTCCCCCCTCCCGTAGCTCGCGAAGTTGCTGTCAGCATAGCCTCAATCCTTAATAAACAGACGGAATAGAAAATGGAGGCCCTTATATCTCAAGAGCGCAGATTATTCCATCGCTCTTTGGTAAATGACCATATCATTACCATTTCCAACGGTGTTGCAAGTAATGCTGATAGCTCCTCAAAATTATCAACACGCATTGCCTTGTCAATTGCAGAGCAGCTTGGAGCACACGAGTCGCAGAAAGCGGAAGGACAGACCATTGGCTCCAGATTCGAAAATGTCTCCGCTAATTTCTTGGCTAACACATTTCTTAAATTTCAAGACTTGAGACCCGGTCGATGGCATGTGGAGAAATTAGGCAACCGAAATAGTGTCAAGACCTATAGTTTCACTCAATATGAACATCTGAGGTATCTTGAGACAATAGTCAAGGAAGACTCACAACTTGCGACCTGTATCGGCAATGACTATATCATAGCTCCAGATATAGTAATCTATAGGGACCCCGAGCCGGATGAGACAATCAACAACGCATCCCTAATTGTTGATGACAAATCAAGCAAACTTACATCAATGAGGGAAAGATACTCTAAATTGCCGATTCTTCATGCGTCAATTTCCGCAAAATGGACGATGAGAAGTGACCATGCACAAAACAGCGGAACAGAAGCTCTCGGCCTCATCCGAAATCGAAAAGGCCATCTTCCTCATATCGATGTCATTACCGGAGAACCTTTACCGGCACGTCTTGCTTCGCTTGCCTTAGGGACAGGAGATATTGACTGCCTTTATCACTTCGCATTATATGAACTGATAGAGGCTGTAACAGCCAGCAACGCTGAAGATGCTCTTGAGATGCTAAACATTCTCATAAGCGGAAAACGCCTAAAGGACATAAGCGACCTACCTCTCGACCTAATAGTGTGACACCCGCCACTTCTGATTTTCATGACAAACCCATAATAATAACCACAGTGCGTAAACTATTCTATTCCATCGCCGTTGCTTCCCTCGCCGTCATGGCGGCCTGCTCCGGCCAAAAGGAGTCGGCTCCCGAAGGGGGCGACTTCACCCTCACCGTTCCCGTAGCAGCCGATGCCGAGGGACACATGGTCTATCTCACCAACTATGACACCGACACTCGCGTTGACTCAGCCATAGTTACCGCCGGCGTAGCCAAATTCACCTCCCATGTCGACACCGCCTACATGGGCCGACTCTACCTCGACGGCAAGCGCATAGGCATGGCCGTAATCGAGCCCGGCGACATCGTCATCGACTCCAATCGCGTGGCCACCGGTACACCAACCAACGACTCCTGGGCCGCTTATAATAACGCCAACGACTCGCTCATGAAAGCCTATCGCTGCTGGAAGACCAACGACACGGTGGCTGACACCGTCCGCAACGCCCAGATGGAAGCCATTGAGGCCGCCGCAATGACCCTAAAGGCCAAAGCATTGGCCGACAACAATGGGAATCCCTTAGGGCTTTATCTCTTCATTTCCGATGCCTATGACCTCTCACTCGAGCAGATGGACTCTGCCTTCAAGACCAATCCTATCTATGCCCAAAGCGCCCGTCTGCAGAGCCTCCGTCAAGGCCTCATAACCAAGCAACAGACCTCGCCCGGGCACAAATTTGTCGACTTTGAGATAGTCAACAACAGCGACACCCTGCGACTGTCCGACCACGTGGGTCGCGGCCACTATACCCTCGTTGATTTCTGGGCATCATGGTGTGGACCCTGCATCCGTGAGACCGAGACCATCAAGCGCATCTATGCATCCTATCCCGACTCGACTCTCGAGGTGCTCGGCATAGCCGTATGGGATGAGCCTGAAAACACAATCAAGGCCATAAAAGACCATGAGCTCCCTTGGGGACAGATCATCAACACCCAAAAAGTGGCCACCGATGCCTACGGTATCCCTGCCATCCCATGCATAATCCTCTTTGACCCCGAAGGAACGATCGTAGCTCGCGACCTCACCGGCGAAGAGCTTGAAACCGCTGTTAAGGTTGCCCTCGCCCCTAACGCCGAGTGACCCTCCCACACCCTCGCTTACATCAATCGCTCCCCGTCTCCCAAACAAAAAAGGGCCGGGGAGCGTTGTCTTTGCATGACCGACACCCTAAAACAAATCGAGAAGCATGGCCACCCGCGCCATAGCCTATTCACCTTGCGCCAAGAGTCAGGCGAGGGCTCGGTCTTTGTGGGCATATGTCTTTGCCTGGGCATCGCTGCAGGCACCGGTGCCTTCGCCCTAAAAAAAATCACCGCCTGGGTATCCTTCATGGCCACCTTAGGCCTGGCACCCGACTCTCCCCCATGGCGGCTCCTCATCCTCCCATTAGCCGGTATAATCCTCGCCGGAGTGTTCCAACACTATATTTTGCGTAACGAAATTGACCATGGAACCGACCGCATCAACGAAGCCCTGGTGTCTCGCAAGCTATTGATGCCCTTCTCAACCACCTTCTCCCCCATCATTGGAGCAGCCATCACCCTCGGGCTCGGCGGCTCAGCCGGCTCAGAAGGACCTATAGCCTACGCCGGCTCGGCCATGGGCTCGCGCCTTGCCCACTTCCTGAGAATGCCGCCTGAGAGAATGGCAGCTCTGGTGGCCATAGGAGCAGGAGCAGGCATCGCCGGCATCTTCAAAGCCCCCATAGGCGGATTTCTCTTCGTGGCCGAAGTACTCGCCTTCAGCTTCAATACCATCTCGGTAGTGGGCTTGGCCACAGCTTGCGTCGCCGCTGGAGTCACCGCCTACACTTTGAGCGGCTTCACACCCGACATAGTCTTTGCCATCGTGCCCCCCTTTACCCCCTCCATGCTCCTCTGGGCACTCCCCTTGGGGGTGGTATCCGGATTCTACTCCGCCTACTACTCATCACTCATGAACCGAATCACCCACCTCTTGGAGCACCTCCACCATTGGCCCAAATGGATCATCTCAGGCAGCCTCTTAGCCCTACTTCTATTCTTTCTGCCAGCTCTCTACGGAGAAGGCTATCAGGTTATTGCCTCGCTCCTCGGTGGGTCAGGTCCCCAATCGATAGCCCATCTCTCGCTCCTTGGCCACCTCCTCCATGGACTTAGTCCGGTGGCATCCGCCGTGGTCATATCCGGAGCCATAGCCGCAGTAAAAGTCATTGGCGCCGCAGTGACCAACTCAGGTGGTGGCGTGGCCGGCGACTTCGCCCCCACCATCTTTGCCGGAGCCATAGTCGGCTTCTGTTTTGCCGGATGCACAGCCCTGATCGCCCCCGCCCAGATCCCTGCCGCCGCCCTGGTCTTCATGGGCATGGGCGGAGTGATGTCAGGCGCTGTCAGAGCCCCCCTCATGGCAATGTTTCTCGTGGCCGAGATGACCGGCGCCTTCACTCTCTTCATGCCCATGGCCATCACATCCGCTATATCCTACCTCATAGTAGCCGCCCTCGACCATAAACGCATCACACGACACGCATAAAAAGCATTTACGCTTTTTCCTCAAAAAAACGGTCATATATGCCACTTTTTTGTATTTTTGCGACTCCGAAGCACAGACAGAGCTTCACACCCCTCCTAAACCTCATAGAACCAACCGACTAACGAAAAAATCAAGCAATGTATTGGACACTTGAACTTGCCTCAAAACTCGAAGACGCTCCCTGGCCCGCAACCAAGGTAGAGCTGATAGACTTTGCCCAGCGCTCCGGAGCCCCCCTTGAAGTCATTGAAAACCTCCAGGAGATTGAAGACGAGGGCGACGTTTACGAATCTATCGAAGACATTTGGCCCGACTATCCCACAAAAGATGATTTCCTCTTCAACGAGGACGAATATTGAGCCTCTTTGGGCTTGCAAATAAAAGGCAATCAATCGGATAAACAACCTCGAATTTGTTTGTCCGATTGATTTTTCTGCATTTTACACAAACAAATGCAATTATATGCAAATATTCTATATTGCTGTATATCAGCAATATGCAAATTTGATAAATTTCGGATTCTGGGGTTTGTTTGGCTAAAATTCATGCTGAATTTTTTCCTCGTGAATACTCAAATATGCTATGATTTCATCCTCCATTTTCCTCAGAATGTTTATATGATCAATAAATTCCACAAAGAAGAAGAGTATGCGTTTCAATTATGATACGTATCCCTATTCCTTATGCCAACCATTGACAAGAAGTGACAAATATGTTTGGCCAATTCTAAACGATTTATAATTCCATACTCCAGACAAACCTATAGCAATTAACTATATTCAGTTGTAGTGTATGCAAAAATGCGGCACCAACTTTTATAGCCAGTGCCGCATTTGATAATCATGTTTTAAACAGGTTCGATATCCTCAATGAAGGGAGCCAGTTTGATTAGTGATGTCCCATCGATTTTGAGGTTTTCAACTAGAGCCATTGGGTTTGGAAACACTTCCTTACGCTCAGAGAACGTCTTGTCAGAGAGTATCCCTTCCCCATTATTAAGAAGATAGTAAGTTTTACCATTGTAGGAAAACTCTACATCATACCCCATTATGCAGAAGTCGTACAGTAACACTCCTTCTCCTTTTGTAGGATATCCATAGAAATTCTCTCCGTATTTCTTTTTGTTTGGTGGATATTTCTTGTTGAAAGGAAATCCCATGAGGTCGTAACCGACAAAGTCGCGGTTATCATTTTCAGGTGTTATTAATTCTTCAGTTGCCATAATTTCTTACCTTATTGAGAATTGATTTCTTGTAGTTGTCCAAAGGACAGGCCTTATTACGCTTTTTGCCATTGGCATCCGTAATCTGAATTGGTCGCCCATCTTTCCACGGATGATAGTGAGGCCCCATATTGTCATGGTCTGTGGTATGTATCTCCCACAGTTTTTTACCATCAGCTCCATATTTAGCAATCCCCTTTACATCTTTGCCGTCTTTGTTAAAGATTGCATAGATGCGATTGGGTGTTCGGCTCTCTTCAGGAAGTTTATTAGGCACAGTCGGATTTTTAAGTTGAATAACTTGAATTTCGCCAACAGTTCCGATAGTCTTCCATCTTTGGCCGGCATCACTTTGTGTGCTTCCATTAGCATGCGACCCGTTTGCTCCCATTACGCAGATTTTTTTGGTTAATATTTTCGTAATAGACACTGATGTCTTCTCTTTCTCCAGGTAGCTTATCACCATATCGGATAATGAGAATTGGGTCAAGAACTCGTAGTGCTTCTTCATATCCCTTGCGCCAGAGATATAAAGCTGCGGCATTGCCCTTGATGCCATTGCTGTTGATTGCAATCACGGATCTTTGGGGAATACCTTTGAAGGCATATTCGTAGGATGCAGGGGTTGACCAAGTGGCATTTGGAATCATTGCTATTCCCAAGCTTTGGAAATACGCAGTCAAAGCTTTATTCCACCATGAGTTGCTAAAGCACACAAATGGGTTCATCCCTATCTTCTGAGAGAAATCCGGCCCAACTACGTACGGAAACTTTTTGAGACAGCTAACATATCTTTTGGGATTGTGCAAAATCCTTGCAAAGTTTACGTCCGGTTCGTAGAATACAACAAGTACATCGGCTGCAGCTTTGTTGATTACTTTACTGAATGGAAGAGCAATAGTGGGAAGGAGTACCGAGTCTACTTTTTCCACAACAGGTATGGGAATAGCGTCATCAGTAAATCGCAAAGTAGACAGGATATCTTGCTTGTTTAAAACAAGGTCAGCAGTGCGATATCCAGGCTTTCTCTTCTTGCTCGGTTGTTTGGGATGCAATGGAATGGATGAATTATCCATACACGCATCCTCAAACATAAAAAGATTCTTCATAAAAAATTCTTTTTAAGTCATTAATAACTTGCCATTTGAATGGTGTTAAGAAATTTTATATAAGGATTGCCTTGCGTGTTTGGATAATTATTATTATCTTTGCACACGCAATCCTTGTAAATGGATGGCACATGAACAACTTGCAAAACGTTCTACGGGGGCTCTGCCTTTGCCGAGGTGGAGCTTCTTTTGTGCCTTGCTGTGGTTAAATCACTATTTCAAGACACACCTCCTTCCTTGTTGCTGACATACCGACTCTCATCGGAAGTAAATCGATATATTCCGGTTTCGTGTGAAAGCCTGCCAAGAACAATCCATTTATTGAGGTTGTTCTTGTTAGCCCAAGCTGTATATTTATTTTGGATGACAAACGGATTCATGGTCACTGTTGGAGCTATTTTCCAACAATCTTCTGGAATAAGTATAGTACTCCCCAATTTCAGACCGGCAGGAGTCGTTTTTTGGTCAAGGAAG